>HF995253.1 GCA_000432275.1 Proteobacteria bacterium CAG:495
CAAACAAAAGCAGATATAGTTTTTTCATAGTAACCTCTCTTTTTTAGTATACTACAAAAATAAACGTTGATTTTCAAATATATTCTTTATTATCCAGCATCTCGATTTAGGTGGTCAAATCTTCTCAAAATAAGTTTTAAAAAAAGAAATACAATACAAATAAATTATTAGATTTCTGAAACCGGTGCCGATAATTTTATGCAGTTTTTGTTTTAAATCTGTCAAAGAAGATATTACATTATCGATAAATGTTTTGATAAGGAGGGTGAATTATGAAAGTCGGGATTATCGGAGCCGGTTTGGTTGGCAGCACAACGGCATATACTTTGGCCATAGAGGGAACCGCACGGGAAATTGTCCTCGTGGATATCAATAAGGTCCGGGCTGAAGCCGAGGCTGATGATATCATTCATGCAACGGCTTTCAAACAGGACTGTACCATTTATGAAGGTGATTATTCAGACCTGAAAGGGGCTGATGTCGTCATTATTACCGCGGACGGAGCGCCCAATTTTACCGCCTCCCGTTTAGAGCTTGTGGATGGCAATACAAGAATGTTTAAATCCATTATTCCTGGTTTGGTAAAATATGCTCCCGATTCGATTATTGTCGTAACGACCAATCCGGTAGACGTGATGACAATGGTTGCTTTGCAGCTGTCCGGGTTTCCAAAATCGAGGGTTATCGGTTCCGGCACGGTATTGGATACGGCGCGTTTTCGTTCGCTTCTGGCCAAATATCTAGATATTTCGCCGCAGTCGCTGCATGCCCTGGTTTTAGGCGAACATGGCGATTCTGCGGTAGTGTCATGGTCTTCGGCCTGTGTCGGCGCTACCTGCATAGAGGAGTTTGCCGCCGGAATAGGACGTCCGTTGACGTCGGAAATAAAGGCGCATATTGCCGAGGACGTTGTACAGATAGCGTACCGCATTTATCATGGCAAAAAAGCCACTTATTACGGCATTGCCGGAGCGTTGAGTACAATTTGTAAGGCTGTTGCCAAAAACGAGAGACGGGTTTTGACAGTCAGTTCTTTGCATGAAAATATTGAAGGGCTGCAAAATGTATGCCTGTCTCTGCCGTCGGTCGTCGGCGCCGAAGGCGTCGGAAACACGTTGCAGCCTTCTTTGTCTGCTGATGAACTGAAAAAACTGCGGGGCAGCGCCGAAATCCTTTGTAAGGTTCAGCAGCAGGCCTGTTCCCAGTTGTCTTAAATAAATGTTGTCTGAACCGGAAAAATAAGATATTATCGCCCATTATGACATGATAAGGAGAAAAAAATGAAAAAATTAGCGCTTGCCTTGCTGGCAATATTGGTTGTAGCCGGTTGTACTTCCAAACCGGAACAATCTTTTAAGGGCAAAGAGTACCAAATGTTGCAGGCCCAAAACAATGCCGTTATTACTCTGGGCTTCTCTGCCGACGAACCGCGTTATTTCGGCAAGGTCGTAAATAATTACTTTGGCTCTTATGAAGTCAAAGGTGATCAAATTAAATTCGGTCCGGTCGGTGCAACGATGATGATGGGACCGGAGAAGGAAATGGAGGCAGAACACAATTATTTGCAGATTTTGCCTCGCATAGTCAGCTTCCATTTTGTTGATTCCAATTTAGTATTGGTAACCAACAACGGACAAGAAATTGCATTTAAGGAACTCGGACCTGTTAAACAACAATAATCTGATGATAAAAACACCCTGCGTTCATTCACAGGGTGTTTTTTTATCGGTTATAATAAAGTTCGACGTCCTTGATTTCTATAGCTGCCGGATGATCGGGGCGGCCTTCTATCCTGATGCCGAGCGTTGCGTTTTGTGCCGGTTTGTTTTCCGTTGAAGATATGACGGTTTTGCCGTCAATTTCCAAATTCAGCTGTCTTCCTGAACGTTCAAATATAATTTGATAAAAAACGTCCGGTTTCAGCGTAAAAGCGTCTGCCTGTCCGACTAAAGCGCCGTCTCTCCAGATTTTAGCCGTTTGTTTGCTGCGGAGTTGTTGCAGTTCGACAATATATTCATAGTCGCCGTCATCGTTGCGGCTGATGATTTTTATTTTTCCGGTCTGAGTAAGACTCATTAACTTAAACTTGAAAATAAAGTCGCCGCTGATTTTCTGCGGATAAACCAACGCAACCCCCTCAGACCCGATTGATTCCTGAATGTAAAGCTGGTTGCCCTGAACTTCAGTCTGCATATTGTCGCTGCTTTTATCCCATTTGTTCAAATCTTCGGCACTGATGGCTTCCCCGCTGATTCCTTTTAGCGTGAGTCTTGATGACTTGGCTTGCCAGACAAGCGCGCCGCTGACGCCGATTAACACGACCACAAACCCTAAAATAAGATATTTTTTCATATGCGTTTCCTCCCTGTTCAGACATCATATCAGCATTTTATTAATTAATCGCATTAAAATTTATTTCTATCCCAATTTTTCCGTCCACGCCGCACAAATAACTATTT
>HF995254.1 GCA_000432275.1 Proteobacteria bacterium CAG:495
GCATACTCCTTCTGTTTATGTTTGTTGTTCTTTATTTGCCCTTGCTCCTTTGCAAGGGCTTCTTTTTTTTCTTAATCTTTATATCTCCCCCGCCGTCCCGCTATCCTCCCGCCTGTTTGGTTTATTGCTTGCTTTCTTGTTTTATTATTAATTTTTAAGACTATGTATTTAAGCGTAACAATGCCGTATTCTCGAAAAGATGTTCTTGAACGGCTTAAAAAATTTAGTGTCACATCCAGTACTTTGTATTCTTTGCTTAATACGTGTTTTGCCGACTGGATGATAAACCCAGTACCGGTGATTACCGGAGAGGAATTGCTGCAAGTATGTTTGGAATGTTATGGGAAAAGGGCTTATAATCCTTTTATGGAAAGTCTGATTTCCCGAATGACCGAAGGCGGCGAATATACCAACTACGACAAGTTTTTCGAACTACTGGAAAACCATGCAGAAGAAAGTTGGGCTTTTTTCGCGGTTGCCAAAGTAGGATATTCCCTGCATAAGGCAAATATTCCCTTTCAGGATCAACTCCGCTGGCGCTCGATATTCTATAAAGGAGCGATTCCTTCCGATAAGCAGTATGATGCTGAGGAACGGTGTCGGGATTATCTCGCGAGGAATCTTTCAATGCATCCCGAACGTTCGGAAAAGCTGAACAAATATCTGGAAAAACTGGGTGTCGGGTAGACAATGTGATGCTTATAAATAAAAAGCCGGATTAATCCGGCTTTTTATTTATGCTCTTAGTTTGTCAATCAGCGCCTGAACGGCATCAAGCTTAAAATACTCGTTTTTTTGTTTCTCATCGCTGTTGAATTCCGTTACCAGGTTCAGAGCCATGATGTTAGCCTGTTGATTGACGATATCGCGTCCCAGCATCAGGTTTTCCTTTCTCTGAAGCAAAATATTGCGCATGTCTGATGCTTCTCTTATTTGCTCTCTCAACAAACCGTTTCTTTGAGCATAGCTTGATGTATAGATGCTGATGATAATCAGGCTGAGAAGAATAAATAAAACCGCCCAAGGTGAAATCAGCGCAGACTGCATGGCAAAGCCGGCCATAATGATAATGCCCCCGATAACCTTGGCTATGATTCTTGTATATAATTTAAGCATTTTTAAATTAAAAACTATAATTCCGACCAGCATAACCAGCGTTGTTAATAATTCCAGCGACCATACGGGATAAACGTTGACTTTCATTGCCGCAATAAAGAATTCGGTAATGGCAAGCATTCCCAGGCTGAAAAACAGGTAGCCGCTGTTAAGCTTTATAATGTAATTGCGCAACTTGCTATGCAGTTCTTTTTCCAGATAAACCGCCGCCCTTTTGATTTTTAAGAAATTGGATTTATTGACGTTCAGAACGGCTTCGTTGTTGGTAAAAAGCTGCTCGACCGCTTTTTTCTCCGCTTTGCTCAAGGAGTGCAGGTTGTCTGTTCTTTTAATCAGCAAAATGGTGTCGTCGGCTTTTTGAATGTCAATAATGTTCTTTTTATATAATTCCAGCAAAAAACTGCCGAAAGAAGCCAGATCAAATTTGTTAAACGCCAGATAGCGAAGCATAATGCCGTTCTTTTTCAGGCTGAATTTCAGCTGTCCTTTGCTGGCCTTAATAAACTTCCAGGAAACGACAAATGAAATCCAAATGGCCGCCAGCCCTAAAAGGCTGAATAAAATATCCGAATAACGGTCTATTTTCAGCATCAGCTTTTGGCTGAAGGTCGGATTCATAACGGCATCTTCCGGCAAAGAGATAATCAGGTGAAATCCTTCGCCGATGAAAAGCGGATTTTGCGCCGCATAGCCGTAAGTCGTGTCGTTTTCGCGTACCAGCGTAATCCAGTCGCTGCGCAGATATTGCGGATACCCCAGATAAAATTCCTGTCCCAGCGGCGCAATCCCCGGCGGCAAAGTAACCGTTGCGCCGGCCTTGGCGACAATCAGATTCCAAGCGCTTCCGTTAACATCCCAGTAAAACTCTTTAAAGTCGCCGTAATCCCAGATTCCCTGAGAATTGACGTATTTGAAATTATACGTGTAAACACCGGGTTCCAGTTCATAGTCGTTTTGGGGAATAAATAAAATACGCTCTCCCTGTTCAACCATTTTGTAGTCAATCGGCTGATCGTTGACGGTGACGCCTAGCAGAGAATAATCAACTTTTTGCAGCTTGTTTTCCCGTGAATAAATATACTTAGGCAAAGCTTTGGTCAAACCATGGCGCAATTTGTTGCCGTTTGCTACCACAACAACCGTCTCGTTGAATTTTGTCATTCCGTTGCTCAAAATTTCAATGTTCGTCATCAAATACGGAATATGTTCTCTGGCAGGAACAACCTCTCTGCGGTTGTCCGGGGGCAAAAGCGCGTTAATGACCGGAAAATCGGGAACATCCCACTCTTGTTGCTGCTGTTCGCGGGTGTCAGCCATATCGGCAGATATGGCGGCGAGGTCTTCTCTTTGTCCCTGATATTGTTCGCCGGCGGTTGCTCTTTGCATGGCCTCTTCATAAATTTTTTGAAAAGTTCCTTTTTCTTCCTCCACCCCGACCGGATCATCGCTGGGAGCAACAAACATCGCTTCGGTTTTGACGTCTTTCGGGTCTTGAATAACCGTTGACTGGATGCGTGTCATCAAAAATTTTCCCAGTCCGTCGGCAGAAACTTCGGTAACCTTGGGATTGGTGGTCTGCGTTTGTTGCTGGGGCTGCGGCACGCTGCTCATGTCCAGCACTTCCTGCACTCTGGCCTGAAGCTGGCTGCTTCCCGCTATGATGAAACAAATTGCAAGAAAAAGTTTTTTCATAAAATGATACTCTTTGTTAACAAATAAAAGATATTTGTTAGTATAAGCTAAAGTTATTAAAAAGTTATAAAGGAGTTTTTTGAATGCACGAAAATAAAATCGCAGCCATTATTCTGGGAGCCGGCAAAGGAACCCGTATGAAATCGGATCTTCCGAAAGTTTTAATGCCGGTTGACGGAAAGCCGATGATTCGCCATATTATCGATATGCTGGAAGGGGCCGGTGTAGAAAAAATAGTTACCGTAATCGCGCCTGACGGTGATCTCGTCAAAAAAGAAGTGTCTCCGCTGCCCACCTGTGTGCAGGAAAAACAGCTTGGCACGTGTCACGCCGTTTTGGCTGCCCGGGCGGAATTGTGCGGTTTTAACGGTGACATTTTGGTCATTTTCGGCGACCAGCCGCTTTATACCAAACATACGATTGAAACTATCGTCAACAAAAGACGCGAAGGCTATGCCGTGGTATGCCTCGGATTCCGTCCTGAAGACCCCGCCCGTTACGGACGCCTGATTATGAACGCCAAAGGCGAACTGGAACGTATTGTTGAATATAAAGATGCTTCCGATGAAGAGCGGGCCGTTACTTTCTGCAATTCCGGAATGATGTGCTTCAACGGAGAAACAATGTTTGATATTTTAGCCGAAATCAGTAATGAAAATGCTGCCGGCGAGTATTATCTTACGGATGCTGTTGCCGTAGCTTTGCGTAAAGGGCTTAAATGCAGCGCCGTAGAATGTCCCGTTGAAGAGGCTTCTGCCGCAAATACTCAGGAAGAGCTGGCTTTGCTGGAGGAATTGTATAAAAAAAGAAAAGGAAAATAATGAATTTTCTTAAACGTCATTGGTTTGGCCTAATCACCGGATTGTTCATATTCTGTGTTTTGGTACTGTTTATGTTGGTTTTGCTTTCCCCGCGTCAGGATGCAAAAAAACGCGGATTTATTCCCTGTACCGAGGCAATGGCGGAACGGATGCTCGCTTGTCCGGAAAATGGAAAAACCTTATGCATGCTGAAAGCGGTATTAGGCAACAGCTGGTGCGACGCCAAAGTTGTCGCCGGTGGTGTCAAAGCATGGGTGAGCGGCAAGCAGCCAGCTCCGTGGAGTAATTATATTTTTATTCCCGAACTGCCGGAAGATGAAAATTTTGACAATGCTGCCCGGGCGGAATATTTTAAGACCAATCCGGACATAGCCGTGGAAATGCAGGATTTAAAACAACTTAATAAGGAATTGGAAAATGAACAACCAGACTTCAACCCCGCAGAACAGCCGGAGTAATTTGCCGGGCTGGGACTTGAAAGACTTATATTCCGGTATTGATGATCCGCAAATAAAAAAAGACTTGGAAGAATACCGGCGCCTGAATCAGAAACTGGCCGATAACTACAAGGGAAAAATTGCTGACATTTTACCCGCCGATTTCTATGAGGCGTTGCAGATTGAAGAGCAGAGCAGCATTATCGGCAGTAAGCTGGGCGTTTATGCTTATCTGAATATGGTTACTCAAATGAAAAACACCGAGGCTTTGGCCTTTTATCAAAATATTGATGAAAAGATGACCGAATACAGTAAGCCCTCGATTTTTTTCACTTTGGAAATTAATAAGCTTTCCGAACCGCAGTTTGCCAAATTGGCAGCAGATGAAAAAGTGGCTTATTATAAGCCTTTCCTTGAGCGTGTCCGCCGTTTTCAGGCTCATGAACTGCCGGAAGAACAGGAGGCTATATTCCTTGACAAGTCTGTAACGTCGGGCGGAGCGTGGCGCCGTTTATATGACGAACAGTCGGCAGCTTTGGTTTATACCGTTGACGGCAAGGAGTATAATGATGCCGAAATTTCAAAGCTGCTTCAGGACAAAGATCCCCTTGTTCGTGAAAAGGCAGGCAAAGAGTTAAATCGGGTCAGTCGCGAAAATGCGCGCTTGTTTACCTTTATCTATAATATGATTGTCAAAGATAAGGCCATCGGTGACGAGCATCATAAATATGCGTCTCCGGTTGCCGCCCGCAATCTGGACAATCAGGTTGATGACAAGGCTCTGGCGTCTTTGACGGAGTCCGTCCGCAAGCAATATGCCAACCTCTGCGGCCGTTTTTACAAGTTAAAAGCCAAATGGCTCGGTAAAGAGAAAATCCAATATTGGGACCGCAATGCGCCGCTGCCTTTCAGCTCGGACAAACATTACACTTGGGATGAGAGTGTTCAAATCGTGCTTGAGGCGTATCAGCGCTTCTCTCCCCGTTTGCAGGAATTGGCCCGGCCGTTTTTTGATTCAGAACATTCCTGGATAGACGTTCCGCCGCGTGACGGCAAACGTTCAGGCGCTTTTGCAATGCCGATGCCGCAAAAATATCATCCTTATCTGATGTTGAATTTTGTCGGCAAGCAAAATGATGTTCTGACGCTGGCTCACGAACTCGGACACGGCTGCCATATGCGTTTAAGCATTACCCAAGGCGAGCTCAATGACGATACGCCGCTGACTTTGGCTGAGGTTGCGTCCGTATTTGCGGAAATGATAACTTTTCAATCATTGCTGTCCCGTCTGGACGACGATAAGGAAAAATTATGTCTGATTGCTTCCAAAGTTAATGATATGATTAACACCGCCGTACGTCAGATAGCATTTCATTTCTTTGAAACCAGAGTCCATCAGGAACGCAAAAACGGAGAACTTTCGTCAGAACGGCTGGAAGAAATCTGGTTGGATGAAATGCGTACCAGCTTGGGAGATTATGTTATTGTCGATGACGACAGCCGAGCCATATGGCCGATTGTCAGCCACTTTTTCCACACGCCTTTTTACGTATATGCCTATTCCTTTGCCGATTGCCTGGTTAATTCGCTTTATATGGTTTATCAGGAAGGGTCTGTTCCCCATTTTCAGGAAAAGTATCTGCATATGTTGTCCGAGACCGGTGTTAAACGATATGACGAGCTTTTGAAACCGTTTGGGCTTGATGCAAACAATCCGGAATTTTGGAACAAAGGTTTAAGCCTTATTTCTCATTATATTGATGAGCTTGAACGTCTGGATAAAAAACTCGGATTATAACGTTTGTAAAAAGCCGCTTTTGTAAAGCGGCTTTTTTATAAATAATTTTAGTCTACCAACTATAAATAAGTGTTGACTGTGAAATGAAGCTGTTATAATAATAAAAATGGGACGGCCGCACAGCTGTGGAACTTGTTTGAACTAAATTTGTTAATTTATTTCTCTGTTGCTGACAACCTTCCGCTCCGAGGGTTGACATTAAGTTCTGAAGCTGCGTTCTGCAACACATCACATCCTGACCGTCCCACCATTTCCATTTATCTTAAAATTTTTCCGTCCACCCTGTGCAAATAATTATTTACTATCTCTTTGTTTTTTGTTATAATAAGAACCGAACCTGTGGGTTCCGGTATTAATTATT
>HF995255.1 GCA_000432275.1 Proteobacteria bacterium CAG:495
GCGCATTACAGTAGTTCTATTATTTCCTACCAGACTATTGTCATTATATAATCCGTCAGTGCCGTCAACCTTGTTAGCGTTAAATTTAAATATTCCTTCCTTTCCTTCATTAATATGCTCGGCAAACTGTGTTACCGCATTAACAAAGGCACTATTGCTTTCGCCGTATAGGCGGTCATTGGGTATATATAAAGTTTTGCCTTCACCATTTATATAAGGATGCAGCAACAATCGAGAAATTTTCTTTTGCGGATTTTTGGAATTAAAACCATAAGCAATAATTGAGCCTTGACCGATAGAATCATCAACATAGCGATGATTTAGCCCTACCGCATTCATACAACTTTTCCAGTTTTGATACGTAGATTGTTTGGCTAATTCTGACGGACGAACCGAAAATTCTATACGGTCAATTTCATTTGCCGACAAATCTTCTCCCGTCGAACTGATTTTACCCTGTTCAGACTCTTTGGCTATAATTGACGACTTCCCGGCATAATCTTTGCTCAAATTTTCAGCATTGGCAGCAACCGTCTGAAAATCAAAATTCTTTCCATTCATTTCCTCGCTAAAACGATTAAACAATATTTCATCGTTCAGAGCATTACGAAGAGCTAAATTACGCTTGTCACCGGCTTTACCGCGAATCATTTTGAGTTCGGTAAACTTGGCATAATTACCGCCAGAGATAACAGAGAACAATTCATAATCAGCAGCGTCAAAGCTTTCCGGTTCCGATTTTATTTTGTTGAGAAATTTCTCAAGCTGTTCTTGTTTGCCTTTAAAAAACTTCTGAACATTAACCGGTTTGCCCTTGATAAGAAACTGGTTTGCTTCGGCATCAAAATCTACACCAAACTTTTTATACTTTGCAATCGTACCGTTAATAATTCCGACAGCAGAATTCTCGCTGCCTTTTGACAAATCAACGATGATATCTTCCAATTGGCCTTTATCATTATAAAAGATTTCCGGATAGTCAGGATTAATCTGCCGACGCAATTCAACACCGCTTTTCAGGGTATTGTTAATTTGTTGTCTTAAAGTCGGGGCACTTTGATCTCGATTATCAAACGTACTGCCAGAAGCATTTGCTTGCTGGTTTTCAATCATTTCATCGCGATAGTCAAAAGCAAACTTTTGCATTTGTTGCGGCGTGATATCCGGTTTTTGCAGTTCGTCGATAATTTTTTGAGCCACGACATCTTCATTAGCACTGTATTGGCGGCCATGATGAACCGTGGACAATGTTTGCGCATAAAATTGGCTATAATACGGATGCGTTTTATCTATCCCGGCAACGGCAAGAACCTTTTCTGCCTGCTGACGATTTCTGCTCGCAATCTGCTCTCTCTCAATGTCTCGGGTGGACGTAACCTGATAGCGGCCGTTTTCATAAACAACACGTTTAAGGCCAAGAACATCTGAAGGAGCATTTTGCACCTGACCGTGACGTAATCCGTGGCGAATACCGGAAATACTTGAAACGGCCAGTCCCATAAGATTATTCTCTGCCAGATCGCCAACGTTTTGCTGAAGCTGCAAAGCACCCATCATCGCTAAATCTCCGGCAAGAGAAAGCGTGTAGTCGGTTCCTTTATCCGCAATCATTGCGGCAACCCGGCTGCTTCCGTTATTAATTAAATTTTTAGCCAGTTTTCCGCCTGTAGCCCCCGCAGCAGAACCAATAGCAAAACCGGCAATATCCATAGCCAAATCTTTATTACGGCCGATGATTTCATTATAATCCACATTGTCGCGGGTCAAGGCTTCCGTATAACCGGCAATACTGCGCGCACCCATGCTGGCAACCGAAATACCGGTTCCGGCCTTGCTTACCATCATTCCCAACGGTGCTGCCGGCGGTGCAACAAACGCAACTACGCCCCCAACGACGGTTAATGTCATACCGGCTGCCGCGCCAACATTGGAAACCCGGTCTATTACCTCAATATTATCGTTAACCATTGCCTCGGCCAGACGAGCCGAACTTTGGCTGCCTAAAGCCCTTTGATAGTTTTGGCGATAATTATTAATATATTCGCCCAAAGGTTTGCCATTTAAAACTTTATTCAACTGCTGTTCCTGCCGAGTGCGCCCTGCTTCTAAAACCTTTTGCAGAGCATGGCGTTTTGCGGCCGGTTCCGAATAAGCCGAAGTGTCAATCCTGATATTGTTTTGGGAATCCCGGAATAACCGACATTGCGTTTCCGAATCGTTGATTGCTTGCTGCAAATTAATTTCTGCAGCGTTATCCTGCGGGGATGCGGCATAAAAATTATGGTAAAGCTGTTCAATTCCTTCGGCTAGTGTATTCGGATCTTTGTTTTCGACAACCTCAGAACCAGCCCGAACAAAACTTTGATATTTGTTATAAGCTCCCTGCGCTACAGACATTTCAGCGGCAACCCGATCAAAACGTTCAATATTCTCAGGTGAAAATCCGACACCTCTTTCATTGAGATAAACTTCCTCAAACGTTACGGGATCACTGGTATTGTATTCTTCTGATGCCGTAAATTCAGGCATTGGCTGCCGAATCGACGTTTTATCCTCCGGACTGCGCGGCTGATTAATCTGTTCGGCCTGACGAACATAATTGTTTATCAGGCGTTCAAAAGACGCATCGTCAGCATTGAGAACCATTTGTTTGAGGCGGGAAACCCGGGACAAGTCTTTTACCTGTTCAAGATTCAGGCGCATACTACGCTCGACATCTTCATAAATTTCTTTTTTTCGGGCTTCGTCAATCTTAATGTTACTGCGACGCAAACGAGCCATTGTCAATCGAATCATACGCTCTTTGCTTTCGATATAGTAATCTCTTTTGGTCAGCAGCCCGGCATTGGCACTGTTAAGCGCCAACAGCCCGGCAGCCTCATCTGTGACGGCGTAACTAACATTGCGGGAAGACAAGTCATCATTCATAAAATTTTTGTAGAGATCATAGATATCGGAAATGATGCCGCGATCTTCATTTTTAAGAATATTATCGGCACGAAGCAGATTTTCTCCGATACTTTCCATTGCACTTAAACGGCTTTCTGCTATATCCATCACAATTCTCCCGAACAGGAATAATGTTTTATTATACCTTATTTGGCAAACAATGTATAGCACAATGGTAAAAAAGCCTTTAAGGGGCATTTCCGACGGAAACATCCGGCATTAGCGAATCTTTAACATTTGTTTTGCTATAATTTGTTAGCTTAGAAAAGGAAACGAAACGTGGCCGAAAAAAAAATCGATTTTCGCGTAAACTACAAAAAGCTGAATATCTTTGAGGAGTTTAACACCAAAGACATTCAGTTTCCGGTGGTATTGTCTTCTCCGCACAGCGGCAGAGACTTTCCGCCCGAGTTTCTGGCCAACAGCAAACTCAGCGAAGATGAGCTGCGCAGCTCAGAGGACAGCTTTGTCACTGAAATCGTCCGACAGGCTTCCGACGCCGGAATTCCGCTGCTCAGCATGAATATTCCCCGGACTTTTGTGGACGTTAACCGCGATAAAATCGAAATCGACGAGCAAATGTATTTCAATGCGCCGCAAAATCCCAACAGTTCCGGCAGCCGCCGATGCCGGGTGGGACTCGGCGTGATTCACCGAATCGTCTCGCAGAGCAAAAACATTTATGACGGATTGATTTCCTATGACGAAGCCATGGAAAGAATCAAAAACGTATATGACCCTTATCATAAGCGATTAAAACAGCTGGTGGACAAATGCGTCCGCAAGTTCGGCCTCTGCGTTTTGATTGATTGCCATTCCATGCCATCCATGATTTGCAACATTATGAACGAGACCCGGCCGCTTGACTTTTGTTTGTGCACTCTATTCGACGAGAGCTGTCCGACCCAGATATCCGAAAATTTAAGCCGGGAGCTTGAAAAAAAGGATTACAGGGTTGAGTTTAACCGTCCGTATGCCGGCGCTTATATCGCTTTCAACTACTGTCAGCCGCGCAAAAACATTTTCACCATTCAGCTGGAGATTAACCGCAGCTTGTATATGAATGAGAATGTATTTCAAAAAAACGCAAATTTTCAAAAGGTTAGCGATGATGTAAGCCAGGCGATTATCCGACTTGCTAAAATTTTGCTGGATTTTAAAAAATAATTGTGCTATAAACCCCCTTGTTTTTGCGATCTGCCAAGAATAATTTATATGTGCAGGTCTTTGATTTTAACTATAAGCAATGATTGTTTTATTAACAATTTGGGAGTTTATAAGTTTTTTTTGATAACCAACCTCAAGACGATATTCTAAAAACTTTTTCACGCCTTAAAGCAAGTTGAAATTGGCATATTTGTTGCATAAGGGATGCTTGTGGCCGTTTTGGGGGAGCAGAGGGATGCGAAGTTTCGTATCAAAAAATTTAATGTTTTTGTTAATATTGCTGATGTTAATTCAGCCAGTACAAGCTCAGGCCTACTCCGAAGTCAGAGACGACGCCTTGGTTTGTATGGATGCCACACAAAAATTTGAAAAAAAGTATCAGATTAAAGAACACTTACTCACTACCATCTCGAGTGTCGAAACAGGAAGATGGAATGCCAAGACAAAGCAAAAAGTCGCTTGGCCGTGGACCGTAAACGCTCAGGGCAAAGGAACTTACTTTGAAACCAAAGCGCAAGCCGTCCGTGAAGTCAAACGCCTGCAAAAGGCGGGTGTCAAAAGCATCGACGTCGGTTGTATGCAAATTAACCTGGCATATCACCCAGATGCTTTCAAGAGTGTCGAAGAAGCATTTGACCCCGAAAAAAACGTTGAATACGGGGCAAAATTTTTGAAAAACCTTTATGCCAACAGAGACAATGACTGGATTAAAGCCGCCATGGCCTACCATTCCAGCGTTCCCCGGAAGGCTCAGAGATATAAAAAGAAACTGGTTTCAGCTTATGAAATGGTCAAGCAGGCTCAAAACAACCTGAACACAAAGTTGTTCGGAAAAGTTGAACAGCCTAAAACAAAAAAGCTTGAAACTGAATCTGTCTATGCTAAGAATAAAAGAAGAATCGAACAGACGGTTGCTCAAAAAGCCAATGCGTGGCGTCAGGCAAAGCTGGAAGAGTACCGGAAAAACAAGCAAAGACAGAATTAACAAGGGATTATGGCAGACTATACGGCAGAGAACGGCTTTTACTGGAGGCCTTTAGGCGGTAACAATATTGACCAGATAAGCGGCCACTGCTACCAGTATACGGATGTCATAAAATCAAAAAAAGAAATATCCCGGACGACAATCATTGTTGACTTGGGAAAATTTGACAATCATCAGGCCTTGGGCATAAAAAATTCGGCAGCGGCGGTTCCAGACATCAGAGAACTGCTTAACAGCCGGGATTTACTGCCCAAGGCTATTTTTATCACCCATTCCCATCCCGATCATCTTAACGGAATAGTCCACTATCTGAAGGCAGGCTACGTTTTGCCGCCCCTGTACGGCGGCAGATATACCAAAATGATTTTGGATGAGCTGTATGAGGAGTTCGGGTTAGCGCAAAAACGCCGTCCCATGTTCCAAGTCGTCGCCGACGGAGACATCATCAGCCTGGGCAGCCTGGAAATTGAGGTTTTGTCTTCTTCCCATACCTGTTTTGACAGCTTCGGACTGATTATAAAATCCAAATACGCAACGGTATATCATACCGGCGACATGAAAATCGATCGCAGCACCTATTTCCGCAAGCCAACCAACCTTAAAAGGATTAAACAACGTGCCCAAGAGATTGACTGTGTAGTTGCGGACTTTTACGGCGTTACCGAAGACGGGTTTGCCGTCAAAGAGGTGACGACGTTTAAAAAGCTGGTTGAACTGATAAAGAAATCCCGCAAGAAAAAGATTTTTATTCCGGTATATCCCACACATCCGGAAATGTATATTATGGCCTTTCTGGCAGCATTGAAACTACGTAAAAACGTCATTTTTTACGGCAACAAGGATTTTTACAGCTACCTAAAGCTGATTGTCCGATACGGAATTTCGTTTGAAAAAATGGCGGGCAAGAGAATAAAAGTTCTGTTTAAGCCGGACGAAGAGATTGGAAGCCTCGACGACAACTATGCCGTAATCGGGACTTACAACGATTTGGGGCCGTTTTGCAATGAAAACAAGGACGCTTACGGGATTATTACCGCAAAAACTTTCTTCAACCCGCTAAAAGGGCAGCTTAACTCCCGCAACATCCCGTTTGCCAGCGTGGAGAACATTCCCGAATTGCAGGGATACGGACACGGATTTTTGGGCGATTACGAATATTTGAACAATATTTTGACTCACCCCATCTTTATCCCGACCCATTGCCCGGCATATGTTACGGACAGTTTTCGCGAGCTGGCGGAATGTCTGGAGATGAAGCTCATCAGCACAACACCGCACAATAATGACGTTTACCGCCTCAGCGGCAAAAGCTGCGAACTGGTCAAATCAAGTCCCGCAACATGGCTGGTCGTCAACTATGACGACGATTATGCTTATTTTACCGAAGTATGGCAAAAGCCAACCTCCGGCGAAGGTTTTCTGAAGAGAACCATAAGTTCGCGCCGCTGCCGCAACAAATTTAAAATGTTCATCCATCAGCGCCAAAGAAAAGGAACATCTCATGGAATTAAAGAAATACACTAAAGAATATACCATCCGCTCCTATGAATGTGACCGCAACAATAATTTGCGGATTGTGACGTTAATGAACATTTTTCAGGATATGGCAGACATTAATGCCGCACAGCTGGGGCTGGGACTGGACTATGTCCTAAGCAAGGGATTTGCCTGGGTCGGTTCAAATTATGAAATTCGCATCAAAAGGCTGCCGAAAATTCACGAGAAAGTGAAAATCGTCACGTGGCCCGCCGTTGAAAAGAAACTGGCGGCAATCCGCGATTATGAGGTTTACGGAAAAGACGGCGAAAGAATCATTGCAGCCTCAAGCCAGTGGATTTTGATTAATTTTATGAAAAAAAGACCGATTTCACTACGAGACAATCTGCCGGAATATCAAATCATCGACGACAGAGCGATAGAAACGGAATTTGAAGGCAAAATAAAAGAGGTTGAAAGGATAGATGAACAAACAAAATTCAGGGTCCGCTTTGATGATATTGACCTGAACAAGCATGTTAACAACGGCGTTTACGCCTTATGGGCATCAGAGGCGGTCAATCCGGATTTTCGTCTGTCTCACAATCCGTCTAAAATCGAGATTAATTATAAAAAAGAAGGACATATCGGAGAAAAGATTACGGTCTTAACCGAATGTGACGGACTTGTCACCACGCACAGCATCCAGACTTATGACGGCGATAACCGCGAATTGGCTCGGGCAAGAATCGAATGGGCCGAAAATGAGGAATAATAGAAAAGGAAGAGGCAAATCTCTTCCTTTTTAAGTCAACCACGCGCATTTTTTGCAATGAAATAATTTATCTCCCGAAAGTAAGTCTGCCTTTCGATGACATCCGGCAGTTGAACCGATGTCCTAAACATTTCGCGAATTTTTTTGAGCTCGTTTTCAGAGCAAAAATAAAAATAACATTTCCTTTTAAGTGAAGTTATTGAACAATACAAAACTTCAATCTTACAAGACGGGGCCTTTCGTTTAAGCCGCCGTTTAATCCGAAGATGCACTCCGTAACAAACCAGCAACATGAGTATCCAACCGGTTCCGATTGTAAAAACGATTGAGCAGACTGCATAAAAAATCAAAAGATACACATTGGCCAATTCATAGTGAAAGGCATGGTATAAAATGACCATCAATACGCCGAAAAGCAATACCATTATTGCATTAAACAGCTCTCTTCTAAAAATTTTGTTTTTCATGGCTATAATTGTTTAATTAATAATTTGAGCAATTACATTGGTTTTAGCATCATTTTTATAAAAAAACAATTCCTCTTTTCCGTCCATGCCGCACAAATAACTATTTACTCTCTTTTTGT
>HF995256.1 GCA_000432275.1 Proteobacteria bacterium CAG:495
GGTGCTGCTTCGGGAACCTGTTACAAAGCCCCGGCGCACACTCACAGCTACAGCTGTCCCAGCGGATACTCTGCTTCAACTTGTTCATCTAATTACATCCAAAGCGGGACAACAGCTAAAGTATGCTCTTGCGGCGCAACTTCGGGAACCTGCTATAAGTGTAAAAATCCCTGTGACAGCTACAGCTGTCCGGCTAATGCCAGTTGCACGTCTCCGGGCGGAAAACCGCAATGTACTTGCAGTTCCGGTTATGTGCCTCAACCTTCAGGCGGTGTATGTATCTGCCGGACTGACCCCCAATATTTCCAATGCAGCGGTGGTTCCATTGTTCTAAATGAGGATGTTGACTCATGGGCTTGGAGCTGTTATCGGGGCTATAGGGTAATTATGGCCAGCCCTTGCGCCAAATGCGTTGTCTGCAACTAATATGGATAGGCTCAAAACCCCGGGACTTAACATCCCGGGGTTTTTGATTTATTTTCGCTTCAGCCATTCTTTGAAAATAATTTTCCGAGGCCACCATTTTCCTACGTCAAGTTTATAATTAATATAAGACTGACCGAATTTATTTGCGAGTTTATATTCCTCCACATGAGTAATGTAATAAGACATAACCTCAATCACCACCAATGCCCAAATAAAAATATACCACGATCCGAAATAAAGAGCTTCTCCCGCCAAAATGGCACCGGTGCCGAGAGCCATGGGATTTCTCACAAAACGATACGGACCTTCCGTAACCAGTTTACGAGAATTCAGACGAAAATTTTTAACCTCGGCCTCTCCCTCTCTCATCAAGGAAAAATAAGCCCACAAACAAAAGATAACGCCGCCCCACAATAAAACAAAGGCTGCCCCGTAACGCCACCAGGAAAATCCGGCTAAAGGCCATTGGCGATATTCCAGCCACAATAAAATCAAAGGCATATAGATAAGTACCGTTGCCGGCATACTGATAAAAAAACTCCAGAAATTTTTTCTCATGCTTTTCTCCTAAACAGCATATATCCGTTTTTATAATATTTATGACGTCTTGCCGCCATTTAAACATTTTGCCGAAACAATTTTACAATTTACTTTTGCCTCGGCCTTTGCTAACATCTGTTGCAAATCAAGGAGAAAAAGAATGGAAAATACCATTAAAGTAGGCGTCGGCTTATACATCGTCAACGAAAAACGGCAACTTCTGCTTGGCTTGCGCAAAAGCGCTCACGGCTGCGGAACCTGGTGTCCTCCCGGCGGGCATATGGAATTCGGAGAAAGCAACGCACAAGCAGCTGTACGCGAGGCCAAAGAGGAAACCGGACTGGATATCGTACCCGACAGCGTCACGCTTGCAGGCGTCACCAACGACTACTTCAAAGAAAGCAACAAACACTACATAACCCTGAACCTGACCACAACAAAATTCAGCGGCACGCCCCGATGTATGGAACCGGACAAATGTGCCGAATGGAAATGGTTTGACCTTGATAATCTGCCGAAAAACCTGTTTTTAAGCACTCAAAATTTTTTCAAAGAACACAAATTATAAAAACTTAAAAATATTTATTGACAAAGGCATTCAGAAATATTATTAAATACGTGAATTTGATGGCGGGGTAGCTCAGTCGGTAGAGCGGAGGAATCATAATCCTTGTGTCGTGGGTTCGAATCCCTCCCTCGCTACCATAAAAAATCAAGCCATCGAATAGATGGCTTTTTTTTTGTGGTAATTAGCGCACGGCAGACATTAAATGAAAAAATATCTTATTTTACTGGTTTCCCTCACATTGCTTTCCTGCTGCCGAACAAAAACCGAAGAGATTGACCTTTCCTCTTATTTTGCAGGCCTTAACGGTACCGCCGTTTTCTATAATGCCAATACCGGACAATCTAAAATATACAATAAGGCATTGAGCTACAAACAATCTTCGCCCTGTTCCACATTCAAAATTATGTCCTCGTACATCGGCCTTTCCGAACACAAAATATCCATGCAAGACTCTCTGCGCAAATGGAACCGCAAGACTTACTGGAATCCCCAATGGAACCGGGACATCACCTTTCCGCAGGCCTTTCAGACATCCTGCGTTTGGTATTACCGCCGTCTTATTGACGAAGTCGGCGAAATGCGCACCAAACATTATCTGCAAAAATTCAACTACGGCAATATGGATACCTCCGACTGGAAAGGTTTGCTTAACAGCAATACGAACATACCGGAACTGCGCGGCTTCTGGCTGGAATCCTCCCTGAAGATTTCACCGGTTGAACAAACGCGGGTACTGGCAGAAATCTTTAAGAAAAACTCCCCTGCCGCCGCCGATCTCCAGAGCGTTATGAAAATACAGGATTCCCCTGTTAAAATTTATGGTAAAACTGGAATGGGCGTCAAAAACGACAAGGTTGTCGATGCATGGTTTGTCGGCTTTTATGAAACTGCCGACAACAAAATATTTTTTGCCGTACGCCTGGATGACAATGACAACAACGCTGCTCCCGGTTACCGAACCCGAGCCAGTCAAATTGCCAGACAAATCGCCGTCGAAATAATAAACAGTGAAAAGATTTTTTAACTGCTGCCGCTGTAAAACGAAATTAATCTGTTTATTTAATAAAAAAAACACTATTATAAAAAACGGCTCGAATTTATAGCAAAGGAAACAAAAGTATGATTAAGATTATTCTATACATTTTGCTGGCAATCATTCTCATCGCCTTGGCCGCAGCCGGCATACACCATTACCGTGTTGCCCTGAAAAACGCCAGAACTATGTCTGCATACGAAAAAGAAAAAATAACCTATAACAACAACCTTGGCAAAGTTTTGGTCGTTTATTACTCTCTGAGCGGACATACCAAAGAAATCGCCGACAAAATAAAAAAACTCACCAATGCCGACATCTATGAAATCCAAACCGCAGAAAAAATAAACACAACACCGTGGTTCTACCTCACATTGCGCAACCAGATAAAAAAAGGGGAATACCCGCAGTTAAAAGAACCTCTCCCCGCCTTAGAGCAGTATGACGTCGTTTTCGTCGGCGGTCCCGTTTGGTGGTATACTTTGGCAACACCGCTTTCCTCTTACCTCAAACAAACTGATTTTCTGGGCAAAAAAGTCGTTCCGTTCTCAACGCAGGGAAGCAATGCCGGCAGCTTTTTAAGCGACTTTGCCGCTCAGGCAAAAAATGCAAAAATTCAAATTGCGGCCGAGTTCAACAACCTGCCGGAAAAATACAATCAAGCCGTAGATAACAAAATCGCCTTATGGCTCAATTCGCTGTAAAAGAAAAAGGCCTTTTCTCAAAGGCCTTTTTTTAGAATTCGTTTTTATCGCTCAAAGATTCATAACGTTTGTGAATACATTGAATGGCCGTTTTATGAACGCCGTTGGTAATGTTGTAAATCACAAAACGCCCTTCTCTGCGGCAAACCACAAAGCCGTCGTCACGCAGCCGCTTCAGATACTGCGAAACTTTCAGCTGTTCACACGCCACGCCGCAAACAATCTCCGAAACGTTGCTCTCACCCTTAAGCGTCAAATATTCCAAAATGCGCATCTTATCGTAATTTGCAAACAACTTAATCTGATTCGCAACCATTTTGGTATAATCCCGCGGCAAAATCGCTTTGTAATCATCCTGCAAAAAATAAAAGCTGTCCGTCATATAGCCGAAAAGCTTACGAATACAAACAAAGATGCTGGCCGGATACTCTTCGCGGATATTATAATAAATAAAAAGCCCCCGGCGTTCGGTTTTCACCAGATTGGCATCACGAAGTTTCTTCAGGCTCTGCGAAACAATAACCTGCTCTTCACCCACGGCTTTGGTAATGGCGGAAACGGAAGACGCCCCGTTGACGTCGATAAACTCCAATATCCGCAAACGCAGGGGATGCGCTATGTAGCTTATCCCCTTTACGGCTTTTTTCATCACTTCGTCGGGCAGTTGTTCGCTCATCGCGCGCCTCCGTTATTCCTTGACGAACGGACGCACATACATATCGAACTTGCGTTCGTTCTGCGGAGCCCATCCCATCAGGTGTTTGCGTCCCATGCAAAACAGCGGCGTCCCGATGCGGTCGCCCAAATTAAACTTGCGTGCGCATTTTACCATCAGGTTAAAGCCTCCCGGATTCCCCACGTTCACCATTGTCATTTTCAAATCCGGATATTTTTTGTTGATGTATTCAAGAGCGTCGTGGCAATGCGGACAACCGTTGGAGTAAAAGAAATACAGCTTGTCCGGATTGATTTCTTCGTCTGCTTTGGTTCCGGTATCGCAGCCGCTGACCAAAAATGTTAACACTGCCAGCAAAAATGCATATTTTTTCATCTTTTTCTCCTTATTCGATACAACAGTCTACGGCTTTGCGGACAAATGCCTTCATCTTGGACAGAGTGCCGCTTTTTTCGTTCTTCGGCGATTCGGAAACCGCTGGGGCCTTTTCAATCTTGTCGGAGAGCTGCTTAACCTCCGCAGACTTGTCCTCCAGCCACTTAACGTCGTCAACGTTAAGCATATTCATATTAAGCCCCCAAAACAAACAATAAAGCTCGTACGCCTGATTAAACAGTTTATAGGCTTCTTCCGTATTATGCAAGCTTTGTTGTTTGGTACCCACTTCCATCAATCGCATTGAAGAAGCCAGCAAATGTTTGGAAATACACCAAACTTCCCCTTCATACGAAGGAATAATTTTTTGCATCAGGGTCTTGCGCAGCTCTCTGACCTCTTCAATCAAATCATAAAAAGAGTTTTTATTGGTTTTGGCTCCCGAAAAAACCAGATGTTCCTCAATGCTGATAAGATTCATAATCGCTATCGTCAAATCCTGATCCGATGACAAATCTTTGGGATTTAGCTTTTTTGAAGAATCAATCCGTTCCACGAATTCTTTTACGTTATCAATTTTTTTCATAATTATCCTCCTCGATTTTTATAATTGTGAATAGTTCAGAAGCAAGCTGCCGACGGCCAGCATCGCCAACGGCAAAACCACTTTTTCAAACGGAAAATGCGCATGGTTGTTGTTGCGTGCCTTCATCCGGGCATATAGCTTCTGCGAACAGACATAAACGGCGGCACCGGCTAAGACCGAAAACAAAAATCCGTCCATATAGAAAAAACCGATGACCTTCGGCATATAAGCCAATTGCCCCGCGTACAAAAAACCAACCGTTGACAATGACAGCGCCATCAGTAAAAAATCCCGGCCGTAAAAATTCCAGCCTTTCCTGTCAAACCACAAAATTGCCCAATACCCCAGCAAAGCCAACACCGCCCCGGTCCAAAAACCGACAACGGCGTCACTGACGCCAAGTTTGCGCGCCACTTCAAGAGATGCCCCGATAGCAACCGTACAAACCACACAAGCCGGATTTGCCATCACCTTCATTGGCCATAATGCCGCAAGCACTAAAAAAGATAATATCGACTTCATTAATATAGACTCCAAAATATATTTCAAAAACTATATATAGTATAATTACTATATATAAAATAAGTCAAGTATAATTTTTTACAAATGCTGTAGAAAAAAAACATCTTGATATTAGATATTTCTAATAACTGATTTTAACGGAGACATTTATGCCAAATCGTATAATTCTGACGGCTGCTGCCCTGATGTTGTTTTCATTTCCCGCCTTTGCCGACGATAGCGGGATTCCCCCCGAAGGACGCCTGCGTGCCAACTTTCGCAGAGTTGCCCTGGACGTTTCCTCAACCGAAGTCAGCAATGCCAAAGAATACCAAAACTCCCCCAACTCTAATTTAAGCGCCGACAGCGAAACCGTATTCAAGGGCGTGTTTGACTTTGTTTTGGAAGACGAACATCCCGATTGGCAGTGGAACAACAGCCTTTATATGGAATACGGCCGCACCAAACTCCGCCCTGCCGAAGGAGAAAGCACCACCAGCGAAAGTGCGGACAAAATTTTGCTCACCAGCGATTATAACCGTAAGATGTGGCGTTATAAGGAAGCTGACGTCGGTCCGTTTGCCAGCCTGGGCTACCAGACGGAATTTACCGCCAACAACGACGCCCCGCGCAACAAAACTTTCCGCGGCAAGGCCGGTATCAAACTGTTTAACGGAAAATACATAAAAGAGCTGTACGCCGCTGCGGTTGAAGAGCTTGACCTCACCTACAGCCGCTCAGACACCAAAACCGCATATGAAATCGGTATCCGCGCAGAATATCCTTTGCGCGAGGGAGTCAAATTCCAATTAGAAAGCTACTTTCGTGATTACCTGATTTACAGCCGCTATGTCGGCACCGATTTCAAGTACGAGTTTAACCTGACTTCGCGTATGGATGTAAAAATCAAAAACAATTTCAGCCTTGCACCCTACATCACCTATTTTCAGGCTCAGGCGCGTGAAGCGCCGGTGGAGGGCAGCAACTTTATGATTGGCTTGTCATTTAGCTATTCAGGCTTATTTAACCTCTAAATTATGCAGAGCAATCAGCGCCGCGCCGATAAGGGCGGCATTATGCTCAAACCGGGCCCGGCACAGTTTGAACGGCGCAGTCACAATCCGGCTGTTGGCCTCTTTTTCCAACCGCTCATAGTCCAGATAATCGGTTAAGCCGCCAAACATTAAAACAACTTCCGGATCAAACAAATTGGCCAGTCCGACTATCCCGGTCAAGACGTCATCCTGCCACAGGTCAAAGACTTCGCGTGCCTTTTTGTCTCCCGCCTGTATCCCCGCAATAATGTCATGGCTGGTTTTGCTTTTGTCATGATAAGCCTCTTGCGCGTCAACCCCTAAAGCCGTCCCTGAAGCATAAACCTCGTAGCAGTCCCAGTTGCCGCAGGAGCAGCGGCGCACTTTGCCGCGGGCAATGCCGAAATGAGCTTCTGCGCCAAGTCCGGATTTTCCCTTAAGCAGCCTTCCGTCAACCATAACGCCTAACCCCAGCCCGGTGCCGATAGCTATCACCATTGCATTCTTACAGCCTTTGGCAGCGCCTGCTTTATACTCGGCCCACATAACCGCATTGGCGTCGTTCTCCACAAAAACCGGCTTGCCCGACAACTTGTAAAACGCAGTGTCACGGTAACCTGCGGGCATATTTCCCACCGAACCGATAATCCTGCTGTTGTCGCAATCGACTTCTCCGGCCGTAGCGATTCCCACCGCGTCAATGTCGTCTTCGCAGCGGGCGGTTATATCTTTCAGCAAGGCAAATATTTCCGAAGCGGTCTTTGGCGTATTGTCTTTCATCCGTTCGGTCAACAACCGCCCGTTCTCATCGACCAATGCATGCGCTATCTTGGTTCCGCCAATGTCAAAGGCCAAAATTTTCCTGCTTTTGCCGTTCATCCCGCCCCCTCAAAAAAATGTTGTATCTCTTAATATAAAAAGTATAATTGAAAAGTCTTAACTATTAGTAAGGAACCGCCATGACCTGCCTGTTTCTGGAATATCCCAAATGTTCCACCTGCCAAAAAGCCAAGAGCTGGCTGGAACAACATCATATAGCTTTTGAAGACCGTCACATTGTCGAACAAAACCCGACTGCGGCCGAACTCACCGAATGGTACAAAAAAAGCGGACTGCCGTTAAAGAGCTTTTTTAACACCAGCGGATTGCTCTATAAATCCATGAATCTTAAAGACAAGCTGCCCAGCCTCAGCGAAGCCGGACAAATTGAAATTCTGGCCTCCAACGGTATGTTGGTCAAACGCCCGCTGATTGTCGGCCCGGATTTCGTCCTCGTCGGCTTCAAACCCGATAAATGGGCGGAAACGCTTAAAGCCTGAACAAGCCAAAAGCCTTGCTTTCATTTCTGAAAACAAGGCTTTTGTTTCTTATCTGGCAATCTTGCGACCGAACCAGAATTTTATAATTGCGACCAACACCATCATTATCAACAGCGTCGTCACAACTGAAAATCTGACTCTTGCGCCGATTTCCATATCCTTAAACATCAGAGATGCTATCGATGCTGCGGCAATAAAACCACATACCATCCCCGACAATAAAAAGGTTTTTGAACTTTTCTGCCCTTTGGCAAAAGCAGAAATTACCATACAAATAATAAATAAAAATCCGCTCGGAAGCAGAATGAAAACTGAATTGTCCATCGCATTTAATTTTAGTTAATAATATTTTTTTCAATAGTCTTATCATAGCATATTTTTTTGTCCATAACAAGACTATAAGTTGATTAAGTCGACAATTTCATCGTTCAGAACATCATGCGTCGAATTCGGGCTCACACCATATTTAAGATTACAGCCCCACACCTCCAGGATTTTATAGCTTTCCCGACGCTGCTTGTCCATATGGTCCTCATGTCCGGCCTCAATCCAGATAATCGGCACCTCTTTGTCAATCGGCACCGAATAAGTCAGATAATCGGGAAACGAACCGCAAAGCGAAATAACCGCCTGCGGACACATCGTCAACCCCAGATGCACTGCCATCAAAGCGCCTTGCGAATGGCCGCAGAGAATAACCCTGTCCCATGCACACTCCCGGCAGTCCAATGCCGCCTCCGTTTCATTGACAATATAATCGACCGACTTGTTAAAATCGCCGGCTTTCATCTGCAAACGCCCGTCATATTCGGCTTTGTCAAACCATTTGTACCCGCTCTTATGCGGAAACGGAGCATCCGGCGCCAAAATTTCCGCATCAAGCTTAGCGGCGATTTTTCTTATCAGAGGCATATGGGAACTCTTGTTCCCTCCCTTGCCGTGCAAATATACCAACAAATTTTTCTTGTGCATTGCCGTTCTCCTTTTCTGCGAGCTTAACTTAAAAAATCAGATTTGTACAATCATTATCCCTACAAAAACCCCCGTTGTTGAATATATATTGCAGTGTCTTAGGTTTATAAACGACAACAAGGAGAAAATTTATGCAGAAAATCACTTTAGCCGGCCTGCTGGCTGCCGGTATCATTTCATTTGCGCCGCTGGCTCAGGCGGCTTCGCAAAACAACGGCGGCTTCAACGGTCCCAATACCATGACAATAATGACCGTTGAACAGGCGCAGGGCCTGACCGATGAAACGGCGGTTGTCCTCCAAGGCAACATCCAGAAAAGCCTCGGTGACGATATGTACCTGTTTAGCGACGGTACCGGAACAATCAACGTCGAAATCGACGAAGGCGATTGGAACGGCATCAACGTCAATCCCGATGACGTCATCCTCATTCAGGGTGAAATTGACCGCGACGGCAATGTCGTAAGCATTGACGTAGACGAAGTCTCGCTCGCCCAGTAGTGAAAGAAACAGCCTGACCCGGACAATTCTCCCGGTCAGGCTTCTTTTTATTTCGGCCGACGTTTTCTCTAAAACACTTCTCCGCCCTCCTCCACCGGAGTTTTTCGCCGCATCTGCTTAAGATATTTGACACGCGGCGTCCAGTCTTTTTTCAAAACGATTTTCTGCGCGTTGCTGTAGGTATAAATCAGCGGCCACCACCGGGGCGAAATATTCTCCCAAATCATCTTATGACGAATTTTATAAGTACTGTAATGCACCATAAATCCCAAATAAGAATTTATGCTGGAAACAAAATGCTCGGCCTGCTCCGAATAAGACTTGTTGCTTTCGGCCAGACGGTTGAACTCCCGCATTTTCTGATACAGGTTTCCCTTGGTCCGGTTGCCGATGTAAACCCTTCCCGGTTTGATAACTGCGCCGATAAACTTGACGCCCTTGCTGTAATGCTGCAAATAAACCTTCCGCGGATGCAAACGCAACGACAATTTTTCAACCATAAAACGCCGCAGCTTTTCCTGAATGTCTACCAAAAACTGTTTGTCCCGGTGTACAATGACGAAATCGTCCACATACCGGCCGTAATATTGGGCCTTCAACTCGTTTTTTACAAACTTGTCAAAAGCGTCCATATAAAAATTGGCAAAAATCTGAGACGAAAGGTTTCCGATTGGCAGACCGTGAAAATCGTCGGCCCAAAACAGGCTTTTGGAGCGTGGCAGCCCTTCCCAGTCCGCCTGTCTTCCCTTAATCAGACAATTATGCTGGGGACAGTGGTAAACGATGATTTTTACCAGACGCAGTATCGTCTCCTTGTCCACGCCGTGATAATATTCTCGGATAAAACGTTCCAGACGGGAATATAAAATATTCTTGTCAATGCTCATAAAAAAAGACTGAATATCCATCTTCAGAATATAACAGTCTTTGCTGTAGTTTTCGGAACAGGCGCGAATAAACTCCTCCACCCTTCTGATGCCGTAAAGCGTGCCTTTTCCGGCGCGGCAGCTGTAGCTGTCCCTGATAAACAAGGCCTCAAACAACGGCATCAGTTTGTTAATCACCAGATGATGAATCACCCGGTCCTGAAAATCCGCGGCAAAGATTTCTCTCTTCACCGGCTTGTTGACAATAAAGGCTATTGATCTTCCCGGATAATAAGTCTGTTCATTGACGGCACGCCAGAGATTAACCAGTTTTTGTTCAAAATCCGCCTCAAATTCCAACGCGTTAAACGTTTTGCGCTTATGCCGCCGGCAGTCGTAATAAGCGGCAAACAATTCTTCAAGCCGCACCGGTTCCCGATATGTGGTATCAAACAATTCCAGCTGCATCACCTGTGTTCCGCTCCCTTTTTGCAAAATAGCCGGGGTGTCTGACAGCTTTCAATAATTTTACTCTCAAGAGCGAGGACACAACGAACGCGGTTACTGTTATTCTTATTGTTGTTGTTCATGTTGCCGTCGGACGGTCTGACGACCCACGCGTTGTTGTCGTTGTTGTTGTTCTCGGACGAAGACCAATCCACACAATTTTAACTGCCGGTTTTTGTCTTAACAACCCGCAACAGGGCTGTCGGCAGTCCTTTTAAAAGTAAAATATGCTCACTCCGCAAGACCTTAATCAATACGGATTCCGGCAAAGCTGTCTGTAATGCGCCGCAACTGACTGTATTTTCTGATAATTTTACTTCCAAGAGCGAGGACATAACGAACTGGTTTACTGTTATTCTTATTGTTGTTGTTGTTCATGTTGCCGTCGGACGGTCTGACGTTCCAGGCGTTGTTGTTGTTGTTCTCGGACGAAGACCATCCACACAATTTTAACTGCCGGTTTTTGTCTTAACAACCCGCAACAGGGCTGTCGGCAGTCCTTTTAAAAGTAAAATATGCTCACTCCGCAAGACCTTAATCAATGCGAATTCCGGCAAAGCTTCAGCATTTTATACGGCGGGTTTCGGTAATCCATAAAAATATCGGCATAAAAACTGCTATTTGCTGCGGTTTTTCCATGCCGTAATCTGCTTGCCGATACTGTCGGTAATCATCGCAATCTCGGCCATTTTCTTGTAAGATAATAATTTCAGGTCCAGACAAACCCGTATCTGCAGCTTCAACAACTCAAAATCATCGAGAAACGCCTCCAGAAAAACACGCTTGTCCTGATTTTTGTTCGCGCGATACAAATTCCGGAACAGCGACAACGTATCGCGTCGCATATCCTGCCCCAGACTGAATTTGTATTCGCGGGAAAAAGTGTTGGTGACTTTATAAATCTCCAACAACAAACGGTAACTGTCGCGGTAAACCGGTAATTCGCTGTATATGGCCACAGTCGTTTAGTCCTTATACCTTAACTTCATTAATACACCCCGGCACAATGATATGTAGCCGAAACCATTTTTTTTATAAATAAACGCCGTATAATATTCAATCCAAACCTCCGAAGTTTTGCACATCCCGTTCTATATAGCTGCTATATAAATTTACTGTCTGCAAAAACCGACACCCCGGTATGAGGATCAGCAACAGAGCGCCGGGGTGGGGTTTTGCCGCTGCCTCTTTTGCCAAGAAAAAAGAAGGTCGGCTAAAAAATTTTCGCTTGCGGCGCGGCCTCCTCCCGCACCGCAAGACAAAATAGACGAATAGACAAATAGTTTATAAAGCGAGGACACAACGAACGCGGTTACTGCTAAGCTTATCGTA
>HF995257.1 GCA_000432275.1 Proteobacteria bacterium CAG:495
AACAGAAGTGATTGGACCTTCACTGTAAAAAAACCAACCCCGGGACTCAACATCCCGGGGTTTTTATCGCATACATTTCAAAACAGCCGCTAAATTTGCACTTGTATCCCGTCAGACGTAATCTCGCAACGACCGCCTATCGGCAGTGTCAACATCGGCGTTGTATGGCCGAAATCGACATTGGCAATCACCGGAAGTTCCTTTAATTGGGGAATGGAATTAACGATATACTCCAACTTTTCGCGGGAAATTTCCGATGCTTTTTGAAACCGTCCGATAACGACCGCCTTGACGTTGATAAAATCAGGCTGATAGGCCAAAGCCTGCAGCTCTCTTAAAAAAGTCGTATCATCTCCGGCCGAACCAAAACAATTTTCAACAAACAATACGGTATTCTTTTTAAATGCCGGACGATAAGGCGATCCCAGCAGCAAATCAAACGTTCCCAGATTGCCGCCGATAATCGTACCTTCGGCTTCGCCCTTATGGATTGTCCAATACCCTTCATTGGCAATAAAGTCTCGCTTGTTCTGGTCAATAAACCACAAATCGTCGCTCCACTCCTTTGACGGTTCAACAACATAGCCGCCTTTGCCGCAGAGCATATTCCGGACGTGTTCCAGCGTATAGTCAAACCCCCGGGCCATTCCGAAAGAGCTGTAATGCGGCCCGGAAAACGTCACCAACCCGGTTTGTGCGTAAATGCCGTTCAATAATGCGGTAATATCGGAAAAGCCGCAAAAAATTTTAGGATTCTTTCTAATCAGTTCATAATCCAGAAACGGAAGCAGCTGATTGGAGTTGAAACCGCCGATAATCGTAAAAATCGCTTTTACTTCAGGATTGGCAAAAGCCTCGTGAATATCCTCAACCCGGTCAGCGATGGAAGACGTCCCCATCATATCCCAGTTGTCATCCGTCATATGTTTGCCGAAAGTCACTTTAAGTCCCATCCCGCCAAAGCGTTTCAGCGCCGTTTCGCGACTGTCGGCACCGATGATTTTAATCCCTCTCGACGGTGCAACCACTCTGATTTCATCACCTTTTTTCAAAGGCGCCGGAATAATTTTCTGCATCGCATTCCTCCTCAAAATTAGTTTTGTATCATAAAAACACCTTTTTCAAAATTCTACAACTATAATTCTGTTGCAATTAAAATTCTGCGGCCTTAATATCAGAACAAAACAAGAACATTTAGGAGTCTTCTGATATGAGTTTTGGTTCTCCCGCTGCCGATTATGTTGAGCCCAAACTGGATCTCAACCGTCTGCTCGCCCCCCACCCCGTGTCAACTTATTTTCTGCGTATGGACACCGACCGTCTCCTTGCCGAAGGAATCAAAAAAGGCGACATTCTGGTAATCGACCGCAGTTGTCCGCCCCGCCCGGGAAAGTTTGTCGTTGCCGAAACCGGAGGAGAATTCCGGGTCGTACGATACGTCTCCCGTCCCGCAACCGGCATCGCCTGCGGCGTCTGGGGCGTAGTAACTTCCGTTATCAGGCAGCTGTCATAATGTTTATGTTGATTGACTGCGACAATTTTTTTGTGTCTTGCGAACGTATTTTTCAGCCCAAACTGAAAAACCGTCCCGTTGTTGTGCTTTCCAACAACGACGGCTGCGTCGTTTCCCGCTCCTACGAAGCAAAAGCGCTTGACATTCCGATGTGTTGCCCGTTCTTCAAAATCGAAAACTTTTTCAAACGCAACAACGGCATTGCCCTCTCCTCCAACTATGAACTTTACGCCGATATTTCCCGCCGGGTAATGGCTTTGCTGCGCTTCCGTTTTGGAGAAATCGAAACCTATTCTATCGACGAAGCCTTTGTCAAAGTTTCTGACCGCAACAATTTTTTCACGCTTGCCTCCAATCTCCGGCAGGATATCCTGAATCAGATTGGCATTCCGGTATCCATAGGCATCGCAAAAACCAAAACCTTATGCAAAATAGCCAGCAAAACCGCCAAAAAAAACTTCAAGCTCTGCCAGCTTACAACCGAACCGCTGCTTTCGGAAACTCTCGCGGCAACAGACATTCAGGATATCTGGGGAGTGGGAAGACGTCTCGCCTCCCGGCTGCGTTGCCTCGGAATATTTAACGGTCAGGAACTGGCGCACGCCCCGCTGAAAATGATTCGTACCGCTTTCGGCCTCCCCCTGGAAAAAACGGTGCTGGAACTAAATCAAACGCCCTGCTTGGACATAGAGCCGCCGGAAATGGCCAAATCCCTGATTTCATCGGGAAGCTTTGAAGTCGAGATTCAAAACTACGACCAACTTAAACAAAATCTCGCCGAATTCGTGGACTGTGCCTGTTTGCGGCTGCGTCGGCAACAGGCTCTAGCCAACGGCATCTGGACCGAACTTCACAGCAACCGTTTCAACCCCAATCGTCCCCGTTACGACAATGCCCGTTTCATCAGTCTGGATCAGCCCTCGGACAACACCGCAGACTTTATGAACGCAATGAAACGGGGATTAGACGCCATCTACAGACCAGACTGCTGGTATAAAAGAGCCGGCGTAACCTTGGTTGGCCTGGAAACGGCGAATTCCGGACAGCAAAACTGGCTGGTTGACCGTCGTCGCATTGAGCGGGGACACGCTCTGATGCAAACTTTCGATGAAATCAATCGCAAACACGGCCGTAAAACCATTTTTTTTGCCGCCCAGACGCCCAAAGCCAAATCATACCTCAAAAGGGAATTCAAAAGCCCCAATTTTACCACCTCTTGGAACGAACTGCCCAAAGCCACCTGAAATTAAGCCAGCGGTGCATCCTTGGTACAAAAGAACCAATCCTGACAGTACAGTTCTGCCGGCGTCTTTTCAATCCGCTCGTACATCGCCTGGCTGTCGGACGGCGCCCCGGCCAAAACGCTTTCTCCCGGTTTCCAGTTCGCCGGAGTGGCAACCCCGTATTTATCGGTCGTCTGCAAAGCTTCCAGTAAACGCTTTATTTCTTCAAAGTTGCGCCCGGTAGACAACGGATAGTAAAGAATAGCCCGGATTTTGCCTTTCGGGTCGACGACAAACACGGCGCGCACTGCTTTGGTATCGCTTGCATGCGGCTGAATCATCCCGTACTTTTTTGCCACTTCCATTTTCATGTCGGCAATAATCGGAAAACTGATTTGCTGCCCGGAATAATCGTTAAAACGAATACGTTCCTGAATATTTTTTATCCACGCCAAATGCGAACTGACGCTGTCCACCGACAATCCCAGCAGCGCCGTATTCAGCTTTGCAAAGTCATCCGCCAACGCGGCAAAGGTCGCCACTTCGGATGTGCAAACCGGTGTAAAATCGGCAGGATGAGAAAACAAAACCACCCATTTTCCCTTGAAATCGTCCGGAAAACTTATTTTGCCCATCGTCGTATCTGCGCTGAAAGACGGAGCGTCATCGCCAATTAACGGCATCTTGTTAAGTTCAATATCAACTTCGGCATCCATTATTTGTCTCCTAAATTAACCATATGACAACTAAATCCTGATATATTCGCGGCAAAGATATTTTCAAGCCGCAAAACATTCAGCCTACTGGAAGAACGGCTTGCTGCAATTATATTAAACCTGCCGTTTATTTTGGGAAAACGAATGAATATTGATATTTACATTGCCGTCACCGGGTTTTTGCTGCTCTTATGCGTCTTTGCCAACAAGCTTTCTGACCGCTTTGGCATTCCTTCGCTGCTGCTTTTTTTGGCTTTGGGAATGATGGCCGGCATCGACGGCCCCGGCGGCATAAACTTTCAGGATTCGCGTTTGACAAACTACATCGGCACCATTGCTCTCATGTTCATTTTGTTCAACGGAGGCCTGCTCACCAACTGGAATTCCGTCCGCAACGAACTTTTCCGCGGGACGCTTCTGGCAACCGTCGGCGTTTTTCTGACCGCGCTGTTTTTGTTCCTGCCGGCGTATTATCTGCTCCGGCTGCCGCTGGAAATTTCCCTGCTGCTCAGCGTCATCGTTTCTTCGACCGATGCCCCGGCGGTATTTGCCGCCATGCGGACCTCAAAAATCAGAATCTCGCCTAAACTGAAATCCCTGCTCGAATTTGAATCTGCCAGCAACGACCCGATGGCCGTTTTCCTTTCCATGGCAGCTCTGGCTTACCTGACTCAGCCGGAAATGCAGGTGGGCGAGTTAGGCTCGTTTTTCGTCCGCCAAATGTCCGTCGGCATTATTTTCGGCATGGCATTGGGACGTATCGCCGTACACATCCTGCAAAAATCGCACTTGCCTTATCCCGGACTTTATCCCGTCTACGGCATCAGTATCGTCTTTCTGATTTACAGCCTGACCCAGCTGTCCGGCGGCAGCGGAATTTTGGCGGTTTACATCTCAGGCATCATCATCGGCAACAATGTTTTTATGTTCCGCCGTCATCTCATCCGCTTCTGCGATTCGCTGGCCTGGATAATGCAAATCGGAATGTTCCTGATTTTAGGCCTACTGGTCAATCCTCACGAACTGATAGCCGTCGTCCCCGTGGGCGTGGCCTGCACCATGCTGCTGATGTTCATCGCCCGTCCGCTTGCCGTGTTTATCTGCCTGTTCAAAAGCAATTTCACCTATTCCGAACAGACTTTAATCAGCTGGGCCGGTTTCAAAGGTGCCGTTCCGATTATCCTGGCCACTTATCCGTTGATGGCCAAAATCCCGGATGCCCCCTACATCTTCAATCTAATCTTCTTCCTGGTTATCATCTCGGTCTTGTTCCAGGGTAAAACGCTGCCGGCTCTGGCTCGGCGTCTGCATTTGGAAACCCCGTCCCGAAGGAGACACCAGAATGCCAAAAACACCTAAAAATTTCTATATTTTCCGTCACGGAGAATGTCCTCTGAACGTCAGCGGACGCATTCAGGGACAAACCTTTGACGGAGAACTGACCGAAAAAGGCCGTGCTCAGGCCCGCCGGGCCGGCCGCAAACTGCAAAACAAAAACATTGAAATCATCGTCAGCAGCCCGATGAAACGGGCACGCCAGACCGCCGCAATCGTAGCGTCATACGTCAAAGCGCCCATCGTCTTTGATGACCGCCTCAAAGAAGTAAATATGGGAATTGTCGAAGGCATGCATATTTCCGAGGTAGAAACAAAATACAAAGACATTTACCTCAAGTGGCGCGACTGCAGACTGGAAGACACCACAACCCGTTTCGAAAACGGAGAAACCAAAGCCGAAGTCCGGCAGCGGATACTGGAAGTTTTAAACCACTATGCCGAAGAAACCGACTATATCTGCATCGGCGTCTCCGGTCACGGCATTACCATTTCGCAAACGCTGCTCAGCCTCGGAATCAGAAAATACGACATTCCTAACGGTTCGGTCATGCATCTGACCTATCGGGGCCATAACTGGAATTACAACGGATTCGTGGAGGATTAAGATGAAAAACCTGATGCCGCTTTCCTTACGACACGTCTTTGCAAAAGACTTCAACATCAGTCTTTTTGTCAGCTTTTGCCTCCTCGGGCTCTATCACTATCTTCCGGAAACCGTCGCCGCCTATGATCAGAGCGGCCTCTACCGTCTTACCTTTATTCCTGCCTTCAACGGTTTTCTGACCGGTGCCGTAATGCTTCTGCTCAACCACTATTTTTCCTACCGGCGCTACACCTCCCTTTACTACACCGAAGACAAGAGCAAACTTCTGTTCGTAGCCTTCCTGGCCGGTTATTGCGGGTATCTGATTAGTTTTTCCGTTTGGACGACTTATCTGGTAACGCTCGCCGTCATTTATTTTTCCGTCGCCAAAATACGAAGTTTCATTAACAAACTTTCCGGATTGCTGGCCCCGGGAAAACTGCCCTCGGTTGCCGATGTCGGAAGCTTTTTCAACTTTTTCATCTCGCTGATTATTTCCTTTGCGGTAATAAACCTTTCCTTAAACGAACTCTGCCGGGCTGCCGGTTTGCCGGAAGCCTTCAACTTTAATCAGGGAATTGCGGGAGTGGTCGACGCCGTTTATTTCAGCGCCATAACGATGACGACGGTCGGATACGGCGACACTATCCCGCAAACGACAATCGCCCGCGTTTTTGTCTCTTTCGAATGTATTACCAGTTATCTGATGCTCGGGGTTATGATTGGTTTGTTAACCAAAGGCATCAAACCGCGCAAATACTAAAAAACCGGGAATGTTTCCCGGTTTTCTTTCTGCTTGTTTAAACTTCCTGAAGCTCAAACAACTCTTTGCCCACGCCGCACAACGGACATACCCAGTCTTCGGGCAAATCTTCAAACGGAACTTCGCCGTCATAAACATAACCGCAAACGGTGCATACCCATTTTTTTCCTTCAGTATCAGACATTTCTTTTCCTTTCTGTGTTTTTATAAAATTCTCAAAGCTTTTCATCACGTCATTCTTGAAATAAGAACGATAATCCAAATAAGTGAGAGGCTCATCCGGACGATGCGCGGCAGCGGCACTTTGAACCTCCGCTACGAAAAGCGTATTGCTTTCCAGCGAAAATTTGTGCAAAACCCGACAGCGAAATATTGCCAAATTATCCTTTAGAAAAGGCAAACCTTCTTCCTCAAAATATTCGACATTTTTCCACTTGTCAACATTGCGGCTGGATTGAAAGCCAAAATTAGCCACCACAAAAGGAGAGACGTTCTTGCACAATACCGACAATGAAAATACGCCGTCTTTTTCAATACATTGTTTGGTGTAACTGCCGTTGGAGCAGGACAAAGCAATGGCGACCGGTTTGTTGGCAACTTGCATGACTGCATCGACAATGCTTCCCGCAAAACGGTTCTCATCGCGCGCGCCTAACACATACAGCCCGTGTGTTAATTTATATAAAGCATCTAAATCCATTTTGCCTCCTCTCCCGGCAGTTACATTGTCTATATAGTGATTTCTCCCGCAGGAGACAAGTGCGCTCCCGCTAATAATGCGGCGGCGGGGTCTCTTCGCTTTGGGGCTTGACCGTCTCCGCCTCGACCAGATTGAGCAGATACTGGTTCTGCTTGCTCAGCCGTTCAATCTGCCGTCCCTGCTCGATAATCACCTGATTCAGTTCGTCCAGTATTTTTTCATGATTGGCCAAAGTCATCTCAATCGTCATAAACCGCTCGTCGTCGGATTGCATATTCATCATTTTCTCCTTGTTAGAAACTGCAGTTATGTTATCATCAATTCATTAATTTACAACCAGAAAACCAATGCCCCGACAATTAGACATTAATCCCGGCTTTCAAAAAGCCTTCGACATTATTGAAAATACCTCCCGCCCCCTTTTCATAACCGGAAAAGCCGGCGCCGGAAAATCAACGCTGCTCGACTACTGCTGCCGCAACAGTTCTAAAAATCTGGTTGTCCTTGCACCGACCGGCGTCGCCGCTTTGAACGTACACGGCCAAACCATCCATCGCTTTTTTAGTTTTCCGATAAACGTCAGTGTTGAAAAAATCACGTCATTTCAAATCACGCCGCGAGCCAAAAGAATTTATCAAAGATTGCAAACCCTGGTAATTGACGAAGTTTCGATGCTGCGTGCCGACATTCTGGACTGCATCGACGCCTTTTTGCAAATTTACGGTCCCGAACCTCAAAAGCCTTTCGGCGGTGTACAAATGGTCTTTGTCGGAGACCTGTATCAGCTGCCGCCGGTCATTTCCGCTCAAGAACAAAGCTTTTTTGAAAAAAATTACGCGTCACCCTACTTTTTCAGCGCCCGGGCTTTTCGGCACTTAGCGCCGGAAGTCGTGGAACTGACCAAAATATACCGCCAGTCGGACCATGATTTCATTGAACTCCTGAGCCGGATTCGCAGCAACAGCATCACGGATGCCGACGTAACTTTGCTCAATTCCCGCCTCAATGCGACAAAAGCAGAAAACCGTTACGAAAATTTTTACATCAGTCTGACCACGACCAACAACCTATCCGACAGCATCAACTCCCGCGAACTGGAAGCCCTTGAAGGGAGGCTCCATATCTCGCAAGCGGTAATTGACGGCAATTTTTCGGCCGAGTTTTATCCTGCCGCCGAAAAGCTCGAATTCAAAGCCGGCGCTCAGGTTATGTTTCTGAACAATGATTCCAAAAATCGCTGGGTTAACGGCAGTGTCGGACACATAGAAGACATCCGGCTCACCGAAGAAGACAAGGTCAAATACCTGCGAATACGCCTGCATGAAAATCAGCGGCTGGTAGATGTCTTTCCTTACACCTGGGAAGTATTCAAATACACCTTGCAAGGCAAGGAAATCATTTCCGAGGTTGTCGGCTCCTTCACCCAATACCCGTTGCGGCTGGCCTGGGCCGTAACAATTCACAAAAGCCAGGGCAAAACGTTTGACAACATCGAAATCGATGTCGGCCGGGGCACGTTTGCCACCGGACAACTCTATGTCGCCCTCAGCCGCTGCACTTCGTTTGAGGGCATCAGCCTCAAAAAGCCCTTGCGAAAAGAACACATTTTTACCGATTGGCGGATAACCGAATTTATGAACCGCTGCTGCCCCGGCACCCCACTTTCCGATGAAAACAAACTGCAAATGCTGCTGAGGGCCATTCCCCAACGCCAAAAACTCGATATTACCTATCTCAAAGCCGATGGCAAAACTTCCCGCAGAATAATTGTTCCGCTTCATATCCGCAATGGCAATCTTCTCGCTTTCTGCACGCAGCGGCAGGAACAGCGGACTTTTACGATTGACCGCATTCAAACCCTTTCTCCGGTTTTTGAAGACTAAAACCAGCCTGCCGGCCGCATCAGCACTTGCTTTTTTCCCGGTTATTACTAGAATAGCCGCAAAACATAATTTTTTTGCAACGACAATGCTTCCGACGGAGAACTGCAATGAAACGGGTATTGGATGACGACTTGGCTTATGAAATTTTATCAGTGGTGGAAGAAGTCCCTGAGGGCAAAGTCGCCACCTACGGACAAATCGCAAGACTAATCGGCCGGCATCAGAACTCCCGGCTGATCGGCTTGGTCTTACGACGGGCGCAATACTACGGAGATTATCCCTGCCACCGCATTGTCAACCACTGCGGTCGGCTGGTGCCCGGTTGGGACGAGCAAAAATATCTGCTTGCGCGAGAAGGCGTCGGCTTTAAAGACGAACAACACGTCGATTTAAAAAAATATCAATGGGAATGGTAAAGTCTCTGATATTACCGCTTGCATACCTCCGGTTTTCTGTTAGAATTCTGAGCAAAATCAGTATTTTTATTCATATAATTAATGAGGAACAGGAAACGCTGAAGGAGACGTGCCCTCATAAAATAATCCTGAAACTATTATGATTTCCATTAAAATGATGAAAAACGCAGCCCTTCGCAATCTGCAAAAATATGCCACGACCGAACACATTTTCGGCATCGGTATGGCAACGAAAAAAAACGAAGCAGCGCTTTCCCCTAAAAAAACAAATTTCTCATCTGTCAGAACCAACGACCGTGATAACGAAAAACGCGAATTTCTGTTGGACGATGAAGACGATGTTATGTGGGAAAGATAGCGTCACCACTAAAAAGATAACCGGCATCCCATTTTGCCGGTTATTTTTATAACCACTACTCCAATTTTTTTTAATTTTTAAACAAATTTCATATATTTTATAAGGGTTACAAAGAAAAATAATAATAATTATCATTTTTATCTTTACCTTATAAATTTATCTGCTAATATAACAACAGTTAATCATAAAGAAAGGAAACTGCAATGAATAAACTCAACGTCTATCTCTCCAACCTTGCCCTCTGGAACGTAAAGCTCCACAACCTCCACTGGAATGTCACCGGCAGAACTTTTGTTCAAATACACGAATTCACCGAAAAACTTTACGATGAAGTTTTTGAGCAGTTTGACGCTGTCGCCGAAATTCAGAAAATGCAGAACAATATGCCTCTGGTCAAGATGTCTGACTACCTGCAACAGGCAACCCTCAGTGAAATCGAAGCCAAAGACTTTACCCCGGACGAAGTCCTCAAGATTGTTGACGCCGATATGAAGACAATGGCGGCTCTTGCGAAGGAAATCCGTGACGAAGCTGCAGAAAAAGACGATTTCGCAGTTGCCAATATGTTTGAAGACTATTTGGCATCTTACTCGAAAAACCTGTGGTTCCTGCGTGCAATGTTGAAATAACGCAGCCTCCCCCCCCTCAACAGCCCCCGTCGGGGCTGTTTTTTATTTTAAAAACCACCCCAAAGAAACGGTTGCATTTTGTTGCAAATCGGCTAATATCAGGCAAAATTTGCAATTACTATATGTATAATTTTTAAATTTTTTTATTATGAAACAATTTCTGATTTTACTGCTGATGTGCTGCACTCTGTCTTCTGCAGCAAAAAACCTCTATTATGTAGAGCTGAAAATTTGGAAAGTAGACAACCTTTCTCTGTTTAACCTGAAAAACGAACGCAATGCTGTCAGTCTTGAACTGCCGCTTGACAAAGACATTTATGCTTCGCTTAAAGTCGGAGACGTCTTGCAAAACAACGATGTCTACAAAAGTGCATTTTCGTTTTTTCCTTCTTTTTTCAAAACCTTTAGAATACAAGTTGTGAACAAAAGAACACAAAAGTTAGACGATACACCGGAAACCGCCGGCAACCACTGGTATATGGTACGATTTCGCAGCCAAAAATATGATACTTTTTCGCTGAACCTCAAAAACGCGCGTAACGCCATCATTTTTGAATTGCCAGTTGATAAAACATTCTATGACAAAATCAGGATGAACCAGAAATTGCAAAGCCGGGGCGTTTACCAAGGAGCTTTCGACATCATTCCTGAATTGTTCTCCGAAATTTCAATTACCGTTGAAAAAAAACATACCACGGCAAAAAACAAACTCTAAGCCATCATCGTTGGAAAAACAAACCTCCGTTAAATCGCAAAACGGAGGTTGTTTTTTATCGGACAAACACAAGCAAGATACGCCCGCCTGCAACGCCACACAAAATATTGACAAAATATTCCGAAATATGCTACAATCATAATTGGTTATTTAAGAATTATAGTTATTATTAGGAAAAAATTAGGTGTTTTTTTGAGTTCTCTCAATAAAGTGTCTAACAAAGCTGAACATAATTTTTCTGACATAGCCTTTGTCTTGCTTGTACAAATCAAGTGTTCCCGAGACAAATAATTTATTTACTTCAACCGGAACATTGAGGCAACCATCAAAAAATTATTACGATGGAAACAACAATTAAAAAGGCTACTGCCACAAAAGCCTTAAAAATTTGCGGCATGGTTCTGAATGTGATTTTAGAAGGCCTAGCTTGCCTGATGTATTGCCTTTTGGTAGGGGTAACCACTATCATAATGGCAATCCCCTTTAACCCGATTATATATTGGATATGGGGATTAGTTGCTCCGAAATCTGCAGCATCTGCGCTGTATGATAAAAAAGACAGTGATAAAATCACTGATTCCGGAAAAGCCATATGGCGCTGCTTGAACGAGGTCACCCAAAAACTGTTGCCGTGGCGTTATAAAAAAGCATATCTGGAAGTGACAATGCTGGAAAATGCCAATCTCAGCGACACACTTCGTTACTTTGAGTGCTGCGATAAGGCTAAGGTTATTAACGATAAGTGGCTGTCAGAAGAGGCCCGCAACCATGTATGGAATTACTTGGGCGACTCATTACGGACGCTTATACTGCCGCAAATGGGAAAGCTTTCTTTAGAGCAATTCCGTTTAATGGTTAGTCTGAACGAGTGGGGAAACGTCTGCGCATATGCAAACAGCAGGACTTTGTCTGACGATATGCTTATGTGCCTTTGGAATGAAGCTGTAAAGACAGAAAATAAGAACGAAAAAGAAAAAGATAAAAAAAATCCTGCATTGAACATTCTTTGTTCAATCGCCAAAATCAAATCTTTGTCTCCCGGTCTTATTGCTAAAATCTCTGCTTCTGATTCCCAAAACGAAATTCATTTAAACATCGCAGATGCTCTGAATGAATATTCCCAGAAGAAGGCTATAGAAACATACCTGAACGACAGTGGATTATGGGAAAAATTTTTACAAGACCTGAAAAACAAAAAGCAGGAACTTGTCACCACCGCCCAAATGCTCATGAGCATACGTCAGTACGAAAAGTATGTCTCTTTAGGCTTCAAACTGTCAATGCCGGCCGTTGAGTCTTTCCTTTCAAGAGACAACTATGAAATGGCAAGGCTCGTCATTAAAAATGACGTTATTGACAGAGAAATTTCTCCTAAAGCAGAAATGCTGATAAAGGGAAACACCCAGCTGTCAAAGATACTTTTGGAACTCTCATAAACAACACCAACGAAAAACACCTCTCTAAAAGAGGTGTTTTTTTCATCTGTGCACACAAACCGCCCGCCGTACCGACTTTAAAAACAAAAAAAAGCCGCCATTTCTGACGACTTGTTAGCATTGGTCGGAATGACTGGACTCGAACCTCTCTTGCTTCGTAAATTTCGCGCACAGCGCTCAATAACTCCGCTTCGGTCACTCGTTTTCTAAGTTTTTCTTCAATGCCTCACGACACCTCAAAAAACAAAGAAAACTTCGCCTCTTTTGCTAAAAATAACCGGAGCAACGGTTGTTTTTAGCTTCGAGCCTCTCTCGAGGTCGCTGGTTCTTGTTCTCAACACACAAAAAAAGCCGCCATTTCTGACGACTTGTTAGCATTGGTCGGAATGACTGGACTCGAACCAGCGACCTCTTCGTCCCGAACGAAGCGTTCTACCAGGCTGAACTACATTCCGTTAACTTGCATATACATATCACAAAATTTTTTTAACACAAGCTTTTTTTATCAAAATTTTCACAAACATTAAAACTGGACAAATTATGGACATTATGCTATGTTAACGCCATTATTACCATTAATAAGAAACGCAATGCTTTTAACTGATTTAATCCCGGACATTTCCCTGCTCATTCCGCAGTCTTACGAAGAGATAAAAACGCCTGAGACAGAAAAACTGCTGGCGTCCTTTTTGACACAAGCGGAAACTTCTGTTGCACCCAAACTCATCCATATGTCCGGAATTCCCGGCGCCGGCAAATCGACGTTTTATCGCCGTCACCGCTGGAACAAACACGTTTTTATCGGTTTTGACACCATTATGGAACAACTCCCCGCCTATCGGCAGGAATTGCAAAACGCCGGTTCCGTTGCGGCTTTCCAAAAATGGGAAATCCCGGCACGCATCATCGGTTATGAATTGCTGCGCCGTGCCGTGAGTCTGCGCAAAAATATCTTTTTTGATCACGGCGGCGTGACCCCCGCACACGTCAATCTGATGAAAAACCTTAAAAACTATGGCTATGCCACCGAAATGTACTACATCAGCTGTACGCCGGAAGTAGCCTTCAACCGCGCTTTGCTGCGGGAACAAACTACTCTGCGCCATACTCCCCGCGAAATAATTGAAAAACGCAGTCAAATTATCGGGGAACTTCTTGTCCAATACAAAAATATAGTAGACCGGTTCTACGCCTATGACAACCGCAACAACAAATACCGGCTTGTAGAATCAATTGACAATCTTAACAAGAAAGAGGCCGCTTAATCAGCAGCCTCCGATTCTTTGATATGCAAAGCCGATTTTCATAACTTCCGCCGGATTCAGCATATTTCGCAAATCAACAATGTTTGCTTTTTTCATCAAAGATTTGACCTTATTCAAATCCAAATGTCTGAAGTCTTCCCATTCGGTCAGAATAACCAAAACTTCGGCATCCTTCAAAGCCTCATACGCATCATCGGCATAAACCAGCTTGTCCCCGGCCAGTTTGCGAGCATTCTCCATCGCCTTCGGATCATAAACGCAAATATTGTCTGCTCCGCTGTTCAGCAAAGCACCGACAATTTGCATTGCGGGAGATTCCCGGCAATCGTCGGTCCCCCCCTTAAATGCCAAACCTAAAACGGCGATTCGCGCATGCAGATTGTTGTCTATCGCATTCAAAACCCGGGCAGCCATCGATTCCTTACGTTTGTCGTTGCCGGCAATGGCCGCTTCAATTAAAGACAAATTAACCCCGTTGGTTCGTCCCATATATGCCATGGCATTGGTGTCTTTCGGAAAGCAGCTGCCGCCGTAACCGGGACCGGGATTCAAAAACTTGTTTCCGATTCTGCTGTCCAATCCCATGCCCTGCGCCACTTCATAAACGTCAGCACCGGCTTTTTCGCAGAAATCCGCCATTTCGTTGATATAATGGATCTTTATTGCCAGAAAAGCGTTGGAAGCATATTTAATCGTCTCCGACGAACGCCTCTTTACAAACAGCATTTTGGTTTTGCCTTCAAACGGTTTGTATAGTTCTTTCAAAACGTTTTTTGCCCGTTCGCTGTTTGCCCCGACAACCACACGGTCAGGACTGAAGAAATCATGCACGGCAAACCCTTCGCGCAAAAACTCCGGCAGTGAAACGACATCAAAATCCGCAGTCGGATTTTTCTTGCGAATTAAACCTTCCACATCGTCTCCGGTACCGACCGGAACCGTAGACTTTGTGGCAATTACGGTATATCCCTGCAAATGCTCGGCCAACTCGGTCGCCGCAGCATGAATATATTTCATATCGGCTTCCTTGGTCACCGGATGCGGCGGCGTACCGACGGCAATAATGACCAAATCGGCGTTCTCCACGCCCTCTTTCATAGAAGTGGTAAAACGAATGTTTCCTGAAGCAACGTTTTTCTTAAACAAATCTTCCAGACCGTCTTCATAAATCGTCAGTTTTCCTGATTGCAAAGCCTCGATTTTACTCGGCTCCCGATCAATACAAATAACCTCGTTGCCCAGTTCGGCCAAACCGACGCCTGTCGGCAGCCCCACATAACCGGTTCCTATAATTCCTATTTTCATCACGTCCTCGTCCCTATTTTTGTTTAACTCTTAAAACGCCGGGTACCTCTAAAAATTCTGCGGCCATATTGTCCAAACGTTTCAAATTCGGCTGCAGCGGAAACAGGCACACCGCCATATATTCGGCAAAAGCGCGGCTCAAATACGGCGTTTTTGAAATTTTGCGAACATATTTCCAATAAGCGGAAACCGCCCGGCGATACAATTTCGCCTTAACGTCTTTCGGCAGCTGCGGATTATCTTTAATCAGATAATAATGAGCCAAATACCGGTCATGATCCAGCTGAACTTTCTGACTGGAGAGATTGCCGTTTTCCTTGGGTACCAAAACCACGTTCTCGTCCATTTTTATAATGCCACGTGCATAAACCGCACAACGCAGCGGTATCGTCTCATCCTGGATAAACACGCGCTCATCTGCCCCTTCGGCCTTTTTCAAAACTGCGGTTTTAATCAACTGCCCCATCCGGGTAAACCGAGCCTTGAATAAAGCCCTTAAAGCGTCGTCATAATATTTGTAGTCAAAATTCTCGTTCAAATGAGCGTCGGTCAGTTCTTCCGGCTCTTTTCCCGTCTTGATGAACTTGCCGTAAACCATATCGGCATTGTGCTTTTCAGCCAGGGCAATCATTTTTTCGGTAGAATCCAAAGGAAAAATGTCGTCGCTGTCCAACATCCGGATGTATTTTCCTTCCGCCGCAGCGATTCCCTGGTTGATTCTGATGCTGATGCCTCTGTTTTCGGTATTTTTAAAGATTTTGACGTTAGGGATTCCTTTAGTCATCTCCTCAATTATCTCAACCGACCGGTCTTTGGAAACGTCATCACAAAAAATAAACTCGGGATTTTTCAGTCCGGTTTGGTTCAACAGGGCTTTCAGGACCGAAGGCAGATACCTTTCCTTGTTGTAAACGGTCATTACAAAAGACACGTCAATATCGCTCATACCATTTTCCTTACTCAATTATGGTGAAACAATCTGAAATTAGCTTTATCACTTTTAATCGGAAAATCCAGCAAATAAGTCATTTGTTCCCCATTCTTCCACAATACGTAAAACAGACTGAGCTGATCGCGGCGCGAATAGTTCTCAACCATATACCACCAGTCTTCCATAACCTTAATGCAGCGCGGGTCCTTGTGTTTACGGTAAATCACGTTGTTTTCGGTCAGTCCCATTTGCCGTGGATAACCTTCCTCTTCCAGAAAAATCCTGTGTTTTTCCAAAACCTCGGCATTGTCCTTGTGAGAACGGATACATTCCTCCAGCTCGTCATAAAGACAGCGGCACCGCCGATGCGGCGGAATTGCCAAAAACACGTCCCTGCCATGCATCGCGTCTGCGGCCGCAAAAAGACAATTGCCCCTGAGTTGGATATTGGCGTCAATAAACAGGCTTTCCTCATAATCGGAAAACAACTCATGCGGATGCATTTTGTGATAACGGTTGTTTCGCGTATTGTCGAGCCGGTCGTAACGCAAGGGTTCAATATGCCACGGACCGACGATTCGCCGTTTCAAATAAGTCTCGTCGTCGGTGAAACACACATATTTGTATTCCGGATTCAAATACATATTCAAAACCAGACAGTCGTACCCTCCGGTAATACAGGTGTAAATAACCTTCCGGGGAGGATTTTTCCGTTGAAGCTGATGAAACTTTCTAAACTTATACCATAACAGAATTGAATACAGCAGATCTTTCGATTTCCCGATTAACAGCCGTCTTTTCATCGTCCATAACTTTCTTTTGAGTTAAATACCAGGCAACGAACTTTCGGATTCCTTCCTCAAAGTTCGTATGCGGTTTATAGCCCAGCAGCCTGCCTGCTTTGCTGATATCGGCCACGGTCTTGTTCACATCGCCCTGCTGCATCGGCAGACGCTCGATAATCGCCCGTTTTCCCAGATTTTTCTCTATCGCTTCAACCATCCTCATCAGATTGACCGGTTCTCCGCCGCCGATGTTGATAATCTCATAGGGAGTATGCTCATATGCGATTGCGGCGCAAACTCCGCTGACAATATCGTCAATGTAAGTGTAATCTCTCTTTGTCGTCCCGTCGCCAAAAAAAGGAATGGGTTTTCCCTCGTCAATCAAACGCGTAAATTTATGAATTGCCAAATCAGGACGTTGCCTCGGACCGTAAACCGTAAAAAAACGCAAACATACGGCGGCAATGCCAAACAGCTTGCTGTAGGTATAGATAAACTGTTCCATCGCCGATTTGCTTGCCGCATACGGAGAAATCGGTTCAGTCACCTTCAAATCTTCCGAAAATATCGCGGCCGGACAATTGCCGTAAACCGAACTTGAAGAGGCAAAAACCAATTTGCCGACGCCATGGCGTCGCATCGTTTCCAGAATATTCATACTGCCGGTAACATTGGTCTGGCAATAGTCCAAAGGACGCTCTATCGAGGGACGTACGCCTGCACGTGCAGCCAGATGAACCACCTTATTGATGCGGTTGTCCGCAAAAACCTTATCCAATGCGGCAATATCCGCCAAATCGGCCTCATAAAGCTTAAATTTGCCATTTCGGCAGCAATTTTGCAGATTCGCTTCTTTTATGCTCCTGGCATAAAAATCGTCAAAATTATCAACGCCGATTACCTCCTCATTCCGCCGTAACAACTCGTCACAAAGGGAAGAACCGATAAAACCCGCGGCGCCGGTTACCAATATAGCCAAAATTTATCTCCCGGTTAATCTATTATAAAATCAGCTATATTACATATTTTTCAATATTTCAATTCTCTCTTTACAAAACCGCCGCAAAAAGGCTAATATGCGGGAATAACTTGGTAGGAAAACAAACAAAATGAAAAATTATCTGGCTTATGCTTCTGAAATTTATCCGCTGAAAATCAAAGACGTTTTAAACCTTGCGGATTCGCAAAACAACGATTCTTCCGCTCTCCCGGCTGAAAAGGTTGTTATCCTGCTCGGAAACGCCGACGCAAACCAACCGGACACGCTGCTTTGCGGACGAGAACGGCTGAACCGGCTCCAGACCGAGGGGCAAACTTATGCAGACGTCTGCCTTGCCTACCATACGCTCCCGCCGTTGGCCGGCTTCTTTGCCAATATGATAAAGCCGATAAAACGCCGCTACTACGCCACCAGCGCCAATACTTACCACACCCCTCTTTCCACCATCACCCGCAACCGCCTCAACCGCGGCATCCGCAACGCGCAAAACGCTTATCAATGGAGCAACAAAAAATGGGCCATTCCCGAAGAAGAACGCGTTAAACGTTATCAGGAGCTCTACAACTCGCTCAAGCAAAACGGTTATGACGACGCCTCCCCGATGCTGGTTTTGCTAAACCGCGCCTGGGGTGTCAAAGATCAATTGCTGCAGGGGCATCACCGGCTCAGCATCTGTCAGGAACTCGGGATTGAAGAAATTGCCGTCAACTTCTGGACCGCCCCAAAATCTCCCCGTTTCATTGCCGCATTGTATAAAATCTATGCCAAATGCAAAAACGCCGATTTAAAATCGTAACCAGGATTTTAGACGCAGTTTCAGGATAAAATAAGGTTTTATGTTCAAGACCCTGCACAAAGCTGACGATGCCAGACGTTTTTGATAGGTCGGCGATGCATGTCGCAAAACCCGTTTAAGATTTTGCGCCAGATATCCTCTGATTTCGGAAAAACGCAATTCCGCTCCCGGACGGCTCTGACACAAACTTTCGCACAAAACCGCCAGCTGATTTAATTCCTCTGTCGACAATTCTTTCCGCTCCAAATAACGAACGACAATCTCCGGCTTTATGTCTCCGCAACCCGCAAGCTCCAGCCATTTCTCAGCCCTCAGCTCGGCGGCGCTGCGGATTTTGGCTTCCCGCTGCCGGTTTGAAAAATTCTCCGAATGCCAGCGATATTCCACCAAAACATCCTGAATGTTTGCAAACTTGACCTTTCCGGCCAAAGACAGCCACACTCCGAAATCTTCGGCCGCGCATCCCGGCTTGAAAAATATCAGTCCCTCGTCAACCAGCCGGCGCCTGAACATAACCGTAGAATTGCCTATAACATTGTCCAAAAACAACAAATGACCGGCTATCTCCCTGTCTTTTTCGGGAACACGAACTTCTTTTGCCGACGGTATTTTTCTAAACCAACTCCCGACGACATCAACATCGGAATTTGCCGACAAGAACTCCAATTGCCGCTGCAGCCGCCGCGGTTCTGCAATATCGTCGGAATCCAACAGGGCGATAAAATCTCCTTTGGCATAAGAAAGCGCGGTGTTGCGTGCAGCCGCGGCTCCCCGGTTACGGTCGTGTCGTATGATTTTTATCCGCGGATTATTTAAACTTTCAAGAACTCCGGCCGTATCATTGTCGGAACAGTCGTCTGCAATAATCAGCTCCCAATTGTCATACGTCTGGGCAAACAAACTCTCTGCGGCCGCCCGTAAATAGGCTTCCGGGGTGTTATAAACCGGCATAATTACCGATACCAAAGGCCGCTTTTGCCAAACAACCCGTTTCAGCAAATCCTCCCAACGATTCCAAATTTTTTCCGGAGCGTAATTTTTAATTGTCTTCCGGGCTTCTTCCCCCAGACGCTTTCTCAAACAAGCGTCTGACATCAGCAAACGCAGCCCGGATGCAAACTCGCCAACGGAACTTCCCGTCAACAGCCCGTTTTTCTCATTTTCAATCAACAAGTTAACGCCGCTCGCAGAGCGAAGTCCCACACAAGGCAGACCGGCAGCCATCGCTTCGGCCAGCGCCAGCGGAAAACCTTCAAAACGCGAAGGAAAAGCGCATATGTCCGCCTGCAAAAGCCTGCTCTCCAAATCATCGCATACGCCGCAGATGCACACCCGTTCCTCAAGATGATTCTTTCTAATCAAAGCCTCTGTTTTGTTTTTCTCTTTGCATTTTGATTGACCCCACAATTCCACACGCCAGAGGGGAAACTCTTGCGCCAGTTTTGCAAAAGCCTGCACCAGCAGTTCCTGTTGTTTGCCCTTTTCAAACCGCGCCGCATAAACAATTTTGTAATCTTTCTTGTCAGAAGCAGAAGTCGCCGACAGTTTCGACAACTCAACCGCATTGCCGATAACCGCCGTTCTTTCTGCACCGAACCGGCGAACAGTCTTCTCATACTCGGAAAACAAAACCTGCACAACGTCCGCCTCCGCTGCTGTTTTTCGGTACAAACGTTCTTTGATAAAGCCCCGGCGTCTGAAAAAGACCGACGGTTCGCTGTGAATCATAACCACGCTCGGAACCGGCAAGCGATGCCCGTAAGAAAAGTCCGTCAAATCGGAAATGCCCGCCGTCACAAGAATGTCCGGCTTTTCCTCCCGCAGCCTTTCATTCATAAACACGGCCCTTTTGTATGCACGGGTAAGTTTTGCCGCAGCCGGAATAATCCCGCCCACCATAAACAAAAGTTTATCAAGCGCCCTCAGCACAAGATTAAGAGAAGAATCACGGCTGACCGGAAAATTACAAATCCGCACTTTGTCGCTCAAGGGATAAAAAGGAACCCCCACCGCATAATCCCTGGTCATCAACGCCACTTCATGCCCGCGGGAAGTCATTTCATTGGCAAAACGACACAAAACCTTTTCGGAACCGCCCGCTGTTCCGATTAAATTATTGCGTTTGTAAAGTACGATTTTCATTTTAGTCCATAGGATGTAATTAATTATATATTTATTCCGTTTTCATAACATTTAAAATGATTCCCGTCAATACCAACGACTGGCTTTAATGAGAATGAAAATTTCTTCTTGCCAAACTTAAGGTTTTATCATACTCTTTGTCAAGGTGTAATAACAATTATACCGTGTACCTTGAAGGTACGGAGCCGTGACAAGCTTTATTTCGGCGGTGCAAGACTGCGCCGTTGTTTCGGTGTCGGATTTCTGCACCGTCTTTTCATATGTCCGAAAGCCGTATGGCCGCCGGAATCATATCTGCCTGAAAACACCGTTTTCGGGTTATGAGCGTATATGTATGGCTGTCATTGTTCCGCATCTTCCTGTTTTTTGACGACGGAGAAAACGATGCTGCAACTTGACCATATCCGATTACAACGGCCGTATCGCCTTTTCTGCCGCCAAATTATCCAAGCTCCCTATCGGGAAGCCGGCGGCCATGTCCAGAAATACCGTTGTATTTTAAAAACCGCCGGAATTGCCGGGCAAAGGCAATCGTTCAACTTCCCGATTTTTGCTTGCCGTTGACTGAACATCGGGGACGTGGACGACAATGGCAACCAAAATAAAACTTCTCTATGACATCAGCCTGCAAATTTCCGCTTCGCAGAAAGCCGGTCTTTACCGCGTTGCCGATGAACTCTTTTGCAGACTTGCGGCCCATCCCGAAATTGAAATTTATCCCTGCATCGGGACAACCAAAGGCTGTGCCCGAGACTATCTTTCCGACTGCGGCCTCCTGCATCTGCTGGAGCGGACGGTCACTTTGCCGCACTTGCGCTTCGCCGTAAAACGCGAGCTTTTTGGCGTCCGCTGCAAAGAAAATCTTTTCCGTATATTATATCAGCACAAGTATACCGAGATTTTATCCGCCTTTGACATCTATTTCAGTCCGTTTTTGCCGGTTTCGCCTTTCGTTTACTCCTCCGGCATAAAATCTGCCCTTTTTATACACGACGTCATTCCCTTGGCATGCCCGCATTTCAGCACCCCGGAATTTTGCCGCAGATATGTTTCTTGGATGTCAGACGTCGCCGCTGATCTCATCTTCTTCAATTCCGAATACTCCAAATGTGATTTCTTCAAATACGCCACGCTGCCTCAGTCAACCGTCACTTTCAAAACCGGCCTTGCCGCCGGAGAAAGCTTCCGCCCGCTGACAAACTCCCGTTTGATAAAAAGTGTAAAGCGCAAATACAACATTTCTGCGGAAACTTACTTTCTGGGCTTATCAGCAGACTCTCCGCGCAAAAACTTCCTGCATCTCATAAAGTCTTTTTGCTGTTTCGCCCGGCAAAACCCGGAAAACAAATCGGCTTTGGTTATTGCCGGTTCCAATACCGAAAAAATCAAATCCCGTCTCCGTGAAATTGAAAATTACAAAAACTTCGCTTCCCGCATAATTTTTACCGGATACGTCGACAACGCCGACCTTGCACCGCTTTACAACGGAGCTCTCGCTTTCGTCTATCCCAGCCTTTACGAAGGGTTTGGCCTGCCTGTTCTGGAAGCGATGCAGTGCGGTACCCCGGTCATCTGCGCAGACAACTCCTCTCTGCCGGAAGTCGGCGGAAAGGCTCCCTTATATATTAGTGCCGACGATGAACAGGAAACCGCCGCGGCACTGAAAACAATTTCCGATAACGAAAGCCTGAGGCAAACGCTGTCGGAACTTGGCAAAAAACAAGCCGAAAATTTCAACTGGCGGCAAACAATCGAAACCATCGTCAAAGGATTTAAAAATGTCTGCTCAATGTAACTTGATTTTTGATGCGGACGTACTGGCCGATTCAGTGGATGAGCTGTCCGCACGCTCCGGCATTTATTTCACTGCACGCTGCATTCTTGAACAGCTGGCCTCCCGTCCGGAAATAAACGTTTGCTTATATTGCGGCCCCGAACGCTTGTCCAACCTTTCCTTTCTGCGGCGCAGCGACCGGATGTTAGCCCGGCTGCCCCTGCTCAAAATTTATACTCCGTCAGATTTTGCGGTTGCCGCACTCAAACAATATATGAAAAAGCTCAAACACCGTCCGCACCGAAAAATCCTGCGTCGCTTTCTGAAAATTCCGGCATTCCTGATTTCGGGACTCAACCTCGCAATACGACCGTTACTTTCCTTCTTCCGCAGCAAAGAACTTCGAAAATGGCACGCCTACTTCTCACCGATGCATCCGGCTCCGAAAATCATTTGCAAGGCCGCTCACATCCGCCGCTATCTTTTTCTGCACGATACGATTCCGCTGCTTTTTCCCGAATTTTATCCTCAAATGAAAAACGGAAACTGCTGGTTTGCCAAACTCCTGTCTGCCATAAACAATACTCAGCACTATTTTGCCAACTCGCTAAACACCAAACGAGACTTTCTTTATGCCCGGCCCGGTTTGCAAGAAGACCGTATCAGCATCGTCCCTTTGGCGGCCTCAAAAAAATTTTTCCCCTGCCGCGACCAAAACAAGCTTTCCAACATCAGACGAAAATACAACATCCCTGAAAACGCTTCCTATATTTTCAGCCTGTGTACCTTAGAACCCCGCAAAAACCTTATCTTTGCCGTTAAAGCGTTTGCCGAATTTACTGCTTTGCGCCAAACCGAAAATTTATATTTTGTACTCGGCGGAGCCTCGTGGAAAACATTTGTCCCCTTTTTGCAACGGGAAATCGGAAATCTAAAAGACTGCAAACGGTTCATCATTCTGACCGGATATGTTGACGATGATGATTTGGCGGCTCTTTACTCTGACGCTTTTTGCTTCGTTTACCCCAGTCTCTACGAGGGGTTCGGGCTTCCGCCGCTGGAAGCGATGCAATGCGGCTGTCCGGTCATCGCCTCCGACACGTCATCGTTGCCTGAAGTGATTGGTAACGCCGGCATTATGATAGATCCCCGCAATGAGAAAAGTCTGGTTAAGGCGTTTACCGATTTATTTGACAATCCGCAGCTGAGACAACGGCTTGTGCAACAATCTCTCCGCCGGGCGCGGCAGTTTTCCTGGAAAACATCTGCCGACATTATCGTCAGGAAGATAATCAATGATTAAACTATTGGAATATTTACGCCGCAGCAAACTTCTCTTTAACCTGAGTCTGAGCCTCGCAGGCCTTTGCATTTTCAATCGCCAAAAACGCAACTTGTTCAAAGCCAAACGTAAAAAACGCTTCAAACAGGTAAGGACACTAATACCCCGCGATAAAATCCGCGGATATGTCCTGGTTTGTTACATCCCATACACAGACAATCCGCAAAAGCTCCGGCAGCACGCGGTCGTCTGGAGCAGTCATACCATTTGCCGCCTGTTTCTCAACAAGGGATATCTTGTCGACGTCGTATCCAACGGCGACGCTGACTTTATTCCTCGCCGCAGCTACGACATCATTTTTGACAATTACTGGAATCTTGAGCGTTTTGCCAAGCTTCAGCCCAAAGCGACAAAAGCCGTCCTGTTTTCAGAAAGCTACCAACCGTTTGCCAACCAGGCTGAACGGAAAAGAATTGAATGTCTCGGCAGCCGCAGAAAAGGCAACACCTGCCGGCCCCGACGCTCGCGTCCGGACGACTGTATGGACAAGTCCTTTGCAGTTGCCGACTTTGCTGCGCTTATCGGTAACCGTCAAACGTTACAAACTTATCCGAAAGAATGGCGCCGCCAACTGACGCTGGTCACAACCAACACCCTCAATCCGCCTTTGATTAAAACGGCAGAACAAATATGCCGCAGCGGAAACGGCTTTCTGTGGCATTTTGGGCATGGTGCCGTTCACAAAGGCCTCGATTTGGTTTTGGAAGCATTCGCCTCCATGCCTCACTGCCGCCTTCACATCACTGCCGGACTGAACAATGAGCCTGATTTTCTCAAACTATATCACCGCGAACTTTTTGAACTTCCCAACATTACCTGCCACGGTTTCATGGATTGCCAAAGCGCCGAATTCCGCAGCCTGCTGGAACAATGTTTTTGTTTTATCGCTCCGTCTTGTGCCGAAGGCATTTCCCCGGCCTGCGCAATGTTGATGAAAAGCGGCCTTTATCCTGTCTTAAGCAATAACTGCGGAATAGACCTGCCGCCCGGCTGCGGAACAATCCTGAAAAATTGCACTGTTTCGGAAATAAAACAAACCGTTGAAAAACTGACGCAAACGCCGCACACCAAACTGCTGCCCCAAATACAAGCCTGCCAGCAAACAGCTCTTCGGCTTTACTCGCAAAACCGTTTCAAACAACAGTTAAGTGACTTTATTGATAAAATCATCTCTCAAAACAACCGTTTAACCAAGGAGCAAATATGAAAACACCCTTAAACATTGCCCTGTACGTAGGCTTATGGCCTCACAATATCGGCAACGCCTTTCTCGGGTTGGGCGCCGAAGCGATTATTCGCCAGGCTTTCCCTGATGCAGCCGTCTTTCGCACCGGCTGTGCCGGACACTGGATGTTCAGCCACGGACAGGACCACATCAAAAAGAATTTTTTTGGTTATCCTAAAATCAAAAAAGCCCCTGACTATATACATAACAGCCTAGAGCTCGCCCAAGTGGCCGACGTTGATTTAGTAGTTGTTCCCGGCATGTGCCTTGCCAAAGAATTTATCGCAACCAGCGGTAAAACCCTGCTGCATTTGGCTCAAAGAAAAATTCCCGTTTTGTTTTTAGGTGCCGGTCCGGACCGATATACCGCAGACGAAACCCAAATGAACAACGAGTTCCTTGCAAAACTTCACAAATTTGCTCTCCTTGCCCGCGACCATGAAACCTTTGTTAACTTTCAGCCCTTCTGCCCGCTGATAGAAGAAGGCATAGATTGTGCCTTTTTTCTTCCGGAAATATATACGCCTCCCCACCTGCAGATTACACCTTTTGACGTTGAAAATTTTGACCTCGCCAAAAACCTGCATAACAAACCGGAAATGAATCATCAGGACAAAACCGTCATCCGTACCCATCATAACGCCTGGGGACCGATAGAACGCCTTTTTCTCAAAGAAGAAAACACCCTGATATCGGATATGCCGTACGACTACCTTGCCTTGTACAAAAATGCCGACATCGTTTACACAGACCGTGTCCACGCTTGCCTGGCAGCCCTCGTTTACGGAAACAAAGCCAGATTATATTCAACGTCTCCGCGAGCCAATCTTTTTAAGTCTGTCGGTGCCGATACCGTCTTGCGGCAGGTTTCGAGCTTGGATATGTCTATATTGCAGCCCTTGAAACAACAACAGATAAGTAAAGTTCGAAAACTGGTTGCGGCACTTTTGGATTAAAAATACCCCCGGAAGCATCCGGGGGTATCCTCGAATTTACTTGGGATATTTTAACTTTACCGCCGCACGCTGCTCCATTAAAGCGGACAACTCGCCCTCGTCCCCCTGCGCAGCTTTACAAAAGGCATCCACCATATCTCCCAGAGACGGATACTCGGCCTCCCGCTTCTGGCGGTAAGACAACTCCGGTTCAGGGTACCTAACCTGCCCGCCGGAAATTTCATATCCATTGGCAAATTTACCTGTATACTGACAATCAATCTCAACCGCCGTACGGCTGAAGGGATACTCTCCCCAACCGATTAAACGTCCGTCTTTCACTTCTATAAACATCTCAAGCTTCTCCTCTGCATGGAATAAACACAAACCTTGGGGCCGAACCCAGCCCGGTACACCGATATACGTCGTCTTTGGTTAGCGGCAGCATAATCGAACTGCCCAAATTTCCGTTTTGCGGCATCGCTCCGTAACGGGCATAAAATTTTTGCAAATTGCTTTCCGTGCTGCCGACTTCAAGATACATGCCATAAGGCTCCTTTTCTATCGTCGGATTTCCCCGAGCGTGTAAAAACACATAACCGTTGCAGGGCGCCGTATAAAGTTCTTCGGGAACCTTATCGACCGCCTTGTCATAATCCGGCATCCCCCAGACGATGATATTTTTCTTGCCTTCTGACGAAATATTTTCAACATCGGTATCCAGCTTTTGCAAAGTAGCTTCTTCGGCTGCCTCCGCCGCCCGTGTCGCCTCTTCGGCTTTCTCCGTTGCAACAGCGGCCTGCGCCGTTGCTATTGCCGACTGTTCTGCCGTTGCGGCCGCATTAGCCATTGTTGTCGCTACGGCTTCAGTTAAAGCCGCATCCAGATTATTAATGTCAACATCGGAGTTACACAAGCCGCTGGCGTCTTCATTCCACAAAATGGCTTTTCCGCGCGACGGGCTGGGCAGTTTCAAGTTAACGTCTTCGGCATAAGCCGGCAAAATCATCGTCCGATCAATCGCCGCACTGATTTGTTGCAAACAGGCCACAATATAATCAAATTCATAGTTAAGTATTTTTGAACGCAAAACCCCGCCTTCCTGAAAATCGCTGCGGCGGCTGATTTCCAGTTTTCGGGACAAAGTTACCAATACCCCTGACGCCGGCGCTTTTTCAAAAACGACCTTCCCGCCTTCCTTGTCACCGGCACCGACAACTTCATAACCGGAAACCTGAAGCGCCTCATCCAAATAAACTTCCATATCACCCGCGGCAAAAATGACGAAGTTATAGAAAAACTCCGTCACTTCGCCGTTTCCCCGGTATTGTATTCTATTCTCCATTCGCTTTTCCTTTTTCTAAAAAAACAAAAAATCTTTCGTAACATACGAAAGATTCTGATACAGTACCGCCCTTGACAATAGGAATTATATCCTAAACAAAACAAAAGTCAAGCTGAAAATACCATAAAAAAAACGAGACCGCCAAAGCATTGCTTTGAGAATCTCGTTTCTAACCTGCCTTATCCGCACCAACCGTATCGACGGGCGATTTGCTTTGCTTCATCACGACTGCACAACTGATATTCCACTGCCTGATTAATGGCAACCTCGTCAAAGAGGTTAAATTTTAAAATATACGGCATCACCCGAACTTCCAGCTGCGGGTACCATTTCAGCATCGTCGCAAAAGCCAGCAAAGGCTTATCCGGTTTGGTCAGCGGCGCACATTCCCAGTCAATCACCATCAGCATATAATCCTCCTCGGTATGCGGATGCCTCTTGTACTCGGCATGATGACTGGAAGTCTCTCGATGAGCCTTCTGAATCTGCCAGTCTTCTCGCCCCCACAAAAAAGCCAAGTAGCGAAATAACTTGTCAACGTCGTGCAAATATCCCCTGAGAGAATTAAAACCTCGACATTGCATCTCCACTCGCAAAAAAGCCTTTTTATGCTGCCAAGTATAGTTTATATAATTGGCGCATTTTACAAATCTATTTTCCATAATAAGTGCTAATTAAATTTTTTCAGGTAAAGCATAGGAATTATATTTCCCCTTGTCAAACATTTATCACCCAAAGCCTGATTGTTTTCTGATAAACCTAACTTTGCAACTATATAATCAATTATTAGATGAAAAAAGTTGATTTTATAATACGTTACATTAAAATACATCATTA
>HF995258.1 GCA_000432275.1 Proteobacteria bacterium CAG:495
GGCATTCAGTCTAACAAAACAATTTTTCAATCAGGCGGCGGATAAACAAAGAAAAGGCGGTACCAGGTACCGCCTTCAATATGATATTCTTTGTGCTTGGAACTAGAACAGCTGCAGCACGCCCTGGGCAGCCTGAGAAGCCAAACTCAAGGAGTTAATAGCCAGCTGCTGTCTGGTCTGGAGGGCCAGCATATTTGCAGATTCTTCGTTCATATCTGCCAAGGTCAGGTTATCGGCACCTTCGGTCAGAACGTTAATCAAGTTCTTGGTGAAATCCTGACGGTTTTGAACGATACTGTAGTAGTTACCATAGTCAGAAGCCATAATACGCAGCTCGCTGATTGCGTTTTCAGCTTCTGTAATTGATTTGTTGATGTCTTCATCAGTCTGCCAACTGTCAACCGGATTGCTGATTTTCAAACCGGTAGAAGACGCATCAACACCCTTAACTTCAATCTGAGAAGAACGGTCTTCATTGAAGATAACGGTTAAGGTGTTCATCTGCAACAGGTTAATACCTTTGTAGCCGGAATCTTTGGCCAGCTTATCAATCTGCCGCATAATTTCGTTAAACTGCTCGGCATATTTCTGACGATCGGTGTTAACGTTGACGGTAGAAGTAGAAATGTTGGTTACACTACCATCTTTGTCCTTATCACCCTGACCGGCAAAGTCGCCAGCACCGGTTAAAGAAACCTGATACC
>HF995259.1 GCA_000432275.1 Proteobacteria bacterium CAG:495
TGTTTGAACGGAGGGCTTTTTCTTAAAAAAATTATCGGGCAGAATCAATATAACTGCGGACATCAGTGCCAAAAGTCTGATCAACGTATTTGGTCAAATCAGACGGCTTTTCATGGAAGCGCTCCGCTTCGGCCTGAGCCTGCAAAACCTCGTCAATCTTCAGTTTCGACTCAATAGCATCGCGTTTTTCCGCAGCTGTGGGCGCACCGCGAACTGCCGCCAGGTTAAACATAATATGGGCGGTGTATAAATCTTTGGTATATTTTTCGCCGCGGGCCAGAATATCGCCCAAAGCCATCATGGCGGGAACATGCCCCTGGCTGACGGCCAATTTGAGATATTTAACGGCATTGCCATAGTTTTGGGGTAATCCGAGACCATTGACATACATCAGAGCCAAAATATACTGCGCTTCGTCAAACTTGGCTTCGGCAGCCGTTTTCATCAAAACAGCAGCCTTTTTATAATCGCGGTCGCGAAGACGGCCGGTATAATAAGCATAACCCAGCATAAACTTGGCGGTCGGGTTATTCAGCTCAGCCCCTTTTTCAAACATATCCATTGCCTGAGCGGTATCTTTGACCACACCGTTGCCGGTGATGAGAATGAAAGCCAGATTAACGGTGGCTTCGGCATTGCCGAGTTTTGCCGCTTTTTCGAACAAAATCGCCGCCTTGGCGGTATTGCGCTCAATACCGATGCCGCTATAGTAGAGGCTGCCGAGATTGTTGAGGCCGACATTGTCGTTTTGCATCGCGGCCTTGGCATAATACTCAAAAGCTTTATCATAGTCCACCTTGGCGCCGTTTTCGCCGTAAAGATAAGAATATCCCAACAGCAACTGGGCGTTGACATCGCCTTTTTCCGCCAGCTTAACGGACTGCTCAAGCGGCGAAAGGCGTTTTTCGTCGGCGACATTCAGCTTGGGTGCCTCATCCTTTTTTTTGCTTTTGAAATTAAGGAAAGAGAAAATGCTGTCCTCATCATCGTCTTCGGCCGTCTTCTTTTCCGGTTTAGACGCCTCGGGAGTTCCGTCGAACAAAGAGATGAAGGCGTCGTCATTGCCGGCCAACGCCGGCGTTCCTGAAAAACTGACTGCAAGCAGCAGCAAAAGTAATAATCTCAGCATATTTTTCCCTAATATTTTAATCTTTTGTTCTGAGTGGCGATATATGTGAACATATTAATGTTGCCCGCGGATTTTGCAACCTTTTTATTGTCTTTAGCGACAGACTGGGGATTCAGATATATTCTTCCGGCCTCTTCTTCCCGGGCGGGAAAAGCCTTGAACGAACGGCGGGGCAGTTTTACGTGGCCGTCGTCCATTGCGCGGAGAACTTCATACTCGTCGTTATCGGCGGCAAGATAGTGAGCGTCAAGATGAGCACCGTCGAGCCCTTTCATACTGTAGCGGTTTTCCACATCGCGGATGTCTGCGAGATATTTTCTTTTAATCTCCGGCAGATAGCGGTCAAACACATCGTACAGCTGGTCGGAAACATAACTGAAAGTATTGCTGTCGAGCGCCTGGACGGTCCGAACGTAAAAGTTCTCGCGGATGTAATCCCGGCATTCGGGATAAGTGCCGTCTTTTTGGGGCTTTTTACCTTCATAACGAAACTGGTCTTCCATAATGCGGACATCTTTAAGAACTTCAATATTTTCCTGTTCGAATCCGGCGCCGCTGACCTTGCGGATATCTTCCTGAATCTGGAACAGTTTGAGCTCTTTTTGTTTTTTGGCAATATACTGTTCACGGGTCATTTTTTCCGGTTCGGGAAAACCGTTGATTTCCGTCTCAAGCGTCCGGTAAACCTCATAGCTCTTATGCGTCATTTTATAATATTTTTCGTATACGGCAGTCATTGCCATAAACTCGGCCTTAAACCCGCCGGGCAGATGTCCGATGAACTTAAAATCACGGTGATTGCGCGGATTGTCGGAGAAAGCCAGCCGCTGCTCGGGATTAACCGGCAGAATGTTGCCCTTATGTTTATCCTTAATCTCAGAGGGGTTTACAAAGACATAAGGATCTTTTTCCATAAGCATAAACGTGCCGCGAACGTCTTTGAAACGGTTGCAGATAGTCGTGCAGCGGAGAATGTCGTTAACGTTTTCGACCGGACGAGGAATAGCCGCCAACTGTTGACGACAACGCGGGTCGTCGATATGTCCCTGATAGCGCCTGACAACCTCCCGGCATTTGGCTTCATATTTGCGGGCATAATTACTGTTCGGGCCTATCTTTTCAATAATGCGTTCAACAGACTTCAGCTTGCCCAGCGAGACATACAGCGGCTGGCCGTTGTCGTCGTGAAACTCGAGAACCATAGAGGTGAACGGCGCAATGTGCTGGATGAGATAAAGATTTTCGCGGTCGACCTCTCCGGTGTCAATATTTTTATAATAGACCCGGGGCTTTTGGCCGCGCGAACGGCAAATGGCGTCATAAAGTTCCTTATAGGGAGCCATAGTATTTTCGCAATAAGGACGCAGATAGTCGTAGTCAAACTGCGTTATGGTACCGTCAGCCAAATAAGAATCAAGCTTTTGCATTCTTATTTCGTCCTGCTGCTTTTGGATAGCATTGACCTCGTCAACAGAAAGATCAGACAGTTCGCGGCCTTGTAAAATTTCCGCCAGTTCCTTATCATATTTAACCATAACGACACATCCCTATTTTGTCCATTTGTCATAATACAATAAAAGACAGCTTTGAGCAAGCTTAAAAAGACAAAGTTATTTAGATTAGATAATTCTTATTTTCTTCAATCCTACCCGAAAAGGCATAAAAAAAGGCGGTATCTGCTACCGCCTTTTGAACATTTATACTGAAACTTAGAACAGCTGCAGCACACCTTGGGCGGCTTGAGAGGCCAGGCTCAAAGAGTTGATTGCCAATTGCTGTCTGGTTTGCAGGGCCAGCATATTTGCAGACTCTTCGTTCATATCGGCCAAAGTCAGGTTATCGGCTCCCTCGGTCAGCACATTGACCAAGCTCTTGGTAAAGCTCTGGCGGTTTTGCACGATGCTGTAGTAGTTACCATAGTCAGAGGCCATAATACGCAGGCTACTGATAGCTTCTTCGGTCTGGCGGATAGATGTTTCGATATCTTCATTGGTCTGCCAGTTATTGACAGCTTCGTCCAACATCAAGCCAACGGAAGAAGCATCCGTCCCCTTAACCTCAATCTGAGAAGAACGGTCTTCGTTGAAGATAACGGTCAAGGTATTCATCTGCAACAGGTTGATACCTTTGTAACCAGCATCTTTAGCCAGATTGTCAATCTGAGTTAAAATCTCATTAAACTGCAACGCGTACTTCTGACGATCAGTATTAACAGCAACTGTAGAAGTAACATCGTTGGTGGGAGTGCCTGCATCCGGGTCTTTGCCCAAGCCGGCAAGGTCTCCAGCACCAGTTGCTTTAATATTATAGCCGGCTTTTGCGGTAAAAGTGATTTTGCCGGTTTTATCATCAACCTTAATATCGACAATCTTAGCAAACTCAGTGCCACCGGCCTCAATTGCTTTTTTCACCTGTGCAACATAATCGTCAAGAGATTTGGCCTGCAAATCAGCAGCTTCCAATTCTGCATTAACATTATCGACAGCATCTTTCAGGCTTTTATCCAGAGTAGTACCATCGGTTCTGGTTACTTCAAACCCCAAAGAAGTGCCGGTAGCCGTTTTCGGCGTGGTAGGAACACCCACATCACTAAACTTTGCCTGCAGGCCTTTAATATCGGTTTTGGAAGCAACGTCACGGGCAGAGTTGGCAATAGCCTTAGCCTGCTCAACAAAATCCGTAATTGCTTCAATACCTTCGTTGGCTGCCTGAATTGTCTGAATGCCCTGTCCCATACTGTCCAGCAACGCGTTCAGGTCGTTCGCACGGTTGTTCAGGGACTGAGCGGTGTAGTAGCTTGCGGCGTTGTCAATTGCCGAGTTAACTTTCAAGCCGGTCGAGAGGCGCTCTTGCGTCATATCCATTAAGCTCTGGGTATTCTGTAATGACAACAAGTTAGTACGCATACTCGCTGTAAGTGAAATATCTGCCATTTTCTTTCTCCAATACTTTGGAACAATAACTTGTTACCGCCTCTAATGACGCCACAAGTTTGTCATTATTTATTCGTTACCTTTTTTTATTTATGCCCATATGCAAACTGACAGTTACTGACCGGACAATTTTGGTTAAAAAACCGCTATCATTCACTTTACATTTACATCAGCCTATAAACTTTATTTATATTCAAGCAACTTTTTGCTCTGTTTGTAAACAATTTATTAACTTTTCCTCAAAAAGACTCGCAAAAAAGTTAATTTATCCACAACTTATATAAATTTTATAAGCCTTTAGAACCATTTTTTCAAGGTTCCGGGCACGGGAGATTATCACCCTTTACGGCAAAACTCTCCGATAAACTACTATGCAAATAGTATGCCAAAAACATAAATTCGCACCCTTGCAGCGCCTTTGCAATGCACAAAAAAAGCAAAATATTTAAGTTTGCGCACCGGCAAAGCTGGGCAGGAAGAGGAAGAGGAAGAGGAAGAGGAAGAG
>HF995260.1 GCA_000432275.1 Proteobacteria bacterium CAG:495
TATTAGATGACCATTATGCGATTCCCGAAGAAGGCTGGAGAATGCGGCATATAATAAGAAATAAAGATGGAAGTACCGGAACGTACATAAAACGTACGTGAGGAAACTTCCATTCTGAAATTTCTGTATTAGATGACCATTATACAGCCTTCTTATTCGTCACCGATACGCAAAGCCTCTATAAATGCCGACTGCGGCACTTCAACTTTACCAAACTGGCGCATCCGTAGTTTACCTTTTTTCTGCTTGTCCAAAAGCTTGCGTTTGCGGGTTACGTCTCCTCCGTAGCATTTGGCCGTTACGTCTTTGCGAAGAGCGGAAATGGTCTCACGAGCAACAACCCTGCCGCCGATGGTCGCCTGAATCGGAATTTTAAACAGATGCCGCGGAATCAAATCTTTTAACCGTTCGCAAATCTGGCGACCGCGCGATTCTGCCTCGGAACGGTGGCACAAAAACGCCAGAGCGTCAACCGGCTCTTCATTAATCAAAATCTGAACCTTGACCAAATCAGCTTCTTCATAACCGGTAAGTTCATAGTCAAAACTGGCATAACCGCTGGTAATCGACTTCAGCCGGTCATAAAAGTCAAAAACGATTTCATTCAGGGGAATCTTATAAACGACCATCGCCCGGCTGCCGACATATGTCAGCTCAACCTGCTCGCCGCGGCGTTCGGTACACAGTTTAAGGACAGAGCCCAAATATGTATCCGGCACCAAAATCGTAGCCTTGACCATTGGTTCCTCAATAGAGCGAATGGCCGTCACATCCGGCATATCGGCAGGATTATGCAGCGTAATATCGGTTCCGTTGGTCAGATGAATCTTATAAGCGACCGACGGCGCCGTCGTAATCAAATCCAAATCAAACTCACGCCCCAAACGCTCCTGAATGATTTCCATATGCAGCAGCCCCAAAAAGCCGCAGCGGAAACCAAGTCCGAGCGCTGCCGAATTTTCATTCTGATAATCAATGCTGGCGTCATTGAGCTTAAGCTTGGCCAACGCGTCCTTCAATGCCTCATACTGGCTTGAATCAACCGGAAAAATAGAACAGAAGACCACCGGAACCGAAGGCTTAAAACCATGCAGAGGAGCCTCACAAGGCTTTTTGTTGTCCGTTATGGTATCGCCGATGTTACAATCACTGACGCTTTTGATACTGGCGGTAATGTAACCGACCTCACCGGGATAAAGAGCTTCCGCCTCGGTCATTTTGGGTGAAAATATCCCCACCCGGTCCACCAGATATGTGGCATTATTGGACATCATACGGATTTGTGTTTTCTTGCGCAAAATCCCGTCATGGATTCGAACCAGAATAATCACGCCCAGATAGCTGTCATACCAGCTGTCAATCAATAATGCTTTCAACGGCGCGTTCTCATCGCCCTGCGGTGCAGGAAGACGCTGCACGACAGCCTCAAGCAGATTGTCAACGCCCAACCCGGTTTTTCCCGAAGTCTCAATTGCATCGGAAGCATCAAGCCCGATAACGTCCTCTATCTGGCTCTTGACCTTTTCCGGGTCAGCCGACGGCAAATCAATCTTGTTTAACACCGGAATTATCTCATGATTGTTGTCCAGTGCCAGATAAACGTTCGCCAAAGTTTGCGCTTCAACGCCCTGTGTAGCGTCAACCACCAGAATAGAACCTTCGCAGGAGGCCAGAGACCTGGAAACTTCATAAGAAAAGTCAACATGCCCCGGCGTATCAATCAAATTCAACTGATAGGTTTTGCCGTCTTTGGCCTGATATCCCAGCCGTACGGTCTGAGCTTTGATGGTAATGCCGCGTTCGCGCTCAATATCCATATTGTCAAGCACCTGCTCGGTCATTTCCCGCTTTTCCAAACCGCCGCAGGCTTCGATAATCCGATCGGCCAGAGTTGACTTTCCGTGGTCAATATGCGCAATGATTGCAAAATTGCGGATTAAACTTAAATCATGACTGCTCATAAAATCTTTCCTGTAGTCGTTTTTAATATTTACAATGAAAATAAAGGATTTTTTTAATTTCGCAACTAATAAATTTTTGAAACGCCCTTTCTATTCCGATTGACTAGACTATATAAAAAGGACTATAATCAAATTAACTATTAAGACCGGGAGGTGCGTCATGAGAAAAATGATTGATATAGACTTCGGTTCCACACGCTATGACGAGCTTGTTGAGCTGCGTTACAAAATTTTACTGGAACCTCTCGGATTAAAGTTTTTGGATTCTCACCGGGTTCAGGAGGCAAATTATCTGCACATCGGGTGCATTGAATGTCTGGACGACAAACTCGTCGGCGGACTGATGCTGGTTCCCGTCGACAACGATACCATCCGGATGATGCAGGTTGCCGTTGACACCAAATATCAGGGTGAAGGCATCGGCCGCGATTTGGTTCGCTATGCCGAAAAGCGCGCCAGGGCTGCCGGCTATCACAAAATTGTTATGCACGCCATGCTGACCGTTGTTCATTTTTATGAGAAAAACGGTTACCGTCAGGAAGGCGAAATTTTTGAAGAAAAAGGCATCACCTTTGCCAAAATGGTCAAGGAGCTGTAGCCGCTTCCCTCTCTTCATTAAACTCCCGCCCATGAGCGGGAGTTTTCTTAATACAAGAAACGGCCCTCACTTCTGAAGACCGTTCCCTTACAACACTCCTGTAGTCCGGACTATAAAACTCTAATGTTGCCGGCGGCCGGTTTCCCGTCGCGGTCGGCATAAATATCATAATTAACGGCCTGTCCGTCGAACAAACGGCGAATGCCTGCTTTTTCCAATTGGGTAATATGGACAAAGATATCTTTTTCTCCGCTCTCGGGCTGAATAAATCCATATCCCTTTTTAGTATTAAACCACTTAACAGTACCTTTTGACATTGACGACCCCTTTTATTATTGAATATTAAAAATCGGATTGGTTTCTACCTTCTTAACCTGACTCAGCGCCTTAAATTTTGCCTTGTCACGCTGCCTCAGCTTATTTTTCAGATGTTCTACCTCAAAAGCCAGCTGAGACGGCTCAACCTTGATGACTTCTTCGTCAAAGTTAGGATAAATAATTTTTTCATGATTCAGTTTAAACCCCTGGCGGGCTCCTTCCGAGGCCACAAAGCTCAAATATGAACCAATCGCCTTAAGCGGATTCTCCTTGTTTTTAAAACGAATGAGCTGCGGATTATTTTGATACCCCGCGGCACCTCCCGCCAAAGCCTTCTGTGCCAACAAAGCCTCCCGCCATAAGGCGACAAGCCCGTATCTGTCCAAATACTTTGGATGTATCGACCATAAACGCATCAGTTTTTCCTTTCTTTAACAAAACAGGATATCCACGTCAGAGTCATATAACTTTCAGCTTTCGCTTTTAAACCCGCCGCCTTCAAAAAAATCGAATTTCATTTGACAAATTTCAAAAATTACTTAATTTAAGGCCATTCAAATTAAATTATTGTTCCACCTAAATTATTTTTTTATTATGCATCCTAAAAGAGAAAAAGACATTTGTAACGCCGTAAAGATATTTTTTTCCGTCTGGAAAAAATATACCATCGGATACAGTTCTGAAAAAATTTTCATCGACGACTTGAAGAGAGTCGTGCTCGCCTGCTCGAGATTCGTTATTTTCAACTCTGTTCCCAGCGGCGAGATGACGGTGATTGCTCCCTGCAAAATCATCTGCAAATTGCAAAAAATCACCAGAAACGGAAAACGCTGTCGCTATCGCGGCATCTGGTACTGGCAAGGCAAAGGCGGCGCCGGCAATGCCATAGAAGCCATAAAAAGCTTTTACCCCGACTGCACTTCCGAAAAATTTCTTCGTTTTATCGTCCCGTCTGTCGACCTGGTTTACATTACCCGCAAAATCATTAAGGAAAAAATGATTTTAGCCGACCTCAATGCCGAAAGCGACGATAACAAACTTAACGGATATGCAGGACCTTGGAGCCTGTGCCATAAACTTAAGTCCAAATTCGGCGGCATCTTTTTTCCCTGCGGCAATTATTGGATTTGGGTTGGCAAAAGCAGTATGCGCGAGATTGAAAAATTCACCGGCGAATTTGCCGACATGAAAACGCACTAAATCTTAAAATCAAAAAAGGCACCGTTTTTAATTCCGGTGCCTTTGTTTTTTGTAAACTAACGTTCCAGCTTCTTGTAGCGGATACGATGCGGGTTGACCGCTTCGTCGCCGAGACGGCGGCGCTTGTCCTTCTCATATTCTTCAAAGTTTCCTTCAAACCACTCGACGTGGCCTTCATCTTCATACGCCAGAATATGAGTCGCCAGACGGTCAAGGAACCAACGGTCGTGCGAAGTAACCAACACGCATCCCGGATAATTCATAATACCCTCTTCCAGCGACCGTAACGTATCAACATCCAAATCATTGGTCGGTTCGTCGAGCATAATCACGTTGGCACCTTTCTTGAGCATCTTGGCCAAATGTACACGGTTGCGTTCACCGCCGGAAAGCTGACCGATTTTTTTCTGCTGGTCGCTGCCTTTGAAATTAAATTGACCGACATACGCACGCGAAGGTATCGTCTGTTTGCCGATTTCAATCATATCCAAACCGTCGGAAATTTCTTCCCAAACCGTTTTGTCCGGATTCAACTCGTCACGGCTTTGGTTAACATAACCGAGGTCAACCGTCTCTCCCAAACGGATGTCGCCGCTGTCCGGTTTTTCCTCGCCGGCAATCATTCTGAACAATGTTGTTTTTCCGGCACCGTTAGGACCGATGATACCGACGATTGCACCTTTGGGAATTTTAAAAGACAGGTTGTCGATTAACACGCGGTCGCCGTAAGCTTTGCTGATGTCTGTCGCTTCTATGACCAAATCGCCCAAACGCTCCGTCATCGGAATGTTGATATGCGCCGTGGTAATCTTTTCCTTGGCAGCCTGAGACAACAACTCGTCATAAGCGTTGATACGCGCCTTGGATTTGGCCTGACGGGCTTTCGGATTTTTCTGAATCCACTCCAGCTCATTGGCCAGCGTCTTCTGGCGAGCCGTTTCTTCGCGGGCTTCTTGTTCGATTCTCTTTTGTTTTTGTTCCAACCAGGAAGAATAGTTGCCTTCATAAGGAATACCCTGACCGCGGTCCAGTTCCAAAATCCAGCCGGTAACATTGTCAAGAAAATAGCGGTCGTGCGTAACCATTACCACGGTTCCCTTATATTCCTTAAGATGATTTTCCAGCCATGCAACCGATTCGGCATCCAGATGGTTGGTCGGTTCGTCAAGCAGCAGCATATCGGGTTTTTGAAGCAGCAGACGGCACAATGCAACACGGCGTTTTTCACCGCCGGAAAGCTTGGTTACGTCAGCATCGGCCGGCGGACAACGCAGCGCATCCATGGCGATTTCAATCGTCCGCTCCAAATCCCAGCCGTTGCAGGCATCGATTTTTTCCTGCAATTCTGCCTGCTCGTTAATCAGGTCGTTCATTTCGTCGTCAGTCATCTCTTCGCCGAAGCGCATTGACACTTCTTCAAAACGCTTAAGCAAATCGCGGGTTTCCCCCAACCCGTCCATAATGTTTTCCATAACGTTCTTTTTCGGGTCAAGCTGAGGCTCCTGTTCCAGATACCCGACCTTAACGCCGTCCGCGGCCCAGGCCTCGCCGTTAAACTCCTTGTCTACGCCGGCCATAATTTTCAGCAAAGTCGACTTACCGGCGCCGTTGACACCGAGAACGCCAATTTTTGCACCTGGCAAAAACGACAACGTAATCCCTTTAAACAGCTCCTTTCCGCCCGGAAAAACTTTGGTTAAATTCTGCATGACAAAAACATACTGCACTGCGGCCATAATCGCTATTCTCCATCAATAAATTTATTTAACTTGGTGCTGAGTATATAGAAGATTTGAACTTAAGCAAGAAAAATAAAAAAACTACATGATTTCCACGATACCGTGAACATCCTTCAAAATTCCCGGAACCAGTTCTTTGGCCAAAACATAACGGGCGGGAATTTCCATATTGCATTTCAAACCGAAACCGCCAAGTTCGGAAAAACCCAGACGATTGTAAAAATGAGGATCCCCAACCAGAACGACAGCCTCTTCTCCCAATTCTGCCGCCCGCTGCAAGGCCTTTTCAGCCAAAAACGCCCCTTTTCCCCGATTCCTCTCTTCCTCGGCAATAGCCAGCGGCGCCAGCAACAACAACGGAAACCTCGTTGTTCCCTCAACGGCAAAAATCCTGGTCAGCATAACATAACCGACAAGCCGTCCCGCTTCTTCTGCCACCAGTGCCAAATCGGGAAGATAACCTGCGCCGGCTCTCAGCTTCTCTACAAAATCCTGCTCGCTTCCGTCCTTGACATATGCACTGGTAAATGCCTTTTTCACAAACCGATACACCTCGGAAAAATCAGACGGAACTTCCGGCCTTATTAACATGGCTAGCGCCCTCTTCGGGAAATATGCCCGATTCCGGAATCTTCATAATCCGGCTCATAGTCCCGGTTGATTTTGCGGGATTGAGGCTGTGCCGCCGGCCGGGAAACCGGATTCTGAACTCTCATTGCCTTAGAATCCGCAACGGTGCTGTCTTTAACGTCAACTTTAACGATTTGGGCTTCCGCACCGTTATAAATCGCCTTGGCATTTTCACGAACTTTGTCGTTTTTCTTATAAATCATCGTTGCGTCATATGGCTGACGCGGCGTCAAAATCTGTCCGTCCGGCATTTTAATGGTACCGTCGGCATACAACACGGCCTTAAAAATATCCTGATTCTCAAAGCGGCGGTTAATCGTCGCACAATCAAAAAAACCGTCCATTTCCTTGGACATATAAGCATTGGCCTTAGCTTCGGAATAAGCGTAAATTGCGTCGTTTTGCAGCTTATCCGAGGGCGACTTGGTCAAAAGGATTGCCCGTGCCAAAAGTTCAAACGTATCATATTTTGTCGATCCGCAGGCCAGCCCCTGGCCTGATATCGCTCCCAAAGCTTTAATCTCTTCCATATAGGGCATTTGCGCCTGAACCGGCAGCGCCCACAAACATAACCCCAGAATGATGCCTGTTTTTTTCATATTTTCTCTTATCTCCTTGGTTTTGATTATATAAATTTTATTCCGAAAAGCAAAATCTATCTTACTTTTTTACCAAAGAATTAAATTTAAAGTTGACAACGGCACAGATTTAGCATAAGTTGCGGATAACTTTTGACAATAAGGATAGAGAAATGAAAGTTTACAGCTCATTAAAAACTAAAAAAATTCGCGATAAGGACTGTAAAGTTGTCCGCCGCAAAGGTCGCGTTTATGTAATTAACAAAAAGAACCCCAAATTAAAGGCTCGTCAGGGTTAATTACCGAATCTCAGTTTTTATAAAAAAGTCCGTTGCATTTACACGGACTTTTTTTGTGTCTGAATCTAACATTCTTTAACAGCTTCATTATAAAAAATAACTATCCCCGTCTTTTTTATAAACTTTTCCGTCCACCCTGTACAAATAACTATTTACTATGTTTTTGTTTTTT
>HF995261.1 GCA_000432275.1 Proteobacteria bacterium CAG:495
TAGCTTCTTTTAATTTTATCCCGGTTTGCATCTGCACTCCGGGATTTTTTACATTTCCATAATTTATAGAAAATTTGTTTTTCATTTTTGAAAAAAAGAACTTGCATTTCCTCTCGGAAAGCTTTATAAACTTTTTTGTTGTCGGGATGTAGCGCAGTCTGGTAGCGCATTTGCATGGGGTGCAAGGGGTCGCTGGTTCGAATCCAGTCATCCCGACCATAAAAACAAAAATCGCCTTAACGGCGTTTTTTTTGTTTTTAAAGGCCGCGGCAATGGCTGAGATGCCCCGGAGAAAAAGCCGTTCACCAAGGAAAGCCGGCAAAACGAAAGGATTGCCACGCTTGCGACGACAAAGCGGCAGGATAAAATGACGTCAGACCAATATGCAACCATAACATTATAAAAATATAACCGACAGTCACATTGCTGCCGGTTACAATTTTAGTCCTCTACAATTAACATCCCTCTGTGGATTTATATTTTAGAAACACCGGAGAGAGTAATGGCTATATACTCCCCAGCATGTGCTTCTCTGATATCCTTAAGATATTTTTCCAGTTTTAAGCACCCTGCCCTGAGCTCAACATTGTCTCCTGAAATTTTGAGTTTAGCACCTTGTGTTATACAACCGTTTTCAACTCGTCCGGTTACAACAACTCCTGTATTGTGGATATAAAACACCTCATCAATACATAAGGAGAAAAGATTTTTCTGCTCCATAATTATTTGACTTTAATGATTAAACATATACATAAAATTTTGTTTTACACTACAGTATCCCCCCCAAACAAATCAATATTTTTCGTAAATACAAATTGACCGTTACCGGCAAAGGCAATCTTATGAAAAAAATTAATAAACGGCAGAATTGATACTTTACCGTCTCACTCATTGCAAGTTCTTGAAAATATTGTCACCGACAACAAACATTTCAGATAAAAAATTTTACTTTTTGCCTTTATTCCCGTTTGACACTGCCTATATAGATATAAATTGCGAATAAAATAAGGCAGGATTTTAAAATGTTTAATTCAGGACAGGCGAACAGAGACTGGAAGGCCGTCGTATCGGCAGTCTGGAATTTTTGGACCAGCAAAACCGGGGCGTTTATTCTGGCTGTTTCAGGTATTGCGGTCGGTTATTACATTTTTTACATCAGCCGGCCGATTTTGAAATACGAAACAGAAAAAGTTACCTTTATTTCCTCCCAAAACGACAATGCCTATTCCGTTAAGGTCAAAGGCCGGGAATATCAGGATTTATACCTGACAAGGATATATCTGAACAACAAGGGGGCAATGGCTCTTTCCGGAAGCGACGTTTCTAAAATCGGCCATGATCCGATACGTATCGTCATTCCCAAAGATGCAAAAATGGTACATTACACTTTAGACAATACGGCCACTACAAATGCGATTACCGCCCGTTTGGAAGAAATCGACGGCAATTTGGTCATCAAATTCGATTATCTGAATCCTGACTATCAAATTGCGGCATCCATTCTTCATGAAAATCCCGATGCCGAATTTGAAGTGACGGGAAGTGCTTTGAACGTAAACGAAATCACCAGAGAATGGAGCGACCGGCAAGTCAAATTCTGGGGATTGTGGAGTCTGGGGATTTTGTATTTTATCCTTCTGCTGTTTTATATTTACAACCACCGGCCGCAGAAAAAAATTAGAATCTAAGTTCAACTTTAAATTCAACTTCGTCAGTCAAGGTTGTGATTGTTTAAGAAAAATTAACGGGCTTCCTTTATGCTTGAGGCAAAATCATAAAGGAGTTGTCAATGTCCATTCCCCTGCTGTTTCCCGACTATCAGAATTCCATTCTGAACATCCCGTGCACCTTGTTAAAACATTTCGGCCTGAGAGCGTCACACGGAACATTGACGGTTCTGGAACAAGAACTTGCCGCGCATCATTATCAAAACATTGTTCTGATGGTTTTTGACGGCATGGGAATGGCGGTTCTGGAAAAGAACCTTCCGCCGGAAAGCTTTTTGCGCCACCATATCCGGCAAGAGATTACTTCGGTTTTTCCACCCACCACCGCAGCCGCAATAACAGCCATTCAATCAGGCTTGTCACCGGTCGAGAGCGGCTGGCTGGGATGGAACGCCTGGTTTGAAGAGTTCGGCCGTCCGTTGGTTTTGTTTACCAACAAGGATTTTTACACTCAAGAGCCGGTTGACGGAGCAGACGTTCGCGGAAAAATTCTGAAAACGCCGCATATTAACGAGATGCTTCAAAGCAAGCTGGACACCCACGATGTATCAAACCTGAACAATTTTTGCGGAACCGCACATAAAGTTGAAAATCTGGAGCAGTGGTTTGCCGAAATCGAAACGCTTTGCCAAAGCCCGAAACATAAGTTTATATACGGCTATTGGAACAATCCGGATTCAGAAATGCATAAAAATGGCGTGGAAAGCCCTGCCGCAAAAGAAATTCTGTCGGTTGTCAACCGCCATACGGAACAGCTTGCCGACAAATTGGAAAATACCCTGCTGATAATTACCGCCGATCACGGTATGACTGATGTCGAATCGCTTTATCTGGATGACTATCCCGAACTGGAAGCTTGTTTGGAGCATGCCCCGACGCTTGAGCCGCGTTTTTGCTCATTTAAACTGAAACCGGGATGCAAGTCTCAATTTCAAAAGCTTTTCGAACAGGTTTTCGGCGAGGATTTTCTGCTGATGAGCAAAGAAGAGGTGCTTGAACGCAAGCTTACCGGCTGCGGATCCCCTCACCCCAGAGCAGCGGAATTTATGGGAGATATGCTGGCAATCGCAGTCGGAAACAAAATTCTTCAATACCGCATGAAGGGGGTGCCCCAGCCCAAAAGCTTTGCAGCGCATCATGCGGGGCTGACCGCTGACGAAATGAGGGTTCCCCTTGTTTTGATAACAGCTAAATAGGCTTTACTTTTTTGAGATTTCCGTTATTTTAGCTGGACGACATTGACGAACACACAAAACCGGAAAGGATTATGAAAATGCTGCATCCATGGCATGGCGTCAGCTGCGGGGAAAATGCTCCCGATATTGTAACTGCGGTTATTGAGGTGCCCAAAGGCTCTCAAACCAAATATGAACTGGACAAGTTAAGCGGCCTGCTCAAAGTCGACCGTATCTTATACAGCGCGGTGCACTATCCCGCCAATTACGGTTTTATTCCGCAAAGCTACTGCGAAGACAACGACCCGCTCGACGTTCTGGTTTTGTGCCAGGAATCGGTTTTGCCGCTTTCGTTGATGAGGGTGCGGCCTATCGGCGTTATGAAGATGATTGACCAGGGAGAAGCCGACGACAAGATTATCGCCGTTCACGTAGACGACCCCGAATTTGCCCATTATACCTCAATTGACCAACTTCCGCCGCATTGTTTGAAAATTCTGCGTCGTTTCTTTGAAGACTATAAAATCCTTGAAAACAAAGAAGTCAAAATTGAAACGTTTTTGGGACCGCAAGACGCCAAGCAGGCGATTTTGGACGCTTTCACGCTTTATGAGCAGAACAAAGAGCATCTTGCCGGATATGAAAAATAAAAATTGACTTGAATTTTGCGCGCGATAGCCTAAAGTAGATATAAATTTACAGACGTAACAAAGGAGAACAACATGAAAAAATCACTTATTTGCAGCCTGCTGGCGGTTTCTCTGCTCAGCGCCTGCGCCATTGATCCCTATACCGGAGAGCAAAAAGTCGCCAAAACAGCCTGGGGAACAGGTATCGGAGCTGCGGCAGGAGCCGGTATCGGCGCTCTGGCCGGCGGCAAGAAAGGTGCCTTAATCGGTGCCGGCGTCGGCGCTCTGGCCGGAGCAGGCACCGGCGCTTATATGGACGTTCAGGCCCGCAAACTGCGCGAACAGCTGGTCGGCACCGGTGTTCAGGTTAAGGAGCTGGACGGCCGCATCTATCTGATTATGCCGGGAAACATTACCTTTAATACAAATGAAGCGGTCATTAAACAGGGTTTCACTCCGGTGCTGGATTCCGTCGCTTTGGTTATTAAAGAATACAACAAAACCATGGTTCAGGTTTACGGATACACCGACAATACCGGTACCGCCGCGACAAACAACGCCCTGTCTCTGCGCAGAGCCAATGCCGTTTCAAACTATCTGCGGCTGCGCGGCGTTGACGGCAACCGCATCATCACCGACGGCTTAGGCTCCAGCAATCCGATTGCTTCCAATGCCACAGCCGCAGGAAGAGAACAGAATCGCCGTGTCGAAATTGTTTTGATTAACCAGCAATAAACGACCGTTTGACCAAGGCAGCGTTCAAAACGCTGCCTTTTTTATTAGGAGATGCAAATGAAGCTCGCCAAAAAACTTTCCGAATGGGAACAAATCAAGCTGATTGACGAGAAGCAAAAATCAGCCATTCTTGCCTATGAAAGCCGACAAGGCAAAAACCGGCTGCCGTTTATTTTGAGCGCTTTGGCCGTTTTTTGCATCGGGCTCGGCATTCTTTCCCTTATCGCTTCCAACTGGCAAGAGATTCCCGACAGCCTGAAGCTGAGCGCGGACATTTTATTACTGGGGTTGACAGCAGTCGGGGCTTATCGTTTTTATAACAGAGGTAAATGGTATTTTGAGGCGCTTGTCATCGGCTATGCGACATTGATTCTCGCCAGCATCGGGCTGGTCGGACAAGTTTTTCAGCTGCAACCGGTCGGTCTGAGGGCTTATCTGCTCTGGTCTGTTTTGGTTTTGCCCACGGCGCTGTTCAGCAAAAAAGCCGTTTTGCCGCTGGTATGGATTCCGGTTTTCGTCATTTCGGGCTTGGATACATTATTTGACTTTGCCTGGTTCGACAAGGCAATCGACTTTTTGGAAAGCGGCCTTCCCTATGCGGGTATTCTGACCGGACTGATACTGCTTGCCTTTTTGAGTGCCGGACATCTTTCCGAAAGCAGACTGCCGGTATGGAAAAAATCTTGGAAATTTTGGCTGGTCGTTTCAACCGCACTGGTAACGGTTGTTATGGACTTTGGCGGAATGTATTATTACGGTTTCGGCAGCAGCCGGACATTCCCGCTTCTGTATGAAGGAATTGCGGCGGCCATTGTCATTTTGTTACTGTTGCTGTTGTTTGTGAGAAACGTTCAGACCCGAACGCTACCGACAATGGCGGCAATTTTAGCCACAATGATTTTTTACGCTTTTGTCAGCAGGTTTGTTTCCGGACATTTAAATCACGACATTTTGGGCTTTGCATTGACAATGAGCATTCTTGCCGAAATAATTTATTTCGGCTTCAAACAAGGCTGTCCTAAAATCGTCAACGCTGCAGGTGCTCTGGCAGCCCTACGCATTTTCGGAGTTTATCTGCAAGTTTTCGGTTCCCTGCTCACAACCGGACTTGGACTTATCTCCAGCGGCCTTGTTTTGCTGCTGACAGTCGGCATATGGAATAAACTGAAACTTAAAACGGAGAAATGTCATGAATAAAAAATTAATTGCGGCACTGTCTCTGCCAGTTATCTTTATGGCCGGATGGATGGGAATTTTGAGTTTTGAACGCTGCAGCATTCAGCATGACGTTATCATTGCCGTCAGCGGTTATGATCCCAGAGACCTGTTGTCCGGACATTATATCGACCTGAGTCTTAACTGGAAAGATACCGATTGTTCTCAGTTCTTTGAAAAGGTTTGTCCGCAAAAAGCTTTTTTGCAACGCTATAAGTTTTATCTGCCCGAGAAAGATGCCGCCGATATGCAAACTTTAATCAACCGCTCCGGCAATAATCTTGACTTGGCATTGGTGTTCAGTTATCAAAAAGACAAGCGCCCGGTATTGAAAGAGATGCTGGTCGACAATGAAAACTGGAAAACGTGGTTGAACAAACAGGATATCAAATGACGGTCATTTTAAGCATCGGCAGGCATGAATGTTACGGCAAAGGTTCGCTGCCTCTTTCTCCCGAGGGAATTTCCGGCGCATGGTTAAGCGCTGAGATTATTGCCCGGCAATGCGACCGCCCACAGAAGATTATATCATCTCCGCTGCCGCGTGCGGTTCTGACGGCAGAGCTCAGACGTCTGGCCTGGCAGGAAAGCGATAATATTGTCATTAATCCCCTTTTGCACGAAGACAGCGGACAGAATGAAACCGAAATGTTTAAAATCTTATGTTTCGAAGAAGCTCTTGCACAAAACGACACTCATATTCATCTGGTCACCCACCAGCCGACCGCAACCCGCCTGAATGATATGGACTTTACCCCGCTTAATCCCGGTGACGTGATGGTTTGGGAGGCAGCAGACTGGAACGCAATGCAAAACGGTGAGATAAAAAAATATTTTGTCCGCCCGAATGCCGTTATACAAACGTCGCAAACCCTCAGGGCGCAATCACTGGCCATCCGCAATTTGGCCGAAGAAGCAGACAGCACCGGCTCGTTGATGCAAAAGCTGCAGAAACTATAGACCCACTTCCGGCTCGACGCCCTGCTCGCGCAAGGTTTGGAATATCTCCGCAAGATAAAGTTTTTCGTTGTAATGAAGCTGTCCGTCCGCCAGGCAAATTTTCACAATTTCCTTAACCATTTCTTCCGCTTCGTCAGGATTTTTGGCCGAAACGGCTTCAAGAGCTTTATAAAAATCTTCGCGAGCCGGTTTTATTCCCTGTAAATAGGCATTCACATATTGTTGGCTGAGGTTTTTGGTGGCCGGAATCTTCTCAATGATATAATCATAGATAATGGTTTCCTTAATCGGTGAAAAACTGTCGCAGATGTTGGCCATAAAAGTCATTAATATCAGGTCGGCCTCCAGCGGTTCAAAAAGTTTTTTATCAATAAGCTGTCCGTCTTCCGGCTCAGCCAGCGGTTCAAGAGTTTCTTCCCGCCCGTAGTCCGCAACAAACGCAGCCGGAGACTTGTAGTACCTCTCGTTGTTCAAATCCAACAAGTCATGAATAAACGCAGAATCAAAAACATACGACTTGCGGGTTCGATAAAAATAGATATCAAAAAAAGTGGTTCCCTCCTTTTGCCATACTTTTTTTATCGCCGCATTTTCCTCATACAGTTTATTATTCTGAATGAGGTGAATTATCATATTATAAAATCGCAGGTTTTCCTTAGTCATACTTTCTCCGTTACAAATTCAGTATATTCCGGGAGCATCAAAAATACAATCTAAAATAAAAGTTGCACTTTTGTCTATTTGCGAATAAAATGATTTTTACTTATAAATATTATTTACTACAATCATTATGGAACAAGTTAAACTCAAATCCCTTTTAGGATTAAGCAATTTTACGCCTCAGGACAAAATTGCTTTCAGCAAAACCGCGTTTGAGGTTTTAATCGGTTTGGTTGTCAGTAGCAAATTATCGGCGAGTTATCCGTACTATATGTATGTTCCCGAATATTGCTGCGTTAACCGTGACTTTTGTTTTTGCCTTGTTTTTCCTCAGCTTGCCGATTATATGCAAGCTTATGAAAAAACAATGCAGATCTTTCCGGAATACATCGGGCAAACCCGGGTCCGCCGATCCGAAACCGAGGTTCTTTGCGGAATAGACAAGGTTTTAAACATTTGCAACGAGCTTAAGGTGCAATATGATTTGCTGAGCTTTTTCAGCAATTTTCAAATGCGCCGCAGTTTGCAAATGCGTCTTCAAAAATATACTGAACAGACAGTTTCATTACAAACCGTCTTTGACTATTGTCTGTACAGATATTTGATTTCAGGATACGGAAAGGAAGAAGATTTTAAAAAGGAATTTTTAAACTATTTAAATAACCTCTAAATTACATCTAAGTTATGGAACATTCTACCATTCACCCGGCTAAAACTGTCGGAGACTTGAGAGCTTATGCTCAAAAGTTCAAACAAAATCAATTTTGTTTTAAGTTTTTGCTTGATGAAATTGCCGCCAACTATCAGGTTGCTTACCAAAATGGCTGTATTTCAGTTTTTCGGAGTACTTCAGGGTTAATTCCGCTGAAATCCTTTTCCGACAAAAAGACGCGTGACAAACTGCTCCTTGCCCTGTTGGACGAGTATTTGGAAAACGGCAATTATAATTCTGCCGGCAACATTTATGTAGATCATTTAAGGGTCATTAACACTTTGAATGAAAAGCTCCGACAAACCTCTTTTTGGCAACAGCAGAAGCGAAAGAACCTGAAAAGAACCATAAGCCAATTATGCAGCGAGGAACTGGAAGGCGTTTATTGGTGTGTCGGTTTGGCTTTCTATTATTATTGCAAAAACAGCAAGGGCGATAAGGAAAGCTTCCGCACTGAAGCCAAAGACTTTGCCATCAGTTACCTTTCCGCCGGAACCCTGTTGCTGAAAAAGATGACAAACAAAGCTTCCTTTGAAACGCGACAGGAAATGGATGACTTTCTGAAAAACAATCTTTCCCGGCAGCAATACGCGCAATTGGAGAAAGTTTGGGAGAAAACCGGTTTTATCAGCAACGAATCCCAAGGAATTGTCGATGATTGGAATGAACTGGTTTTTGTTCAGAAGATGCTTGACAGAATCAGTGAGCACGACCATTACAGCTTTGAATGCATTTGCAGGCAGATTGATGTTGCCCGAGCAAAGTTTGTAAACCGCAACCCTAACTTTTCAACGGTTTTACGGGCTTTAAAAATTATTTATGACAACACGCCGGATTAAATACGGCTCCCCTCAAAAGCTCTTTGTAAACAACAAAGAGCTTTTTTTCCGTCCACGCCGCACAAATAACTATTT
>HF995262.1 GCA_000432275.1 Proteobacteria bacterium CAG:495
TTTATTATAACAAAAAATAAAATGAGAGTAAACAATTATTTGTGCGGCATGGACGGAAAAATTTTTGACAGCGGCATAATTTGGGATTAAAAGTATAAAAAACGTTATGAGGGAGAGTATTTATGCCGGATTTTGAAATCGAGAGCAGCATTAACAAAACGGTTGCCGGAATTGACGAGGCGGGACGAGGCCCTTGGGCCGGTCCGGTAGTTGCGGGAGCCGTGATTATCAAAGACCGTCATTTGGATGCATTTTTGCTGGAAGGGCTGGATGATTCCAAAAAGTTGTCGGCAAAAAAGCGTGAGGCCTTATATGAAAAGCTGTTTGAGGCGGAGTCCCGCGGTCAGGTTGTTATCGGCATTGGTCAGGCAAGTGCCGAAGAAATTGATGCGCTTAACATCTTACAGGCGACTTTTTTGGCAATGCGGCGAGCTGTCGAAGCGCTGAAAGAACAACCGGAAGCGGCAATTATCGACGGTAATCAGAATCCTAAAGGTTTTGTTTGTCCGAGCAGAACCGTGGTTAAAGGCGACGCAAAATCAATGTCGATTTCGGCGGCTTCGATTGTTGCCAAGGTTTATCGTGACCGTCTGATGGCAGAATTGGCGCTGAAATATCCGTTTTATGCCTTTGAAAAAAATGCCGGGTATGGAACCAAAGCGCATATTGAAGGCCTGAAACAGTACGGCATAACGCCCGAACACCGCAAGTCATATCGTCCCATTCAGGAAATTATGATGCAGAAAGCCGGTTAGTCTTGCATTGACAAATGTCCTGTTTTGTCTATAATAGTTTAAATTTTCTGAGATTATTTGTTTTTTATAATTAAAATTTACGGATTATGGGACATCTTAGTTTATCTGAAATTGCGGTACAGTTTGTTAATACGGAACTTATCGCGCGGTGTTATAACCACATTTTTACATGGCGCGGTTATACCGCTCGTTTTCAAGAAGAGGTTGACCAATCGGAAGCTTTGCTGAAGACCTGCCAACCCGGAGAATGGATGCAGACTTTCAGCCGGCTGCGAAAACGCGGTGATTTGAAAGCGATGCAGGAGTTTTTGAAAGAAGACTTTTTAAGGCATGTTCAATTGATGACGAATGCCTGCCGGCAGTTGAGAGAGCGCCGCAAGGTGCTTGACATTTTTGCCTTTAACAAGGCTGTCAATCAGATGCTTTCGCTTTGTTCGTTTTTTTCTCTGCCGGAGGAAACGCTCAATGCGTTTTATGTTGCGGTGTCAGAGGTGTTGGATTTGTATCCGGACAACGGGTATGATCCCGATGCCGATGATTTTTATGAAGAGCGGGTTCTGGACGGAAGCGTTGTTTACGGTGACAGGGAAATCGGTCTGCGTGAAAAGCAAGTGGTTGCCGAACAGAATATGTTAATTAAAAAAACTTACATGTATGGGTAACGGTTTGTTTGCAGAAAAGCTGCGGGAGTTTCTGGTCTTGGGAAACTTTTGCCGCGAGTGTGACGTGATAGCCCAGTTTGGGGGCGGAAAATCGGAATGTACGTGGTTTGAACGTTTGGAGGCTTTTTCTCTCTGGGGACGCGAAAGAGAAGCAGGAATTATCCATTGGGGAATTTCCGGCAACAGAAAACAGCAGCAGGAATATCTTGAGATAAAGAGAACCTTGCTGGGCGAGCTGGAGGAATTGACGGTAGAGGCCGATAAGGCAGGATGTTTTTATGAGAACATCCGGTTTTGGCTGGAGGTTTACGTGTTGATTTATGGCAATGCCGCTTCCAATCGCGACGCGCTGCTGCCCTTTATTATCGAGAAGGTGAACGATTATGGCGTTTTGAAACGATTGCAGCGAATGTTTGCCGATAATCAAAGCTATGCATCCGAGATTAAAATCGGAGAAAAAATTTCCCGGATGCGCAATGTTCATCCGTAAGAAAAATTATTTTGCTCAAAAAGCCGCGGTACTTCAAAGTGCTACGGCTTTTTGCTTTTTTGAGGCGGAATTTTTGAATCTTGTTAATAAATTTATAACCAAATATCTACCATACTAGGCCTATTGAATTTTACTCTTGCAATTTTATGGTTGATGATATGAGCAGAATGCAGACAAAGAAAGTGCTTAATACGATTATTAACGATGATTGTATTAAAGTGATGAACCAGATGGAAGAAAATTCGGTTGATCTGATTTTTGCCGATCCTCCGTATAATCTGCAGTTGGGCGATGCATTGACCCGTCCGGACAACAGCAATGTTTCCGGCGTTTATGAAGAGTGGGACAGTTTTGAAAGCCTGGCCGCTTATGACGAATATACCCGCAAATGGATGGCTGCGGCCCGCCGTATTTTGAAAGACGACGGCGCTATCTGGGTTATCGGCTCCTATCATAATATTTTCCGCGTCGGCTATATTTTGCAGGATTTGGGTTTCTGGATATTAAACGACATTATCTGGAACAAGACCAATCCGATGCCGAACTTTAAGGGAACTCGCTTTACCAATGCTCATGAAACCCTGATTTGGGCCTGCAAAAATCCCAATTCCAAATATACTTTCAATTATGAGGCGATGAAAGCCCTTAATGAAGATACCCAGATGCGCAGCGACTGGTCTATTCCGTTGTGCACAGGCAAAGAGCGCCTTAAGGCGGACAACGGCGAAAAGCTGCATCCGACCCAGAAACCGGAAGGTTTGCTTTATCGGGTGATTATGGCTTCAACCAAAGTCGGCGACGTTATTGTGGATCCGTTTTTCGGAACTGGTACGACCGGAGCCGTGGCTAAGAAGCTGGGACGCAATTTTATCGGTATTGAAAAAGACGCTTCTTACGTTGCGGGTGCACAAGCCCGGATTGACGCGGTGGAAGTGGTCGGCAATGAGATTTGTCTGGAATACAGTTCTAAAAAGCGCCAGCCGCGTATTCCTTTCGGCAATGTTGTCGAGCGCGGTTTGCTGGCTCCGGGAGACATCCTTTATGACGCCGGACGCAAACATTGCGCCGTGGTTCGTTCCGACGGAACGGTTAAGAGCGAGTTGATGGAAGGGTCAATCCATCAGGTCGGTGCGGCTGCCCAGAATACCTCTGCCTGCAACGGGTGGGTGTATTGGCATTTTGAGAACGAGAAAAAAGAGCTGGTCAGCATAGACGAGCTGAGGACTCAGGTTCGGATTGAGCTTTACGGCGAATAAGTTCCGTTTGGTTTTCGTTTTGCCAAAGATGCGGCGAGGGCGCGTTTTCGTACAGTTGTCGTCTCCGGCATCTAATCTTCAATAAAAATTTCTTCCGGCTGAAAAAAATATTGTATCGGCGCCGTTTATGGGTTATATTCGCTGCAATTAGAATATTTTTAGAGCAGATTGAATAAAATAAATGCAAAAATGGCATCAAAAAGTAAAAAGCAAGCCGCCGGCTAAATTATCACAGCCATCTGCCCAACAAAGCCAGGCTCCGAATTATGCCGCTATTGACTTAGGCACCAATTCCTGCCGGTTGGTTATTGCGACTCCGACCCCGACGTCTTTCAGAATTGTTGAGACTTTTTCGAAGATTACCCGTCTGGGGGAAGGTATTATAAACAACAACGAACTTTCGCGTGCAGCGGTCAAACGTACCGTCGGCGCGCTTAAGGTATGTTCCGGGGTGTTGGCCGAGTATGCTCCGATTGTGAAGTCTCGCTATGTGGCGACGGCGGCCTGCCGGCGGGCGGTTAACTGTCAGCAGTTTCTTGATTTGGTGAAAAAAGAAACCGGTCTTAATATTGAAATCATTTCTTCCAAAGAAGAATCCCGTTTGGCGGTTGTCGGCTGTATTCCGTTGCTGAGCCGTAACATCAAGCGGGCGCTGGTGTTTGACATCGGCGGCGGTTCTACGGAAATTTCTCTGGCACGGACGACCAACAGCGGCAATACTTTTATTGAGGGCTTTGTCTCGCTTCCTTATGGGGTGGTTACGATTTCCGAAGCTTTTCCCCAGCAGGAAATGACGGATTTGGCTTATGACACGATTATCGAGCGGACGCATAAGATATTGGCTGACTTTGAGAACAAGTATAAAATTCGGGAAGCGATTGCCAATCAGGAGATTCAGGTTATCGGTACTTCCGGCACCGTAACGGTTTTGGGCGCCGTTCATTTGAACCTGCCGCGTTACAACCGCTCGGCGGTAGACGGCATTTCGATTACCAAGCAGGATATTGACCGGGCAATTGCCAAAATTAAACGTTTGGGCGACGAGGGGCGTAAGAAGCACCCCTGTATCGGCGTGCAGAAAGCCGATTTGACCATGGCCGGCTGCGCCATTATCGAAGCGCTGTGTTCGTTTTGGCCGATAGCGGAGATTACGGTGGCGGACCGGGGTATTCGCGAGGGTATTCTGCTGGATATGATGCATTCGACCAAGAAACCTTTTCGCAGAAAAAAACGCAAGAATCGCCATCCTTTTAACCGTAACCGCAGCGCGGTACACAACAGTTTTAACAATGAGCAGATAAAAGGGGCAGCAAATGAGTAGCGATAAATGTTACGCCGCAATTGATCTGGGCACCAACTCCTGCCGATTGTTAATTTGCAATCAGGACGGAAAGGAACTCTGCAAGGAGACGGTGTCTACCCGCCTGGGGGAAGGGATGTATAAGAACATGGCGTTTACGTCCGAAGCGATTGAACGCGGGGTTAAGTGTTTTTATGATTTTAAGCAGATTATGGACCGTTACAATATCGTCAAATGCCGGGCGATTGCCACGGCCAGCTGCCGGATGGCGGCAAACGGCGAAGAGTTTATCCGCAAAGTTTACGGGGAGTCGATGATTCGGCTGGAGGTGATTGACGCTTATGAGGAGGCCCGGTTAAATCTCAAAGGGGCACTCAGCCATGTTCAGGGAAAAACGAAATATGTGGTTTTGTTTGACATGGGCGGCGGTTCTACTGAAATAACCCTGGCAACCAACACGTCCAATCCGCAGATTTTGCATACGGTTTCTATTCCGTGGGGAGCGCGTAATTCTTCAGAAGCTTTTGAACTGGTGGAATATACGCCGGAAAATGCCGGTAAACTGGCACGGGAAATCAAGTCTTACGTTGACGCTTTTGTCCGCAATTCGGCATTGGACAATTATCATGAGGAAATTTGCTGGGTGGCAACCTCAAGCATGGCGTTGCGTTTAATCTCGATGATAAATGATTTTGGAATGTATGACCGTGATAAGGCCGACGGTTTGGTTATGAGCAAGGAGGAAATGGACGAGGCAATCGGCCGCGTTCTTGCCATGAGCCGGGCAGAGATGGCCGACAACCCTTATATCGGCGACAAACGTTCTTATATTTTTATTGCCGGCTGCATTATTTATAAAACGATTTGCGACGGATTACGGCTTGACAAAGTGGTCGCTTCGTTGAAAACGGCCAAAGACGGCATTGTGGCAGAGTTGATTGAAGGTGACATTAAAAATGGGTAAACTGACAAAATCGGCCAAAGAGATTACCGGGCGCCATAATCTTACGGTACGGGTCAAGACGGCCAAGTTTAAAAAGAAGTCTTCCAACCAGTGGCTGGCCCGCCAGTTAAACGATCCTTACGTGGCGGAGTCCAAACGCCAGGGGTATCGTTCGCGTGCTGCCTTTAAGCTGATTCAGCTGGACGAAAAATACAAGTTTTTAGGCAAAGGCAAAACGATTGTGGATTTGGGTTGTGCTCCCGGCGGATGGACGCAGGTGGCGGTTCAGCGCAACAAAGGAACCGGACAGGTTGTCGGCATTGACATATTGGAAACCGAGCCGGTTGCCGGAGCGACAATCATTCGCCAGGATTTTACCGAACCTGATGCGGCAGACAAACTTAAAGCTTTGCTGAAAGGCGAGGCGGACATTGTTATGAGCGATATGGCGGCCAATACGACGGGCCATCAGCAGACCGATCATCTTCGTACCATTAATCTGGTGGAGCTGGGATATGAGTTTGCCAAAGAAGTTTTGGCTCCGGGCGGAATTTTTATTGCCAAGGTTTTTCAGGGTGGCGCCGAGGGGACGTTGCTGGCCGACGTTAAAAAGAATTTTGCCAAAGTCGGGCATTTTAAGCCGGATGCCAGCCGGAAAGAATCGCCGGAGACTTATCTGGTGGCTCAGGGATATCGGGGCAAGAGCAATTCTTCCGACAATTAAGATGCGTTTGGGCCGGTACGGCAAGGGGGGATTGGCTTATGATAGAGGCAGGGCAGGTTTATCGCCACTACAAAGGGCATATCTACCGTGTTGTCGGTGTTGCCAAACATTCCGAAACTTTGGAGACGCCGGTGGTTTATTCCCGGACGGAGAACCTGATTTATGGGTACGGCCGGCGGTTATGTTTGCAGAAACTCTCGCGGACGGAAGACCGCGTTTTGAATTGTTGCAGGAATCCGATTTAAAATAAAATTTGACTTTTCTCTTAGTTCTCCATAGTATGCGTTCATCAAAAAACAATTATTAACTCGTACTATGATGTATAAACAAAGACCATGCTTTATCAAGTCCGTTGAGGCAACTGTCGACTATGTAGACATTGACGACAGTTTATTGAATGGCGAAAAGGTTATTTCGAGCCGGCTTATCCGCAAAATCTGTGAAGCACCGCTTACGGATGCCGGATATGCCCTGACGGAAATCAACCTTAAAAAGGCTTCCCTGCGTTTTGATTATGCTCTGGCTTATAACTCTATGGGGTATAAGATGAGCTTTTTACGCAAAAAACAACTGTTGTGGTTGTTGGAAGTAGAAGAAAAAGGGCTTCCCTATACGGCGGTTTACGTTCCGTTCGGTGAGCCGAGACTCTGGATTTTTCCCAAGGTGACGATAGAATTACAGGCTAAGTTCTGGTTTTCTCGTCTTCTGAGGGAAACGCACTCCCATCTGACGGCAGACATTCGCACCGTTTTTACCAATTATTTGGTAGCGTGCTGGAAAAAGCTGTGGCTGGTTTGCGGTTATGTTGAATATCAGGAAGCCGGGGAAAGCGCTTTGACAGACAGTCGGGGGCACAGTGTTGCGATGCAGCCGAAACAGTTTCGCTGGTATCTTTTTTAATTATTTCGTTAATGTCCTCCAAGAGCGGTTGCTTTTGGGGGATTTTTTTTATATGATGGTGCAAAACAATTTTTTAGGATTAAGTTATGCAGACAAGTGCGCGTTTTCAGGCCGTTTTGGATTTGGTGACAGCTGTTTTGGCCGATAAACAGCCGGCGGACGGCATTATCAACGAATATCTGCGGGCCCGGAAATATATTGGTTCAAAAGACCGCCGTTTTATTACCGACTGGGTGTGGAAAATCGTGCGCAACCGTTTAAAATTTGAGTTTGAGGCCGGCAGCAAGGAGCCGCGAAAAGTATGGCTGGCCGCAATCAGAGAAGAAAATCTGAATGAAATTTTTGACGGCGGGCAATATGCGCCGGCTGCTTTGAATACTGAAGAATTAGCCTGGCTCAACGCGTTTTCTGATAAACCGTATCCGGAGTTTGTCGAGGCGGAATGTCCGCAATGGCTTTACGGCAGAATTAACGACATGGCGTTGTGTAAGGCGCTAAATCATCCGGCTCCCGCTGATTTTCGGGTTAATTTTAAAAATCGGGAAGATGTCATCAGGCAGTTGGCGGGAGAGGGTATCGAAGCAGTTCCGACGCCGTACTCTCCTTATGGCATCCGGATTAACGAGCGTATCAGTCTGGGCAATTGTATCGCTTATCAGGAAGGGGCGATTGAGGTTCAGGACGAGGCGTCGCAGCTGGCGGCAATTTTGTGTGATGTCAAACCCGAGCATAAAATCATGGATTATTGTTGCGGCGCGGGAGGCAAGAGCCTGATGTTTGCGCATATTCTCAACAATCAGGGGCATATTCTTGCCCATGACGTCAATGTTCGCAGGCTGGAGGCTATCAAGTCGCGTTTGCAGCGTTTGGGCGTAAAAAACATTGAACTGACGGATTTGGTTGCGGACAGCGATCGGGATTTTGACCGTTTTGTCATTGATGCTCCTTGTACGGGAACGGGAACCTGGCGGCGGGCTCCGGACGGAAAGTTTCGCCTCAGCGAAGGCCTTTTGAAAGGAATCGTCAAAACCCAGCGCGAGATATTGGAGACCGGGGCGGTTAAAACCAAGGCCGGCGGTCGGTTGATTTATATCACCTGTTCCATTCTGGCCGAAGAAGACGAGCAGCAAATCGACAGTTTTTTGGCGGCTCATCCGGAATTTATGCCCGTCAATATGAAGGATTTGTGGGAAAAGAAAATCAACCAACCTTATCCTTATCATTCCGAGAAGTATCTTAAAACTTCGCCGTTGTCGACAGGGACGGACGGATTTTTCATCTCGGTTCTCGAAAAGCTCGCGTAACGAACTGGCAATTGGCTGCCGTTTGTCTTCTTGTCCGAATTTTTGAGAAAGTTCATTTGCAGTTTTGAGTTAAATCTCTTTGCCGTTTTGCCGGTAGATGTATGAAATGATTTCTGCAACGGCGGCAAAAGCTTCTACCGGGATTTCTTCGTTAATGTCAACCGCTTTTAGAACTTGAAGCAAATCGGCGTCCCGGTGGATTTCGATATCGTTGTCCAAGGCAATCTGAATAATCTTTTCGGCGACTTGTCCCTGTCCTTTGGCCAGAACTGTCGGGGCATTGTGTTTTTCCTTGTCATAACCGAGTGCAACCGCATAATCTGGGGAAAACCCCAAATCGGCATTGTCATTTGGCTGCTTTGAGTTATTATTGTCAACAGACATGGAAACCATCCTTTTAAGTGTCTTGTTACTACTCTAGAGCTTAAGATGGTGGTTGGCAAGAGCTTTTTAAATGGCACATATCTTGCATGTTCGTTATACGTGGGGACGTATAACTCAAACGGGGAAATTACAATGGATTTGAAAAACCTTTCAGTTTTCAGCATGGCTGAGCAGAATATGCAGTATTTGTCGGCGCGGGAGAAAGTTCTGGCCGGAAACATTGCTAATGCGAGTACGCCCGGGTATCTCCCTAAAGACATTGAAAAGCCTGACTTTGGCAATGATCTGGTTGCCAATATGCCTCTTAAGCTTACAAACTCCAAACATATGAGCGGAGCCAATTTTGGCAATAATCTTAAAGTTTATACGCCGGAACCGACTTCGGCCCTGACAATTGACGGCAACGGTGTCATCTTGGAAGAGCAAATGAACGAGGCGAGCAAAGCCAGCAGTGAATATAAGCGGATGATTACGATATACAACAAATACAAGTCGATGATTCAGCTGGCGAACACCAAAATCAGCGCATAAGGAGATTGAGAAATGGCCGGAAATTTATCTGTCAGTGCTGATATCGCAACCTCAGGAATGAGGGTTCAGGCCGAACGGCTGAAAGTTATTGCCCAAAATATGGCAAACGCCGATTCGATTTCGACGACTCCGGGAGGAGAACCTTATCGCCGTCAGGTGGTCAGCTTTCAAAATTATGTGGACAAGGAAACCGGGGCAGAAATGGTTCGGGTTGACAAGATTGTTCAGGACATGTCCCAGTTTGACAAGAAATATGACCCGCATCATCCGGGAGCAGACGCTCAGGGTTATGTGTCTTTGCCGAACGTTAACCCGCTGATTGAGATGATGGATATGAAAGAAGCTCAGCGGGCTTACGAGGCTAATATGAATATGATGAAAACCGCAAGGGATATGAATTCCAGCGTGTTGGACATTTTGAAATAGGTTTATAAAGGGGAACAAACGTGATCAACAATATTTCCAGTGCATTGGACGCTTATCAGCAGGCTTTGGGGCGGATTAACGCCGGTGCCGCAAAAATTGAAGGTACGGGTGCCAGTCAGGCGTCGTCGGGGGCCGGATTTGGCGATATGGTTAAGGCGGCCGTGGAAAATACGGTTGATTTGAATAAGTTTTCAGAGCAGATGACCGTTCAGGGAATTCAGGGTAAAGCGGATATTCAGGATGTTGTTCTGGCTGTATCCAATGCTGAAACGGCGTTAGAGACGGTTGTCGCGGTGCGGGATACTGCAATTAAAGCTTATAACACCATAATGTCTATGCCGATTTAATTTTTTGTCATTGAAAAAGCCCCGCTCAATTGAGCGGGGCTTTTGTTTGTTTGTTTTGCTAAACGCATTTATGGCAAACTGAGGTCAGTGGGCAGGATACCTCTTTTTTTCCTGAAGAACAAGGAAATGGAGCACCGCTTGCCCAGCAGATTGAATATCCCCAGTCGCGGCAAATGTCGACATTGCATTTTACATAGCAGCTGCCGTAAGGGCAGGTCGAATAAACACCGCCGACACCGCAGTCGCCATAAGAACCAAAGCCGCACGCTTTTGTCATCATGTATCCCGAGCACATAAACGTGCAACTGTTGCCGTCTTTACGATATCCTTCAGCGCAGCTGTCAAGTTTATATTTTGTAGCACCGCTTGAGCAATCGGTGTTTTTGACGGTACAGGACGAACAGCTGCCGTTTGAGGGGCAGGATGTCAATGTGTAGCCGCTGCAGGTTTCCGCCGTACAGGTTCGGACACAGCTTCCGTTTTTGCAAGAGTAACCGGAAGAACATTTGGAAGCACCGCACCCGTTGTAATAGGTCGTTCCGTTTTTGGTACAAGAAGAAGACCCAACGTTTTTACACTGGCTTGAACAGCTTGATGCCGTCGTCGTATAGGTACAGTTTTCAATTTTTGTACATCCGGAGGCGGCATTGCCTTCATAACCGGAGTTACAGAAACAAGATCCGTTTGAGCAGTAAGCGTTGGCTCCACAAGTTACGCCTGTACAAGGGTCACTCGGAATTTTAGTACATCCCGAGCTGGCATTGCCCTCATAGCCGGAGTTACAGTAGCAAGATCCACCGGAGCAATAAGCGTTAGACCCGCAGGAAACACCGGAACAAGGGTCGGTGTTGCAACCGGAGCCGCCGCATCTGGTGTCGCAGGATTTAATGCTTCCGTCAGAACAGCAGTCACCGTGGCAAGTGGAGTGAACGGAACACCAGTTTGAAGAGCTGGAATTGCATACGGGTTCGGATTTGCACTCGGTGCACTTTCCGCAGGAATTGGTTGAAGCACAACCGTAATCGCAGGATTTTGAGGTAACATCGCAGTCAGGATTGCCCGAACAAGAGGTGCAGATACCGCAGGAGTTGGTCGAGGCACATCCGTAGTCACAGGAAACCGCCGT
>HF995263.1 GCA_000432275.1 Proteobacteria bacterium CAG:495
GCTATTTGCATTGGTGATCCCAACGGGATTCGAACCCATATTACCACCGTGAAAGGGTGATGTCCTAACCATTAGACGATGGGACCGTCTCAAGAACAAGAGCATATATATAGGTAAAATTTCTTAAGGTCAAGAAGTTTTTTTACTTAAATTGTAATTTTTTGTATTTTCCGCCGGCAAATGCTTTTGCTGCTTGTTTTTCTGTGGCTTATTGTAAAGACAAATTTAATTTTCAGCCGTTTTCATTAATTGCGGATTCAAAACCGTCACAATGTCGCTTAAATGAACCAGTTTAAGATTTTTCTCCGGCAGTTGAGGCAGCCATTCCCTCAAGGCGGCAAAAGTTTGCGACTTCGGATGCCCGATAGCAATTGCATAACCGTTTTTGCGGGCCAGGCGTTCAGTCTGGGCCAATTGGTTGAGGATATATTTTTTATTATTGTTATTGTCGAGAAAAACGTGCCGATGGGCGTATGCGACGTTTTGATTGACGGCAGCCTCTTTCGCTCGGGATTTCGGCGAAGTTTTTGAATCTAGGAAAAACAGACCTTCTTTTTTCAAAACCTGCATAACCGCTTCCATCCTTTTTTCGTCTTCGGTCAGCTTGCTGCCCATATGATTGTTTATGCCGCGGACGTTTTCAAATTTTTCCAGCATAATTTTCAACCGTTCCTGTATTTCTTCCTCGCTCATCCGGGTTGTCAAAACGTCAGGTGCCGTATCGACGTTTTTTTGAGCTTCCATCGGAACGTGAATCATTATTTCCTGTCCGGAATCCTGCGAGTTTTTAACCTGTGCTGCAAGATTGCTTCCGTAGGTCAGAAACGATGCCGTCAGCGGTGCCGCTAAAGAAGAAATGTCCCGGGTTCTTTTCTGGCTGATTCCCATATCGTCAATGACGATGGCAATAACCGGCTGCGGGCCGAAGTAATAAGGTTTTTTATAGGGGAGAAATTTAATGTCTTTGATTTTTTTGTTGTTGATATGGGTAAATTCGTTGTCAGGCTCTTCGTCGATAATGTTTTCCGGCAGTTCTTCTTCATACAAGCGGTCCAAAATCGACTGGTTGAGACGTTCCATTTCGGCAAAAAGCTGTTGATTGTGCTTGGCGGTTTCCAAATTTACCGTCCGTTCAATGACTTCGGCAAGTTTTCTCAGCTTCGCCGGATGGTCGCTTAATGCTTCTTCCAAAAGCTCAGGGTTAACCTGCTCCGGTTCCATAACCGCGATATGTTCGTTGTCCTGATACAAAAAATCGGTTGCTTCGCTGTTGTCCCAACAAGTACTGATTGGATTCAGTCGGCAGTAGTCTTCAAAACTGAGTTTGGGCTTTTCTTCGCCGACCGTAATTTCTATTTCCGCCTGTTCATTGTCCGGTAGAATTTGTTTAAGTTGGCTCAGTAAATATCCGTGATAGACTAAAAAACAACCGGCAGCCGCCGTTCCTGCATAAACACTTTTCTGAAAAGCGATATATGCCTTTTTCAGCAGAGTTTGCAGTCGCTGCATATGCCGGTTGTTGTCAAACACTTTTAGTCTTTCTTGCGCAAGGTCGGAAAAGCGATAACGTCGCGAATGGTGGCCGATCCGGTCAGCAGGATGGCCAGACGGTCAATGCCCATGCCCATGCCCCCAGAGGGAGGAAAGCCGTTTTCCAGCGCATTAATAAAGTCTTCGTCTAACATCTGGGCTTCGTCGTCTCCGGCTTCCCGGTCCGCGCATTGTGCTTCAAAACGCTCTCTTTGCTCCAGCGGATTAGAAAGTTCGGAATAGGCGCAGCCCATTTCCATTCCGGCAACATAGGCGTCAAAATGCTCAACCAGACGCGGGTTGCTGCGGTGGGTTTTGGCAAGCGGAGAAATGTCGCGCGGCATATCCATAACCAGAGTCGGCTGAATCAGGTGCTCTTCTACTCTGGCGTCAAATACTTCCGAAATCACTTTACCCCAAGAAATGCAGGCATCGGCGTCAACACCGACTGATTTTGCCATTTCCTTGGCTTTTTCCAATGTGTCAGCTTCCATAAAATCAAGCCCGGTATATTCTTTTACCAGTTCAATCATTGATTTGCGGACAAATGGCTGACCCAAGTCGATTTCGTTTTCGCCGACTTTGATTACGGTCGTTCCCAGGACGGTTTTGGCCACATAAGCAATCAGGTCGGGAATCAAATCCGCCATGGTGTTATAGTCTGCATAGGCCTGATAAGCTTCCAGAGCGGTAAATTCCGGGTTATGGCTCTTGTCAATGCCTTCGTTGCGGAAGTTGCGTCCGATTTCAAAAACGCGCTCAAAACCGCCGACGACCAGCTTTTTGAGATACAGCTCCGGAGCAATGCGCAAATACAAGTCCATATCCAGCGTGTTATGATGCGTGATAAACGGTTTGGCATTGGCGCCGCCCATAATCGGATGAAGCATCGGCGTTTCGACTTCCAAAAAGTTGTGAGCTTCAAAATAACGGCGGATGGCAGAGGTGATTTCACAACGCTTTTTGTAGATTTCACGGCTTTCGTCGTTCATGATAAAATCAACGTAACGCTGACGATAACGAGCCTCAACGTCCGTCAGGCCGTGGAATTTTTCCGGCAGCGGCTGCAAAGATTTTGAAATGATGTCAAATTTCTCGGCGGCAATTGAAAGTTCTCCGCGCGGCGTTCTTCTTACGTACCCGCTTATACCGACAATATCGCCGACGTCAAGACATTTCAAACGCTCGAGTTCATCCTCGCTCAAGTGGTTTTTGTGGCAGAATGCCTGAATTTTGCCGGTAGAGTCTTTGACGTCTATAAACATACCGTTGTTGCGTACGGCCATGGCGCGTCCGGCGATTGTAACCCGGTCTTCCGTATCGGTGCCGGCTTCCAGATCTTTATATTTTTCCTGCAAATCTGCGGCATATGCGGTCGGGTGAAAACTGTAAGGGTAGGGGTTGTAGCCTCGCTCCTGAAGGGTCTTTAATTTTGCCAGGCGGGCTTCGCGGTGAATGTTTGTTTCGGTAGCCATTTTTTTTCCTAAAATCAATTTTAAAACACAATTAGTTCCAACTATAAACAAAGCAAAATTTTTTTCAACAAATAATTCAAGTTTTTTGATTTTAACTCTTTATTTTTATCACGGAAAACACTATAATAAGAATCGATTAATAAGGAAGAGAAATAATGATTATTCAAAGAGATATGAAATGAAAAAAGAGGAACTTGTTCAACATTTGAAAGACATTCGCGAGCGGGCCAGACTTAATTTGATGAAGCTGGCATTTTTTTCGGCTACGCTCGGAGGAACGGCATCGGCCGCCGGCGCTGTTCCCGGTTCGGATTCTCATACTGCGTCAGGGTACAACGCCGGTGCAATCCGTGTCGTGCCTAAAGCCGTAAACATTGCCAAATCCGGCAGCGCTAAACCGATTTACGAATTTGAAAACAAAGCATACGAAGGCCGGCGCGAAGTGCGCGAATATGCCGGCGTTACCCGTTATTCCCTGTGGGATTGTTCCTATAAGCGCGAAGTCGGCAACGAAGCCAACCCGGTGGGCGTAGCCAGAACCTTTTACGGCTCCTTGCAGTTTAACCGTTTTAATGCCGAAAATATGGCGATTTATGCCTTGCAGCAGTCTCAGTTTGCCGATTTGGCCGATAAGTTTTTTAATAAAGGCGCCGGCTTTGAACAGGCTGTAAAAGCCTTTAACGAAGACTTCAAAAAACAGGGATATCTGGCTTATCATAACCGTATGCGGGCCCGGAGCCGTTTGGTTTCTTTCCTCAAGCCGGATTATAAGCAGATTTTCATCAGGGAAGGCGCAGACAACAGTTCGCAGATGTTGCGGCTGCAACGGGATTATGCCAGTGAAGTTTATTGCACCTTTGATGAGAGCGGACTGCGCCGGATAAAAGAAGTCTTGCAGCAGCAAGGGATACGGCCGGAACAAATTAATCCCGCAATCTGGGGGATGTTTTTGGCCAAACATATCAAAGGCGGCTTCTCGGGAATTGCAACCGAACTGGAAGGCCTTAAACCCTCAGACATTAATTCCTTGAGCTTTGTGGAAAAAATGAAACGGCGTTTCCCTTCCGTGTTTGCCGAGGGGTCCGGTATTAATGCCTATAAGTTTGCCAAGGAACACTGGCAGGAAAAGCATTCGGTTACCACGATGCGCGAGCTCTCGTTGGTTTTGAAACAGCCGCAGTTGTTTGAAAATTACCTGAAAACGCTGCCGTTTAATCAAAACGGAACCCTGACTTGGGAACAGGCTCAGGAAATTGCGCAAAACGCACCTCGGAAAATGGTCTCCTTCAAACCGGTTGCCGCCGGAAAGCTTTTGCAAGAGAATTCCAAACTTCCGCCGCGGCTGGAAAAAATAAATGTGGTCAAAGTGCCCGAACTGGTTAAAGCCAAAAAAAGCAAACAGCTTTCGAGATAATCGCTTGACATCGCAAAAGAACTAAAGTAGAACATTTGATATGTAAGTGTTCTACTTTTTTATTGGGGAAAATATGCTCACCGAAAAGCAATACAAACTTTTGATGTTTATCAATAAAGTTACTAAAGAAACCGGTTGCTGTCCTTCTTTTGATGAGATGAAAGAAGCCGTCAACCTCAAGTCAAAGTCCGGGATTCACGCTCTGATAGAGGCTTTGGTCGAGCGGAATTTCCTGAAAAAACTGCCTCACAAGGCTCGGGCGCTGGAGGTTTTGCGCCTGCCGAAGCTCAAGCCCAGTTCTATCCTTGAAGAGGAGAAAAAACGGGAAGAAGCTTTGCATAACGGAATGGTGGAAATACCGCTGTACGGCAAAATTGCGGCGGGAACGCCTATTGAAGCGATTGCAAATGAAAGCGAACGGTTTTCGGTTCCTTATGATATGGTCAGCCGCGGACAGTACTATGCCTTGACCGTGGAAGGGGATTCTATGGTTAACATCGGAATAATGGACGGGGATACCGTTATTATCAAAAAAGCCGATACTGCCAACAATGGTGATATTGTTGTTGCCTTGGTGGATGAAAGCGAAGCAACCTTGAAAGAAATAAAGAAAGAAAACGGCGAGGTTCTGCTTATTCCCAAAAATGATAACTACCAAATTCGCCGTTTTCCCGCATCCCGCGTCAGAGTTCAGGGAATTTTAAGCAGTTTGATAAGAACCTATCACTAACTTTGTTTTGGTAAACAACGGACGAATAAAAACCCCGGGATGTTAAGTCCCGGGGTTTGAATTCAACTAGGTCCAGGGAGTGTCTTGACAACAATCACAAGGGTTGGGATAACCTCCGTTCCATCCTTTAGGACAACAACATCTTGTAGAAGAGTTGTAATCATAGCCGGACTGGCAAACACCGTCACAGACGCCTGCGGGAGTCGGATATCCGCACTTATAGCAGGTTCTTTGCAACTGAGCTCCGCAAGTGCCGCAATATTGTTTAGCCGTATCCAAAACTGTTTCTCCGGGATTGCACCCTAAATACTGGAAACCGCTGGGGCAAACATCATTGTGAACATGTGCACAGCTTCCGTTTTCGCATCTTTGTCCGCTCGGGCATCCGCCGCAGCATTCGGAAGTGCTGATGCAGGAACCGTTGCATTCTTTCTTGCCTTGCTCAGCACAAGTTTTAGCACGGCAAGTGTAGCAGGTACCTGATGTGGCACCACAAGAACAAACCTTAGAGGGTGTTCCGGT
>HF995264.1 GCA_000432275.1 Proteobacteria bacterium CAG:495
TGATAAAGGGCAGTGCCCTTCCTCCTGAAGGAATTAATCTGGATAATTGTCCTAATTTAAAGGCTTTTGGGGTTATGAATATGGATAATCCCGATGCTGTCATTGACCTGTCCAAGTGTAAAAATCTGGAAATGCTCGGGGGGGAAGGTTCTGTCAATGTTAAACGTATCATTGTTCCTGATGGTTTTGATAAGTCAAAGACCGAAGGCTTAAGCGGAGTAGAGATTCTTACTGCCGGAGAAGCCAAAGCCAAAGACTTGCTTACCCAGATGCGGACAAAGCCTAATACTGAAGGCACGGAACAACAATCCACTAAAATGGATAAATTTATGGCACTTCGCGGACTGGTTAATTCACAGCAGAATATATTTGATAAGCGTATGCCGCAGACGCAGAATCAAAACGAGGCGGAACAGCGGATTCAACAGATGTTAATGCGCAAACGGCAAATTGCAGCTTGTTATGCATAATTTTTTTGAATAGATGCAATAAAATTCTTGATTTATAAAATTTTTTATTGTAAACATCCTCTCATTAACGGGTGTGTAGCTCAGTGGTATGAGCACTACGTTGACATCGTAGGGGTCGCTGGTTCGATCCCAGCCACACCCACCAAAAAAAGCCGCCTTTGAGGCGGTTTTTTTTTGTCCTGACAACCGGATTAAATCAGGCAATGTCATTTGCAGCTAACAAAAGAAGACGAGACTTTCCGCAATTAAAAGTAAACTCAATGTCACTGATTTTCTTGACAAAATCAAACTTCGGGTTTATGAGTCTGTACATCAAAACGCTATTATTAACTTAATTTTTTGTTTTATTATGAAGAACGAAAAACAAATCGCATCTGTACCGACAGTTTGGTATAATGCACAGGATTTAAAATCCAGTAATGAAGCCGGTTATTATATGTTGAAGGATAATCGGCGTTCCCGTGACTCTGTTTATGATTATGAGAAAGGGATTGTCATCAATGACGACATATACCTGACTCTTAACTATCCCAAACATGAGTTGACCAAATCAGAAGCGCAGGCTTTTTGCAGAATTAAAGGCAGGCGCATCCCCGACAGCTTTGAGCTGTGGCAGATTCAAATGGCTCGGGATGAAATCGAACGCAGCCTTGCTCGTATTACGTATCCGCAGCGAGAACTTCCTGCTGATATTATGAGTTGTTGGTGTGCTGACAGATCTGACAGTGAATTGTCCGAAACCAGACGTCCTTTGCTTTTGATTGACGGCAAGCGCCATAATCCGGATGATTCGGTTCAAAAGCACGGGGATTTGGTTATTCTCAACAAACAGTATGTGTTTGTCTGGGAAAACGGAAAATATGTTCCCAAAAACCTGGAGCTTTGGGCTGTGTCGGAAAAAAACAGCTTGTTTGCGCTGAAGGCCGACTGGTCGGAAGTTTATTTGTTTACGCAGGCTCCCGGAGAAAAGCTGGCTTTTAAGGGATGTTATAAACATCTCGGCGAAGACGTCTTTGAGTCCGCATCATGTCTTTATCAGTATGATAAGGGCGAAATGCGCAAGTTTTGTCACCGGGAATACACTTCGGTCAGTTTGTCCGAGGGAACGGTAAACGTTCGTTACTATAAGGTCTGGATGAGTGGTTGCACGCAGGAAATGCATGACGACCTTCTGACGGAGTACAAACGCGATGCTGACGGCCTCTGGCAGGAAGCCGGCACTTATGACTATGGTTTTGTTAAAGAATACTAAAAAAATTATTATGAATGAGAAACAAATTAAGGCGTTTGTCAGCTTCTTGTCTGATAATAACGTCAGCCTGAATGATATGTATCAGGCGTTGAGCGGTCCTAAGCCGGGAGATATATATTTTACGGACAACAGCTATTTTGCTTATCCGCTTCCCGGACGAACGGCAAAAGGAGTCTTTGTGACTTCCAATTGTTACGTAACCAATAGTCGTAGTTCTGACGAGCTGGGATATACCAAGGCAAAGATTTTTTGTTTTTTCAACAGCGTCGAGATGCCGAGTTCATCGGAAGCCGACAGTATAAACAAAAATCGGGATGCCATCAATGCTTCATTGCGGAAAATCGGTTTTTCGCGCTTGCCCTCAAATGATTTCTGGGTGGATGGCGACAGTTCATACGAAGAAGGTCATTATGAAAGCGTAATGATGGCCAGCGGCGAAGTCGGAGGTGATTGCGGCGTTACGGAAGTCTACCGTAAAGGGCCGAAAATCAAGAAAGTAGTTTGCGGCGTATTGCATTGTTCGGTTGCGGTTCGTCAACTCCAACCTTTGACCGCCCAAACCTCGCAATCTCGTTCTGCGGAGGAGTTCAAACTGGATAATCCGCTGTATGCGCTGTTGGACGCATTGGGTCTCCGCAACAAAGAATTTCACGATTATTGCTGCGGTCGGTCAAATGCACCGCGTCCGGGGGAATATTTGTTAAAAAACAATTATTGTTCCTCGCATCCCGAATATGGGCAGGAAGCGGGCATTTACATCAATGCCGATATGTACATTCCGCTGGCTGACTTGAGTGCGGTAACGCTGAGTTTGGAAGATGCCAAGGCCTTTGCCTATGCTTCCGGTCGGGAGTTGCCGGATTACTTCGAGCTCCGTCAGCTGAAAAAAGTTGTCGAGAAAGTTAATGAATCTCTGGATAAAGTGGGGATGAAAACCCATTCTTTGCCGATAGATGTTTTGGCATCCTGCTGGGCAAAAGGAGATTCGGCCGCATCGGACGAGCAACGTCGTTTGATATTCATCGACAAACGTTCTAATGTTCCGGAGGCTTATCTTGCCATGCAGGATATTATGGAAAATTGGGGAATAAAGTCTTTTGACATTTGAAATCTCCCGAAATGAAAAATTCCGCAGTTTTGACCGCTGCGGAATTTTTTTATGCCTGTTGCAGATTGGCCTTGTCAAGCCGGTTGGGAAACTTTATGATAATTTCGTTTGATAAAAAGGATTGTGTAAAATGAAAATCGGTATTTTTGATTCCGGCTTGGGCGGTTTGGTCATAACCAAGGCTTTTATTAATGCTTTGCCGGAATACGATTATATCTATTACGGCGATACTGCCAATCTTCCTTACGGAGACAAAACGTCGGGACAGATTTTGGCCTATACGCTGGAAGCGATGAAATTTTTGATTTCTAAGAAATGCGCTTTGATTATAATTGCCTGCAATACGGCAACAGCCGTTGCCTTGCGCTATATTCAGCAGCGTTTTATTCCGGAATATGCGCCGGATGTCAAAGTTCTCGGCGTGGTTATTCCCACGGTTGAGGTGGCCGCGGCTCAGGCGCATGACCGGGTTGGGGTGGTTGCTACTGCAGCAACTGTCCGGTCGCATATTTATAAGGAAGAACTGCATAAAATCAACCCTGATTTGGAAATTGAAGAAGTTGCCGCCCCCAAATTGGTCCCGGCGATTGAAAACAACGATTTTCAACTGGCAGCCAAACTGGTTAAGGAGTACGCCGACCGTTTTCGTAATGTCAACAGCCTGATTTTAGGCTGCACGCACTACCCGTTGGTTAAAGAGTTTTTTCGCCGCGAGCTGCCGCAGGTTGCTGTCGTTTCCCAAGACGAGCTTATGGGTGCCAAGCTGGCTGACTATCTGGACCGCCATTTGGAGATAGATTTGACATTGAGTCGGGAAGCCGAATGTGAAATTCTGGTCAGCGAATTAAACCCTCATTATCGCAAGGTGGCGGCAGCGTTGTTTCCCGATTTGCCTGTTTATGAGAAGGAGAAAAACAATGGAGGTTAAACTGCGCCCGCTCCGTGAAAAAGAAGATGATGCCGTCTATCAAATGTTTCAGGAGATTCCTGCGGAGGAAGACGGATTCGAAAATCCGGCTCATGGATTGTCTCCGGAGGAATTTAATGACTTTTGCCGGCGTCATGTTGGTTACAGTCAGGGAATAGAGCTGAAGCCGGGTTATGTTCCCGATACTTATTATTTGCTTTTCTCCGGGAATGAGGTTCTCGGTTTTGCCAAGTTGCGCCACTACCTGAATGATTTTCTTTTGAATCACGGCGGCCATATCGGCTATGGTATTCGTCCGACGTGCCGGGGCCGCAAGTTAGGCAATCTCATTTTGTCCGAGGTTTTAAAACAAGCGCGTTTGATGTCTTTAGAGCGGGTGCTTCTTACGATTCGCGATTATAATACGCCCTCGCGCAAGGTTTGCGAGTTTAACGGCGGTAAGCTGGAAAAAGTCGTTCCCGGCGCGGAGTTTGCCGAATGTTTTTATTGGATAGAACTGTAAATGCGTAAAGATTTTTATATTTTTCGCCATGGCGAAACCGATTACAATCGGGAGCAGCGTATTCAGGGATGCGGCCTTGACGGGCCTTTGAATGAAGTCGGAATTGCGCAGGCGGAAGAACTGGCTAAAAAGCTGATGCCTTTGGGGATAGAGCATATCTATGCCAGTAATCTTAAAAGGGCTTTGCAAACGGCACAAATTTGTGCCGGGCATTTAGGGGTTGCGGTTGACGTCATTCCTGAGTTGCGTGAGGGGTGTTTCGGCGAATTGGAAGGGATGCTTAAAACTGAAGTCGCCGTCAAATATGCGGAAATTCACAAGGACTGGTACAGTCCCGTTGATGATATGAACGTCAGGTTTCCCGGCGGCGAAAGCAAACAGGAGATGCAGGATCGTATGTTTGCCGTCATAAGCAGCCTGCTGTCCTCTCCTTTCCAGACCATAGGCATCGCTTCTCATGGCAGCTCTATCCGCTATCTGCTTTATAAGTTCGGATTATCGCCGCACCGTATGCCGAATACGGCGCTTTATCATTTGGTCTGTGAAGACGGAAACTGGCGGTTAATTTAAAAAAGCAAAGCCGCCATACAGATTTTTATCTGAATGACGGCTTCAGGCTTAGCGATAAATTACTCCGTAGAAGCAAAATGCGGCGGCAGTCAGACTGCATCCGGAACTCGCGGCATTTCCAAAAACGAAGTACAGCACCCAAAATCCTATAATAGCGGAACAAGCGGCCAGTCCTCTGACATAAAGCGGCTTATTTCCGGTTTTTTTCCGTTTCACGACAATCATAATCCACATGATGACGGAAACCAAGGCCAGTAGTGTATTTAACAGTCCCATATCTATATTAAAATTATATTCAAATCGGACTAGATATAAGCGATTTGTTTTAAATTGCAAGATGTTTTTTTGTCAAAATATGACGATATTCGGTGAAAGTGTTTGATTTGTTGAGAAAAAAATGCTAAACTCGCTTCGTTAGGTTATAAATATAGATGTTATTGTGTTGATGAGAAAACCTTTTTATTTCAGTACATTAATTAACTTAAAATAAAAATAATATGGAAACGAAAAATTTTTCTCAGAGAGTGTTAAACGTTGTAAAATATTTTTGGAAACAGCGTTCAGGGTATGGAGCAATTTTGTTGGTGCTGTTTGCTTTAGGGCTGATATGCCTGTTGGTTGTTGACATAACGTCCCGCGGCGAATATGGCAAAGTGTTTTTCACCTGCTTAAAAATTGTTTGCCTCAGCGGCATCGTCGGGGGCTTATTGACGCTGAACACATGGATTTCGGAGATGAAATACGAATGGCACAACGGATTTTGGGAGCGGCTGCGTACAATATTGACATGCATTTCCGTACTTGGTCTGTTCGCTTTTTGTATATCGGCATTATTTCTGCCCGCAGATAGTTCCGTTGTTGAAAATGTTTTTCAGACTGTGGGGTCAATCGGACTGTTTAGCTTTTTGTTCGGAGCTGTAGCATCCGGGATGACGTTCTTTTTGGAACTGCTTCTGAAAGGCGTTTGTTTCACGATTAAGCGATTGTTTCATTAACTCTCTCAATGTAAAGCAAAACCGCAGTTACTTTATGTAAACTGCGGTTTTTTCTTTTTTTTCCTTTTAGCAGATGTATTCAAATTCTTTTTTCAGGTCACGTTCAAACATTTGCTTAATGGTAGATTTTATATCTGCATTCTCATAAACAACCTTGTATAAAGCCTGACAAATCGGCATATCGATGCCTTTTTCGTCGGCAATAAGCTTAACTGCCTTCAATGTCGGAACACCTTCCGCCAGTTTGCCGAAATCTTCGCCGCGTGCAAATTTTTCACCAAAGGTTCGGTTGTGGCTGAATTTTGAAAACAGGGTCGCTTCATAGTCGCCTAAATGAGCCAGGCCGTAAGCAGTATGCGGATTTCCGCCGAAGTATTTGATAAAGCGTCCGACTTCTATCGGAGCACGAGCCATCAAAGCCCCTTTCAAACCGTACCATTCCAAACCGTCCAAGATGCCGGCAGCAATGCCGATGACGTTTTTCAAAGCGGCGCCGATTTGATTTCCGATAAGGTCAGAACCGTAATAAAAACGGATTAAGTCGCTTTGCAGCAGATTGATGAGTTTTTCCTTGGTTTCGTCGTCATAAGAGTCGATGACGGCACAGGAAGGAACACCTTTCATATAATCCTGAACATGTCCCGGACCGGCTAAAACCGCAATATTGATGTCCTGGGAAATTTCTTCAATCATAACGTCATACATAATCTTTGCGCTGGGTTCTTCCAATCCCTTCATTGCCAGCAGAAAGGTTTTGCCGCTGAGCTTGTATTGGCTGAGTTCTTTGCATAAGCCGCGAAAATACTGACAACCGATAGAAACGATAATAATGTCGTTTTCCAACACTGCCGGCAGGTTGTCATGCAGGTGCATATTGTCGCTTAAGGATAAATAAGGGTTTTTTCTGGTATCGCGCAGTTCAATAAAATTCGGCGATGTCGGAATATCATACATATCAACGTCGAAACCGCAGTAGTTGGCTGCATACCAGCCCAAAAAAGTACCCCAGCGGCCGCAGCCGATTAAAGAAAGTTTTTTCATGTGAGATTACCTCATAACAGTTACAAATAATATCTATCACTACTGCATAATAGCTCATTTTGCAACCGGGTTATTGCAAAAACACACAAGCCTGACATACGGGGGATAATTAAAGAGAGCCTTTTTTGGCTCTTTGACGGGTGACGATGGCACCGATATGATCGAATTCTTCAAATGAATGATAAGCGTAGTCCAGACTTTTCTTGTCACAGTCGTAAAAAACCTGGTTGGCCAAAGACTGGATGGCGCCGTCAATACGTTTAAAAGCGGCATTGTAGTCTTCGTTGAAATTGTTTTTGCTCTTTTTTCTGACGATATCGTGATACGCGGCAATAACTTTAGCAGTTTCGTCAGCTGAGTTGGCATAGCCTTTCTCTTCAAAGTCGCGCATAATGCGCGCCGTCGTCTGATAAAAGCATTTGTTCGTCAGAATGCTCTTTTGCTTTTTGTTATTACTATCAATTATCATTTTATGACATCCATAGTTTTTCCATAACGTTGATGTAGCACACAATAATCGAATTTGCAAGCCCCTTTGCAGGGGTTTTAACAGTATTAAACATAGCTTATTTTACTTAACGGATGGTTAATTAAAATATGGACATTATTTTACCGGCATCCTACACTGATTACGATTTTTTAACAATGAAAGGAAAAAAGATGCTCAAAAAGTTATTGCTTGCAGCTTTGGTTTTGGTGGGTTTAAGTGTAAATGCGGCCGCGGAAGACAAAGTAAAAAAGCTTCCTGCGCCGTCAACCGAAAGCGAGGTTTCGTTAATGGAAGCCGTCAACAGACGCCAGTCGCGCCGCGAATTCAGCCCCAAGGCTGTTGATGACCAGACCTTGAGTGACATTTTGTATGTTGCCTGGGGAATCTCTCATGACGGCAAACGCACGATTCCGACGTCGATGAACAAACAGAATATGAATGTTTATGCGGTTATGGCAGACGGTGCCTGGCTTTATCAGGCGGAAACCAACACGCTGAAACAGGTCAGCGATAAAGATTTGCGCCCCTTAATGGCCAAACAGGACTATGTGAAAGATGCTCCCTTGGTTTTGGTTTATACCGGCACTGATGAAAAGAACTCTCCGCTGCATGCCGGTTCGGCTTATCAAAATGTCGGGCTATACGCCGCTTCCCGCGGATTGAACAATGTTGTACGCGGTTATTTTGATAAAGACGGATTGGCCAAGGCTCTTAACGTTAAGAGTGACGATGTCATTGTGACTCAGGTTTTGGGGTGGCCTTACATGTAAGTTTTCTGAAAGCACTCTGCGGAGTGCTTTTTTTATATCAGCGGCTTTGCTTGAAACTTTCGCTTCTCGTCTTATATCAGCAGTAATCGTCAGTTTTTATAAGGAGAATGCCGATGTCATCACCTCATCTCGTAACCGAAGTCCAGCGTTTTGTCGACGGTCTGGCCGAAGGAAATGCCAAGCCGTTGTATGAAATGACGCCGCAGCAGGCGCGCCAGGTGTTGTTGGATGCTCAGGATGTTGAAACGGCCAAAGCGGATGCTTTAATTGAGGATATGCAGATTCCCGTCGGTGACGGAAAGTCGATTCCGGTTCGTTTTGTCCGTCCTCACAAGAGCTCTCGCGAACGGCTGCCGGTTGTCTTTTATATCCATGGCGGCGGCTGGGTAATGGGAGATGCCGCCACACATGACCGTCTGGTGCGCGATTTGTCGGTCGGGGCGGAATGCGCCGTGGTGTTTCCTCTCTATACGCCGTCTCCCGAGGCTAAATATCCTCAGGCTCTTAATGAGCTTTTCGCCGTTCTCAAATATATTGTCAAACAGGCGGACGCGTTTAAGTTTGATACTTCCAAGGTCGTCGTGGCCGGAGACAGCGTCGGCGGCAATATGGCGACCGTGATGGCAATGCTTGCAAAAGAAAACAATGGTCCCAAGCTGGTTTTCCAGTTGTTGTTCTATCCGGTGGCCGATGCTTCTTTTGATACCGATTCTTATAATCAATATGCGGAAGGTCCTTGGCTGACTAAAAAAGCCATGCAGTGGTTTTGGGACGCTTATGCCCCTGACGCTCAAATGCGCCGGGAAATTACGGCCTCGCCGTTACAGGCCGATGTTGCCGAACTGGAAGGTCTGCCGCCGGCTTTGATAATAACGGCGGAAAATGACGTCTTGCGTGACGAGGGAGAGGCCTATGCCCGCAAGTTGAATGATGCCAAGGTTGACGTTGCGTCAGTCCGCTTTAACGGTACCATTCATGATTTTGTGATGTTAAACGCTTTGGCCGCCTCCAAACCGACACGCGTAGCCGTTAATCTGGCCATTACGATTCTGCGGCGCATTTTTTATCGTGACAGAGTTTAGCAAAAGGAGAAAACAAATGTATTCATTACGCCCTGCAAATGAACGGGGACATACTCTGACGGATTGGCTGGACAGCTTTCACACCTTTTCTTTCGGACAATATTACGACCCGCAATATATGGGTTTCGGCGATTTGCGCGTTATTAACGACGATGTTGTCGCTCCCGGCAAAGGTTTTGATATGCATCCGCACGATAATATGGAAATTATCAGCATTGTTTTAAGCGGAGCTCTGGAACACAAGGACAGTTTGGGCAGCGGTGCGGTTTTGAATCCCGGTGAGGTACAGGTTATGACTGCCGGTTCGGGAATTTTTCACAGTGAATTTAATCCCTCTTCAACGGAGCCGGTGCATTTTTTGCAAATATGGATTATGACCGACAGGCGGGGGCACCGCCCTCAGTATGGACAAAAGTCTTTTGCCTGTACGTTGATTGAAAATCAGCCGGTTTTGATTGTCAGCGGCGATGGCCGGGAAGATTCTCTGCGCATCAATCAGGATGTCGAAGTCTATCAATGCCTTTTGGAAGAAAACAAGTCGGCCGATTATCAGGTTTCGCCCGAACATAAATACTGGATTCAGGTTTGTTACGGGGCTGTTTCCGTGAATGACAGGCCGTTAGTCGCCGGTGACGGGCTGGCCGTTTGGGATGAAAAGGCCGAACTTAAGATTCGCGGAATAGATCCCAATTCTAATTTCTTGTTATTCCGGCTGAAATAAGGAAGTTACCTTTTGTTAACTATTGCTTGGTAGTGTTTTGTTGTAATTTAGTTACAACTACTTGAGGAAACTTACATGAAAAAAACATTACTTATGGCCGGTGTGGCCTGCTTGTTTGCGGTTAATGCCAATGCAGTAGAATTAAATCCTTACGTTTCGGCAAAATTATCTTATTCCGATATGTCTGTTTCGGGAAAAGATTCTTGGGGTAAAGGTTCTCATAAGGAAAATTTGGACGATAATAATGTTTGGGGCGGCAAAATTGCAGCCGGTGTTTCTACCCAATTAAATTACGGCTCTCTCCGAACCGAATTGGAATACAGCCGCAATGAAGATGCCAAAAGCACTACCGGCGCTAAAAAGGGCGGTACTGACTTTACCAAACTCGAATCTCAGTCTTTGATGTTGAACGCTTATTACGACATTGACACCGGTACGAAATTCACGCCGTATGTCGGTGCCGGTATCGGTTATTCCAAGTTAAAGGCAAGTTACACCTTAACGGCTGAAAATGCTACTTTGAGCGAATCTGATTATCAGTTCACCTGGCAGGCCGGCGTTGGTGTTGCCTATGCCGTCAATGACAATCTGTCTCTTGACTTGGGTTACAGATACGTTGATATGGGTAATGTTAAGAAAAACTATGAACCGGGCAGCAGCTACAAATTTGACGTAGACGCTAATGAGTTTATGCTCGGTGCCCGTTACACCTTCTAAATAAGGTTTAATGAAAAAAAACACTGCCTTTTATAAAGGCAGTGTTTTTTTTACTGATAGGTTTTCTGTTGACGTCGGATAGGTTGAACGTTGCTTTTGCCCATCCACCGGTTAATGAGGCTGATGCCGTCTGGACCGGCCATCAGCAGGTCCATCCGGTCGGGATTTTTTGCTTTTTGCATAAGTTCTCTAGTATCGTTGGCAATTTTTCCCAAGCTTATTTTATGTTTTCCAAAATTCAAAAAGCCGTAATCAACTTCTTGCTCCAAAGGAATTCCTTTAATTTGCTTGTAGATTGCATCTTCAGTTGCCAGTGAATGCAGCGTTGGTCCCAGTTCCTCCAAGTGTTTAAATTCTTCCGGGCGCTTCTGTCCCAGAGTCTTTTGCATAAGGTGCAGACATTCGTGCTTTATCGTGGAGCCGACGGGAGCATAAGTGTCATCGCCGCAGTTGCCTTCTTTGTCAATAAACAAATCAGCACCCAGGTCGTCTCCCGGTTTGTCATAATAAATAACCATATTGGAGTGTTCGCTGCCCAAAAGGTTTACTGCTCCGAAATAAACGGTATTTTCCATGGTTTGGCCATATTTTTCCAGCCATTCGGACAGTCCCTGCATACTTATTTCGTTTGCCTGGGGCAGCATTTCTTTGCTTATCATAAAACGTTTTTCACTGTTATAGAGCGTTTTGGCAAACTCTACGATCTGCGGATGTTTTTTCGCGGTTTCGCAAAGTTGCAGCATATCCTGATAATAACAGCCGAGAATGTCGTTTTTTTCGTCAAACCAACCGTTTTCTCTGAACATGACGTTGTCAAAATCGCCTTTGTAATAATTCAGTTTCTCAAAAGCGAGAAATGTCTTTAATGTCTGCGGATGCGTCAAATCCAGAGAGCCGTCATCGGAACGTTTGATTTTCTTAAGTTTTTCGGAAAAGTAATTTTTCAGGGTTGACTTTTGCTCGGAAGAAAGAGAGTCGCAGTAATCAAGATTTTTGAGGTATTCTCCGCCTTTAGCGACCACATCCAGAAAATGGATGCTGTCATGAAGGATATGGTTGTAGCTTGAATCGTCAATCGCGGTAACCGTCCGGCCAAAATAATAGTCTTCGGGTGTTGGCCTGGATTCTCCACACGAAGCCGAAAAACCAAGCAAGGCCGAAAAGCCCACTATTTGAGGAAAAACAGCCTTTAATATTTTTCCCCGGATTTTCAGCGGTTGCCGGTCGGACGCCCCCTCAAAGATTCGTATGTCGTCATCGTCGCCTGCAAACCACGAAAATAAATTGGCTCTCATTTGGTTTCCCCTAAATTATTTTCAGTTTTACCCGATATGTGTCGCCGGCATTGCCGTTTTCTTTTTGTTCCATGACCCAGATATCGCTTTTTTCATTCAGAATTTCGGCAACGTCTTTGTTCACGCGGGAAAACAATTTTGCCTCGGACGGATTTTTCACCAGCCGCAGCGAACGCCGGCTGCGTTCGTATTCGGCGTAAGGTTCTTCTTCTCTGCCTGATATGGCATCAATCATCAGCAGAACTTCATTGTCCGGATTTATCAGAAATTGATACATTAATTTTCTCCTTTTTTAAGGATAACATACCTGAAATTAAAAATCTATAATTTTTGTCCAAAAGAAAACTGGCTTTTTTTATTAAAAATTTAATCTTTTGCAATTATGTTTACAGCCAAGTCAATATTCTGTTCTTTTTATAGGAAAAACAATGCATTCTATTCATGCGCTGATAGTCGATTTAACGCTGATAACCATTTATGCCGGAATAACCACGCTGTTGTTCAAATGGCTGAAACAGCCGACCGTTCTCGGTTACATACTGGCCGGAATTTTTGCCGGGCCTTTTTTCAATTTTGTTCCCACCGTCAGTGATAACGAAAACCTGACATTGTGGGCAGATATCGGTGTCATCTTTCTGTTGTTTGGCTTAGGTTTGGAATTTAGTTTCAAAAAGATGATAAGCGTGGGAAAATCGGCGATGATTACGGCCTTGCTGAATATCGTTTTGATGCTTTTTGCCGGTTTTTATACCGGAAAATTGCTTGGCTGGCCGGTAATGGACTGTTTCTTTCTCGGAAGTATGATTTCAATGTCTTCAACCACGATTATTATCAAGGCGTTCGACGATTTGAACGTAAAAAAGCAACGCTTTACCGACTTGGTTTTCGGTGTTTTGGTGGTTGAGGACATCGTTGGCATTTTGCTGTTGGTTCTGCTTCCCATGATTGCATTGGGTTCTGACATTAACAGCGAAGCGCTGGCTCTCAGCACGGTCAAACTTATTTTCTTTTTGGTATTGTGTTTTATCATCGGCATTTTTCTGGTTCCGACGTTTTTACGCAAAATTACCGTATTTTTAAATGATGAAATGCTTTTGCTCATTACCATTTGCTTATGTTTCGGAATGGTTTTGCTGGCAACCTATTCCGGGTTTTCTTCCGCCTTGGGAGCGTTTATTATGGGATCGATTTTGGCCGAAACCGGATTGATTGAACGGATAGAAAACAACATCAAGCCGCTGAAGGATTTTTTCGGCGCGGTATTTTTCGTGTCGGTAGGTATGATGGTTGATCCCTCGATGTTTATAACATATGCCTGGCCGATTTTTTTTATTACGGTTATTGTCGTCACCGGCAAAGTCATTTTTTCCTGCGCCGGATTTGTTATTTCGGGGCAGCCTTTAAAAACGGCGGTTCAAGGCGGTTTTTCCTTGGCTCAGGTTGGTGAATTTGCGTTCATTATTGCCAGTTTGGGAATGAGCATCGGTGTTCTCAGTGCCAAAGTGTACCCGATTATTGTCGCCGTTTCGGTTATTACGACGTTTTTGACGCCGATGATGATTAAAGCCGCTCCCAAATTTTACAAATCGGTTACCCGTTTCTTTCCCGATTCTTGGAATAAATATATTGAAGAAAACACTTCTTCCCGTCCGGAAACCAAACGAGAGGAACAATTGTGGCGCCTTTTGTTCAAAAACTATTTTGCCCGCCTGATTCTTTTTTCAATGATTCTTTACAGCATATTCGCATTGGCGTCATATGTGGTTGAACCGTTTTTATTGCGGTTTCTGCCCGATTGGCCGTCCCGTATTGCAATCACGCTTTTGACCCTGGGAGCAATGTCTCCGTTTCTGAAAGCTCTTATCGGATGGGAAACCGTCTTGCCGGGATATATTAAGAGCAAGGTATCAGATGTTTTCTGTCGTCTTTCCGCCTTGAGTCGGGAACACCCAACAGGGACGGCCGTCATTAAAAATATTGAGGATAAGGCGTTGTCTTGTCTTGGCGGAGAAGAAAACTTTGAATCGGTTAAAAACTTTTTTATTTCCAACAATAAGGTTGCGGTTATTTATTATAAACTCTGGCACGATAAAAAATCCAACCGTATTCCTTTGATTATCCTGACGGTAGTCAGACTGCTGGTAATTTCGTTATTTGTTTTTGCCGTTGTTCATCGGTTTTTGACGACTAATCCGCAGGTAACCGCTTTGCTGGTTCTGGGAACGTTGTTTTTATTTTCCCAGTCGCGGTGGCTGCTGCATCAATATATGAAAATCGAAAACCAGTTTTTGGATAATCTTAACGGCGAAAAAAAATCGTCATCTGAAGATAAAAACGAATAAAACCAGACATTGTAAAAGTCGAGGCATTACGGTGGCCGCTCCCGACCTTTTGTATCTCTTTCGTTAATTACATCAAAACCCTCCGCAAGGGAGGGTTTTTGTAATGGCGGATAGAGAGGGATTCGAACCCTCGGTACGCTTTGGGCGTACACACGATTTCCAATCGTGCGCCTTCGACCACTCGGCCATCTATCCTTAACATCTGCCTAACCTATAATATAAGAAAAAATTTTGCAACAATTTTTTCAAAAATTTGTACTCCCATAACAATTAGTTAATATTGATTTGTTAATATAGCTAAAAATGGAAAAGGACTCTGTAAAGAAATGAAACAGAAAAATATAATATTATCAATAACATCCGGCTTAACGCTCTTGTTTTTTCTGCCGTTGAGCATGGCGATGAACAATGCTGTTTATATAAACAATTGGGGACCGTTGCTGGGCGGCATTGTGTTGGTTTCGTTATTGGCAAGTGTTTTATTGTTTGCAGCTTTGAGTAAAAGTAAGCCGGTTGTCGCCAGTTTTGTTCAGGCTGTACTGGTTTCCCTTTTTTTATTGGTTTATTTTTTCTCGGACAATCAGGTGTTTGACGGAAAAAGTAATGATATTGAATCTTGGCAATGGCTGGCGTTAACTTCTGTAAAAATATTAACCGTAAATTTCATTCTTCTGGCATGTTTTTATTTTCCGGAGGCGTTTTTCCGAAATATAAAGAAAATATGCAGTTTTATGCTTATTTTTCAGGTTCTGTTTGTTGTTAATAAATATAACGCCACCGTACGAAGCAGTTATTTGGTCAAAACGACATTTGAAGAATCTTCGGCTTATTCTGCCAAGGACAACATCATAATATTGGTATTGGATACTTTTTCATCAGGATTGTTTAAGGATATTCTGAAAACTAATCCGCAAAAATATCAAAAAATGTTGGAAGGCTTTACCTGGTATTCGGAAACGGTTCCCGGTTTTGTTGCCACAATGGCATCGGTGCCGTTTATTCAGACAGGTCGGCAATATAAAGGCGACGTGACTTTTTCCGATTATCTTGTTGACATTGAAAAGGATAATTTGAGGAACTTTTTAAAAGATTATTCGCATACGAATATAAATTATTATAACAGACAGGTAGAATCTTTAGTACAAAAGCATCCCGTAAAAATATTCTACAAGCTTTCGTTGATAAAGATTTTTCCCTTTTTGCAATGCTGGCTGCTGAATGATGAAGAATATAATGTATTTAACCTGAAACCGGATAGGTTTATGGTGACGGAGCCGAAAGACGTAAACAATAATGCCTCTTTTGAAAAAACAATTCCCTCGATGCATATCGGGGCAGACCAAACTTACAAATTCATACATTTGCTCGGGGTACATCTTCCCTATGCTTTTGATGCTGACGGCAACAGAAAATTTGCGGCGTCGGAAATGGATGTTGGGTTAAATTCCCTGCGAATAGTGGACAAATATCTCTCTAAATTAAAGGAAATCGGCGCTTTTGACAATTCTCTGATTTTTATCATCGGAGATCATGGAAACTCGCAGGAAAGAAAGTTGCTTTATGATAAGGAGTACGGAAAAGCTCTGATGTTGTTTAAAGATTATCGTTCTCCTTCCAAGGCGTTGTCTGAAAACAGAGCTTTGGTTACAAACGGAGATATTCCTAAAACCATAGCTTCTGTTTTGGAACGCCAAAATAATTACGAAGGTGTAGATATTCGCTCTGCCGGTCGGGAAAACAGGAAACTGACCTGGTGTAATCATGAATATACGACGGAATATAATCGGAAAATTCCGATGGATTGTTATGTTGTTTATTTGGAAAATGGCAGGATTAATTTACAAAAGGAAGTAAAAAATGATTAGATTTTTATATTTGTCGGTTGTCTTTTCTTGTGTTTCGTCACCGGTCTATGCCTATATTGATTTGGGAACCGGGAGTATGATAACGCAGTTTGTTATCGCGTCCGTTGCGGGAGTTTTGCTCTTTATCAAAGATATCTGGCGCGGGTTGCTAAGTTTTGTCAAAAGGCTGAGAAAACATGATAAAAAGTAAACCTTATCAAAGTTCTTTTCGCGACAACAAAAATTTTGTCTTTAGAGACGGCGATAAAATCAAAAGACAGATAAACCCGCTGGGTTTTGAGGATTTTCGCCGGCTTGTTGATTCCGGCCTTTATGATGAGCTGATTTCAAAAAAACTCTTGGTTTCCCATACGGTGGAATATTCCGGAAGCGATAAAATTATCATTTGTCCGCAACAAGTTCCGTTCATCAGTTATCCCTATGAGTGGTCTTTTTCAATGCTTAAGGATGCCGCTTTGTTAACCATAGAACTGATGAAGACCGCCGTTCAATACGGAATGATTCTAAAAGATGCTTCGGCGTATAACGTTCAGTTTATGAACGGACAAAGCGTTTTCATTGATACCGGTTCTTTTGAGCAATATGTCCCTTCGCAGCCTTGGCGCGCCTACCGGCAATTTTGCGAGCATTTTTTGGCGCCGTTGTTGTTAATGAGCGGTTGCGATTTGTCTCTTCAGAATTTGCTGGTTTCAAATTTGGACGGCATCCCGTTGGCTTTGGCAGCTAAGCTTTTGCCTCTAAAAGTCAAAATACGGCCGTCTGTCTATATGCACATCGTCCTTCACTCAAAACTTCAGATTTGTTATGAAGCGTCTTCGGCTCCGACGTCGTCGCGTACGTTTTCGAAATTTAAGCTGAGAGCTTTGTTGGAGAGTTTGGAGGGTTTGATAAAATCTCTGAAATTTCCGACATCTCAAACGCAGTGGCAGGACTACTATGATGACAACAACTATACGCCGCAGGCATTTAATGCCAAAAAGGAAATGGTTTTGAGTATGATTAATTCGACACAGCCGCAAACGGTTTGGGATGTCGGGGCAAATCAAGGTGTTTTCAGCCGTTTGGGAGACAAAAACGTCGCTTATCTGGATCTCGATATCGACCCTGCGGCAATAGAAAAAAACTATCTGGAGATAAAGGAAAGCCGGCGGACGAACATCCTGCCGTTAAAGTTTGATTTTAACAATCCGTCTCCGGCATTGGGGGTAGGAAACGATGAGCGTCTCTCCCTGTTTGAAAGACAAATGCCGGATGTCGTTTTGTTTTTGGCGCTAATCCATCATCTGGTTATCGTCTATAAGGTTCCGTTTAAAAAAATTGCGGAAGTCTTAGCACGATTGTCTCCGGCGGTCGTTCTTGAGTTTGTTCTTCCGGAGGATACTCAGGTGCAAAAGTTGATAAAAACCCGGGACAATGCGGATTTTGAATATTCTCAGGAAATTTTTGAAAAAACGTTTTCAGAATATTTTGAGCTTGCGGAAAAAACGCAAATTCCTGACTCCAAGCGCCTGCTCTACTTGATGAAAAGAAAGCCGCACAAATAAATTCCGGCTCTTGCTCTTGTATTTTTAGATTTCCTAATTAGGTATGTTATGCCAATTTTTTTAGATTCATAACAATTTGGGAGAATATGATGAGAAGAGTTTTATTAGCAGGCGCCAGCCTGGCGGTGTTGTTGGCCTCGGCCAATGTCAAAGCTGCGGAATTGGTCGTCAGTACCGATACGCCTTTGAGCGAAAATGTAACCTTTGGCACCGGACAGACTTATGATTCCTTTAGCAATAAGGACAATGCCTTATATGGTTTTGATGCCACGGATACCGGAAATTATAATATTACTTTTGGTGCAGGAACCACCAGCGTCAATTTGACCGGCAATGGTTCTAAGGCTTCTGGTATCGCTACCAACGGACAGCTGACGATTAATGCCGGAACTTTTAACGTTTCCAACACCGGCAGCGATGTTTATGACAACACGACCCAACTGGCCGGTTATCGGGGAGTAACCGTAACCGGGGGAGAAATCAATCTCGGCAAAGGTACCGCAATGTTTTCCGGGCTTGCCGGGGATACAACAAGCAACATGACCGCATCTAACGTTGATTTGAACGGCGGAACGGTAAATCTGGACGGTGGTATTATTTTAACCTCATCTAATGAAAGCTCCACAGGGAAGATTAATATTGCCGGAGCAACCGTCAATGCCAATTCCGGCCGCTTGGTTTCCAAAACGACAAATGTTAACAGCGGTACATTAAACATCAACGGCGCTGTTGATCTTTACGGCAATAAAGCCAACGATGCAACGGATGCCACTCTGAATGTCAGCGGCGGTTCTTTTAATTTGAATGATGCTGATTTGAATGCCGGTAAAGTTACCGTGAATATCACCGGAGGCACAAATACCGTTACCGGAAGCAATACCGTTACCGGAGATGTTAAAATAAATACAGCCGGTAATTTGACCCTGACGAAAGGGAGTTCTCTGGAATTTGGTGCCGGCACGTTGACAATCGACGGTACCCATGGTGCTCCCGGTTCAGCACAGCGCAACGGCATTGCCGGCGTTGTTGAAAACGATGCTCCGCTTGGAGAGGTGACCTTAAACGGCACAACCGTTAATATAACTGGCGGCGGTAACATCGAAGTTGACAAGTTGAATATTACCGGCGGTGAAATCAACGTGTCCGGAACAGGTGCCGATCTGACTGTTCCCGTGGGAGAAGACTGGCGCAAAGGCAGTATCATTTCCGGCACCACTTCGCTGGATATGACCGGCGGTAAAGTTACCTTGGGTGAAAACGGTCAGATGATAACCTATGAAAACGGCTCGATTAATCTGAGCGGTGGTGAGGTTGTGCTTAATGGTGGCGGCACCGGTACCGAAGCGATTTTGCGTGCTTCTAACGGAATTGACAATCCGACGTCTAAAATCAATATCGACGGTGCTAAAGTTACCGTATCCGGTTATGGTATTATCGATTCTGTCGATACAACCCTCTCGTCCGGTTCTCTCGAAATTGCCAGCAACGGTAATTTGGCTCTGGTCACCAATATGGGAGAAGCCAAAACGGCCGATGGATCTTCAACACGTGCTGATGGTATACCCGGTGTGTTAAAAGTTACCGGCGGTTCCGTCAGTAATGCCGGAGCAGTTACCGGAACGGTTGATTTAAGCGAAGGCAGTTATGCCGGCGAAACCGGTTCGACATTGGAAACGCTCAACCAAAGCGGCGGCACAGCGGAAAACAGCGGTACAATTACCACTGCCGAGTTAACGGGCGGTACGTTTGATAACAAAAGCGGAGCAACGGTTACCACGGCTAATTTGGGCGGTACCACCTTTACCAACAGCGGTACGGTTGCCACTGCCAACCTTTCTTCCGGTACCTTCAATGCCGAAGCCGGCTCGACCGTAACAACTTTGGCAATGACCGGCGGTAATTATAATTTGAATGGTGATTCAACCATTACGAATGCTTCCACTGTTGACGGCGGTACGCTCAATCTGGGCACCAACACGCTGACGACAGCCGGTTTGACCGTGTCTAATCAGGCCGTTATCAATACTACGGTTGCCAATACGGCGGATGGTAACGGGTTGGTTAACGGTAATATTAGCGGAACGCTCACGGTTAAGGAAGATCCTTCTGGCAAAGCTACCATGAATTTGGTTGTTGCCAACGGAACCGATTTAAGCAAAGGAAGCATTACCGTTAACAAAGATGCCGAGATTGCCGACAATATGATGTACGATTTTACCAAAACGGCTGAAGGCGTTTATACCGCAACCAAAGCCGACACGGCAGCCAAGGTTTCCCAATATGGCGCAACCGGTAATGAGGCTGCGGTATTGGCCGCTTTTTCAGGAATGGCGGCAGACGGCAAGTCAACCGGCAGCTCTGTCGGTGATGCAATTGCCAATGCGATGGCACAGGATCTTCAAAAAGCCAACGGCAGCGGCGTAGCCAATGCGGCAGCTCAGGCTGATCAGATGATTCCGATGGCCGCCAGCGTTGCCGTAAACGTTTCTACCGAAAATGCAACTCAGATTTTGAATGCGGTTGACAATGAATTAACCGGCTTCAACCTGTCACAAGGTCGTTCTTCCGGTGATACTTTCCGCCGCGTCAATGCCTGGATTAAAGGCTTGTTTAACCGTGCCGATTATGAAAAAACGTCAAATCATAAAGGCTATAAGGCTGATAATGACGGATTGGTAGCCGGTATTGACGGTATGGTTTCTGATACCGTAAAACTTGGTGCCGGTTATTCGTTCATTAGTTCTGACATCAAATCCGGCGGCAAAAAGACTACTGCAGATACGCATACCGCAATCTTGTATGGTCAGTATAAGCCTTCTGATTTGTACTTTAATGCAATCGGTACTTATGGTTGGGGCAAGTATAAATCCAAAGCCAGCGCTTACGGCTATGGTTTGGGCGGCAAATACGACGTCAATACCATCGGCGCGCAGTTGATGGCCGGTTATGACATGGGCTTCTTTGCTCCTGAGGTCGGTTTCAGATACTTTAACGTCAAACAGAAAAAACACACTGACAATGCTGGACAAACCATCGGCAAAAACAGCAATGATGTCTTGACCGCTGTTGTCGGCGTCAAATATCAGGGTACTTATTGCCTCAACAGCAATTGGAGCCTGAAACCCAATGCCCGTTTGGCCGTAACTTATGACCTGATGAGCGACAAAGAGAATTCTGTCGTTTCTCTGGCTAACGGCAGTGGTTATGTCGTTGACGGTCAGCGCCTGAAGAGACTTGGTCTGGAAGTTGGAGCCGGCATCGCTGCCGACCTCAATGAAAATCTGGAAATTGGTCTCAGTTATGAAGGTAAGTTCCGTGATAACTACACCGATAATACCGGATTGATTGAAGCCAGATATAAATTCTAATCCGATATTTATTCAGATTGTATAAATTCCGCCCCTCTGCCGTTTGGCAGAGGGGTTGTTTTTTGAATGCTGCCCTAATCCGCAATATGGTAAAATCCATTTTCCAAAAGCAGCAACACCGGCATCAAAACTTTTAAGAGTGCGTGTTAATGACGGGGCGGCAGAATTTCAATCCAATAGCCGTCAGGATCTTCGATAAAATAGATTCCCATTTCTTCGTTTACAAAACATACGCAGCCGGCTTCCTGATGCTTTTTGTAAGCTTCGGGGTAGTTTGCCGCAGTCATCGCCAGATGAAACTCACATTCGCCTAAATCGTACTGCTGCGGATGGTCTTTCAGCCAGGTGAGTTCCAGTTCGAACTTTGAACTCCCGTCGCTCAGATAAACAATGACGTAACTTCCGTCATCTGCCTCAATACGGTGGCTTTCTTCCAGCCCCAGCGCGTCACGGTAAAAAGCTTTGCTGCGTTCCAAATCGGTAACGTTAAAATTAAAATGGTTAAATTTAAAAGTCATTTTGCATCCTTTGCTGTCGTTTCTGCGGCATCATAAAATAAAATCACGACAGTTGCAAGATTGCCGCTGTCGTGATGCAAAAATTTTGTGTTTTTTTTAAGAATGTTCTGCTGCAAAATCAGGATCGATTTCGTAATAACGCAGACAGACGAAACCGTCCGAGGCTGCAATGACGACTTCTTTGTTGGTACGGTGGGCAACGGTTCCCGGCGCAAGTTTGTGCTGCTCTGTCCATACGGTGGCAACTTCCACCAGCCATTCCTTGCCGTCAAATTCTGCAAAGGAGCCAAACTTTCCGAAAGCCCGGGCAATCTTGTCCAGCTCGGCCACCGGAAGCGACCAGTCCAGCAGCCGCTCTTTTTCTTGGGGCATCGGCCAGTATTCGCCGTTTTCCTGAGGGAGAGCCCGCGCCCAATAAGTGCAAAAGTTTTCGAGAACATCCAGCAGCAGCTGCGGCGCCTTCATCTGAACCTTGCAGGACAGGCTTTCCAAATTATCACGTTCGCCGACGGCAAAACTCTGCTGCGCCAAAATGTCTCCCCCGTCCATTTCCGCGGTAACCTTATGAATGGTTATTCCCGAAACCTGCAAATTGTTCAAAATCACTTGAGGCAGGGGCCAGGGGCCGCGTCCTCTGGGCAGCATTTCCGGGTGAATGTTGATAATGCAGGGAGCTTCTTCCGGGGTTGGAATCTTATAAGGATAAGCGGCAGAGACGACAACGTCGCATCCCTCGTTAACAAGACGCTTCAAATGTTCTGTTCCGATTCTTTCGCGAATGACCTCAATATTGTTCTCGGCCGCAATTTTCAAGACCATGTCGTTAAACTCGTATTTATTGTCGCGTTCGGCAATAAACAGCCATCTCACGTCATAACCGGCCTTGATTAGAGCCTCCAGACATCCGGCAAAAAAATCAAACCCGCAATAAGCTATTTTTGAAACCTTTTTCATTCTGTTCCCCCGCAGCAATATTTGTATATTAAGAATAAATAATGCTCTTGTCGACCTTAAACAATTAAACCAAAGTTGTGTCCGGAACAATAAAGAGTAAGCCCCGTGTTGCGGGGCTTAAACTAGTCGATAATTTCTTCCGGATAAATGCCGTAAAGGTTTTGCCGCGGCACCCATCCCGTAATCGAAGCAAACTTAATTTTGCAGAAACTGTTGTTGACCGGACATTTTTCAATTTCGCCGACAACTTCGTCCTCAACTTTGGCAATGATTTTGGCCTTAAAGTCGTCTTTGGCGTAAACGTTGTTTTCACCCGGGGTGATAACCTTGACGGATCTTTTGCCTGAGAGCATGGATTTATGAACCCAGGATTCCGAACCCTGCCAGTCTTTGATTTTTCGCCACAATTCAAATTCGGCGATAATCTCGACCGGAGCAGATTTCTGCATATACACCCATTCTATCGGATAACGGGCACCGGGGCCGGAGCGGGCGTTGATATGGTTAGAACGTAAAGATACAAAGCGCGGTATCGTCAGGCCGGTTTCGCCCTCGTCGGCGGGTCCCTGTGCCCGGACCGGGCTGAAAGAAATCATCAGTAGAGCCAGTACACTAAAGATTATCCTCATTTTTAACCACCTTCTTAATTTTTTGTTATTCTATTGAGGAATATTATGACTACATATGATGAATAAAACGTAAAAATATAACAAAATATATAGAGGGAAAAATAATGGATGTAATCGATTTGGCGCAAAAGCTTATCCGTTTCCGCACGGAGACCGGTAATCACGGAGAAATCATGAAGTGTCTGAAATTTGTTAAGTCTTTGCCGGAATTGCACGATGCAAAAATAGACATTTTTGAAAAAGATAATCTGGCTCCGGTTATTTTTATCCGCAATACCGAGAGCGAGGCTTTTGACGTGTTGGTTTTGGGACATCTTGATGTCGTCCCCGCCGCGGAAGAAATGTTTACTCCTGTTGTCAAAGACGGTCGGATGTATGGGCGCGGCACTTTGGATATGAAGTCTTTTGCCGCCGTTGCCCTCAATTCCATGGCTTATGTCCTGAAGCGTAAATTACCGCTTAACTTTGGCGTGATATTGTCAACCGATGAGGAAAAAGGCAGTAAGGGAACGGAAGCTTTTCTGGCGGCACATCCCAAAATCAGCGCCGAAATCGTACTGGACAATGATGTTGGCGGCGATATTCAAAAAATCGTAAGCAAATGTAAAAATCCGGTCTTTGTCAAAATCATTGCCGAAGGGCAGGAAGCACACGGTTCAACGCCGTGGGAAGGCATTGATGCCAATGAGATAATGCTGCAAACTCTGGCTAACATCCGGAAATACTATCCTTATTATGCTCAAAACGGTGTTAATCCCGAAAACAAATGGGTTGATACGGTTCATTTTGCTAAAATCTGCGGCGGCGACGTTTCCAATATTATTTCCCGCTATTGCGAAGCTTTGTGTGATTTCCGTTTGGTTGAAACCAGCACCACTGCCGATTTGAGAAAAAATCTGGATAAATGTATGGTTGCCGGCGTACGTTATGTTATTGTCTCTGAAAGCACACCGGTGGTTATGTCTGAGGACAATCCGCATATTTTGGAATATAAAAAGTTTGCCGAAGACATTTTGGGGCGTCCGATAGAGTTTGAACATATCGGCGGCGCCACCGATTCTCGTGAATTTGCAATCAAAGGTTCTACCGTGATTATGCATTCCGGCACCGGTGAGGGAATGCACGCCGACGGTGAATATGTCGAAATCGATTCTGTAAAGCAGATTGCCGACATTCAAATCAAATTTCTTGAAAAGTTGGCCGGAGAAAAATAAATCGCTCTTGCTAATTTAAGCTTTTCAGTTTATAAAAATGGCAACGCCGGCGTAGCTCATCAGGATAGAGCAACAGTTTCCTAAACTGTGGGTAGTGGGTTCGAG
>HF995265.1 GCA_000432275.1 Proteobacteria bacterium CAG:495
AAAAAGCCCCCTGCTATTATTACAAAGGGCTGAAAATGCTATAAATTTAGAATGAGATAAACGGATAACGCATATCAGCTTTTTTGAGGGCGGGTTGCCGAAAACTATTCTTCGGCTTCGCCAACCGGATTGATGTCAATAGCATAGCCGGTAGCGCGCACCGTCCGGATGTAATCAGGGCCAAAATCATTTAGCGATTTGCGCAAACGGCGTATGTGGACGTCAACCGTGCGGGATTCAACATAGATATTGTCTCCCCAGACCGTTTTCAGCAAATATTCCCGGGAGAAAACCTTACCCGGGGTTTCCATTAACATTTTGAGCAGTCGAAATTCCGTAGGGCCGAGATGAATATAATTGTCACCGCGAAATACCTTTTTCTCGACCAAATCCATGCGGATATCTTCAAAAATCAGTTCTTTTTCAGTATGAGGTTCGGGAGCACGGCGAAGCTGGGTTTTTACCCGCGCCATCAGTTCCGGAATAGAAAACGGCTTGGTTACGTAGTCGTCCGCACCTGCGGTCAGGCCTTTTACCTTATCTTCTTCTTCACCCTTGGCGGTAAGCATAATTACCGGAATGCTTTTCAAATCCGGTTTGGAGCGAATCAATTTGCAGATGTCGACCCCTGACATTTCCGGCAACATCCAATCCAGCAGAATGACTGACGGATGATTTTTCTCAACTTCACCCAGAGCTTTGTTGCCGCGGGATTCTATCACCACGTCGTAGCCTTCTTTCTCCAGATTGTATTTGAGCAGCAGCGCCAGGGCTTCTTCATCTTCTATCACCATGACCGTATGCTTCATAGCCAAGTCCTCCTTACTTATCCTAAGTCCTTAAAAACTAACGCACTTTAGTTAATTTTATCTTAAGGCCAAGATGTTCTTGCGGTAGTCTCCGCCGTCAAAAACAGCGGTTCCGGCCACCAAAATATCGGCACCGGCGGCAACCGCTTCAGAACCGGTCATCGGATTGATGCCGCCGTCAATTTCGATTTTAATATCTCTGTCGCCGATAAGTTCCTTTACCCGGGCAATTTTCGCCAACTGAGAATCAATAAAGCTCTGGCCGCCAAAGCCGGGGTTAACGCTCATAATCAAAACCAAATCAAGCTTGTCGAGCACATATTTCAAAACTTCTTCCGGGGTGGACGGATTAAGAGAAACGCCGGCTTTCAGCCCCAAAGAACGGATTGTCGCCAAAGCTCTGTCCAAATGCGTGCAGGCTTCGGAATGAATTGTGATGATATCCGCACCGGCATTTGCAAACCAGGGAATCATCACAGCGGGATTGGAAACCATCAGATGTACGTCAAACGGGAGTTTGGTATAAGGACGGATGGCTTTAACCACACCGGGACCAAAGGTCAGATTGGGCACAAAATTACCATCCATAACATCCAGGTGAATCATATCGGCTCCGGCTTCGTCCAGACGGATAATTTCATTTTTGAGGTCGGCATAATCCGCCGACAAAATACTGGGGGCTATCATAACCATAGCGTTTCTCCTTGACTTGTTTGTTATCTATCAGCATAACGCAAGGCTTTTTTAAAAGCCAGAAAAATATATCTCAGGTTCCGACCTTGATTTTCACAACGGGATGACTACTTGAAAGACTGACAAGATTATTAACTTTTAAATGGAGAAAAACGATGGGAGAAATGGCTCAGAAGATTTCTAAAGTAGACCATGAAGAGCTGCTTAAAGTTTTGAATATGGCCTTTGCCGAAGAATGGCTGGCTTATTATCAGTACTGGGTCGGCGCTCAGGTCGCGGTCGGACCGATGCGCACCTCAATTGTCGAAGAATTTATGGAACACGCCAACGAAGAGCTTAAACACGCCAAATGGCTCAGCGACCGTATTATTCAACTGGGCGGCACCCCGGTTCTGGACCCGAAAGACTGGGAAAGCATCGCCCAATGTCGTTATGATGCCCCCAACGAACCTTATGTTATGAATCTGCTGAAACAAAATCTGGTTGCCGAACGCTGTGCCGTTGCCCGTTATCAGGGTATCTGCGAAATGTGCTTTGGCAAAGACTACGACACTTATCGCGTGTCAGCCAAGATTTTGAAAGAAGAATTGGAACATGAACAGGAAATGGGCGATTTTATAGAAGACATTAAACAAGGCGTAGAACACGGCGCCCAGCTCCAAAGCTAACACACTGATTGTATACATTAAAACCGCCTATTTTAGAAATAGGCGGTTTTAATTATTGACATATTTATACAAATATTCCAAAATGTCGGCAAACAGTGATTCGTAGATATAAAGTTTTATTTCGTAGATTGCACACAAACCGCTAACTCCAAATAAAACAATAAACAAGGTTTGTTTCGGTAAACAATTTACGGATAAAAGGAAAGCCTGAAGAGTAGACCTTCAGGCTTTTTTTGTTGTTTTAGTTTTTGGCCGAAACGACAATCCTACTGCCATTGAGAGCACTAAACACCCATTCGCGGCAAGTGTTCTGATACCACACTCCCGGGATAAAAATCCTCACCCAATACAAAGCGTCAAGACAACTCCATTTTGCATCCAATGCAGAAGTCTTAAAACAAGAACGGGCCGGCCTCGAGCGATAAAACCGGGGAATTTCGCTGCTGTTCAGAACAATATTGATGACGGTGTCCGTGGCAAGCTCCTTAAACACAAATAACTTCAGCTGCTTAGAAGAAACAACGGCAGAGCGGGAGCGTGCTTTTGCGGAGTCGCCGGGCGGCAGCGTATCGGCTGCAAAAAGAGCAGAAGCAGAAAATGCCGAAATCAGCAATGAACAAATGAAAATACCTAAATTTTTCATAACGTTTTTTGTTAAAATATAAAAATAAATGTACAATAATTATTTTCGGATATTTTATAGATAAGTATTCTTTTGCTGTTTGTCCAGTGGTTTATGCAAAAAAAGCCGCCCTTGTGAAGAAGCTCGTTTTGCGGACACAATAAAACATTGCCGACCAACAAATGCCCCGATATTGCCCATAAAAAAAGAACCCCTGAAAAACAGGGGTTCTCATACCATTTGTAAAACCAGACTTAGATTTCGCCGTCGGCATAACGTTTAGCCATAGCAGACATCGGAATGGCCTTGATTTTATCAGCCTGTCCGGCAGCACCGAAAGCAATGTAACGGGCTTCGCAGACTTTCTGCATTTCTTCAATAGCCGGCTTGAGATATTTGCGAGGATCAAACTCTTTGGGATTCTCGGCAAACAATTTGCGAATTGCACCGGTAATGGCCATACGGCAATCGGTATCAACGTTAACTTTACGGACACCGGACTTAATGCCGCGGACAATTTCTTCAACCGGAACACCATAGGTTTGGGGAATGGCACCGCCGTATGCGTTAATCAGGTCTTGCAGCTCTTGAGGAACAGAAGAAGATCCATGCATAACCATATGAGTGTTGGGCAGTTTTTTGTGAATCTTTTCAATCACGTCGATTGCGAGGATCTCACCGTCCGGCTTGCGGGTGAACTTGTAAGCACCGTGAGACGTACCGACGGCAACGGCCAAAGCGTCCAATTTGGTTTCGGCAACGAATCGGGCTGCCTCGTCAGGGTCGGTAACCAGACGTTTTTTATCAATCACGCCTTCAGCTCCGTGACCGTCTTCCTTGTCGCCTTTACCGGTTTCAAGAGAACCGATAACGCCGAGTTCGCCTTCAACAGAGGCACCAACGGCATGTGCACGCGCAACGACTTCTTTGGTTACGTGAACGTTGTATTCGAAAGAAGAAGGCGTTTTGCCGTCAGCTTCCAGCGAACCGTCCATCATTACGGAAGAATAGCCGTTTACAATCGCGGACTGGCAAATGTCTACAGAAGAACCGTGATCCTGATGCAGACAAATCGGCAGTTCGGGGAACATTTCGATACCGGCGGCAACCATATGACGAATCATCGGATCGCCGGCAAATTTGCGGGCACCGGTAGAAGTTTGCAAGATAACCGGAGCGTTTACTTTCTTGGCAGCTTGCAGAACGGCGATAATCTGTTCCATATCGTTAATATTGAAAGCGGGAACACCGTAGTTGTTCTCGGCGGCATGGTCAAGAATCTGACGCATAGTAACTAAAGGCATATTTTTCTCCTTGATATATGAATTAACTACGAGCAAATATATTCTTTTGCACTTTTTTTGCAAGCAATTTTTATAAGTTCTCAGAAGCGCATTTTTTACTTGCACTCTCTATAAAAAGTTGTATTTTATCTGCGATATTATAAACATTAACAAATTAAATTTTTAAATTATTATGGAACTTTTAAGTGTGTTTTTTGCTCTGGCGGCAATTGTGCTGCTGTATTTTTCAAACAGACTGTATGTAAAAAAATCAGTCATCGGTTACAGAACCCATATGGCCTATTACCAAGAAGCCAATTCGATGCGCTACTGCGGAATGATCGGCTTGCTTGCGGCGGTATTGTTTGTCAAGGCATGGATTGGTTTTACCTTGCTTGCCTTTGTTGCCGCAATATTTCATCTGTTTGTTTTCAAAAAGATAAAAAAACACAAACGCTCTTGCGACATCGCATTGCGGGATAATGAAAGCGACAAAGAAAAGGCGCACAAAGCAGCTCTTAACGATTATCAAAACTGGTTAAGACACTTTTTTCTGTGCTTGATTGTCATCGCAATTGTGGCAGTAATTATAAAATCATACTGCTGAGCAGTTCTTTAAATTTCGGCACCTTTTATTTCGGAAAACCCCGAAAAAGGTGCCTTTTTTCTGCCTAAAACAGTTTTATTTTTCAAGACGGCGTGTTATGATGGATTCAAACCAGCTTCCATCAGGGGATATTAATGCCGACAGACGAAAGAAACGCATCCAAAGTTTTTAAGAACCCGCTTGTTGAAGCGCGGCGCCGGGTGAAAACCCCGTGCAAAAAACTGCGGCATAATTCCAAAATCAGAAAAACGATTAAAATTATGGCTGTTTCTGCAGCGATGAGCGGACTTGCCCTGGCTTCCGTCCCGTTTTGGGAAGACAGCTGCAACGGCTCGGCTCCTTTTTTACAAAAACAAGACCTGCCGGCGGAAATAAAAATGAAATTTCAGCCTCACGAAATTCTTGAAAGCGGCTTTTTGAGCAAAGAGAATTTCCAGGTGGTTCCATATGACATCGACACGCTGTTGCTCAACGCCTCCAATGTCGACCAGAGTTTCGGGCTGGCAAAGTTCGTCAGCGAACACAACAAAATCCGGCTCAACCATTTGAAAGCAGACACGCTTGAGGCGGATTCCGCCACCAAGGTCAAAATTGTCAACAAGCAAAAAAAATACAGTACGCCCCAAAGCGTCGTCTTCCGTCTGCTGCACGAAGCCCGGCATTATTACAATCATTTGCGCGGCGTCAAATCATACGGGGTGTCGGCAGAGCAATTTGCCAAACTCTGCATTCACGACGAGTTATCGGCTCAGCTGACAGTTTTAATCGACCAACGCAACAACTATCTGCAAACAAAAAATCTGAATGCGTTTGAGGACAATTTCAAGTTCTACCGCAACGCCGTCGCCAGTAAAAAAATAGCACCTTCGCCTTATAAAATAAGCGATGAAGAGATTTTTCTGATGGGCAAAGGCATTACCGAATGGTGGATGAAAAACTTTCCCGAACGCTACAGCAACGCTCACAGCCTTATCGTAAAAAACTGGCTGAAAGCGGGATTTTTTATGAACAAGCGTCCCAACAACAAGCGTTACCGGCAAAAACTCGACGTTTGCTACAGCTTTGTGATAAACGGTCAACAAGTCAATTTTCGCGAGGCCATCCCCGACTTTGACATTCACGAGAAAGTCAAAAAAACAATCGACGCATATTACGCCCAAAGCAAATTGGAACGGCTGAAAGGCTGGAATGAACGGCGAGAGTACTTCAACCGCAACAAACGCGACATTGAAGAGCTGGAAAGGAAGGCTCCGAAACAGGCAATGACCGTTCCCAGCTATAATCCGCCCAATAACAAAACATCTCCGGCGGAGAAACCCAACATAAGAAAAGCCTGGCTGACCCGATGGAACAAAGGACGTTAGCCTTTTCTGCCGGACAATTCCGCTTTATCAAAAAAACTCTTGTTTTTTCTGTAAATTTGTATAGAGTCCCCTCATTCAAATTTATTTTTATAGTTAACATTATGTTTCATTTTAAATTCAAAAAATCATGAGTTATTTCACTGAAAACAGTTTGTTCGACAAACTTACAAAACAAATTTTCGAAAAGAAGTCATTTCTGTGCGTCGGTCTGGACCCTGATCCGAGCAAAATGCCCGAGAGTCTGGTCAGAGAAGAAGATTTCCTGTTCAAGTTCAACAAAGCGATTGTGGATGCCACCGCACAATATGCCGTTGCATTCAAACCCAATCTGGCCTTTTACGAATGCCACGGCGTTCCCGGCTGGCAGGCTTTACAGGAGACTATCGCTTACATCAAGGCCAATTATCCGGAAATTATCGTGATTGCGGACGCTAAACGAGGCGACATCGGCAACACATCAAAGATGTATGCCCGCGCAATGTTTGACAAACTTGGTGCAGATATTGTAACCGTGGCTCCTTATATGGGCTCAGACAGCATCAAACCGTTTTTGGAGTATAACGGAAAGGCCATAGCCTTGCTGGCTCTGACATCAAATGCAGGCTCCAATGACTTTCAGCTGTTGGAAACCATAGCATCCGATTATCTGTTTATTGACGTGCTGAGCACTTCAGCCGTATGGGGAACGCCTGACAATATGATGTTTGTTGTCGGCGCCACTCAAAAAAGCAGTTATCTGGAACGTGTCCGCGAAATTGTCCCCAACAACTTCCTGTTAATTCCGGGAGTAGGAGCACAGGGCGGAAGTTTGGAAGAAGTTGCTCGCAAATGCATGAACAAAGCCTGCGGAATTCTGGTGAACTCCTCACGCGGAATCATTCATGCAGACAACAGCGAAAACTTTGCAGCCGCAGCAGCTGAGAAAGCCGCTCAAATGCAATCCGAAATGGAGGCGCTGCTTGTCGGATACGGCTTAATTGATTAATTTATAACTCAAAAGACAAAGAGCTTCTTTCCGGCGGAAAGAAGCTCTTTTCTTCATTCAGACTTATTTTTTCAGGCAGTTTTTGACCGCATCTGCAACTTCTTCCACCGTAATGCCAAAGTATTTATAAAGCTCTTCGGCCGGGCCGGAGGCTCCAAAACCGTCCATACCGATGATATCGCCTTCAAGACCGACATATTTTTCCCAACCGAATTTGGACGCGGCTTCAACCGCAATCCGCGGCGCTTTGCCCAAAACCTGTTCCTGATAGTCAATCGGCTGGGCATCAAAGAGTTCGGTGCAGGGCATAGATACGACCGCAACCTTAATGCCTTCTTCCGCCAATTTGTTCATTGCCTCAACGGCCAGAGAAACTTCCGAACCGGTGGCAATTATCGTAGCCTGACGCTTTTTGTCTTCGCCGGCGATAACATAGCCGCCTTTGGCCGACAGATTAACTTCTGCCGATGTTCTCAGCAAAGGAAGACCCTGTCTGGTCAGCGCCAGCAAACTGGGTTTATCTTCCGTTTCCAGTGCAATTTGCCAAGCCTCAGCCGTTTCTACCACGTCACAGGGACGGAAAGTCAAAATATTGGGCATACAGCGATAGGAAGCCAGATGTTCAATCGGCTGATGGGTCGGTCCGTCTTCGCCAACGCCGATAGAATCGTGAGTCAGAACATAAATGACGCGAATCCCCATCAATGCGGCAAGACGCATTGCCGGGCGCATATAATCGGAGAAGACGAAAAAGGTTCCGCCGAAAGGAATGATACCGCCGTGCAGCGCCATACCGTTCATGATAGCAGCCATTGCATGTTCGCGAATGCCGTACATGACGTTATTGCCGTTATAGTCGTCTTTAGTCACGGTCTTTGACGCAGAGGTAAACGTGAGGTTAGACGCGGCCAAATCGGCAGAACCGCCGACAATTTCCGGAATATGGGGAACAATCGCTTCCAGACACATTTGAGAAGCCTTACGGGTGGCAACTTTTGTTTTTTCCTTAACCGCCTGACGCTTCAGTTCGTTCAACTCTTTATCCCAGCCGGCAGGAAGTTTGTCGGCAATTACGTCCAAAAACTCCCGGCCTTTGGCGCGAGCCCGTTTTTCCCAGGCCAAAAACGCATCATGACTACGCGAACCGGCAGCTCGCCAGACTTCAAGAACATCGGCAGGAACTTCAAACGGTTCGTAATTCCAGTTCAGGTTTTGGCGCATGGCGGCAAGTTCTTCCGCCCCAAGCGGCGAACCGTGACATTTTGAGGTGCCGCATTTAGTGGGAGCGCCGTAGCCGATTTGGGTTTTGCAGGCAACAAGCGTCGGCTTGTCCGATTTTTGAGCGGCGGCAACGGCCTGCTCAATCTGGTCATAATTGTGTCCGTCAATTTCAATGGTATTCCAACCCACGGCCTGAAAACGCTTAATCTGGTCCGTAGAGTTGGCGGCGCTGACGCTGCCGTCAATGGTAATATTGTTATTGTCCCAGAAGACAATCAGTTTATTCAACCCCAAATGGGCCGCCGTCGAGATTGCCTCTTCGGAAATGCCTTCCATCAGACAGCCGTCGCCGGCAATAACATAAGTGTAGTGCGAACAGACATCTTCGCCGTATTTGGCGGCGATGATGCGTTCGGCCAAAGCCATACCTACGGCGGAGGTTATTCCCTGTCCCAGAGGACCGGTGGTCATATCAATCCCGGCCAGGTGTCCGTACTCCGGGTGGCCGGCGGTTTTGGCCCCGAGCTGGCGAAAATTCTTGAGGTCGTCGAGGCAAATATCCTCGTAGCCGGTCAAATAAAGCAGCGAGTAAAGCAACATTGAGCCATGCCCGGCTGAAAGAACGAAGCGGTCCCGGTCGAACCAACGCGGATTGGCAGCATCCAGCTTGATGAACTTAGAAAACAGCACCGTAGCGACGTCGGCCATTCCCAAAGGCATACCGGGATGCCCTGATTTGGATTTTTCAATAGCGTCAGCAGACAGGAAACGAATGGCGTTTGCCATGGACTGTAACTGAGATTTGCAAAGACTCATAAGCTGTTCTCCTTAAAAATGTTATAAACCGCAACTGCCGCAACCGCTTTTTTTCGGCTGAGACACCGGCGGTTCCGGTAAACGGGTACGTTCCATATACATGGGATCGTCATCAATGTTGTAACGATATTTGACGTCAAAAGTACGTTGATTGTAAAGATATTCTTCACGGGAAAGGTCAATTCCCAAAAGCACCTCAAAGTCCTCATAATCATTTTCCGGTATCAGAACCTTGACCGTCGGCCCTTTGAAGCTTTTTTCTTTTTCATGCTCGCCGAGAGTGACGTAAGCGCTATAGGTTTTGCGGCCCAGATATTCCGGCGGCCCCTGTCTGGTTTCGATGTAAAAACTGAAATCGACATCGGTTTCGTCAGTATCTTTCAGGCGCTGGATATTAAACAAAGGGGTGACATAACCATAGTTGCGGCCGGCCTTTTCATTGGGCATACAAAAACCCTCGAATCCCGTCACTTCTATCTGAAACTCGTCAAAATAATTAATTTTCTGAGTCAGGTAGGCCGTATCCCGCGGAATTACGACATTCGGACAAGCGCCGGGGATATAAAAATCAGGCCACCAGGTACAGGCTGCGGTCATCAGCAGCAAAAGCAACGAAAATAAACTTTTTCTCAACATACGTCTTCCTTTGAGCATAATATACAAAAACTCTAAAGCTTTGTAAACAGGGCGACCAGTTCACTGTGATTAGAATAAATAAACTGGTCAACCAAGGTAACTTCAACCAAACGATAACCGCCCTCCAGCAAAATGCCGGCGTCACGGACAAAGCTCTGCGGATTGCAGGAAACGGCAATGACTTTAGACGGTTTGGCCGCCGTTTCCATCATGGCAAGCTGTCCGGCCTGTGCCGCCGCCCCCGCACGGGGAGGATCAAACACAACAACGTCAAAGCCCTGGAGTTCTTTTGAGTCCAACGGATATTTAAATAAATTCCGGGGCATTATCCGAATATTGGGAATCATATTGCGGTTTACGGATTCCTGAAAACCGGCCAGCAGCTCCCGCGACGAATCGACTGCCAATATTTTATTGGCAGCGCGACCGCACAAAGCATATGAAAAAGTGCCGACGCCGCAAAACAAATCGGCAACGGCGCCCTCAGAATCCCCCATATATTTTTGAACCAGCCCGGTCAGAGCCTGTTCTCCTTCGGCAGACGGCTGCAAAAAAGTTCCGGCGGGAATATATACGTCATATCCGCCGATTTTTATACAAGGCCGGGCTTTTTCCACCAACGGTTCAATAATTGCGGAGGGCGAACGGCGGTGCGAAATGCGGATAACCGAGGGCATGGACTGAGCCTGTTCAAAGACAATCATCCGGTGTTCCAGCTCCGGTTCGGCATCAAACTCTAAAACCACGTCAATGCCGTTTGCCGCTTCGGTCAACCAGACATCTCCGCCGCTTATGTTTTGTTTAAGCGTTTTTTTGCCTTTTTTGACGTTGCAGGGAACAGCACAGATGTCTTCCAAAAGCCGCGTTATAGCGGGAAGGACGGCATTTAATCCGGACGTCAGCAGCGGACAAGCGGAGAGATTTACGATTTCGGCGCTTTTGGCGGCATTAAACCCCAAGCCCAAACGCCCTTTCTTGTATGAAAAAGCAAGGCTGGCGCGGCGGCGGGTATGGTCCGGAACAAAAACGGGTTTCCCCTCGGCAATATTGTCCTGACGGATATGTTTTAACGTTTCGCGAAAGGCTGCGAGCTTTTGCTCCTGATACCGGGCGGTATCAAAACAACGCAGCGGACATCCGCCGCATATGCCGCTCAACTCGCATACCATCGCTCTTCCCCTATTTTAAATCTTCGGCGTCTACGCCGGGCAGTACGGAACGACTTTCCCGGGCATCTTCAACAAAAGTCTGTTCATTTTGCAGTTTGCTGGTTTCGATGCCGTCCAGCAGAGAAATTTCCGCAACATTTTCCTTGTCAAACACCGGATGATGATTTTGGCTCTCATCCTTGCGTTCGACCTGCCCTTGTTTAACAAAGTCGTCAAAATCCTTCGGACTGAAAACCTCAACCCGGTTGCGTCCGTTTTGCTTTGCACGGTACAGCGCTTCGTCGGCGGTCTTTATCAGAGTATCGATATTATCGGAAATTTCGGAAGAAGACACACCGATACTGACGGTAAAGGTAACCGGTTTGTTGTCATCGGAATAAACCACCACCTGGGAAATGCTTTCACGCAGGCGGTCAGCGACGCCGCGCCCTTCTTTGGAATCGATGCCGGGCAAAAAGACGACAAACTCTTCGCCGCCGTAACGGGCGACGATGTCTTTATCCCGCAGAGCCCGCTCAGACGTAGAAGCCAACTCAATCAAAACCTTATCGCCGACCTTGTGGCCGTAAGTGTCGTTAACCCGTTTGAACAAGTCGGCGTCAATCATCAAAACGCTGTACGGCGTCTTGTCGGCTTTCGCCTTCAAAATCAGCTTAGACACTTCATCTTCAAAATAACGACGATTATATAAAGAAGTGAGAGGATCTCTGGTGGCCTGGTTTTTAAGCAGGGTTTCACGGTTCTTGCGGGACGTAATGTCCTGATATGCCGAGTAAAGAACCACGTCATAGTTGTAGTCAATGACGTTTGCCGAAGCCAGAAGCCAAAACGGCGTGTTTGAAATCGGCGTCTTTACCAAGATTTCAAAATCCTGAACCTCACGCTCTTGTTCCAGACGCTCGTTCAAAAGCTGACGGTTGTCAGAATCGGCAAAGAAATCTTTGAGCCGATAGCGTTCGAGCTCCCGGGGATTAATTCCGAAAAGCTTAACCGCATTATTATTGGCAAGAATTATTTTATCGTCGCTCAAACGGGAAATGATAATCGGGAACGGAGAAGAACGTATGATTTCTTCAATCCGATTATTGTATTTTTCCACTTCCAGCTCGGTTTTTTGCAGCTTGGTCTGCATACTGTCGCTGTAGAGCATAATGAACGCAAGGCTGAGCAACGTATAGGTCAAAGCAGGAATAAACCACATATCCGCGGCAACGACGGCCTGAATGCCGGACAGACGCATACTTAAAAATACGGTTACAATCGTCGTGGCAAGCGCCGAAATCAGATTACCGCCGTTAAAACGCTGGAACGTCTGAGCCCAAAAGCTCAAGGCGATGTATGCAAACGCGGCTAACGGGAAAATCTGACGCATGGAGTTGACCATTTCGCCGTCAGGAGAGATAAACAGGAAGAAAGCGATGGCAACCACGCCCAAAACGGTAACCATCACTATTACCGGAGAGCTTGGCAGGCTGCGTATCAGCAGCTGTGACGCAGCCATTGCCATAAAAATCATTGCAATGAGCAGCAACAAGAGCTCAACAAACACATATGCGGTAATGGAGCCGCCCTCGTTGTAAACATTGGTCACTTCCGCAGAAACGCCGCCGGCGACAAACTCTACCGCCAATCCGATGAACAACAGCCACAAAGGTGCCGCAATCTTGTCGGCACGGCTGGAAAAAATGGTAGAAAACAGCAGAAGTCCCAAAGTGAACAACGTTATAGCAAAATAAGAATCCTGAGTAAAAATGTTTATACTTTCCATAAGCGCTCCTTCGTATAAAACTTGTTTTATTACAACAATAACCGCAGAACGTTAAAATAAACTAAAATTAATTAATATATTTTAGAAAAAATTGATGATTATTTAAAAGAATTAAGCTAGCATAATGGTGTTCTGAAAATCTTGTAAAAGGAAAAAACAATGAATTATAACATGCCGGATTATTTCAGTCATAAGCTCGAACTCAAGTTGGATAAACTGCCGGCCAAAACGTCTGACCGTACAAACTGGAGATTTATTCTGCCCGGGCTGATTTTCGGCGCATTATTGTTTTTTCTGGGCACCTATGAATTTTTTAACGGTTTTCGCCAGCCGAAGAGCTCGTTTGACGACTTGATCGGAATGCCGGACGCCTTGCAGTACCAGCCGCTGATCAATCCTACGTTTTTTGACATCGTGTTTATTCTTATCGGTCTGGGAATGATTGCAGCCAGCATAACCTCTTACATCCGTTACAAAAAAATCATTTTTGACGGCAAAACGGTTACAATCGGTTTCCGTCCGGTGTTGGGCGAGAAGGTCATCATTCGCGAAAATTTTAAAAACTATCAGGGCGTCCGCTTCAGAATCGAATTTTTCCAGTTTGGCTTTATCAACAAAAACAAGTATATCATTGAGCTTTATCATAAAGATCCGAGCCGGATTATCCCTTTGTACATTTCCACGTCAGAAAAAGACATCCGGAAAATCTGGGAACATTATGCCCGGACGCTTAATCTGCCGGCTCTGGTCAACACCGACGAGGGATTGATTGCCCGAGACGTCAAAAACCTTGACAAATCCTTGAAAGAAATGGCAGAGCTCGGCTATGTCATCGACAACTACGACTCTTACGAAGCGCTGCCGGACACCATCGCCTATGTCCGCCGCAAAGACAAAATCGTTATCAAAGCAAGAAAAATTGTATGGGACGCATACAATATCATCGCCTGGATTGCTATATTAGCTATCGGAGGCCTGGTTATTGCCGCCGGCGCCAATTTCGAAACGCTGCAAAAAAGCTTTTCACCTTCGGCTTTCTTTATAACCACGGGGATTTGCGCCTTCATTATTATTACCGCCGTTTTTATTTTGTTTCGCAAAGAAAAGCTGATTATCAAGAAGGATAAAATCGTCAACACGCACAAATATATGTTGTTTTCCACCAAGCACAACGAAATTCCCAAAACGGCAATAGAAGCAATCGACATCACGGAAAATCCGGCCAGCGGGCGGTATTTCGTGTCTGTCATTTCAGACGAAAAATCAATTACCTTCGGAGCAAAGCTTCCGATTAAAGATTTGCGCTGGGTTAAAAAATTTCTTATTCACGAGGTTATAAAATAAAAAAAACCGGAAGAAGTTTGGTAATATAAAAAAATATCTTTGCTATATTAACAGATATCGATTATATATAGCAAAAGGAGATTTTCAGGCGAGGAGACAGTTTATGAAAAAAGCCGCTAACGACACTTTAAAAAACGATGCCCTGTTGAAAGAAATCGAACAGGACGTCAAAAACGAACAGCTTAAAAGCCTGTGGGACAAATACGGGTTGTTCATCATTATCGCCGTCGCTTTGATTCTGACGGCGGCAGTCAGTTTTGAAACGTTTAAAACCTGGCGCGCCAAACGGGCTCAGGAGCTTTCCAACGCATATGCGGTTGCCGTTTCGCTGCAAAATCAGGGCCGTTTTGACGAAAGTCTTAACATTCTGCAGAATCTGGCCAAGGCCAACCGCGGTATTTACGGCGACGTGGCCAAACTGCAAATCGCAAACATCTATTTTGAGCAAGGCAAAAACGCCGAAGCCATGGCTGCATTGGAACAACTTTCTTCCGACGAAGACGCCAACGAACAAATGCGCGACATTGCCACAATCAAACTAGCTTCTTACAAACTGGACAGCGACGCAAGCCGGGAAGAAATAACCGACCTGCTGGAACCGCTGACGGCAGAAGACAGCAATTGGGCCAATATTGCTCATGAACTGCTGGCAATGCTGGCTATCCGCGAAGGAGACATGGAACAGGCAAAAGCCGAATACGAAAAGATTGTCAACTCGGCCAATGTTCAGGACAGCCTGAAAGCCAGAGCACAAGACATGGTGACGATTATCAGCGATCAAAGCAAATAACGGAGAAGTTCATGGTTAGGAATATGTACAGGCAGGCGCTGACTTTAGGTTTGGCAATGCTGCTTACAGGATGCGGACTGTTCGGTAAAGACAAGCTTGAAATTGACGGAGAGAGAATCAACGTCATCAAAGAAACCGCCGACCTGGCTCCTGACTATGCTCCCGGCGAAGTTAAAATAAAGCTTCCGGCTCCCTATACCAACAACCAGTGGTCGCAAAGCGGCGGCAACGCCATGCATTTGATGGGGCATCTTGAGGCTGACAGCAAACTGAAAGAGATTTGGGACAGCAATTTCGGCGAAGGAAGCTCCAAACGCGATTTTCTTATTGCGTCACCGATTATTGCCTACAAAGTCGTATTTGCCATTGACGCCGACGGCATTGTCAGCGCCTATCGTTTGGATGACGGCCGTAAGATCTGGAAAAAAAGGCTGAAGGCTTTGAACAAGGATGACAATTCCGTTGCCATGAAAGGTGCGGGTCTGGCTGAATTTAACAAGAAAATTTATGCCACAACCGGGTTTGGCGGCGTATTCTGCCTGGATATGACAACCGGCAAAGAGCTATGGCGCAAGGATTACGAAGCTCCCATCAGAATTGCGCCGACCGTCGGGGCCAACAGAGTTTTTGTTCAGACTTTTGACAATACCTTAATTGCCCTGAATGCCGAAAGCGGCGAAGAAATCTGGAAAATTACCAATGATTTTGAAAACACGACATTAGTCGGAGGGGCCAGTCCGGCGTACAACCCCGATTTGGATGTCGTCATCGCAGCTTTTTCAAACGGCGAGTTGCGGGCATTCAAAGCCAGTACCGGTACGCCTTTGTGGGTGGATTTGCTGGTTTCGAAGAAAAGAACCAACTCCCTGTCCAATATTACGGCCATCAAAGCCAACCCGGTTATTGACGGTGACCGCGTTTATGCCGTCGGCTACAACAGCATTTTGGCGGCAATAGACCTACGAACCGGCGCACGGGTATGGGAAAAAGAACTGGGCAGCAACAATCAGCCGTGGATTGCCGGAGATTATCTGTATGTGCTGACCAACGACTTTGACCTGCTGGCTTTTGAAAAGAACAGCGGAAAAATAGTTTGGAACACGTCCATTCCTTACGGAGACGAACTTGAAGACCGCAGCGGCGTGTTCGGCAGCGGACCGTTGCTGGCTGAAAACAGATTAATCGTGGCAACGTCCAACGGTTACGTCTTTGCCGTATCGCCTTACACCGGAGAAATTTTGAGCTACATCAGCATTGACGACGGCGTCGAGCTGGCTCCGATTATGGCTCACGGCATTACGCTCTTTACGACTAAAGATGCCGATATGCTGGCATTTCAATAACAGGATTGAGAAACTAAAATGACACTGAAAATCGCAATCGTCGGCAGGCCGAACGTCGGAAAATCGACTTTGTTCAACCGTCTGGTCGGGCGAAAAGTCGCCATTGTACATGACAAACCGGGCGTAACCCGCGACCGCAGAGAAGCTTCGGCAAAACTGCAAAATCTGAAATTGCAGGTAATTGACACTGCCGGTTATGAATATTCCAACGAAGACAACCTGGAAAAAAGAATGTGGGAACAAACGCAAAAAGCAATCAGAGAAGCTGACGTCAGTTTGTTTTTGTTTGATGCCCGCGACGGCCTACAGCCTTATGACGAACATCTGGCCGGATTGCTGCGCCAGAGCGGAAAACCGGTCGTTTTGCTTGCAAACAAATGTGAGGGCAAACTTCAGGAAGACAGTATTCACGAAGCTTATAAGCTGGGTTTGGGTACGCCTATTCCGTTTTCGGCAGAACACGGTTTGGGTCTGCTGGACCTTTATGATGCGCTGAAAGAATACGACGAGAAAAAAAGCGAAGAAGAACCGGAAAGAGAGGTTGCTGAGGAAGATAGCGGCGAGGATACAGGAGAAGATGCCGCATACAAAAAACGGCCGATTCAACTGGCAATCGTCGGAAGGCCGAATGTCGGAAAGTCTACTCTTGTCAATGCCCTGCTTAAAGATGAAAGAATGCTGACCGGACCGGAAGCCGGCGTTACCCGCGATGCCATTACCAGCGCATGGGTTTATCAGGGAAGAAAAATTAACTTGGTCGACACCGCCGGATTGCGCAGACAATCACGCGTGGACGATTCATTGGAAAAAATGTCGGCGGCCAGCACAAAACATGCCGCTTTTATGGCTCAAGTCGTGATTTTGGTTTTGGATGCCGACGCGGTTTTGGACAAACAGGATTTGACTATTGCCCGACAGGTTCTGGACGAAGGCAGAGCCTTGGTTATCGCCGTCAACAAATGGGACATTGCCAATCGCAAGGAAGCATTGCAGCGTTTGAACGACAAGCTGCAAACCTCGCTTACTCAGGCGGAGGGCATTCCGACGGTAACAATTTCCGCGTTAAAAGGTGAAAATCTTGACAAGCTGATGCGTGCCGTTTTTAAGGTTTATGACCGTTGGAACATCAGAATCCCGACAGCCCCGTTAAACCAATGGTTTTCGGATATGATTGACAATTATCCGCCGCCGCTCGGAAAAAACAAGCGGAGAATTAAGCTGCGTTACATTACGCAGGCAAAAACCAGACCTCCTTCATTTTATATTTTTTCCAGCAATCCGGAAGGTCTGCCAGACGCTTATTTGAGATATTTGATTAATCAGCTGCGCGAAAATTTTGATTTGCGCGGAATCCCGATAAGAATGACTGTTCGCAAGACCAATAACCCGTATGCGGACAAGAAGGAAAAAAGATAAGATCGTCTTGCAGACGGTTGACATCTCCCAACAGACCAAGAGATTAAATCGGGGTAGGAAAAAGCGAAATTTGCCACTTTGGCATTCCATCTGATGAACAGGCAGCTTTTGCAAAACAACCAATAAAAAAGGAGCTCAATTGAGCTCCTTTTTCTTATTCCTTGTTTTCTTCAGCCTTATCACGATAAAAAGTGAAATACTGATAAATATGCGCAAAGAAAGACGCCTTAAAGCAGGAATCCAAGAATGACAGCGCAAAGACCAACAGGACGAAAACAAATCTGACGACATAACCGTCGCTGCCAATCAGTTTGAATATAATTGACAACAAAGCCATCAAAAGAACAACCGGCAGAGTCATTAAAATTTGTCCCCAGAAAATCTTATTGGCATTGCCTTCCGCCAATTTAAAAGACGCCTTGAGAGTCATTTTCCGGTCATCAACGGCAATTGCGGGAAAGACCAGGAACAACCGGGAAAAATAAATAGCCAGAAGCAACGGAATAATCAGCGAGACATTATAAAAACCTTCCGGCATACCGAGCATCCGTCCGAAATAGGCCCAAGAGAAAATCAAAACGATGGAGGGCAAGGTTATGATTGCAATTAACAAAATGTTGTACAGCAGATAAATAATTTCCCGTTTGCCGAAAGCCCAAGAGAAATATGAGCTCGGAACCTTGAGCACAATCACGCGGCAAAAAGCGATAACGATTGCAATCGATGCCAGCATCAGCAACAAAATAGATACATTCTGCATCCATCCGCCGGTACATCCTTCGGCAGAAAGATTACAGATTGAGGGAAAATCGGTAAACATCTCATAGAGAATGATGGCAAACCACAAAGCGGTCACCTTGAGATAGACATCAAAATTCGTCAATACGTACATAAAGCTGCGGCGAACGGTTTCCCAGAACGGCAGTCTGATTTGAGCAGTTTTATTCTCCATCTTGGTTCCTTCCAAACAAGAAAGTTTTTTGCAAATAGCAGTGATTGGTGAAAAAGACCACTAAAAGCAACAATAAAAGGTTGTATAAATATTCAACTATGAAGCTAATATAGAACGCATTTTTATCGTCGACAAGCTTAAAGTTATTCAGAAACGCGAAAAGCGAAAAGAAAGTCAGAAAGAAAATCAACGCAAGACTGACCAAGATACGGAGGGAATTTCCCCTTCCCCGGTTCCAGACCGCGGCAAAAGAGGGAAATTTCTCTCCGGCCAGAATAAAACCAATCAACGCATAAAAGCGCATTACCACAAAAGGCACCAGAAAACCGATTGAAACAAACGCAAAATAAACCAGTTCTATCCGCCAATCCGGGTTAGGGTCGCGAACATAAAGTAGATACAACGACAGCATCGACAGCAGATTAATCAGGATAAAAGCAATATTGCCGGCAAAACTCCGCACATCCTGTCGGCGCGGCAGCAAAAGATAGCGCCAAGACAATGGCTGTCCGCCGAAACAAACGTTATACCAGCGAACCATAAACATAGATATGACATACAAGACCACAATGTGTACGGCAACATAGAGGCCGATGCTGTTGGTACAATAGCCGCCGCCGACGCGGTAGTCGTTATAGAGGCACATATACCCCTGCCCGGCAACCAATGACAAAACCGACAACAGCAGAGCATAAATTCCGGCAACGGCAAAGAAATTGCGCGTGCGGTCAATAAACAGCCCTTCCGGTCCGAAAACAATTTTAAACAACGGCATTTTAACCGCATCGCGATTATCTTCTTCCGGCACGACGGCCGCAGAACTGCCTTTATCCCAAAAATGATTCAGAAATTCATATATTTTCTTCATGATTAAATTTCCTTCACTGTGGTTACACCGGCCAAGCCGCGGATTTGGCTCAGAACGTCGCCCTGGAGCGCAAAACCGCCGGAAAGCTCAATTCGAATATCCCAATTGTCGTTGTCAGGCTTTATATATATTTTATTTTTGCCGTTTCTATCTTTGCCGAGGATTTCTTTAAGTTTCGGCACGGCAGAGGTGTCATTGAGGCTGATTTCCAAACCGTTGGCAACGTCGGCAATAGCCTTGTCCAACGTCTCAACGCTGTTAATCATAACCCGGGGATTGCCCTCCTCGTTCTGCTTGTCTATCGTGACGCTGACAAGCAACGGCAAACCGGACTTGATGGTTTCTTCAAAACGGGTCAGCCCTTCCGAAAACAGCAGACCTTCAAAATTGCTGCTGCCGTCGGAAATTTCCAAGAAAGCATATTTATTGCCGTTTTTGGAGATGCGCTTCTGGAACGAGTTTACGCAGCCGGCCAATTTGGCACGAATGGTATCTCCGGTACGAATACCCTGAAAAACCTCATTGCATTTTTTGACGCCGAGACGCTCCATACCGCGGGAATAACTGTCCAGAGGGTGAGCCGACAGATAAAAGCCGATGGCCTCCGCCTCCAATTTAAGTTTTTCGAGCTCCGGCCAATCGGGTTTTTCGGCCAGCTTGACCTTGGCCTGAAGCTCCTGATCGCCGAACAGCGACGACTGCGAACTGGTTTTCAGTTCCGTAGCGGCGGAAATGTGCTGGACAATGGTTTCAATATTGGCAAAAAGCTTGCCGCGGTTTTTATCCAGACAGTCAAAAGCGCCAGCCTTTATCAGCTGCTCCAATTGGCGGCGGTTAATCTGCTTGGCGTCAATCCGATGGATAAAGTCGGAAACGTCTTTATAGGGTCCGTGCGCGTGGCGTTCAGCAGCAATAGCCTCCATATTGGCGGCGCCTACGCTTTTGATGGCGGCCAAGGCATAGCGGATGTTGCCGTCTTCAACATCAAAGTCGGCGTCAGACTTGTTAATGTCCGGCGGCAATACCTTGAATCCCATTTTTTTGCACTCCTCTTTGTACAAGAGGAGTTTGTCGACGTTGGTCATATCCAAAGACATCACGGCACACATAAACTCTACCGGATAATGCGCTTTCAGGTACGCCGTCTGATACGAAACCAAAGAATAAGCGGCAGCATGCGACTTGTTAAAACCATAAGACGCAAATTTTTCCATCTGGTCAAAAATCTTGGTAGCGGTTCCTTCGTCAATACCCTTTGCCACGGCGCCTTCGGTAAACATTTTACGCTGTTTGGGAATTTCGTCGCGCATTTTTTTACCCATAACCTTACGCAGTTTATCCGCGCCGCCCATAGTGTAGCCGCCTAACGCCTGAGCAATCTTCATAACCTGTTCCTGATAAACCATAATGCCGTATGTTTCATCAAGAATCGGCGCCAAATCGGGATGAAGATAGGTTATTTCCTCCTCGCCGTGCTTGCGCTTGATGTATGTGGGAATATTATCCATCGGGCCGGGGCGATATAAAGAAACGATAGCAATCAAATCCTCAAAACGGTCAGGTTTGATTTGCTTGTGAACATCTTTCATTCCCGGAGATTCAAACTGGAATACGGCAGAAGTGTCTCCGCGCTGAAGCATCTCATAGGTCAACTTGTCATCCAAGGGAATGTTATCGATATCAAGGTCGATTTTATGGACTTTCTTCACCCAGTCGACGGCTTTTTTAATCACGGTCAGCGTCTTCAGGCCCAAAAAGTCAAACTTAATCAGGCCGGTTTCTTCTACAAATTTCATATCATACTGGGTAACCGGCATATCGGCCTTGGGATCCTTATACAACGGAACCAGCTGATCTAACGGGCGGTCACCGATAACTACGCCGGCGGCATGCATACCGGACTGGCGGTAAAGGCCTTCCAGTTTCATTCCGATATCAAACAACTTGTTGATTTGCGGGTCTTCCTGCCGCATTTGCTCCAGTTCCGCCACCTGATCCAGCGACTCCTGCAAAGTGGGGTTTTTGCCCTGAACACCGGGAGGAATCATTTTAGATATACGGTCCGCCTGAGCATAAGGCATCTGCAACACGCGGGCAACGTCGCGGATGACGTTTTTGGCTTGCAGTTTGCCGTAGGTGATAATTTGGGCAACATGGTCAAAACCGTATTTCTTTTGGACGTATTCAATGGTTTTATAGCGGTTTTCCTGACAAAAGTCGACGTCGAAATCGGGCATATTGACGCGTTCGGGATTCAAGAAACGCTCAAACAGCAAATCAAGTTTTAAGGGATCAAGGTCGGTAATCTTCAATGACCAGGCAACAATCGAGCCCGCACCGGAACCACGCCCCGGCCCCACCGGCACGCCGTGGGCTTTTGACCACTGGATGAAATCCGACACGATAAGAAAGTAACCGGGAAAACCCATTTTTTTGATAACGCTGAGCTCATAATCCAAACGTTCATAATAGCGCTTGTCTATTTCCGCACGTTCTTCCGGCGTTTGGCTGTCATTGTAAACCTGGGCTTCCATACGCTGTTTCAGCCCCTTGTAGGCCTGTTCGGTAATGAACTCGTCCTGCGTTTTGCCCTCGGGACATTCAAAAATAGGCAACAACGGATCGACCTTCTGTGACAGGTAGTTGCAACGGGCGGCAATGTTAACCGTGCTTTGAACAGCCTCCGGCAAATCCTTAAACAACTCAACCATTTCTTCCGCGCTGCGAAGACGGTTGTTAGGCGAATATTTTTTGCGGTCATCGTTGGCCACATATTCTCCCGCAGCAATGCAAATTAAGGCATCATGCGCTTCATACATATCGGCGTCAAAGAAAAAAGCCTCATTGGTGGCAACCAGCGGAATATTGTATTTATATGCAAAATCGATAAAGTCGTCTTCCGTTTTTTGTTCCGTTTCCAAGCCGATACGCGAAATTTCCATATAAAGGCGGTCTGCAAAAATCTCGCGAAGTTTAACAACGACCTCTTCCGCTTCCACCTTGCGGTTTTCGAGCAGGAGCCGTCCGATTTGCCCTTCTACGCCGGCGGTGAGCGCTATCAGCCCGCCGTTCAGTTCTTCCAAATCCGACATTTTGAGCTGTGCCTTTTCGCCCTGTTTGGGGTTGTCAAGATAAGAGCGCTTCATCAGCTTCATAATGTTTTGATAGCCGTTTTCGTTCATCACCAACAAAACGATTTTATCCGGCTCAATAATCCGTCCTTTAGCCTTGAGTACATCATCGGCATCAGGATTGCGCAGGTAGAACTGACAACCCAAAATGGGCTTTACCCCTTCATCCGAAGCATATTTGGAAAAAGCCTTGCCGCCGAACATATTGGCGGTGTCGGTTACGGCAATCGCCGGAACTCCCTGGTCGTGAAGTTTATGAATCAGCTTAGGCACCAGCATTGCGCCTTCCGACAAAGAATAGGCGGTATGAACGCGAAGATGTACGAACTGTGGTGCCGACATTGGTGATTCCTCAAATTAACCTGAGGATGATTATAAGAAGTTTTAACGACAGGCACAATCAAAAAATCGCAGATGTTAAATGAGTAAAATAAGATAGCGATTTTAGTTGCAAAACGCCTGATTTGCTTTAAGATGTTTTTTGCAGCTCAGAGGTGAGCTGTGGTGTCTACAAAACACCTCAAAGTAACAGCTCCTTAAACCGGGGAGTGACCGAAATAAGCGCGTTTTCACGCGACGAATCAGGTTGACTGTACTTTGACAGTTTTGTAGCTCCCCACCTTGATTTTCAGTCGAGGTGGTTTTTGTTTTTAATATATAACTTTTCTTAAACAGGAAAAGTTCTCTAAACAACGGAGCTAAAACAATGATTATCGAAAATTTCAATATTAAAGCGGTTCGCCGCGCTTTAGGGCTTGAACTGAAAAACGTCCGGCGCGAGAGAGCCCTGAGCCAAGAACAGCTTTCCGAAGCGGCAAGCCTTTCGACCAAAGACATTAACACAATGGAAGCCGGCAAAGGCTATCTTATTTCCGGATTTCGGCGGCTGCTGAAATTTTACGGCAAAAAAGTCCGCATCGAAATCGTAGACTAAAAACTATTCAGCCTCCTTTTTATTCGTCAAAAGGAGGCTGAACCGTCAAAACAAACTAATCCAATTCGGCAAGTTTTTGGGCTTGGTCTTCCATCACCAGAGCGTCTATAATCTCGCCCAGAGCATCGCCGGAAACAACCTCATTGAGCTTATAAAGCGTCAGATTGATACGGTGGTCGGTCACGCGTCCCTGAGGATAGTTATAGGTTCGGATACGTTCGGAACGGTCACCCGATCCGACCTGAAGTTTGCGCTTTTCGGAATAAGCGTTGTCAATGCTCGATTTTTGCATATCATACAGCTTGGCGCGCAAGTGGTTCATCGCCTTTTCCTTGTTTTTATACTGTGAGCGGTCATCCTGGCACTGAACAACGACGCCGGTTGGAATATGCGTGATGCGAACGGCGGATTCCGTACGGTTTACGTGTTGTCCGCCGGCACCTGACGCACGATAGACGTCAATCTTCAAATCTGCCGGATTAATATACATATCCACTTCTTCGATTTCCGGCAGCACCGCCACCGTGGCGGCAGAGGTATGAACCCGTCCCTGAGACTCGGTTACCGGCACGCGCTGGACACGATGCGCTCCGGATTCAAACTTCAAGCGGGCGAAAACATCTTTACCGGTGATTTTGGCAGACGCCTCCTTATAGCCCCCGAGTTCGTTTTCGGTAACGTCGTTAACCTCAAACTTCCATCCCTGCAAAGCGGAATAGCGCTGATACATTTCAAACAAAACCGACGCAAACAATGCGGCTTCGTCGCCGCCGGTGCCGGCACGGACTTCAAGAATAGCGTTTTTTTCATCCTCTTCATCCTTGGGCAGCAACAAAATTTTAATCTGCTGCTCAAGCTCCGGCATTTTTTCCTTGAGGTCATAATATTCGGCCTCGGCCATTTCGCGCATTTCCTTGTCCAACTCGGCGTCATCCATCATTGACTTGGCATCGTCCATATTTTTCTGAAGACGGTGCCAGTTGTTGATGGCTTCCACAACCGGCGCCAGCTGAGCCAGTTCCTTATTCATCCGGACCAGTTCGTCAGAATTCAGGTTGGGCGCGGAAATTAACGCCTCCACTTCATTATAACGGTTAACGACATTAGCTAGTTTTTCAGCAAAATTCATTGATACTTCCTTAAATAAAAAACTCTTCGTATAAAACAAAAGAAAATAGCAGGCAGACACCTGCTATTTTCTGCAATAAGAACGTGTCGCTAATGATTAGCGGCAGAAATAAACTTGTCCAAAGCAATGTTCATTTTGCGGTTGGCCGTAAAGACATTGGTCAAAGCGCCGTTAATGTAAATATCGACGCCGTCCATTTTGCCGACAGACAAAATCATACCGGGACCTTGCGGCACCGTATAGGTGTCACCCGGTTGCAAAACCTTGCTGATATAGAGTTTGCTGTCGTCTTTGACCTCAATCCAGGTTTCTTTTTTTACATTGATAACGACACCGCTTTTGGCCGGTTTGGGCGCCTCGGCAACAACCTCCGGAGCCGGGGCCGGTTCTGCTTTGGGCTCTACCGTGCCGGGAAAAGACTCATTGGTCACTACGACCTGCGGCGTTGTCGTTGCCGGTTCTGCCTCCGCAGTGGTATCTATAACCGCAATCGGTTCGGCAGAAGAATCGGCGCCGTCCGACACTTCGGCCGGGCTGGAATAGTCCTCCACGACGAGCGGCAGCGGATTAACCGCATCTTCAACCTGACCGGAGGAAGAAACTGAGGCTTCCGGGTAAGCAGGCGTTTCTTCAACGGTATGATTGTTATAGGCATACCACCCGAAATAAATCACAATCATTGCGGCAAGGCTGACAAGCAAATACTTTTTGCCGGGAACCGTCGCTTCGGTCTGCGGCTCCAGAACAAAGATGTCCTTTTCCGGCTGAATGTTGGTTTCCTCTTTATAAAGCTCGACAATGTTGCTGCTGTTCAGCCCAAGAAAATCAGCGTATGAGCGGATAAAACCGATACCATAAGGAAATTCCGGAATTTCGGCATAATTGCTTTCTTCAATAGCTTCCAGGTAGATACGGCGAATGCAAAGTTTTTTGGCAATATCGGGAAGCTTCAGCCCTTTTTGAATGCGCATTTCCTTCAACAGGCTGCCGACTTTGGTTACGTTTTTTTCTGCGGGAGCCTTGTCCGCCGCTTTGGACGACGCGGTTTCGGCATTCTTCTGAGCCTTGACTTCTTTGGCTTCCTTAACTTCCTTTTCTTCGGAATTTGCTTTCTCTTTTTTCACGATGATTTCCTTTACAAATATCAGTAAATGCGATGATTATTACATACCTTTTAATAAATTTCAATACCATGATCATAGGCATAGGAAATTAATTGCGGACGCAGCGTCCGTTTGTTTGATTTCAGCAGCGTTTTTACGTAATCTTCAATATCTTCAATGTTTACCGAGCGAATCATACTTTTGACGCGGCCGAACGACGACCCGGACATTGACAGGTTTCGATAGCCGAGCCCAATCAGGGCCATCGCTTCAATCGGATTGCCCGCCATTTCGCCGCAAACGGAACAATAAACGCCCGCCGCGTTCGCTTTGGCGACAATCTCCTGCATCATCTTTAAAAACGGAGCGGACAAAACGTCGTAGCGCTCGCTCAGACGCGGATTTCCTCGGTCACAGGCAAAAACGAACTGCGCCAGGTCATTGGTGCCGATAGAGATAAAATCCGCCTGCTGCAAAATGGCGTCCAGCTGAAAGACTACCGAGGGTACCTCTATCATCAGGCCGACATTCACCTTGGCCGGAACTTCGGAACCACGGCGCTTTTCCTTTTCAAGTTCAATCATCAGCGTTTCTTTAGCTTCTTCAAACTCGGCCAGATTAGAAATCATGGGAAACATAACATTGAGGACTTTTCCGGCCGCCGCACGGAGAAAAGCCCGCATTTGCTTGCGCAGAATGGCCCGACGATCCAGCGTGATGCGAATGGAGCGCCAGCCGATGGCAGGGTTGTCTTCTCCGGCGTTGCTCCAATAGGGCAAAAGCTTATCCGACCCGACATCCAGCGAGCGGAAAATCACCCGCTTGTCCCCGGCACGGTCCATCAGTTCCTTATAATAGCTCATTTGGCGGTCGACATCCGGCATAACGTCTGAGGCCATAAAAGGAATTTCGGTACGATACAGCCCGATGCCGTCGCAGTTTGTGGTTTCAATATAGTCCAAATCAAAGGCCAAGCCGACATTGATGTAAAGGTTGATGCGAACGCCGTCCCTGGTCTCGGCAGGCAAGTCTTTCAGCTCGGCCAAACGTGCCAGAAGCTTGTTCTTTTCCGCGATTTTCGCCTTGATTTTTTCCTGAACCGGAACGCTCGGTTTGATATAGACATAGCCTTCATTACCGTCAACGGCTATCAGCTCTCCGGTTTTGATTTCGTTAAAAATGCCCTTTATTTTGGCAACGACCGGAATTCCGAGCGCTTTGGCTACGATGGCCACGTGCATTGTAGGCGTACCGTCTTCAATGATTAAGCCGCGGATTTTCTGATAGTCGTAATCCATCAAGTCAGCCGGACCCATAGTTTGGGCCACAACGATAATGTCGTCGCCTTCCACCTGTGAAAGACTTTTATTGTCGCCGCTCAGATATCCCAACAGCCGGTCGGCAACATCCCGCAAATCATGCAAACGTTCCTTCAGATAACTGTCGGTCGTGCCGGAGAGACGGTTCCACATATCCTCATAGGCTCGCTCGAC
>HF995266.1 GCA_000432275.1 Proteobacteria bacterium CAG:495
TATTCCGATAAAACCAAACCCCGGACTTTATATCCGGGGTTTTTGTTACATTCTGAAAGTTTCGATTTTTGTTGCCAAACCGGTTTTGTCGTCAGTTTCAATATAAGTGCCGTACAAACATCCCTCTCCGCGGCAGGGAATAAGTCTGTTTCCCGTATATCTGCGGGCGAGACGGGCCACCGGTTCCTCTTTTTCAAAGCCGATGACGCCGCTGTAATCGCCGCACATTCCGGCATCGGTTTGATATGCCGTTCCTCCCGGCAAAATCATTGCGTCAGCCGTGGGAACGTGAGTATGAGAGCCGATAACCGCCGAGACCTTTCCGTCAAGATAGTGTCCGAACGAAATTTTTTCTGCCGTGGCTTCGGCGTGAATGTCTACAAAAATAGCGTCAATATTGCGGCCGAGCGTATAAGATTTCAAAAGCCGGTCCATTGCCTGTACCGGACAGTCGACGGCTTCCATAAACAACCGACCGACCACTTCGACAACCAGGATTTTTTTGCCGTTTTCAAGTTCAATTTCGCGAGCGCCGCATCCCGGAAGATTGTCGGGATAATTTAACGGGCGTACGATTTTTTTGCACTCATCCAGAAAAGGGATGATTTCACGCTGGTTCCAGACGTGATCGCCGGTAACGATAGCCGTCACTCCTTTTTCGAAGAAGTCGCGGCAAATTCCCGGTGTTACGCCAAACCCGTGCGCCGCATTGTCGCTGTTGACGATGAGGGCGTCATAGCCGTACTTTTCTTTAATCTTGGCGATGTTGTTTAACAAGGCTTCCCGACCCGGCCGGGCAACGATGTCTCCGCAGTAAACTATTTTCAAACAAGTCCCTTTCCGTAAAAATTTTTCTTATCTGACAGATACTAAAAAGCCCCGTTTGAGTCAACGGGGTTTTTTTAGGGAGGATGGCCGTTTAGCCGTATATTTTACATTCTTATCGAACCGCTTCTAACCAGGTGGGCATCGTATACTTAAGACCACGGTCCAAGCAGTGACAATTCCCTATAAAATAATGTTGGCTCGGAAGATCTGCGGAAATACAAACTACGCAGCCTATCCTCTATGTCTATAGACTACATTAAATTTAATTGAGATGCAACAGATTTTATTTGTTCGCTCAAGGTTTTTATTTTTTCGGCCAGAGACGCATCCAATTCAAGGAGTCGCGAGTTATCCACAGGGAGCTCTTTAGGCGGTTTAGACATATCCGATTTTCTTAGTTCGCTGAGTTCGTCCGCCAGCAGCAGCCCGACCATGGCGAGCAGCATATTTTCGTTTACCTGACCGGCGCCGGCGGTAATCATTTTGGCCTTTTCATCCAGCAGACGCGCCAGCTGGAGAATTCTGACTTCCTGTCCGTCTTCGCAGGCAACGGCATATTCCCGGGAATTAATTGTTATCGTTACTTGTGCCATCGTTTTCTAATACTTTGTCTAACTTGTCGATGATGTTGTCTATGTTTTGCAAAATGTTTTCTGAAGAAGTTTTTAAAATTTCCAAACGGTTTTCGCGGTCTTTCAGGAGGGCTTCTTCCTGTTTTTTCTGAGCCTTGATGTCATTTTTCTTTGCAGCCACCGCAGCGTTGAGATTGACCAAGGCTTCGCTAAGTTCTGCAAGCGCGTTATTGGTGTTGGCAAATTCAAAATTTTTTGCTTCCATGCAGATTTCTCTTTCTTAATTAGAAATATTCACTTATATTCAAAGCATAATAAACAACAATCAAAGTTTTACAAGCGAAAATAAAATTATGCCAAAGTTTATCCTCAAAATTAATTCGGTTGACGATACTGTTTATGTTGACGACGATATCGTTTGTTTTCTAGCGGATTCCTCGCTTCCTGAAGAATGGCTTTGCGGGTTTGAGCGCCGTGGTCGTCTGTTTTTGCTTTCTGGGGATAAGGCGCTTTCTTTGTGTAAAACGGTTGGTGCCGACGGTGTGGTTGCCGAGCTGAAAACCGATGCGCCCGTCAAGGCCCAGGTCGCAAAGATTCGCTCACAGCTCGGTGCCGGCAAAGTCTTGGGAACCGTAATTGTTCCCCGCCGCCACGAAGCTATGCTGGTCAGTGAGACCGAACCGGAATTTGTCGCTTTCAAGTTTCCGCAGGAGTCTGCCGCCCCGGCCGCGGAAGTCGTCAAATGGTACAATGATCTGTTTTTAATCCAGTCTGCGGTTGATTTGACGGACGGTTTGCAGGATATTGCCGCGTTTGACCCTGATTTTGTGATAATAAATTCGCGGGACTATAAAGATTTTGGTTGCTAAAAAGCAAAGTTTAGATTAATTTGCCTGTAAAATATTTTGACGGTTAAATTAAGTTATAGGAGAAAAATAAATGAAACAGCAAGCAGTAGCTATCAGACCGGGTTGGGTCATCGAATTCAAAGGCAAGCCCTGGACAGTTACCAAAGCCTCGCACATCAAACCGGGTAAAGGCGGCGCCTTTATGCAGGTCGAAATGAAGTCGGTCGAGGAAGGAACCAAAACCAACGAACGTTTCAGAAGTGAAGACACCATCGAAAAACTGATGGTGGAAGTTAAGGACGCGCAGTTCCTTTATGAAGATTCCACCGGCTTGACTTTTATGGAAAACGAAACCTACGAACAGTTTGTTATGCCTGCCGACATCTTGGGCGACAGCCGTCCGTTCTTAACTGACGGTATGCTGGTTCATATCGATTTCATCGACAGCAAACCGGTCAGCGTCGAATTGCCGCTGCAAGTTATTTGCGAAGTGGTCGAGACCGAGCCCGTTATCAAAGGTCAGACTGTTTCTTCGTCTTACAAACCGGCAATCTTGGACAACGGCATCCGTACCACGGTTCCTCCGTTTGTCGGTACCGGCGATAAAATCGTCGTTTCCACCGCTGACGCCAGCTATGTTGAGAGAGCCAAATAATGTCTTATATTTCACCCAGTCTTAATTTTTTGATTACGACAGTAAAAAAGGTCGGCACATCTCTGACCCGCGACTTTAACGAGATTGAGCAGCTTCAGTCATCCGTCAAAGGTCACCGGGAGTTTACGCAGGCGGCTTTTGAGCGTACGGCAAAAGGCTTGCGTGCGGAGCTTCAGAAAGGCAAGCCGACTTATGCCGTCGTAACCGACGGTCAGCCCCAGCCCAATGCGCCGCATTTTCTGGTCGCGCCGTTGGACGGTATGCTTAACTTTATCCACGGAATTCCCTATTTTGCAATTTCCGTTGCGGTTGTCGAAAACGGTGTTGTAACTTCCGGGGTTATATACAATCCGGCAACGTCGGATTTGTACTTCGCAGAAAAGGGGCAGGGCGCATTTAAAGAAGGTTTCCGCAGTCATGAACGTTTGCGGGTGTCTTCTCGCAAAGACTTGCCGGAGGCCGTCATCGGCCTGACCTCCGTTGCCGACGGGATTCCCGCTTTTGAAAACGTCCGTCTGCACGGCGCGCTGAGTCTGGACTTGGCTTATGTTGCTTCCGGTCGTCTGGACGCGGTCGTCAGCCGGAACAATTCTGCGGCATCGGTAGCTGCCGGTATGCTTTTGGTGAAAGAAGGCGGCGGCTATGTTTATGAGATAAACCAAAAGGATATTCGCAGCGATGATTTGGCTTCAGTGCTTGCCAGCGGAAATTTAATCGCTGTCAATGCCAATCTCGGCAAAAAACTTTATGAGTCGTTGAATAAATAATTATCGTCATAGGGGGTAGAGATGCGTAAAAATATTAAGGTTTGGACAATTTCGGCATTGGTTTCATTGTCAGTTTGTGCTTATGCCAACGCGCAGACGGAACCGGATGTGTATGTTGATTTGTCTGCATTGGATGAACTCAGCGGCACCGGTTCTCCGGTAATCCATACCGAACCTCTCTTCCCCGTTGTAACGGCTCGTCAGGCTGCCGAAGAAAAAGCAAAACCAGCCAAAAAGGCAGTCAGAAAAAAAGCTAAACCTGCCGCGGCCAAACCTGTTGTAAAAAAGGAAAAAGCCAAACCTGAAGTAAAGGTGGAGGTTGTCGAAAAGGCTCCTGCCGAGCAGCCGAAATCCGAACCCGCCGCTTATGTTGTTCAGCCTGCTGCCCCGGCCCCGGTTGCAGAACCGGAAGTTAAGGCTCAGCCGGTAGCTGAGGTTGAGCCGGTTGTTCCTGCTGCTCCTGCTGCCAAAACTGAACCTGCCATTGTTCTGACCGAGGCTGAACCCGCCAAGCCGTCTGCCGAACCGCAGTCGGAAAATAAGGCTAAACCCGTTGATGACGAGGTTGTGGTGGTTGATGTAGAGCCGCTTGCCAATCCGGTTAAAGTCGTCGATGTAGAGCCGGTGTCTCCTGCAAAGGCTCAGCCGTCTGCCGAAGAAAAAACGACCGAACCTGCTGCAAAAACCGAGGCGTCCTCCGCGGACAACCAGCCTCAGGCGGCTGCTGAAGTTAAGAAACCGGCACCCGGACGCTTTGCTTTTGATGCGGAAGTCTCCGACCTCAATGACGCGCAAAAAGCGCAGCTAGACAATCTGGTCAACGGTTTTGAAAATCCCGCGGTAAACAAAATTGCCATTCTGGCGTTTAACCTTGATGACGGCGTCGATACTTTCAAAAAGAAACGCCTGAGCCTTAACCGCGCAATTGAAATCCGCAGCTACCTTCTCCAGAAGGGGTACAAGAATTTCAGCATTAAGGTTATCAATGTCGATGCCGCTTCTGATAAGGTAAATACCGTAGAGGTCGAGGAACTCAAATAAAAATTAAAAAAAGTTTAAATAATGCTTGCGTAATTGATTTGTGTAATGTATAAGAGCATAAAAATTATGCGTTAATTAAAAGTCTCAGGAGTTTTTTAAGATGAAAAAAGGTATTCATCCCGACTATCATGAAATTACTTATGTAATGACTGACGGTTCAAAGTTTACGACCAGATCTACCATGGGTAAGGCTGGCGATGTTATCAATTTGGAAGTTGATCCGAAATCTCACCCGGTATGGACCGGTGTCCGTCGTTTGGTTGATACAGGCGGTCAGCTGTCTAAGTTTAAGAACAAATTTGGTGCATTCGGCATCAAGACCGGTGACTAGTAAGCCCGATTGGCTGCTGAATAAGCTCTGTTTAAGTTAAAGCTTATACTATTTGTTAACCTGCGTTTGATAATATTGAACGCAGGTTTTTTTATTTATCTTTGAGATTCTGATGATTAAGATAACACACTATGAAGTTTATACCGATCACGGGCGCGGTTGGCAGTTGGAAGACCGTTTTGCCATCGAGCAGCGGCAGGACGCGTTTAACCTTGCCAAGGAGTTGGAGCTCGACAAGGTAAAGGTTAAAATCATCAAGGAAGTTTTTGATGTGCAGGACAATTCTTATCAGGAAACGGTCGAGTACGTCAGTAATCTTTCCCGCAAAAATAAAAACGGAGGACTGCCGAGTTCTTATCCCGGAATCAAAAAAGCCGACGAACGTGAGGAAGAAGAGCAGGTGGAGGAAGTCGTCGAGTCAACCGGCGGCGGCAGCATATTGAGCGCATTGATAAAGCTGGTTGCGCTTACGTTGCTGTGTCTGGCTTTGGCAAACGTCCTGGTCAGCCTGATATTTCCGGTTATCGAAAATTTTATTCCCGATGAGCAAAACAGCCGCCCGATTTTGTTTGTCATCTTCTTTGTCATCTTTTTAAGCATTGCCGTACCGCTGATTCTCCGTTACGTGCCGTGGTATGTTTTTGTTGAGCGCCGTCGTCCGGTTGCGGTCAAGGAAAAGACTTTTTACGATAAGGCCGGTGAACTGATTGACTTTTACAATCTCAATGACGACGTCGACCCCATCGTGACGCCGGCATACCCGGAAGCCCCTTTGGAATATAAGCAGTATCTGATAACTTTTCTGACTGATTTGCTTTCCAATCTCAAGTCTCCGACTGCCACCAGCACCAGTTTTTCCAAATTCGGCATCAAGTTGATTGTTTACGGCGGCTGTCTGGAAATGGCGCGTTACAGCGGCTTGGGTATAACCGAAGCCAATTCCATTTTGTATGACGCTTTTCGCATAACGGACGGCGACGGCGCTGATTTGGAGGCGTTTTACGAGGCCAAGAGAACTTATAAGGACAATAAGGTTGCCGTCTTTCTGACCGGCGTCGGAGCTTATTTGATGGCACATGTGATTAAAGGCCGGCCGATGCCGACCGAGCTGCTGAATTTAAGTTTTTCCAAATGGGAAAAACAAAATAAGACCGATGAGATTGTTCCCGTTTTGTCTCCGGTTCCCGAAGAGCCGGAAACGCCTGTTCCCGACGATGTTCTGTTTGACGCATTAGTCAGCATCAAAAGCGATTTGAAGTTTCTGGACGACAGCATTCCCAACCGGGATGAAGTCGCCGCTCAGACCAGTGCCGAAATCCGCAACATCATTTTCAACCTTCTTGGCAAATATAAGGGGGAAGATACCATTGAGGCAGACGGAATAACCACGATTCATTTCCATAAGATAAGCAATGCGGTGCGTTTTGCCGTCGAATGTCTGAAAGATATCGGCACCTATCAGGAAGAAACCAACAACGACAATCTGATTTTGCGCAATTGCTGCGCCGTAACCGAGGACAAGCCGGAAAACGAACCCAATCTGAGCGAGCGGCTCTCGGATATATTTGAGCACATTTACAATCAGGAAATAGTCGTCACCAAACCGGTTTTCGAGGCCTTGCAGGAGAGCGGCCGCCATTTCGACTACCTTGGCGAGAAAACGCTTAATAAACTGAATATTAATGTAGAATTATACAAATTGTTGGATTAAATTATTGATTAAAAGGTTGAGCTTTTTCAATCCCTATGCTATACTGAAACTAGAATAGTCGGAGGAGAAACCTTATGTCATCTGTAGATTCGTTAAAAGACAGCGCCCTTTCAGACGCCAGCTCTCAGTATTGGGAAAAGACACTGACCGATATGAACAATGTCGATGAGTCGTTTGCCAATGCACGCGATTTGGGCTACAGCCGGCTTAACTATTCTCGTCTGACCGCCATCGGAACCTTAGCCAAGGTTGACAAGGTTGATATTTATAAAACCAACGTGATTTCCAACCGCGGCAAGCTCTCCATTTCCGTCCGTACCGGCGGGGAGGACTCCAAGGTGCTGGACCTCTCTACGTATGAAACTTATCTTAACCAGCTCAAACAGCAGACCGATCCTGAAGGATATGAAAAAGAGAAAGCCGAAAAGAAAAAAGAACAGGCAGAAAAGTCTTCTCTGGAACTGACGGCACCCGGCGTACGGATTGAGGTTTATTCTACCAATCGTCAGGGCAAGCAGGTTCTGGTTGCCGACAGCGCGGAAGACGAAGGCAGCGAACTGCGCGAAAATCTTGAGTTGATGCTGACAGGAGAGTATGAAGCCTCCAAGGGAACCTATTACATCAAAATCAGCCGCGATGAGACTGTAGACAGCGATGAAGAGATGCCCTATGCCCTCCAGATTAAAATGGGCGATACTTTCAAACACGACTACGTTGCGATAGAACAGCCCTCGGAAGACACCAACAACGGCAAGGAGAGCAAAATCCCCCTGACTACGTCATCAGGCGGTTCTTTGTCGGCTGTCAACGCTTTGCAGATTCAGGCTTCCCGTTATCAGGCGACGGCTCAGATGCTGCAAGTCGGTTATCAAAATATGGCAAGTATTTATTCCAAAAACAATAAATTTTAACATCTCTGCCGTATCACGCAAAAAAATGCTTGTATATTACGCAAAGAAAATCTATCTTATGGATAGTTTTTCTATTTAGACTATGTCGTGTTAAGAAAGGATTTTATATTATGACAGCACCATTGATGCCTCGTGCAACCGCAGTATGGCTGGTGGAAAACACAACCTTGACTTTTCGTCAGATTGCCGAATTTTGCGAACTTCATGAACTGGAAATTCAGGCGATAGCCGACGGCGATGTTTCCAGCAACATTATGGGGCTTTCTCCCTTGGATAACGGTCAGCTGACGGCAGAAGAAATCAAACGTTGCGAAGCGGATGCCTGTGCGAACCTCGTCGCTTCGGAATTGGAAAGAAACGTTAAGGCGCGCAATATGAAAGCCAAAAAGGTTTTGTCTCCGTCACAGCGTCAGGATAAACCCAATGCCATTGCTTGGATTGTCAAAAATTATCCTGAACTCAAAGACAGCCAGATTTGCAAAATTATCGGTACGACCAAACCGACTATTGAGGCTATTCGTAACGGTACGCACCGCGATATGGCGGTCATCCGTCCCAAGAACCCGGTAACGATTGGCCTGTGCAGCGAGCAGGATATCGAAAAAGCGGTTCTTGCCGCTAAGGCAAAAGCAGAAAAGCCGGCCGCTAAACCCAAAAAGAAAACCACAGCCAAGAAAGCTGCTAAAAAATAATTAAAAAAGCTCCCTCAAACGGGAGCTTTTTTTGAACAAACTGAAATGTATTGATGTAATGCAGAAATCTTTTCTGATTGCAATTATCCTAAATTATAGTAAACTCCATCTTGCAGTTCAGAGGTGAACTGTGGTGTCTCAAAAACATCACACATAGAATCCACTGTTTTGGTGGAGTAGCCGACATAAGCATATTTATATGACGAATAAGGCTGACTGGCTATGTGCAGTTTTTGAGCTCCACCTCCTTGTTTTTTT
>HF995267.1:0-14774 GCA_000432275.1 Proteobacteria bacterium CAG:495
TAATAAAACATCCCCGGCGCAATCTTCTTCGGCGTTACAAACTTCTTGGACGGAAGCAAAGAAACTTTGCCAAACCCATCTTCTTTTGCAATTTTGTTCATAATATAATATATTTTAGTTAATAATAGGCATCATTGTTTTGTAAGTTGTTTCAAACCTATAACATTATTCCCACTCTGTCAATGACAGATTAGACAAAAACAAAGAAACTAAAATTTAAACTTTTTTATTTAAATTGAAAATATGAAACAAGAAATCAGATATCAGGCTTCAGCCGAAGTTGTATCCTTTATACACCGGTGGCAAAACTGGCTCAAAGATGAACGGCGTTATTCTTTGCATACGCTGGATGCTTATTCGCGCGATTTATCTGTCTTTTTTGATTTTCTGAAAGATTATCTGAAACGCGCCGCCGAAAGGCAAGATCTTGCCTCCCTTGACGTCCACGGCTTTCGAGCTTTTTTAAGCGCTCGGGCTGCCCGTCATATTGACAAGAACTCTCTTGCTCGTGAAATTTCGACTTTACGAAACTTTTTCAAATGGTTGAACCGTTCAAAAATTTTGAAAAATGAAGATATTTCCGTGATAGTCAATCCGCGCCGGCCAAAAATTCTGCCCAAAGCTCTGGATGTCACACAGACCTTTAACCTTCTGAAAAAATCCGAAAAAAATCAAGATTGGCAAGGGCTTAGAGATACCGCCATTTTTACAATATTATACGGATGCGGTTTGCGGATTTCTGAAGCCCTGGCCCTGAACGTTGGTGACATTACTCATAACGATTTCCTTCGGGTTAAAGGTAAAGGCAACAAAGAACGTATTGTTCCGTTGCTTCCCCTGGTTAAAGAAAACATTTCTGCCTACCTTGCGGCCTGCCCCTACAAACTCACCAACGGAGAACCGTTATTTTTAGGGGCAAGAGGCGATCGCATAAGTCCGCGCATAATTCAACGAAATCTCGAAAAACTGCGCCGGGAACTGGGACTTCCGGATACCGTAACGCCGCATGCGCTGCGTCACTCCTTTGCAACTCACCTTTTGGCTGAGGGAACAGATTTACGCTCCATTCAGGAACTCCTGGGTCATGCCTCCCTCTCCACAACCCAGAGATATACGGACGTCCAAATAGAAACATTGCAAAAAGAATATCTCAAAGCCCATCCCCTCGAACAAAACTGACGGTCACAACCGTAATGTAAGGGTGCTGTCTGACTGCTCTTTGCCGTTGCCCGGTACATCCGTAAACTGTACAAAAAAAGAAGATACCTTTGCCGGTACCTTCTTTCTTAACTCTAAAAATCTTTTCAGAAATTACTTCAATTTCTTTTCAACGAACTCTTCATGTTTTTTAGACTTCTTGTCATATTTTTTCAAAGTCAACTTTTCCGGATGAGTTCTCGGATTCTTTTCAGCAAGATAAAATGTACCTGTACCGGCGGTACTTTCCAATTTTACTTTTACTTTTACTGCTTTTGCCATTTTTTTACACTCTTTAACAAATTGTAGATTTAAACATTTAGCGCCACTATACAGTTTTTTTGCACGATGTCAACTAGAATCTCAAAATTTTCTCAATTTCCGTTTCCGATTATCGTCAAACCCCGAGATTTAGCTCTGTCGCCAGCATTTCCCGCGCAGCGTCCAAATCCAGTCCCTCGTCGGCACGGCTCTCTCTCGGGCAAAACTGATTACGCGGCAAAGCCAAAAGATTCTTAATGTTTTTGGCTTCCGGCATCTCAAACGTACAGACATCGGGCAAAACCCCATGTCCGTGCAGCCGCGAACCTGACGGCGTATAGAAATAAGCGCTGGTCAATGCAATCGTTGCACCATCGCTCAAACTGACCAAAGTCTGAATGCTGCCTTTGCCGAGCGAATTGGTGCCGATAACTTTGGCCCGATCCTGTTCCTGCAGCGCTGCCGCCAGTACCTCTGCCGCCGAAGCCGTGTCGCCGTCAATCAGGACGACAATCGGACGACCGTTCAAGATATCGCCGTCCTCAGCGTTAAAATAAACTTCCTCCGCCTCTTTTCTGCCTTTGGTCGACGCAATGATTGCATCATCCAAAAACAAATCCGCAACCGCCACGCCTTCGCTCAGCATTCCGCCCGGACTCCCGCGCAAATCCAAAATCAGCCCTTTGGCTTCCGGATATTTTTTTACAGCCTCTTCAACGCCGGACTTGGTATAAGCGTTAAATGCCAAAATCTTGATGTATATGTTGTCGTCCACTTTGCGCTCGGCAAAATTTCTCTGATGTTTCAGACGCTTGCCCTGATTGTCTTCAGGATTAAGATAAAATTTTGAATCTTTGTCAAAATGTTTGATTGCTCCCGCCATCAACAAATCCGCCAGCTCAAAATCCTGCTGCGCCGCCGTGGGAGATTTTTTGCTTGCCGTATCCATAATCTCCGCGCTTAACTCGACCCAAGCCTCAATGTCGTTAGCATCCTTGGGTTTGTATAGGCTTTTAACCATCTTGCCGTCATAATAAAGGGTAACCTTGTCATTGTCGTTGCCGACGCGCAGCTTTTTATCAACGTCATTCAGACTCTTCAAGAAATAAACCGCAAGTTTTTCCACCGGTATCTCATAAATGTACTGGGCCGGCACTTCCGTATAAATTTCACGAATGACTTTCACGTCCGCCGCCAGAGCAGAACCGCACCATAGCAGCATTGCTGCGGCAATCACATTAATTTTTGGCATTTGTTTTACCCTTTTTCGCTTTGGCACCCTTTTTCTTTTTTGCTTTTGAACCGAGGGTCGGAGCCGATTGCCTTTTCGCGGCAAAATTAAAACTCCTGCGTCCTCCCTTTTCATAATATTGGTCTCCGTCTTCAGGGTCAAGATACTTGAAAATCAATCCTCCGGTTATCGGAGAAGCTTCAACAAGCCGCGCCGTAATCTTTTGTCCCAGTTTAAAAACCAGCCCGCTGTTTTCTGCGGCCAGCTCGATATTGCCGGGAACCAGAGAATAATAGTCGTCCGGCAGCGAAGAAAGCGGAATCAGCCCTTCGGCACCCAGACTTTCAATCCGAACAAACATTCCGGCATTGGTCATCCCGGTTATTTTAACTTCAAAATCCTGTCCGACAGCCGGCTCCAGATAAGCTGAAACAAACCGTGCCGTCAAATCACGTTCGGCATTGACCGCCTTGCGCTCTGTCTCGCAGAGATGTCTGCCGATGTCTTCAAAAGCCGAAACCGTCGCTCCTTCTTCCAGCTCACCGCCGTCAGGCATCTCAAAAGCCCGGACCAATGCCCTGTGAATCAGCAAATCTGCATATCGTCGGATTGGAGACGTAAAATGAACGTAATCCTTCAACGCCAACCCAAAATGCCCGATATTATGAGGCGAATACTGCGCCTGAGCCTGAAGCCGTAAAATCATATCGCTGATACCCTGGGCATAACCGTTTTTGCTGCACAGCTCAATCACCTTGTTAAGATGCCGGGGCTTCAAATTGCCCGCGTCAGGGAGCTTCAGCTTAAGATTATGCAGCAGAGGTTTTATATCTTCCAGTTTTTCTTCCGGAGGCAGGTCGTGAACGCGATACATCACCGGCAGTCGGCTCTTTTTCAGAGCCAGTGCGGCGGCCACATTGGCCGCAATCATAAACTCCTCCACAATTTTATTGGAAGTATAAGTCTCTTCCCGGGCAATGGACTGAATAACGCCTTTTTTATCAACCTTAATTTTGATTTCCGAACTTTCCAAATCCAGCGCGCCGCGTTTGCGCCTTGCCTTGTCCAAAGCCTGATATGCCTCAAAAAGGGGAAGGACGACACCGTTAAACACCGGTGCAATATTTTCGGACTTTTCCCCGTCCAATGCTTCCTGCACTTCCCGGTAAGTCAGCCTTGCCGCCGAACGGATAACTGCCCGTTTAAACTCATAGCCTTTCAACTGCCCTTCTCGGTCAATCTGCATCAGGCAGACAATACTGGCTCTCGGTTGCAAGGGCATCAACGAGCACAAACCGTTGCACAATTGCTCCGGCAGCATCGGAATGACCATATTCGGCAGATAAACGGAGTTTCCCCGCCGGTACGCTTCTCGGTCAAGCTCGCTGCCCGGTCGGACATAAAAGGACACGTCGGCAATCGCGACAATCAGGTTAAAACCGATATCGGTCTTCTCAGCCCACACGGCGTCGTCAAAATCCTTGGCGTCCTCACCGTCAATCGTTACCAGCGGCACATTGGTCATATCCAGCCGCCCCTGCCGGTGAAAATGCGGACAACCGGCCAATTCCTTGGCAATTTTTTCATTAAAAACATAGGGGATGTCATACTTGTCCAACACCAGCGAAGCCGTCGCCTTGTTCAAATCGAACTTGCCGAAGTTTTTGACAATGTGCGCCTGCTTGAATCTTTTGTCGCCGCCCAGCGCAATGCTGACAAAGTCGCCTTCCTTGCCGTTGCCTACCGCATCAAGCAGATAATCCCGGCGAATGTTTTTTTCTGAAGCTTTCAGATAATATTTGCCGCCTTTTTTCTCTATGATGCCATAGATTTTTTCAGTCGGAACATCCGACATCGACGTCCGCGCCACCGGTTTTACAAAATAGGCTCCCTTGCGCAGGATTAATCGGCCGATAAATTCATCGCCCTCCTGCAAAACCGGTTTAATTCTTCGATTCTCAATTACGAAAATCTTGCTGTATCTGCCTGCGAGTTCCTTGTCGCGCGGCTCGGCAACCAAATCGCCCTGTTTGCCGACGCCTTTGACGACCAAAACACAATGTTCCGGCAGTATACCTGTTTTTTTCTTTTTAGACATTTATCTTAATTTTACTTTCAAAACCGTATGGTCTGACGGTTTAATCCCCATACGCGGCGTCTTGTCCACTTCGCAGGCATCGATACGATCCATTGCGTCCGCAGACAAAAACAAATAATCAATACGCATCCCCAAATCGTTCTGCAAGGCACCGCCGGCATAATCCCAATAGGTATAGCCGTTTTCACGCGGATGCAGCATTCTGAATGCATCATAAAAACCGAGATATTGCAGCGCCGTCAGCCGCTGTTTGACCTCTTCCCTGAATAAAGCGTTCCGACGAAAAGCTTCGGGATCATAGACATCGTCGTCGGTAAGAATGACATTAAAATCGCCGCCTAAAACCACCGGTTTTCTCAAACGCAGCAATTCTTCCGCGTGACGATACAGCGCATCCATCCATTGCAGCTTATAGTCATAACGGGAATCATCATCCGGATTGTTATAAGGAGGATTTCCGTTCGGCAGATAAATTGACGCGGTAATATATTCGACGCCGTCAATTGTAACGCTTGTTTCCAGATATCGCGAATTTGTATCCTCAAAACCGGGCAGCCCTTCTTGTCGGACATTCAGCTTATGGCGGCTGACAACCGCAACGCCGTTATAGCTTTTCTGCCCCAAAATCTTGGCGTCATACCCCGCACTCTGCAGTTCAAAAAAAGGAAAGCCGTTAAACTCGGTCTTAATTTCCTGAAGCAGCAGCACGTCCGGCTGATTTTGCTTCAGCCATTCCAAAAGATTTTCAAGTCGTGCATTAATCGAATTTACGTTATATGTGGCAATTAACATCGTTAACCCTTTATTATCAAACTGTTTATACAATATATTAAAAATATAAGTATTGAAAGCGAAAAAAACATGGAACTAGCAACTTATGCCTCCAAACCGGAACAAAGCCGCGGCCGGCTGTATCCTGATTTTACCAATGTCATCCGCTCGCCTTTCCAACGCGACCGGGACCGGCTGATTCATTCTTCCGCCTTTCGCAGACTGGACGGCAAAACTCAGGTTTTTGCATATCACGAAGGAAAAAATTATCGAACCCGCCTTACCCACAGCATTGAGGTTGCCCAGATAACGCGCACCATATGCAAATGCCTGAATCTCAACGAAGAGCTTGGTGAAGCCATTGCTTTGGCGCATGACCTCGGCCACCCGCCGTTCGGCCATGCCGGTGAACGCGGCTTAGACAATGCCATGCGCAAATTCGGAGGTTTTGACCACAACGTCAATTCGCTCAAGATTATGACGGAACTCGAAGTACACTATCCTGAGTTTGTGGGACTGAACCTTTCTTGGGAAACCTTGGAAGGAACCGTAAAACACAATGGGCCGATAAAAAAAATAACCAGTAAATATCTCAAAGAATATAACAAAAAATTTGACCTTGACCTGCCGCATTTTTCATCTCTTGAATCGCAGGTTGCATCCTTTGCCGACGACATTGCCTACAACAACCACGACATTGATGACGGGTTCCGCGCCGGATTTTTCACAATAGAGCAGCTTTGCGAACTCCCTTTCGTAAACGAGGTCATAAAAGAATTCAACCGCCAAAATCCTCGGGCCGACGACAATCTTCGTATCTATGCCGTCACCCGCAATACCATTGCCAAAATGATTTTTGACATTCTTGAAAACAGCCGCCGCAACCTGGAAAAATACAACATCGAAACGGCCGATGACGTTCGCCGGCAAAAAAACTTTATTATTACCTTTTCTGACGAAATGCATCACCATATCCGGGAACTGCGCAGCTTTTTGAAAAAATACTTTTATACACATACCAACGTCGCCCGGATGGATATGAAGTCGCAGCGAATTGTGGAAGAACTTTTTGAAGCTTTTATGAGCGACAGCAGGCTTCTGCCCATGCCGGTCCGGTCATCGCTTCCGGCTTCTCCCTCGGAAGAACTCTTGGCCGAAACCATATGTACCTACATCGCCAATATGACGGATATGATGGCGATTGAAGAACATCAGAAACTGATGGACGTTCACACCAGATTCTAACATTTTGTTAAGTTATTATAAAACATTTTGAGATAGCATATACTTAATTTTTAGGCATATATGCCGACATCTATAAAGAATTTATCAGCCAGAGAGGAGCCCGCAGATGTTTCCAAACTTTCCAGAAAATAACAAGGACGACGACTTCTTAAATGAATTTCGCCAAAAACTGAATGATCAGTCTATTGCCAATTTTGAAGAAAAGAAAAACGAAATCAACCGCTCCAAAAACGTCTTCATCGGCGCAGTCTCCGGCATCGCCCTGGCTGCTGTCGTCGGATGGTTTGTCCTCTCGCCGCGTTATGCAAATGATCCCAATGTTGAACTCCCGGTAATCCGCCGCCCGCAAACGGCGGTCAAAGTTCAGCCGACAGAACCCGGCGGTATGGAAATCCTCAATCAGGATAAATCGGTCTATGACATCATCGAAAAGAAAGACAATAACGCTCCGTTGGTTGAAAATCTGCTCCCTCCTCCCGAAGAGCCTCAGCTCCCGGTTATTGCCGCTCAGCCGCAACCTGCTCCGGCTCCGACACCGGCGCCTGCCGAGCCGGATACCACCTCAGTCGTTCTGGAAAAGGCTGAAGGAATAATCAAAGTCGCTGAAGCTCCCAAAGCCGTCCCGGCAATTGAACCCAAACCGGAGCCGGAAAACGTTCCTCTCGGACAACTCATGAAGAAAGACCCGCTTCCGGCGCCGCAGCCCGAACCGGTCAAGGAAATAGCTCCCAAACGAGAAGCCGTTAACATCGTTATTCCGGCCAAAGAGGCCATTAAAGTCGACGTAGACCAAACGCCGTCGACATCAACCGGACCATGGTGCGTCCAATTGATGTCCTCTCCCAACCAAACCGCTGTTAACGGTGCGTGGAAAGGATTGGTGAAAAAATATAATGTTCTCCAAAAACAGCCGCACGAAGTTGAGACTGCTGACCTCGGAAGCAAAGGAACATATTACCGTCTGTATGCCGGTGCTTTTGCAGACCGCAGCGGAGCCGACCGCCTTTGTAACGACATCAAGGCCCTCGGCGGAACCTGTATTGTAAAGAAGAAATAAAATGCTCATCAGTATCCTGGTAAATTTTGTGCCGATAATCATAGCAATCGTGCTCCATGAAGTCGCTCATGGTTATGCGGCATATTTGCTGGGAGATGACACCGCCAAAAGATACCGCCGGCTTTCACTGAACCCTGTCCGCCATGTCGACGTATTTGGAACTTTGATATTGCCTACCTTGCTGATACTGTCCAAAACCGGACTGGTTTTCGGCTGGGCAAAACCGGTTCCGGTCGACTTTTCCAGACTGCGCAATCCCCGCCGGGACACGTTGATTGTCGCGGCAGCTGGCATCATAACGAATATTTTTCTGGCCGCATTGTCCGCCCTGGCACTTCACTGGGTCGCCGGTCTGGACAACTCCATTGGCAAAAGTATTGCCAGTCTGTTTTTAATCAACATGGTGGCTTTTAACATCGTCTTGGCCGTATTTAATGCCTTGCCGATTCCTCCGTTGGACGGTTCAAAAATTTTATTGGGCTGGTCTGATAATCCTAAGGTGCAGAAGTTTCTGGATTCATACAAAGAAGGCTCCGTATTTATCATATTTTTCGCTTTCGTACTTCCCGTCATTGCACGTTATCTGGGGTTTGATTTTAACCCCTTCGGCGCCTACCTGATTAAAACCTCCAAGTTTTTCATCTCCCTCCTGCTCTAAAGGATGCCCAAATGTCTAAACCGATTATGGCCGCTATGCTTTCCTGCTCCTCTACCGGTTTGACGGATGATGAAAAACGGCTTTTTGAAAAAGCCAATCCGCTGGGCATAAGCCTTTTCTCCCGTAATATTGCCAACCGGGAACAAACCCGGGAGTTAATCAGGGAAATCAAAGAAACTATCGGGCGAAATGACCTCTTGATTGCCGTTGACCAAGAAGGCGGACGGGTTCGACGCTTGGCCGAGCCGGAGTTTCGCAGCTATGCGGCGGCCATCACCCTGGGAAGCCTGGGTGCGTCGGCTCCCAAAGCGGCAGCCCTGCACGCGGCATTAATCAGTGACGACCTCAAAACCCTGGGCATAAATATGAATTATGCCCCTTCGCTGGATATAATATACCCGGAAACAACGCCTGCATTGAAAAGCCGCTGCTTCAGCTCTAGCAAATTAGTTGTAGCCAACCTTGGCAAAACGATGGTCGATGAGTATATCAAACAAGGAATATGCCCCTGCATCAAACATCTTCCCGGACATGGCAGAGCCGCGGTTGATCCGCATCTCAACTTGCCGCGTCTGGACAACTCGCTCGACGACCTGGCACAAGACTTCTATCCGTTCAGACAGCTTAACGATGCACCGGCGGGAATGACCGCTCATATTATTATCTCAGCCGTCGATGAACGACGGCCGATAACACAAAGCCCGAACGGAATAAAAGAAGTCATCCGCGGCATTATCGGTTTTGAAGGCCTGCTCATTTCCGACGCCATAGATATGCATGCCCTAAAAGGTTCCATAACGGAAAAAACGCTGACGTCTCTGCAGGCCGGATGTGATGCCGTCTGCTATGCGTTGGGCGATATTTCCGAATTGAGAGAAATCGCCGCCGTTTGCCCGCCGCTGAGCGAACCTGCGGAAGAAAGGCTGTCGCGCATTGCTCAGCTAACAACCTTGGCGACACCCTCGCAACAAATTTCTTCGCAGGCTGCCGAGTATGCTGAAATTATCGGCACCGTCGAGCCCTATCGTGACGACTATGATGCGACTGAAGTTCTCAATAAATTAATTAATAAAGGAGAAATACAATGTTAACCTGGATTTTGATTGCCGTTATCGTCGCCGCCCTGTTTGGCGTCATTAACTTTGACCACATCCGTGAATGGAGCATTGAGCGAAGCAAAGAGGCATGGCCTTACATCCAAAAGTTTTTCCGCTATCTCGGAGAAAAAATGGAAAGCGCGAAAGCCAAAGTAGAAAACACTCAAAAACGTGTTGATGAAAAACTGGACGATGCCAAAGAAAAAACCGAAGAAATCAAAGACGACATCAAAGAAAACATAAACGACGACTCCCATAATTATTAAATTTGCTCCCCGGAATCTTTTTCCGGGGATTTTTTTACATAAAATCAAATAAATATAGCCTTTTAAATTTTAGTATGCTATACTGGATTTGTAAGCTTAAGAATAAAGCCTGATTTTTCGTTGGAGAATCCATATGAGTATTGCCCCTGCTAGAAGAGTAAGCACCTCATCCCCGGTCACCAGAGTTGACCGGAATTACTCGCCCGCCAATCGCGATGAGCAATTTGTCGAAGTTATTGATACCAATAATAACGTTTCCGTCCGTGATGATACAAACGCACGCAATTCTGACGGAAAAAACCTTTTTAACAAAAAAGAAGCCAAGGAAAGCAAAGTCATATCCGCCCCTGCAAATTACGTAAACAATACGATAGAGGCTCTGGCAGCCAGCGGTGTTTACGAAGAAACCGCCGTTTCAGACAATTCGCATAAAGTCGGCGTCTATGACAACAACCAAGCCATTATAAAAGATGAAGAACTCGACCGCACAGGTCATAGCTACCTTAAACATTTCTATGAAAAAAACGAACCTGTCGCCGAAGTTGACGAGTTCATCTGAACTTCCTCAAGCCGCTTAACATAAGCGGCTTTTCTATCCATTGAAAACGACTGGCCTTACAGACAATTTTCAAAGCATAAACACAAACCCCCGGGACTCAACATCCCGGGGGCCTGTATTTATGCTTCAGAAGAGCTTAATCCAAGAAATAATTTCTCAGATATTCTTTCAAATCGGCCGTATTGATACGGTGTTGTTCCATAGTGTCACGGTCGCGGACAGTAACGGATTCCGGCTGGTTTTCAATCGTCTCAAAATCAACCGTAATGCACAAAGGCGTTCCGATTTCATCATGACGACGATACGCCTTGCCGATATTTCCCGTATTTTCCAACGCAACGCGGCCAATGCCCAGTTTCAACAGATTTTGCTTAATCTCGTGGCATTTCGCCATAATCTGCTCATTGTTCTTCTTGAGCGGAATAACCGCAACTTTAATCGGAGCCAGATGCTTTTTGAGCTTCAAAACAACCCTGCTGTTGCCCTCGCCCAAATCCTCTTCCTCATAAGCTTCGGTCATTACCGCCAACACCCCTCTGTCAACGCCCATTGACGGCTCAATGACAAACGGAACCACCCATTTGTTGGATGCATCGTCCATAATGCAAAGCTTCTGAGTTGAATCCGGATTCGGGTGACAATGCGAAGTCAGGTTCATTTCCTCCTGCGCCTTGGTATGATTACCCAAATCATAATCCGTCCGGTTGGCAATTCCCTCAAGTTCTTCCATACCGTGCGGAAACTGATATTCAATGTCATAACAAGCTTTGGCATAATGGGCCAGGTCTTCCTTCGGCGTGGTGTAAATATTGATATGCTCGCGTTTCAGTCCTTGGTCTTCCCACCATTTAATGCGGACTTCTTTCCATTTTTCATGCCACTGCTCATCTTCTCCCGGACGCACAAAATACTCTAGCTCGGCTTGCTCAAACTCGCGAACGCGGAAAATAAAGTTACGCGGCGTAATTTCGTTGCGAAAAGACTTTCCGATTTGGGCAATGCCGAACGGCAGCTTGCGGGAAGTTGAATCAACCACGTTCTTAAACTGCGTGAAAATAGCCTGAGCGGTTTCCGGACGCAGATAACCATAAGAAGAACCGTCGTCAACAGGGCCGATAGAAGTCTTAAACATCAGATTAAACGGTCGCGGATCGGTCAAATCGGTAGACCCGCAGTTGGGACATTTGCCGTCCTTAATATGGTCGGCGCGAAAACGGCCTTTGCACTTGCGGCAGTCTGTCATCGGGTCGGAAAAAGTATCTTCATGTCCGGAATAATGCAACACTTTCTGGTTGGTCAAAATAGCCGCATCAAGCCCCTCAACGTCGTCGCGTTCATAAACCATTGAACGCCACCAGGCGGCTTTCAGGTTATTTTTCAATTCCACCCCCAGCGGACCGTAATCATACACGCCCTGTAAACCGCCATAAATATCCGAATTCTGAAAAATAAAACCGCGACGTTTACATAAGGCGACCAACTGGTCCATAGTTGTTGCTACCATCTCAATATTCCTCTTTAAGTAAAATTTTAACTTATTATTTGTATAATGATTATTCCTAAAAAGCAAGTGGAGATAAAACAAAATGGCAAAAAGACCGACAAAAGTAGCATTAATCTACGACTTTGACGAAACCCTCAGCACCGGTTATATGCAAGATTTCTCACTGATTCCGGCTTTAGGCATGAAACCTGACCGTTTTTGGAAAATGGCCAACCAATGGTCTGCCGACCAGGAAGCCGACCAGGTCACCGGCTCTATGTACTACTTTATGAAAACTGCCAAAGAAAAAAAACTCCGCCTGACCCGACAGTTTCTGAAAAAATGCGGACAAAACATCGAATATTTCCCGGGAGTGCGGGAATGGTTTGAGCGCATTAACGAATACGGCAAAAATCTGGATCTCGACATCGAACATTACCTCATTTCTTCCGGCTATGAGGAAATCCTTGCCGGCGCGGAAATCCGCCATTATTTTAAAGATATGTTTGCCTGCAGCTATGCTTTTGACGAACAGGGCGTTCCCGTTTGGCCTGCCCGCGTCATCAACTACAGCATCAAAGTTCAGTTCCTTTCAAAAATAAACAAAGGCCTTTGCAAGATTGACGATGTTGCCGTTAATGAATTTATGCCGACCGAAGAACGTCCTATTCCCTTTGACCGGATGATATATTTCGGCGACGGTATGACAGACATCCCTTCCATGAAACTGGTTAACGAACGCGGCGGCAACGCCATTGCCGTTTATGCCCCCAAGAAAAGCCATGAACGCAAAAAAGCAATCAAACTTCTCGCCGACAACCGCGTCAACTTTGCCCTGCCCGCCGATTACAGCGAAAACAAAGAGTTAGACAAAGTTATTAAAACCATACTTGATAAGATTGCCACCGAGCGCGATTTGGATGTTTTGAAAAATAAAGAAGAAAAGAAAAAAATGCTGCGCCGCACCAAATGCATCTGAAAAGATTATGTACTAAAAAAAGCCTCCGTAACGGAGGCTTTTTTTAGTCATATGGCTTAGAACTTAAATTTCATGTTCACCAGTCCGGAATGATCGGTATAGTCCTTACGGAACTTGCCCTCATAGCTGACGGCCATTTCAAGACGGTTGCCGACGTCAAGCGTCAAACCGGCACCGGCTTCCAAACCGAACTTGTCCAGATTTTCGCCCTCAATCTGATAAACCGAGCCGTTAGGCAAGGAAACCACAGAAACCGCATCATCCTGAACAAAATCATAGGTTGCGGCAACATGAACTTCCGGACGAATGCTGAAACCGCGATTGGGGAAGAAATCCTGTTTAATCCGGATTCCGAAAACACCGGTCAAAACATCATTGGAAACCGCATCAACTCTTTGTCCGATACTATCCTCATAAGCGTCCTGTTTAACGTTGAGATAACGAACGCCAAGCTCGGGAGTAACGTAACCCATTTTATAACCGGTCATAACCTGAGCGCCAAAAGCATTGACGTCATAATCGCCCTTAACCTTAAAGGTGGACACCCTCTTCTCTTCATCATAGCTGGCAAAGCTGTACGAAGCAATCGCGTTCAGGAACCAGCGGTTCGGTTTAAACTCGCCGTAAACAAAACCGGTGTGAGTATCAACGTCGGTATCCCGCAGAAAACCGCTGATGTCACCGTGGGTATAGGCATAACCGATACCGAGTTTCAGACTGTCGGTCACATAATTGTCAAGACCGATGGCACCACCGTAAGAATCAATCTCAAACCCTTTGGCCTCTTTGGTGTCGCTCAACTCGGAGTGATTATATAAACCTTGAACCCAAATCGCGTCTTCGCGGTACATGTCGCCGGAAGCCAGCCCGCGGGCATAACGCCCTGCCCGTCCCGGTTTCATCCTAAGAGAAGAACCACCCTCCAGACGATTCTGCACCGTACTGAAAATCTGATTCGAGTTTTCCGTCGTCAGCGAGCGCACCAGAGGCGCTGCGTCCGGTGCCAATGCCGTCAAAGCGTCAACATATTCGGAACCTTGGCCATACTGAGACAAATAATCCAGTTCGTCATACACTTTGGCCGCTTCGCTGCCATTGGCAAAGTTGTTCCCTTCCAGCCATGCATTCGCCGTATTGGCATTGTTCTCCGTACCGCCGTCCATAATGACGATATCGCCGGCATCCGCTACCTGGGTAACAGCATATTTTCCCTCACCGAGATGGTCAAATTCATATCTGCGGTTAAGGTTAACCCAATCACCCTCAACAGTTCCGCTCAAAATCTGAAATTCCTTCGTTTCTCCCTTGCTCACAACATTCTTGTCAATGCTGACATCCAGACCGGCACCCGGTTCAATATCAATTTTTCCGGCATTTAAAATCTGTCCATACTCGCTTTCACTGGCAATACGCAAGGTTAAAGTAGAGTCTCCGGACATTGTCAAATTACCGCCGTTCAAATCAAGCTTTCCGGTACCAAGGCTCAGATAAGATCCGTTCTTAAATGAATTATTACTACCTGCCCCCAAGCGTAATGTATTACCATTCAAAATGCTCAAAACCGATTGACTAATATCTATGCTTCCATTAATAGTAACGTCCGATGGACCGCCGCTGGTACTACCGATGCTGATAGTCGAATACCCCGTAGTTGATTTTGTATTCAAATCTCCATCGATCTCCGCGTTACCTGACATTCCTAAAAAACCGCCATTTTCAAGCGAAACGTCCCCTTCAATGCTTACATTCTCGCTCATAATCACGCTGGATGCCACGACTTTGACCCCTTCAGAATCAGAAACAGATGCATCTCCGGGCGCCATAATCTTCGCTGAACCGGTAAGCTCCAAAGAACTGCCGTTACTGACATAG
>HF995267.1:14810-14965 GCA_000432275.1 Proteobacteria bacterium CAG:495
GCCGACATACTGGACTCGCCTGCCATTGTGACATTAGAATTATTTTCAATCACAACCTCACTCGAATCTCCCGTTGTCTGAATTGAGGCCTTGTCAGAAAGCTGAGCAACAGCGCTGGAAAACACAACTTTTCCGCCCTCCGTTGAAACGCTTAA
>HF995268.1 GCA_000432275.1 Proteobacteria bacterium CAG:495
TCCCGCTATCCTCCCGCCTGTTTGGTTTATTGGGTACTCCACTATTGTGACCTTTGATTTTCCGTTGTTATATTTAGGTAAATAACAAAATCGGTGTACGAAAAATTCGTTACCTGTATACGATATTTAATCGATTGATTTTAATTATATAATTGTATAAACTTTTAAGTGTAGCGAGTCTATTGCTACAAAAAAATTTTAAATATAATAAATAAACTCTAAGGGAGTATGATGATGAAACAAGGTACTGTTAAATGGTTTAATTGCAAAAAAGGATATGGATTTATTGAACCTGAGGGCGAAGCAAAAGACGTATTTGTACACATTACCCAATTGGAGAAAATTGGTATTCGTAAATTGAATGACGGCCAAAGGGTCGGGTTTGATCTTTATGATGACCGCGGCCGTATAGCTGCCGGAAACATCAAACTCCTGTAATATTATAAACTCTGAATAAAAATTGGTAAGGGGGAGGCCTTTGGACGAGGCCTCTCTTTTTTGGTGTTTTTCATTTTTTTATCATCTATACTGCAAGAAACAAGAGGAGCGTAAAATGAGATTTATATCGCTTTTTGGGGCAATACTGGGATGTGTTTTTCTTGCCGGCTGCGGTGATGAGAAGCGTGCTGAAGGAGATGTTCTTATCGGCATATCGCTGCCATTGAGCGGCGAGTTTGCCTTTGCCGGCGATGCTCTCCGCGAAGCAGCGTCATTGGCGGTAGATGAGGTTAATAAAAGGGGCGGAAAGTACCATTATAGGTTAATCATTGAAGACGATGCTTTTGAGGCAAGAAAAACCGCAGCGGTTGTCAATAAATTTATAAATACGGATAAGGTAGATGCGATTATCAGCTTTGCCTCGCAGGCCGGTAATATTGTAGCTCCTCTGGCTGAGCGGCATCAGATTATTCATATCAACTTTGGAGCAACGGACGAAGCCGTTTTGACGGGGAAGTATAATTTTGTACATTGGACACCTCCGGCAGAAACAACACGAAAACTGTTGGATTTTTTTGAAAATCGGGGATGGAAAGAGGTTGTTGTTATTGCCGCTAATAATGCCGGTACGCTTTCGTTAGCGAAAACACTTTTTGAACAACAAAACAATTATCCGCAGATTAATCTGACAACATATTACGTGCAACCGGCTGAAAAAGATTTTCGGATGCTGTTGGCAGAAGTAAAACGAAGAAAACCGGATGTTGTTTTGGTGTTGATTTACGGAGGCAGCATTTATCCTTTTATTAAACAGTATCGTCAACAGAATCTGAGTTTTCCGTTGGCCAACATTGAGGCGTTTTCCATGTTGCCGGATTTTTCCCTTATAGACGGGATGTATTTGGCAGATGTTGCAAAGGGCGGGGAAAGTCTTGAATACCGGCTGAAAAAAGAGAATCCTCACAGCAGCGTTTATGCAATCGGTAATATTTATGATGCGGTTATGTTAATATCCGAAGCGTTTGAAAATTCACAGGAGAGAAAAGACGCTGTTGATGTTCTTAAGGGAATAAAGATATATGAAGGTTCAGTCGGAAAGCTGGAGCAGAACAGCCGAGGTTTCTTTGCGGCTCCGGCGGTTTTGGAAAAAGTTGAAAACGGACGACTGCTTGTAATTGAAAACTGATAAATTATATTATTATGAAAGATGTATCTGAGGTGTGATATGGAATGGGAAAACCGACATAAAGCTCTTGCCGCAGTTGTTCTGATTTTGGTTGTTGCGGCGTTAGTTATGTTTAATTAAAGGCATTAACGGAGGCGTAAAATGAAATGGTGGCATTGGCTGGTAATAGCTGTTTTTGCATTCGCTGTAATAATTTCATTGTTTTTCTAAAAATCTGCAAATAAAGTCTTGACAAGACTTGTAAAAAAGCGTATCTATACGCTGTCTTCACGATATGGGGTATGAACTAATTTATCGCGGGGTGGAGCAGCCCGGTAGCTCGTCAGGCTCATAACCTGAAGGTCGTAGGTTCAAATCCTGCCCCCGCAACCAGTAAAATCAATGAGTTAGATGCTTTCTAGCTCATTTTTTTATGCCTAAAATCCCT
>HF995269.1:0-3877 GCA_000432275.1 Proteobacteria bacterium CAG:495
AGTATTTTATCGAAGATATTTTCTTGCTTTTTAGGAAGTTCTGAGAGTGGTTATCATATCATAACCAAGGTGCCGATAGTGATTAATATACAGCCGACGATTGTTTTTAGAGACAAGGTCTCGTTTAGAAACACGACGGCCAGGATGACCGTCAGGACGATGCTGAATTTATCGACCGGTACGACCTGGGATGCGTTGCCGAGCTGCAAAGCTTTAAAGTAGCAGAGCCAAGAGGCGCCGGTTGCCAGTCCCGAGGCAATCAGGAACCACCAGTTTCGTTCGGAAATTTCGGGAAGCTGTTTATAGGTTCCGGAAAACAGCACAATTCCCCAAGCCATAATCAAAATTATAATCGTTCGGACGGCCGTAGCCAAATTGGAATTTACGCCATCCAAGCCGATTTTGGCCCAGATTGATACCAATGCGGCGAATACGGCTGACAAAAGTGCGAAAATGAACCACATTTTTTATTCCTTTTTTTATTTCTTTACATTTAACGGCAGCGTTATATCAAAAGTTGTTCCCCGGCCTAACTCGCTTTCTACGCTGATTGTTCCTCTATGAAGTTTGACAATGGTTTCTGCCAGCGATAAGCCAAGTCCCAGCCCTTTTTGATGGCGCGATTTTTCGGCTTGCCAAAAGCGGTCGAAGATATGATTCAGGTCTTCTTTTTTTATGCCTATACCGTTGTCTTTTATTTGGATTTTGACAGTTGAGTGTTGTTTGGTCAAGGATATGATGATTTTTTTGTTTTCAGATGTGTATTTAATGGCATTGTCAAGCAAAATGCAGAGCAGCTGTTGTATCATCACTTTGTCTGCGACAATTTCGATGTCGTTGTCGACGCCGGTTATGGTGAAGGTTTCGGGAGGGCATAAACCGGAAACGGATTTGACGACAGAAATCGTCAGCCGGTTGATGTTAACGCGTTCTTTATGCATAATGGCGTTGGAATTGTCATATCGGGCAATAGCCAAAAGCCGGTCCACCATATCGTTCATCTGTTGTATTTCTTCTTTTATTTCCCGGATGGTATCCTGTTTATGGGGATTATATTCCAACAGTTCGGTATATGAGTATAAGATGGTCAACGGAGTACGAAGTTCGTGTGCGGCGTCGGAGACGAACTGTTTTTGCTTTAGGTAGCTTTGTTCTATGTATTTCATAGAGCGTGCGGCAAAAAAGCTACTGGTAAGGTATGCGACCAATATCATTATAAACGCCGCACTCAGAGCTATTTTTATATAAGCCCGGGCATTTTTGCGTACGGGGGTATAATTGGCGAGAACAAATATTTCCATATTGCGGGAGGGGGAAAGCTGCAGCTCGTCCTTGATGAGAATAAAATACCATTTTTGTTTGTTGTGCTTTATGTTTTCGTGATAGATTTTTCCGAGCTTATAGTTTTTGTTCAACAGCCGTTGTTCCAGTCGTTCGGCGACGGCAGAGTTTCCTGGTTGTTCCGCTCTGATGATTTTTTTATCGGCAAACCAGTAGGTAAAATTATGAAGGGTCGTTATATCGGTGTTGACTCTGTGGATTTCCGGTTCGTCTACGCCTTTGCGAATCGTCTCCCTGGCTTCCCAGAGTTCTTCCGTAAGGTAGTCGCGCAGGCTGTCTTGCAGCATTTTTATGCCGGTATGTCGATAGGCTATATAACTGGCTGCAAATCCGATAAACAAAATGCAGGCAATTATGACGGTATATTTTAAAATCAAGGCTCTGCGGATTTTTTCTATCATGATTTTATTTCCATTTTGTAGCCAATGTTTTTAATCAGCTTTATTTCAATTTGGGGAAATTTTTTCAAATTCTTACGCAATGTATAAATGTGCGAATCCAGACTTTCCATATTCGTATCGATTTTGTCGCTCCATATTTTTTCAAAAATGGCAGTTCGGGGAAGAATGTTGTTCAGGTTTAGAAAAAGCATTTCAAAAAGGGCGAATTCTTTTTTGCGCAGGTGCAGCTCTTGTTCGTTGCAGCGAACGGTATTGAGGTCTCGGTTGATTTCAATTCCTTCCTGGGCGTAGATTTGGTCGACGAAGGGTTTGTTTTTGCGGCGGCAAACGGCATGGAGCCGGGCAATCAATTCCTTTATTTTAAACGGTTTCACGATGAAGTCGTCTGCCCCGCTGTTCAGGGCCCGGACGCAGTCATCCAGTTCTCCTTTGGCCGTTACAAAGACAATGCCGCCCTGAAAACTGTATTTGTTTCGCAACAACCGGCAAATTTCTATGCCGTTCATTTCCGGCAGCATCCAGTCGAGAATGATGACGTCGTAACAAGCTTCCCGATTGTCTTGTATCAGCATAACGGCTTCGGTGCCGTCCTGGGCCCAGTCTACGGAACATTTTTCATACGTTAACAGTTCCCGGGTTGCTTTACCGAGTTTTACGTCGTCTTCTACGAGCAGAATTTTCATTTTGTCTCCTTATCTTGTGCAACAGCATCATATTGTGAACGGACGTCAAAAGTAAATGAATTTATTTCAAATTATTTTCAAAAATTTCAGATTTATTTCAGTTTGCACCTTTATTCCTCCGATAAAGTTTGTTGTAACCGGGGAGTAACCATATGTCTGTCGTATTGTCGAAGTCTTTGAAAACGGAATTATATCGTAAAGCGGTACATTTAAGCTCTTTGTGGATGTCGTTGTTTATTTTGTGGGCGGATCGAAACGTGAGCATTGTCACTTTTTCATTGCTGCTGGCGTTGAATTTGATTGTCGAGTATGCGGCATATCGCAAAACAGCCGTCGTCGGGGATTTGTTTCGCAGAATGTTTATCCGAACCTTGCGGAATCGGGAAGTGTGCCGCGAGCGGTTTGTTCCCAGCGGTTCGGTGTATATTTTGGCGGCGGCGCTTATCGTTTCGGTTTGTTTTACTTCCAGGGCCGCAGCGGCGGCAATGGGTGTGGTGCTGGTGGCGGACACTTGTGCGGCGTTGGTAGGCAAGGTTTGGGGAACTTATCGTTTTTCCAACGGCAAGTCCATTGAAGGCGCGGCTGCTTTTTTCAGCAGTGCGGTTTGGGTGATTGTTTTATTTTTTCCGACGGTTTCGCCGCTGATTGTTTTTACGGCAGCGTTATTGGCTGCAGCAGCGGAGTTTTTTGAGAAGGAAACGGGAATCGATGATAATTTTGCGGTTCCGCTGGTATCGGGATTTGTGCTTAATTTAATTTCTTTATAAGGTATGCGACATATGAGCAAGACAAAGTTTATCCTAAGTTCGACGGCATTTACGGCGGTTATCAGCGCTTATTTTTCTTTTATGCTGAACATCAAGTTTTGGCAGTTTGCTTTTGAGCGAATCGAAATAAGCAATTTTACGGTTGCAATTTTTGCCATGACATTGCCATTTTTTATTTTTATTCCGTTGTTTTGGTTCTTCAGCCTGATTGTGGTGCCTTATATCGGCAAGCCGTTGATAATGCTTCTTTTGGTTTTGTCGGCGGCGTCCGATTATGCGCTTCAGAATCTGGGCATCGTTATCAATTCCGACATGATACGCAATTTTGCCGAGACTAATCTGCGCGAAGCGACGGATTTAATAACGCTGCATGCCGTTTTTTACGTCTTGATTGTCGGGGTTATTCCCGCAGTTTTGGTTTATCGTACGGAGATATGTTTCCAGACTCCGGGACGGGAAATCCGCAACCGGCTGATTTGTTTTTTTATCGGCTTATTGTCGGTTGGTGCCATTGCTTCCGTTTCATATAAGGAATATGCGTCTTTCGGTCGCAACAATAAGCAGGTCCGTTATTATATCAATACGTTTAACTATATTTATGCAGTGGGCCGCTACTATAAGCGGGCGATGGATGCCGGACGAAAGTTTGTCATCCTGGACGATGCACCGTGGATTGTCGCTGATA
>HF995269.1:3900-12357 GCA_000432275.1 Proteobacteria bacterium CAG:495
GATACAAAACGCAAGCCCAGAGTTATGGTCTTGATTGTCGGCGAAACGGCCCGGGCACAGAATTTTTCGCTTTACGGTTACGGTCGGGAAACGAATCCGCTGCTTTCAAAAAACAAGGAGATTATTACCTTTGGCGACGTCAGTTCGTGCGGAACCGCGACGGCAGTTTCTCTGCCTTGTATGTTTTCGCATCTGACCAGAAAAAATTTTGACGTTACGGATGCCCAATATACACAAAACCTATTGGATATTGCCAAGGCTTCAGGTTATGACGTTTTCTGGAAAGACAATGACGACGGCTGCAAAAAGGTGTGCGACCGGGTAGGTAAAATCGATGCCAAGGTTGGCAATAAACAGCCGTATTGTTTCGGAAGTTATTGTCATGACGACATTTTGCTGGACGGGTTGAATAGTCGTTTGAGTGCCGTTACCAAAGATACGGTTATCGTTTTGCATATGATGGGCAGCCACGGTCCGACCTATTACAAGCGTTATCCGGATGAATTCAAACGTTTTCAACCGGCCTGTGATACGGCGAATCTTCAAGATTGTTCCCGTGAGCAGATTATCAATACCTATGACAATACGATTGTTTATACGGATTATGTCGTTTCTTCAGTTATCGATGTTCTCAAAAAACATGGGAATCTGCAAAGCGGGATGCTTTATGTTTCCGACCACGGGGAATCGCTGGGAGAAAACAATATTTATCTTCACGGGTTGCCGTATGCCTTAGCTCCGGAAGAGCAAAAAAAGGTGCCGATGGTATTATGGCTGTCGGAGGCGGCGCTTCAGTCTTTAAAACTGGACCGGGCCTGTTTGGAACGTTATGCGGCTTCGGAAAAGTTTTCGCATGACAATTATTTCCATTCGGTTTTGCGGATGTTGTCAATAAAAACGACAGTCTATGATGCCGGTTTGGACGTTTTGCAGAAATGTGTCAAAGGCTGATGCCGTGTCCTTTCTTTCAGAAAAAATTTGGGTAATGAAATAGGATTTAGGCCGGGTGTCAGCGCGGTTGACAAAAGGTGAATCACGATATACCCTGATGAACATCAGAAGCTATTATTAACTTTATAAATTTGTAATATGGAAAATTATTTTATCAAGGTTGACGGCAACCAGGTTGCTTTCGCCTCAGGACAAGATGACAAAAATCCGTTGTGCGTAAATTATTTGGCAAAGGGTTTGCTGGCAATTGACAACAACGTTTATGTCCGGAATGACGAGAATCGTTTTGAATATCGGGGCAATGTGGAACAGACCGCCGTTTTTGAAGATGAACCGGGCTGGTTTGTGTTGGCTAAGGAATTGTATTTCTGCAATGAGGAGGGCAAAGTATGCAAGGTCTCTCCATCTGCTTATTGGCAGCGTCTCACCAATATGTGGTATAATGAAGCCAATTTGATTATCATTGGCAACAGCGCCTATTATTTGTGGTGGCAGGAGAAAGCTCCCCGGCGGATTTTTCAAAAAGCGGAACTCGAATTAATCGTTGTAACGGATGAATGCGAGTTTTGGCATCTCAAAGGCAGCGGAAGCGTCGTCAAAAAGTTTAAAGAGGAAGATTCTGCCGCGCAAAAATACGAATATTACGGGCCAGGCTATCTCCGGCTTAAAGACGATTTGTGGCTGATGGGCGAACATCTTTGGCAGGCCAAGGACGGAAATTGTTTTGATTTCGGTTATTACGAACGAGCAGCCGACGTTCATTATGATGAGCATCGTGACATCATTTCCGTCGAGATGGGATATTTTGACACTGAACAGCGCGAAGATTTGCGCTATACCGATTATTACATCAAAAACGAATTTGGTTTTTATGTAAAGAAGGAGTGGTAGTCGAATGTCGTAAACAAAAGGGGTTCTTTTGACAAAGAGCCCTTTTCGTTTGTCTGCGTTTTTTATTTTTCTTCCAGTGCGCCTACGATTTCTTCGGTGACTTTTTTGGCGTCGCCGTAGAGCATAATGGTGTTATCCGCATAAAACAGCGGATTGTCGACACCGGAATAACCGCTGTTTAGTGAGCGTTTAACAAAGAAAACGGTTTTGGCTTTTTCCACGTCCAAGACCGGCATACCGTAAATGGGGGAGCCCGGATCGGTCTTGGCCAGCGGATTGGTTACGTCGTTGGCTCCGATGACATAGGCAACGTCTGCGGTGGCAAATTCCCGGTTGATTTCTTCCAGTTCAAAAACGTCTTCATAGGGAACGTTCGCTTCGGCGAGGAGGACGTTCATATGTCCGGGCATACGTCCGGCCACCGGATGGATGGCGAATTTTACTTCTACATTATAAAGATTATGTAAATCCTGTGCCATTTCTCTCAGTACATGCTGTGCCTGGGCAACGGCCATACCGTATCCGGGGACGATGATGACTTTGTTTGCATTTTCCATAATAAAAGCGGCATCTTGCGGATTTCCCGCTTTGGCTATTTTGGCGTTTGCATCGTCATCCGCGCGGTGGGACGACGTTTCGGCTCCGAAACCGCCAAGCATAACGCTCATTAAAGACCGGTTCATTGCCTTAACCATAATGTATGACAAAATGGCTCCGCTGGCGCCGACGATTGCGCCGACAATAATCAGCAGCACATTGTTGAGGGAGAAGCCAATTCCTACGGCAGCCCAGCCGGAATAAGAGTTCAAGACGGAAATGACAACCGGCATATCGGCGCCGCCGATGGGAATGATGAGGAGGAACCCCAATACGATGGCCAGTCCGGTCAGCCAATAAAACATTTCGGTATCGCCGTTGATTACGAAAATGACACATACGGCAATGACCGCAATCGCCAGGAACAAGTTAAGCAATTGCTGGCGCGGAAAGACAATCGCTTTGGCCGGCATAAGTCCCTGGAGCTTGGCAAAGGCTATCATAGAGCCGGAGAAAGCTACCGCACCGATAATCAGGCCTAAAGACGCCTCGGTTCTGGCTTCGGAACCGGCCAGAATTTCGGCCAGGGAAATAAATACGGCAGACAGTCCGCCCAATCCGTTGAATGCGGCAATCATTTGCGGCAGGGACGTCATTTTGACTTTTAGGGCAAAATAGACACCGACCATGGCTCCCAGGATTATGACGCCGATGGTCAGGGCAATATCGCTGACCAGCGGAGAATATAGCGTAATGATAATAGCGATGGTCATGCCCAGCATACCCAGCAGATTTCCCTCGCGTGCGGTTTTTGGGGAGGCCAGTCCGCGAATGGAGAGAATGAACAAAACGCTTGCCAGCAGATAAGAAAAAGGAAGCAGCCATTCAAACATTATTTTTTCTCCTTTTTCTTAAACATTAAGAGCATTCGGTGCGATACGGCGAAACCTCCGAAAATATTGACCGCAGCCAAAAAAACGGCAACCAGTCCTAAAATTTTCGGGGTATCCATCGTGGAGACGCCGGCCGTTATCAGGGCGCCGACGATGACGACGCCGGAGATTGCGTTGGATACGCTCATCAACGGCGAGTGCAGTGCAGGGGTCACGCCCCAGACCACAAAATAACCGACAAAGCAGGCAAGAACAAAAACGGTTAAAAGCATCCATAGACTCATATGCCTTCCTCCTACATTAAAAGTTCGCCGCTTTTGGCGACGCAGGTTTTACTGATGAGTTCATCATCATAATTAAAGACAATCTGTTTGGTTTCTTTTTGGTACATCGGCGCCAGAAAGTTATAAATATTTTGCGCAAACAAACGGCTGGCAGAAACGGGAAGTTCGGAAGCGAGGTTGCTGTTTCCGACAATGGTGACGCCGTTAACGTTAACGGTTTGATTGTCGAGGGAACCTTCAACGTTGCCTCCGTTGGCGGCTGCCATGTCGATGATTACGGAACCGCGCGGCATATGTTCGATCATCCCCCGGGTTATCAAAACGGGAGCCTTTTTGCCGGGAATTAACGCCGTTGTGACGGCAATGTCGGTTTTGGCAAGCTGTTCGGCAACGGCAAGCTGTTGCTGCCGGCGGTATTCGGGAGAGGTTTCCTGGGCGTAGCCGCCCGAGGTTTCGAAGGTTTCTGACGTTTTGACCTCAAGAAATCTGGCACCCAAAGATTCGACCTGCTCTTTAACCTGAGGACGTACATCGGATGCAAACACCTGAGCGCCGAGCCGTTTGGCCGTGGCAATCGCCTGCAAGCCGGCGACGCCTGCGCCCAAAACGAGAACTTTGGCAGGGGAGACGGTTCCGGCGGCAGTCATCATCAAAGGGATGGCGCGGGGCAACAGGTTGACGGCATTGATGACGGCTTTGTAGCCGGCAAGATTACTTTGTGAGGATAAAATATCCATACTTTGCGCCCGGGAAATACGGGGGAGCATATCGAGAGCAAAACAGGTCAGGCCTTGTTTTGCAAGTTCGGCAACACGGGCGGGATGGGCAAGCGCCTGAAAATTGGCGATAATTGTCTGGCCCGGCTTCAGCAGTCGGTCTTCGTCAGGGAGGGGCGCCCATATTTTCAGAATTATATCGGCATGCTGATAAGTTTGCGCCGCATCGGGCGCTATTTCGGCTCCTGCTTTGAGATAGTCGTCGTCGTCGAATCCGGAAGCGGTGCCGGCTGAAGTTTCTATTTTAACCTGAAACCCCCATTCGCTGTATTTTTTTACTTGTTCCGGCGTTACGGCAACGCGGTTTTCGCCAATGGTCGTTTCCCGGGGAATGGCAATAATCATTATCTGGCCTCGTTTTTTAACTTTATGTAAAACTAAGATAAATATAATGCTGCCAGATTTAATAAACAATAAGAAATGGATTTTTATGAGAAAACTGCTGCATTTATTTTTGATGTTTTTCAAAATAGGCTTGTTTACTTTCGGAGGCGGCTATGCGATGCTGCCGCTGCTGCAGGCCGAAATCGTGAAAAAGAGGCGCTGGGCGACGGATGAGGAACTGCTTGACTTGTACTCCATCGGGCAATGCACGCCGGGCATTATTTCAGTGAACGTTGCCACATTTATGGGGTACCGGCAGGCCGGCATCGCCGGAGCCTGCGCCGCTACCCTTGGCATGGTGATGCCGTCGTTGATTATTATCACGCTGTTGGCGGCGGTGCTTGACCGTTATATGCACAACCGTTATGTCAGTTATGCCTTTGCGGGAATCCGCATTTGCGTCGTGGCATTGATTTTAGACATCATTTACGATTTGTGGAAAAAGGGAATTACCGATTATAAGGGAGCGGGGATTTTTGCGGGTGCTTTGCTGCTGCTCTTGGGCTTCAATTTGTCTGCGGTGTGGATTGTCATATTGGCCGGCATTGCGGGACTGGGGCTGAAAGGAGCTGCCGGAAAATGATTTATCTGCTTTTGTTTTATGAGTTTTTTAAAGTTGGTTTGTTTGCCATCGGCGGCGGTTTGGTTACGGTTCCCTTTTTGTTCGATTTGTCGGCAAAATACAGTTGGTTTACCACCAAAGAACTGGCAGACATGATTGCAATTTCCGAATCGACGCCGGGGCCTTTGGGCGTGAATATGGCTACTTTCGGAGGATTTCATGCTGCCGGAATTTGGGGCGGAATCATTGCGACTCTGGGGTTGGTTACGCCTTCGGTTATCGTTATTATCATTGTGGCCAAGCTGTTGGACAAGTACCAGTGCAATATCCGTGTTCAGCGGATATTAAGCGGGATACGCCCGGCAGTTATCGCCTTGATTTTGTTTGCAGGGCTGCAGATTGCCAAACTGGCGATTTTTGACGTTAAAACCGCAATCGTGTTTGCAGTGTTTCTGGGGATGATTCATTTTTGGAAAAAAAGCCCGATATTTTATCTGGTATTGGCGGCATTGGCCGGGATTGGCCTGCAGCTGTAAAAAAATAAGGCCTCTTATACAAAGAGGCCTTATTTTTAGAAATTTGAAGCTTAAATATCCAATGCTTTGCGGTAGGTTTCAAGAAGAAGCTCCTGCTCGTCGCGGTCGGCAGCGTTCATTTTGCGCAGTTTGATGACCGTTTTCATAATTTTAACGTCAAAACCGGCAGATTTGGCTTCTGCAAAGATATCGCGGATATCGGAAGCGATGGCGGCTTTTTCTTCTTCCAAACGTTCGATACGCTCAATCAGGGAGCGCAGACGGTCGACGGCTATTCCGCCTACTTCGGGGTTAGTTTCATCACTCATTTAAGAATCTCCTTAATTAAAAACGGGTTGTGTTGAAACTAGCAAAAATGATTGTTTTTTACAAGTAGTAATTTTTGTGATATGAGGGATGAAAAATAATAGCTTATTAACTTATTCTCGTATATAGTAAGCGCAAAAGAATCTTTTAATTTTAAGGAAAATTAATATGCCTCAGGATACTCATACTAAAATTCTTGCGACCATAGGACCGTCTTCGGCTACGCGTGAACAAATTGAAAAACTGATAGACGCCGGTGCGGACGCTTTTCGGATTAATTTCAGCCATGGCACGCATGAAGAGCATAAAGAGAGGGTCAAGATTATCCGTCAGCTGGAAAAGGAAAAAGGCCGTTTTATTTCCATTCTTGCAGATATGCAAGGCCCAAAACTGAGAGTCGGCGTTTTCAGGGAAGACAAGGTTTTGCTGAAAGAGGGGCAGACGTTTGTCTTGGATATGAGTCCGGAGCCGGGAGACGACAAACGCGTGACCCTGCCGCATAAAGAAATTTTTCAAGCCTTGCAGCCGGGAGACGATTTGTTGGTTAACGACGGGTATATCGTTTTGCATGTTGAAAGCTGCAACGCGACTTCTGCCGTAACCAAGGTTAAGGTCGGCGGTTATATTTCCAGCCATAAAGGCGTTAATCTGCCGAATACGCATTTGCCGATTTCTGCCATTACCGAAAAGGACCGTGAAGACTTAAAGTTTGCGCTTAAGCTCGGCGTAGACTGGATTGGCTTATCCTTTGTGCAGTCTGCGGAAGATGTCCGTGAAGCCAAACAGCTGATTGACGGCAAAGCCTGGTTGATTTCCAAGCTGGAAAAACCGAGTGCAATTGATGAACTTGACGAGATTATCCGGCTTTCCGACGCAATTATGGTTGCCCGCGGCGATCTCGGCGTGGAATGTCCGATTCAAACGGTCCCCGTTTTGCAAAAGAAAATCGTTTCCGCCTGCCGCCGATATGCTCGTCCGGTTATTGTGGCAACTCAGATGCTGGAATCGATGATTAACAATCCGAATCCGACCCGGGCAGAGGTTTCCGACGTGGCTACGGCCGTTTATGACGGTGCCGATACGGTTATGTTGTCGGCGGAAACTGCGGCCGGAAAATATCCGACGGAAGCGGTCAGAATGATGCATGGCATCATTTCTCAGGTTGAGGCAGATCCGTTGTTCTTTGAGATGATGCAGAATTCCCGTCGTCATCCCTGTGCGGCAGGCGAAGCTGATTCCATCACCTATGCGGCCAGCGAACTTTCTTGCGTTTTGAAGGATGTTAAAGCCATTGTTACTTATACCACCTCCGGACTGACAACTTTTCTGACGGCTCGTGAGCGTCCGTATTTGCCGATTTTGGCTCTGACGCCGGATTTGGAGGTAGCCCGCCGGTTGGTTTTGGTTTGGGGGGTGAAGCCGTTTATCAATAAAGAAAGCTTCAAGAGTTTTGACAAGGTTGAAGATTGCGCAGTTAAAACGGCGGTTGACAACGGTTTTGCAAAAAAAGGCCAACATATTATCATTACTGCAGGATTTCCGCTGAACGTCAAAGGACGTACCAATATGCTGCATACGGTTTTCATCAAATAAACGAATCGTTGGAAGACAAACAAAGCCCCGGGATGTTAAGTCCCGGGGTTTGATTTAAAAGGCAAGGACACAACGAACTGGCTTACTGGTATTCTTATAGTAGCCGTTTTCTATGTTGCCGTCGGACGGTCTGACGATCCAAGCGTAATGATTGTAGCCGTTGTAGTTGCTCTCGGATGAAGACCAATAATAATTTGACGCAAGTCGAGGTTTAGACAATTTTAGCAAACCAAGGTTGATTGTATCATAGTTATCTACCATCGCTTTCAACTCACCCGCTGCCGGCAAATACCAGCCGCTTGAACCTTTGCCGCTCGATACCGCTGAATACGTATGACAATACTCTGCTGCCGGATAACTATACTTCTTAACATTATTGTTCTCATAATTTACGATACACATTGTATTCGAGTCTCCATTCATATCCGTCGCCGCACCTGATGAATCGCTGTAATTGTTTAAGCAGGAAACATCTTCATAGCCGCTTGACCAGGTTTTTGAAACCTCTGTCAGCGAGACCACAAATCGAATACCGTCTTTTACGTAAGCCACAACACCAATCGGCGTCTTGTCATCTATTACACTCTCTGATATCGTACCATCTGAATACACTATTGCCCCCGGCACTGCTGCGCTTGTGTCGTCTCCGCCTCCCTGCGGACAATAGAGCTTGCTCTGGTCAAACGGACACTTCAACGCCTCCAAGCCATCACAATCCGTTTCACTCTTCGTAAAGCCCAGCGT
>HF995270.1 GCA_000432275.1 Proteobacteria bacterium CAG:495
TCATTGTTTTGTAAGTTGTTTCAAACCTATAATATTATTCCCACTCTGTCAATGACGGATTAGACAAAAATAGCTATCAGTGATTACCAAACAAAAAGTTTATAAAAAAACCGCCTTTACTTTAACAAGGCGGTTTTCAATCAGGCTTTTTTCCAAGTCGTTCCCGAAGGGGTATCTTCAAGGATAATCCCCTGCTCTTTCAGTTCATTGCGAATTTTGTCGGCCAGAGCATAATCTTTGTTCTTTTTGGCGGCGACACGTTCCGCTATTTTCGCCTCTATGGAAGCTGCATCCAGCCCTCCATTCGCTATTCCTGACTTAAACCAACTTTCGGGATTTTGCCACAACAAACCGAGCAGACCGGCGGCAGCTAACAAACGTCCTTTTAAGCGGGCTTGTTCATTTTCAGTTTCCGCCTTGTTCAGCGCATTGGTGATTTCATGCAGATAGGTCAGAGCCAGCGGCGTGTTTAAATCGTCGGCAAGAGCGGCAACGACACGTTCGTCGGCAGCTTCTTCGGCTGCCGGAACATCTTTTACCCGCAGCAAGGCATTATAAAATTTATCCAAAGTCGCCTTAGCCTGAGCCAGCCCCTCAAAGGTGAAGTTGAACGGCTGATGATAATGCGTTGTCAAAAACAACAGACGCAAAGCTTCGGCCGGCGCTTTTTCCAGCACTTGGTCAATTGTATAAAAATTCCCCAAAGACTTGGACATTTTTACGCCGTCTACCATCAGCATACCGCTGTGAACCCAGTATTGCGCAAATTTTGAATGAGGATGTGCGCATAACGACTGGGCACATTCATTTTCATGGTGGGGAAATATTAAATCCGAGCCGCCGCCGTGGATGTCGAAACTGTCACCCAGCAGCTTGGAGCTCATCGCAGAGCATTCCAAATGCCATCCCGGACGCCCATACCCCCAGGGGCTGTTCCACCCGGGTTGTCCGGGCTCAGAGGGTTTCCACAAAATAAAATCGGCAGGGTTCTTTTTATAATCGGCTATTTCGATACGCGCTCCGGCCAGCATTTCCTTCATTGAGCGACCGGACAAATAACCGTAGCCGGGCATAGAATCGACACTAAACAAAACATGTCCGGAAGCCTCATAGGCATGGCCGTTGGCCAACAACAGCCTGACCAGCTCAATCATCTCATCAATGTATTCCGTAGCGCGGGGGCGATAATCCGGCGCCATTACGTTTAACTTGTCCATATCGTCAATGTACCATTGATACGTCTGCTCGGTAATTTCGCGAATGGACTTTCCGGTTTCCTTATGCTTGTTTAAGATCTTGTCGTCCACATCGGTAATATTGGACACGTAAGTAACATGTTCCGCTCCATAGACATGGCGGAGCAGACGAAACAAAACGTCAAAAGTCACCGGCGTTTTGGCATTGCCGAGATGAGCGCGATCGTAAACGGTCGGGCCGCAGACATACATACGCACATTGCTACAGTCGAAAGGCACAAACTTTTCTTTGCGACGTTTCAATGTATTGTGCAAGTATATCTCAACCACGTTTTTTCTCCTTTTTGAAAAGTTATGCTTTTATGCCTTTAAGGCGGTTGCAGGCTTTCTCCCGCCCAATCAGGGGAAGAAGGATTTTAAGTTCGGGACCGTTTTCCTGAGCAGTCAGGGCTTTGCGAATCGGGTGGAAAAGTTCGCGTCCTTTTTTGCCGCTTTGGGCCTTGACCTCATTCATCCAGAGAGTGAAAGTATCATCATTCCACGGTTCGGGCGGAAGCAGTTCGGCAGCCAATGCGGTTAATTCCCGGTCTTCAATCACCGGTTCCAACGGCCGATGGCAGATGTCCTCCCACTCGGTTATATCGGAAACCCGGTTCAGATTGCCGCGGACGGCGTTCCAAAAATCTTCTCCCGCGGAGATACGCTCCCGAATGAAAGCATAAGGCATAGAGCGGACAAATCTGGTATTGAAGGCCAGAAGTTCAGCCTCGTCAAACTTGGGCTGCGAACGGCCGAGCCGACTCAAATCAAGGCTCTGTGCCAGAGTTTCCAAATCATAATAGGGTTCGATTGCTTCCGAGGTTCCCAATTTGGCCAAAAAAGAACTGATTGCCATTGCCTCAACACCTTCGGCCCGCAATTCGCGCACACCCAGCGAGCCCAGCCGTTTGGACAATTTGCCTTCTTTACCGGTCAACAGCGGAAGATGCGCAAAAGCAGGAACTTTGCCGCCGACGGCTTCAAACATCTGGATTTGAGAGGCGGTATTGGTAACATGGTCTTCACCGCGGATGATGTGGGTTATGCCAAAATCAACGTCATCAATAACCGACGGAAGATGATAGAGATAGCTTCCGTCTTCCCGGATGATAACCGGGTCAGCCAGATTGCGCGCCTCGTAGCGGCAATGGCCGCGCACCATATCGTCCCACTCGATGACGCCGTCGTTTAATTTAAAACGGTAATGGGGTTTACGCCCCTCCGCTTCATAACGGGCGATGTCCTCCGCGGTCAGTTTAAGCGCACCGCGGTCGTATATCGGCGGCAAGCCTTTATTCATCAGACGTTTGCGCATAATCTCAAGTTCTTCCGCAGTTTCATAGCAGGCATAGACACGCCCTTCGGCCTTTAATGCGGCAACGACTTCGTCATACCGAGCCATTCGCGCCGACTGACGGGCTTCGCTGCTCCAGGTCAGCCCCAGCCATTGCAAAATGTCGCGCAGAGCGTCTTCATATTCCTTTTTGGAACGGGCAACGTCAGTATCGTCGATACGGAGCATAAATTCGCCGCCGAGTTTTTTGGCCAACAGCCAGTTAAAAACAGCCGTACGGGTATTGCCGATGTGCATATAGCCGGTCGGGCTCGGCGCAAATCTAACTTTTATATTCGTCATTTAAATAAAAAATCCACGTTAATGTCAAAACTAACGTGGATAATATAAGGTTATCAGCATAAATTCAAGGATATTTTAACTAAAAGGGAGACTTTTCAAGCCGCAGACGGTTATTTTCTTCCGCCGACACCGCCAGATCCTCCAAATCTTCCAAAAACCATTCCATATCGCCGTCATCCGCGGCAATCATTTCGTAAAAACGGTTCCGATAAGCTAAAATCAGACTGCTTTGCTCCATGGTTATGTCAACCAGCTTTATTTTGCCGTTTTGCTTATGAAGACGGAAATACAAGTTAATGTCCTGGGGTTCGAGTTTGTCATCCAGCGTCACGTGTACAACGGCCTGAACGGTGGTAAAATCCCCACGGACAGACGCTCCGGTTACCTTGTAAGTGAGGCTGCTGGCAAAATCGAGCGGAAACGTTTTATAAATACCCAGCGCATACCGCCGAAACAACTCCCGATATGTTTGGCGTTGGTCTGGCGTCATCGTTTTCCAGTATTTTCCCATTATAAATTTCGAGATATACTCAAGGTCAATGTGCTCCAAAAACAATTTATCCAGGGTTTCATATCTCAGGGCAAGGTCCGGCTCGCGAAAGGTCGTCAGCAGCAGCCGTCCTTTTTCATCAGCCCAGGCTTGAGCTTCTGCCTCCGGAATCGGTTCCGCTTTGGCTGCCGGCACACAAAAAAGAACCGCCAAGATAATGATAAGTTGCAAAAAATGGTTACGTTTCATAAAATTTTGCCTTATAGTTAGTTCTCAGTAGGGTATTTTAACATAAATTGGTTAATAAAATGAAACTTAAAACGTTAATTTGGAGCTCGCTTCTGCTGCTTGCCGCCACGGAAGCTTTTGCCGCCGACGCAGGGCTGCGTTATATCGGAAGCAGAGGACTCATCCGCTGCGGTACAGACCTGTCCACCCGTTCTTACGCCTACAAGGACGAAGAAAAAGTCTGGCGCGGAATTGACGCCGACCTGTGCCGGGTTTTCTCAATGGCGATTTTCGGCAACAGCGGCAGTTTTGAAATGATTGACGTACAAGCCAATGAAATATCCAAGGCTTTGTCCAGCAACAAAATTGACATTATGTTCGGCAACAACGCGATGAATGCCAGCTATGAAATCAACAGCAAAGCCAATGCCGTAGACATCATTTATTACGACAAACAGGTTTTTCTGGCCAAACCGCTGGAAGAGGAAGCCACCTCGATGGCGGCATACAAAGGCAGCAACGTCTGTGCCGTCAAAAACTCGGAAGACCTCAACAACATTTATGAATATAACCGGAAATTTGAGGCGGAATTCAAGCCGCTGAGTTTTATCAATGCGGCAAAGGCCAAGGAGGCATTCTTTCTAAACCGTTGTCCGTTACTGACCGCCAATGAAATTTATCTTAAGGGTTTGGCGCAAAGCGTGGTCACCAAAGACAAAAGCATGGAAATTCTGCCGGAGATAGTCGCTTATCGTCCGATTTACGCGTATGTCAACAAGGAAAACATTACTTTGCGCATCGTCAGCAAATGGATTTTAAACGCCCTGCTGCTGGCGGAAGCCCAAAACATCACCTCCAAAAACGTCGACGTGTTTATCGGGCTGACCGACAATTCCACGCGCAACCTGTTGGGAGCCGAAAAAAAACTGTGGCTTGATTTCGGCCTAAAACCAGACTGGGTTCAAAAAGCGGTGAGAGAACTCGGAAACTACGGTGAAATTTATGAACGCAACCTCGGCAAAGATTCCGACAACAAAATAGAGCGGGACAAAAACAACCTGATTGAAAACGGCGGTTTAATGAAATATCAGCCGTTTATCTAAGCATGCTCAGACCGGCTGCGGATAAAGGCGACGGCTTGGGCCAGCCCTTCGTCGTTAACCATATGCTGCCCGCCTTCAATGCTGTGAGTCGCGACATTGCAGCTAAGTTGCTCCAGCTGCTCCCGGGTATAATCCAGCGCAGCATAGCGGATGAGGTTGTCTGAAGTGCCGTGCAGCAACAAAACGTCGGGGGTGCTGACAGCGTGTTTTTGCAAATACGGCGCCGCGGCCAATATCCCGCTGAAGCTGACAATGCCGGCAAAACGTTCCGGATACATCAGCCCCAGATAGAGTGCAACCATAGCCCCTTGGGAAAAACCGCAGACATAGACGTCATCCGGGGTCAGATTGTATTCGGCCATTGACTGTTCAATATAAGGCATCAGATAATCATATGCATTTTTCAGCCCCAACGTCATACGATTATAAAAAGCGACACATTCTTCCATAGTGGGAACGAGTTTGCGGTCATCGTTGGGATCGAAACGGTGCATCGAATACCACTGGCGTTTGTTTTCGTGAATTTCGCAGATAACCGGCGCCTGAGGCAGATGAATCGCAAAGTCGTCAAGAGTGTCATACAGCACAGAAAGACGACGGTCAAGCGACGGGGAACTATCGATGTAACCGTGCAGGAAAATAATGAGTTTTTTAGGAATGCCCTTAATATGGACAGTTTCTTCAGTAATCATTACCCTAACTTTCAGCCTCAATTCGTATTCTTGATACACAAAAGAACTAAATAAATAGTAAAGACGGGCAAAAAAACAAGTTAAGGCCGCAAAGCAGAAAAAAACGCCCGCGGCCGGGATACTTGTTACTTTGTTTTGGGATAACGGGCCTTTATGTCCTGCCAGCGTTCAATAACATCAATCAACTCATACGGCAGTTCCCCGCCGGATTGAAGCACCATGTCAAAAGCCTTCAGCACAGCATCAAGCTGTTCGCCTACGGGAAGCTCCTCCCGGTAAGCTTCATCCCTTTTCTGCCGATAATTTTTAGTTGTTCTGGGCATTGGCATCGTCCTTATTTGATAAATTTCCGGGCCGCCGTATTTAGACGGTTCAACAAGCTGTTGTTATAGCTGTCGACAATTTCCTGACTACGGTAATTGTAATTATTGCGGCTGGCATCCATATCGTCGTAGGCCTCTCCGGCAAGCCGTTGTTCTACCGCCGCAGACGAGGCGCTGCCGGTAATTCCCATACTTCCGAGACCGGCACGGCGGCTGGCCAGCTGTTGTTCAAGCAAGTTTCGGCGTTTTTGAATATCCGCGGCAGTATTCTGCCGCAACTGCTCAATTTGATTTTTGCCGGAGTTTTTACCGTTCAGCAAAGATAAAGTGCTCAGCCCGGTTAACAAAGTGCTTCCGGCCGAACTTCCGATTGCCGAAGATACTGAATTTCCTCCCATAATTTCCTCCTTTATTGTTTAATTTTCACTTCAACCACCGCCCCCAGCAATGTAAAGGGACAAGGTTTAGAACTCATTATACTCCACAACGGCTTTTGCAAATCACGGTTCCAGCCGACGGCTTTTACCGAAACGTCGCCGGTATAGTTTGACGGTTCGGCATCCAACAAGCGGCCGCCGAAATCACGGGGCAAAGGCACTTCGCCGTAACCGCTGCCTATATTTAAATTTAAGGCTCTGGACTCCAAGAGACGGAATATGCCGCCAATCATCCGTACGGCCTTGGGGGGATACGGCGCTGCGGTATCAACCATATACGGCAAAGGTTCTATCAAATGCCGATACGGCAGCCCGGCGACAATCTCCGAAGCCGGCTCGTATAGGGTAATCTGCCCGGATGTTACGACAAACTCACCGACGGGACTGCCGTCGGCAACGACCGTAACTTCCCTGCCTTCAAGATAATCTAAGCCTGACCATACGACTTGCGCAGTTTCGGAGCGGAGCTTCAGAGAACAATCGGCGTATAATCCGGATTCCATCACTTCCAGAGACACCAGGTCTCCGCGGCGAACCGCAAAATATACTTCGCTGCCGATGACCGCCACGTTTAAGAAGCTGCCGTCGGTTTTCAGGCGGCTCCAGGCATTGACCTCTTCACTCCGATATGACGTTAGGCAAGAAGCCGCACCGTCTTCGCCGACGATGTATAAAACGCTTTCGTCCTGGTGATAGCCGATGTCGCAGGGCTTGTTGATTATATCTGACGACAAGAGCGTCAGGTCGCGGGCCTGATACGCCTGTTCGACGTCAGCGTACAGAAATTCCCTCAGCTGGCGGCCGCTTTGAGATATAAACAAAGTCGCTCCGTCGACATTTTGCGGCGGCAGAGAAAATTTGTTATAGCTTCCGACACTGGTCTGCCGGGTCAGCTGTATGCTGGACGGTGTCAGAGGGTCTCCGGAAACCATCCATTCCGCTCCGGTGGTAAATACGAGCAAATGACGGGTGGAGACAACATTGGTAATTGCATTAACCTGATCCGACAAAATGGCAAAGTCTATCGCCTCGTCGTCTAAGCCGGTTCCGATGTCAAAGTTAAACAAATCCGAGGACTTGGAAAGCCACAGGTGATTGGGCAGGCTGTATGCTCCGCCGACGACCAGACGATCCTGGTGAAAAGTTACGGCATAAGGATATCCCCGCCGCCGCGAGAATGCAGACTCTTCCCATTCCGACGACGCACCGGTACCGTTTAACGCCTTGCTTACCGATAAAGAAACCTCCCGCGGGGAATTTACCGAGACAATCACGCCTTCTCCGTTGTTAATACGTATGCGGCTGCCTACGAAAAATTCGTCGAACAAATCTTCGGAAGCGCTCAGCTTGACGGTGCCGCTGCTGCCGGAAGGCGTCAGGCTGACTTTCTTTTGATAAAAATTATAATACGGACAATAGACACTGCCGTCCTTTTCATAATACTCCCATTCGGAAACAGTCCAGTTTTCATCCTGGTTGCGGCTTATCTGCCGCGGCGCCACCTCGGGATGAACCACCAAGAGCGTATCGGCACTCTGCGTCCAATTGATGTTTGCCAGCTGAGCCGCCGTCCAGGGGGCTTCCAACTCGGCAATCTTTTGCCCTTCCTTAAATACCTTCAGCAGAGACGGTTCAAAACAAAGCAAATAAGTTTGTTCGGTATTGAATTCGAATGCCACCAGGCGGCAAGGTTCGGAAATTTCATCAAGAAAACGCAGCCCGGCACGGCGGGAAACGCCTCCGGTCGGAAAAATTATGACATTTTCCAGCTTCCGCGCGCCATTGGCATAAACGCCCAAATCGCCGCGGGCATACAACGACGGAGACACCTGGCCGGAAGTAAAATTAGTTTTGACAGAAACGATATTGTTCATCGGCGAATCTCCACCAGAGTAAAATCTTCAAAGCGGCGCGGCGTAGCCTGCTGCGAATCCGTCAGACGCGCGCGGGCCAGTTCGTCTTCGGCTTTTTTGGCCAGATATTCGGCCCGGGAAGAGCTCTCGGTCAGGGGAAGGCAAAACTCCGCCGCCAGACGTGCAACCAACGCATCGCAAAAAAAAGCCGGAAAATTCTTTTCCGCCGGACGGAACAGATAACTCAACACGACCTTGTCGGCATTGGTATGCAAAGCATTTTCCCGGATGCGGTACTCTAATCCCTGCCCGCGTTCTCCGATTCCGGCCGAAACAATCCGCAACAAATCCGGAGGCAGCCGGTAGGCATAACGATAGTCGGCCACCGGCATTTCCGTCAGGCGCGGCAGCGCACACTGGGCTGAGGCAAAACTCCACGGATAAACGGACAACAGTCCGTCTCTCAGCAGAGGATACAAGTTGGCGGCAACTTCAGCTTCGGAACTGCCGTCTTCAAATGAAGAAATCGTTGCGGCGCCGATTTTTAACAAGGCTTGCGAACATAAGCCGATGTCGGTATAAATCATGGTATTCTCCACAAAAAAGCTCTCCGGGTTGACCGGAGAGCCGTAAGTTTGCTGGGTGTGTCTGGTTAAAACCAAGGGTTAAGCGGCCGCTGCGGGCAAAAGGCTTTTGACCGTCACGGCACCGTCGGCAATGGAGGCAACCGAAATAATATCCGGCGCAGGCTGGCTGCCGCCAGTGTCGGCATTAACCAAAACCATATCTCCGACACGGGCGAACGGGGCTATTTCGTTAAAATATCCGCTTCCTTTGACAACGGCCAAAGTATCCGAAGTGGCGTAGTTCCACAGCGTAAACCCGTTGGCATAGGCCATTACGCTGAAATTTTTGCTGTTGTAAGACATTTTGTTTCCTTTCGTGTGAGAAAAAAATTAAGCTTCCTTGCATTTAATGCGGACAATTCCTGCCTCGTCAATCAGGCAGGCGCCCTGACTCATCATATTATTGATAAAATGGGCAGCATGGTCGCCGTGCCAGGTAATGTCTGACTTGACGTCCTGACCGGAAGCGTGGCCGATTGCCGTTTTATGAAAGATGAAACAGTCGCGCGAGGTTCCCGTCAGCGGCAGACCGGTATGCATAACCCAGTTAATGCCGAGCCAGCGCCTGCTCTCGGAACCTTTCAGGAACGGCATATTCTCTCCGGCATAATCGGAACTTGAAAACTCCTGAATATTCAACAGGGCATTCCACTGCAACGGCCCGACCACGGCAAAACGCTGGCCGTCGTCGGGAACATTGTTGCCGTTTAACTTGGCAAAGGCAGACAGCAAAGTTTCCTTCGTCATGGCCTTGTCATAAGAACCGACATCATTGGCGGCGGAAGCCGAAGCCAGGGCATTGATAATCAGTTCATCGGTTTTACGTCCCAGTGCATAAGCTCCGGCATTGACAATCACCTGTTTTTCGTCATGGTTTATCTTGAGTTCATCCAAAGCATCAACCCAATCGCCGGCATAGTAGTCTTGCAGTTCACACTCGACCGGCGTATGGTCAAGGCTCATAACCGGAACCAAGCCGTGTCGCGCCTTACCGGAAGCGACGCCCTTGCCGACTTTTTGAAAAACGGTGGAAGACCCTTTGACATTGTTTTGCGAACGAACCATATTTTTCAGTTTGGAACCCGTCTGCTGGTATGCCAGATGGACATCGGCCTGAAACTGCTTTACAAAAGCTTCGCTGATTTGTGTAGACATTCGATTTTCTCCTTAACGGTTAATTCTGAGAGGGATAAAGTTTTTGGAAACCTCGGGTGATTTTGGCGACATAAGACTTGTCATGGTCCCGCCAATAACGCGGATCTTCCATCATTTTGCGCAGATTTTCTTCGCTGAGTTCTTCCGGGCGGGACATATCGTGCAAAAGTGCCGGTTCGTCGGACGACATCATCTTGTAAAGAGCCAGAACTCCCTCATAAGTAGAAGCCAGCGCATCATAAACCTCAGGTGTGAGGCTGGTTTTCGCCCAAGCCGAAATCTGGCGGGATATTTCGTTAAACTTTTCCTGTGATCCGAAATGAGCGACCAACCGTTCCAATTGTCTGGACGCCTCAAAATTTACGGTCATTTCTTCCAGATAAGGAATAACGCGTTCGTTGGCGAGGTCGTAAACCAACTGAGCCTGCTCGTTGGTAAACTTTTTTTCATACAGACGTTTCAAGACTTCATCGTCACGCTCCAGATAAGGGCTCGGAATTTTGATGTCGTATTGTTCGTAGCTTTCGGGCAGCCCTCTGAGATTGCCCTCCACCAGATTGTCGTCGCGGAGAGCCAGCTCGTTATAGGCGGCAATCAGCTCCTCCAGACGCACGGTTTGTTTTTCCGCGTCCCAAAACTTCTCCGGCAGCCCCTGTGGTCTGGCCGATGAAGCGGAAAGCAGATTCTGTGCAGTATCAGTCATAAATACTCCTTTCTAAAATAAAAAATCAGTCTGACTGTGCGAGCGCAATAATATACGCAACTAAATGCCGCTGCCCTTCCAGATGCCGCAGGGCATCATTACTGCAGTCCGGTCCGAGATAACGCTCGAGAGTCATACGCTTTAAAAAAGAGAGGACCTCCCGGCCCTCTCCGGTGTTAAAACAACGGACAAACGCCCGGCGAATATTCTCGTCGGGCGCCGTTCCGCCATTATAACGGCTGCTCATATTGTCCTCCGTTCGCGGAAACATCCGGCGTTTCATTAATCAACACAGCGGGAACATTTAAGGTGCGGCCGAGCCATTTGGCGGTTTCAAAAAGATTAACCGCCGAAAGTCCGGTTTCGCCCATTTGAGCAGCCATGGCCAGCCAATCGGAAATGTTGCTGACGTCGCGGCGGGCCTGAACCATAGCCAAGGGCGATTTGTACTGCAGGTCCACAACCTTACCGTCTAAGTCAAAATTCATAACATCTCCGCGGCGGCGCAAAATATGAAAAGCCCGTTTCAGGAGCGGGGTCAGCAGTTCGTTCTGCAAACGTCCGAACGAAGCTCCCAAAATACGGGCCATTTCCGTAGAACGCTCCAAAACTTCGGTTGCCGTCATACCGGGTACCGCAATTTGAGCCAGCCGATCGGCAAGCAGGGCATGGTTAATGCGCTGCCGCAAATCCTCCAGCACCAATTGCGAAATATCAAACTTTCCCGGCGCTTCCAACGGCGTCAGCCCTTTAGAACCGACGGCTTTGGGAATAATCGCCCCGGGAACAAGCTTGATGTTTGCGGGATTCAGAATCCCGTCGTCATCCGCCTGCCAAATTCCGGTTACCGAAATGGAGGCATTTTTTAAAATAAGCTCCACGACCTTGTTTGCCGTTTTGATGTCCGGCAAAGCCTTCATAACCGGCGACCGGCCGTAAACCTCCCCCGGCGCCTTAAGCCAGCGAAAGTTAATAAAAGGAGAATGATGAAACATTCCCTCTTTTAAAACTGCCGCATTGCCGGCACCGTCGGCTTCGTCATACAACAGCGCGGTGTAAAAATATCCGGGACATCCGGTTGCCGAAGTTTCGGGAATAACGGCTTCAAGAAGCCGCATTTTGTAAGAAGAGTCCTCATTCCAACGGTATTCGACCATCGCCGGCAGCTCCGCCTGCGGAAACCGGGTTTTGATGTCGGCAGCATTAACTTCCGAACAGCGAAACGTCGTGTCGATTGCTCCCGAAGCGCTCTCCTCCAAAGCAATTTCACGCAGCGGAACCGCATAAAAGCGAAACGCACTGGCCTCTCCCAAAGGCGCTTCTTCAAACATCAGGCAGGCGGTTCCGGCCGTTACCAAATCCAGATAGCACTGATGGATTTCTACGGCAAAATTGGAATGTTCAAAATTCTGCAAAAGAATATCCGCCGTCTTGTCCAGAACGGCGGATATCTGACAGCCTTCGGTTTCGTTCAATTCCGGACCGGCCTTAAAACCGAACCATCCGGCCCAAGGCGGCGTCAACTCTGCCAGCAGGGAAGATGCCAACTGATCTACGGCATCAGCCGCCGTTCCGTCGTAAAGATGCTGATTCATCTTGGCTCCGGGCGTTTGTTCTGCCGAAGTACGACTGACGTTTTCCCGCTGAGGCAACGCATATTCATAACATTCCTGCCAATGAGGTTCCCAATTTTGTTTACGCGCCAACGCTTTTTGATAGCGCTCTATCAGTTTTTCGACATGAACCGTCATCATTATTCTCCCAAAAGTTTTTTGCGCTGCAATGCGTTGTCATCATTTTTAAGAATCCCCCGGTATGAGGTTTTAATATTGCTTTCCAAACCGCGGCGCTGACGTTCCTGTGCTTCTCTGCGCGCTTTTTCCTCAGCGGCGGCACGGTCCTTTGCCGAAGTGTCAACAACCGGTGCAGCTTCGACTTTCGGTGAACTAAAAACTCCTCCCATAACATATTTCCTTTCATAATTTCGGGGTTGAAGAGATTATCGGCGACAGACGTCCCGCGCCTGACGCATTTTTATCCGGGGTACCGCGAACAACCGAAAGTCCCAATACACCCAGGGCAATTCCCCACAAAGACGTGGTCTCGACCAGTGCCGCAATGATTTCCGGCGCCCGGGGATTGTCAGAGATGACCACATAACAGATTGTTCCCATATTCATCAGCCAGGCAAGAGCTACCGAATAGCCGAAAGCCGGACGCCAAAACCGTACAAAACGGTCTTCGGAAGACAATTCCTGCCGTATTGTCTGATGAATGGTGTTTAAGGTTTTATCGTCGAGGCCGGCTTCGATTTCCTGCAGTTTTTCGACGTGGCGGTTTGCCTCTTTAAGTTCTTCCAACGAAATTTTGCGGTTTTGAATGGCATCGTCGACGCTGCCGAGCATTTGTCCGGCCTCCTGCGCTACGGTACAGTTCATCCCGCTCAGTGCTTTGCCCAGATATTTGACTAAAAGCGGCAAACCGATTTTGCCGAGGATTTTTGCAATCATTTAACTCTCCTCAATATCGTTATAAAAAAAATGAGCGCCGATTTCGGCACAGGGAATTTTGCCAACCGACCAGCGCGGACGCACATTCCGGGTATGGTAATGGGTGGCGCCGTTGGTATTATCCCCCAGCATCCCAGATACGGCACGCTGGGCTATCCGTTTGCAAACGGCAAAAACGATGTCGTTTTCCGCAACCGAACGAATGATTTTATGATTGGGGTCGTTGCTATTCCAACAGGAAAACTGTCGGGGACTTTGACAAATGTCGACAACCGAATTTCCCCACCAGTAACGTCCGCGGCGGCGGGAAAAAGCCAGCCTGTTCATAACCACGGAAGCAACCGCTTCCATTCCGGACACGGTTTCTCCCCTGGCCTCTCCGAATATGGTCCGGGCCAAAACATCAACGTCTTTCATATTTTCCTCCCCGCGTCGTCCAGTTTCTGCTCAATCCGCAACAAATGATTGGTCAGACGGCTTTCCACGTCTTTGAGATAGGTTACCGACACATAGTTGCGAGCCACGTGCAATTTGAATTCGGCCAAAGCATCCTTCAGCAATTCCGACGCTTCGGAACTCAGCCGTCCATACGCCGCCAAAGACTGGTCCAGTTCGCGGCGGTTTTTGCCGATTAACCTGAACAGCGCGGCAAACAAGGGCACCTCAATCATGGTGGCCCAGGTCATTAAATCTATGTTCATAAAAAAATCTCCTCATTAAATTTCAAAACCGGAAGCTGCCGTATACTGCAAAGAAGCGCCCTGCCACGATACATTTTCTTCACTCCCGGAAACCGGGAGTACGGGAAGCCTTACCGGTTCGGAAAGCAGGCATCCGGCAACGGCATCCAATGCATCGTCATGCAAACTGCCGTCAAACGTCCATTCGCGCATTTCCTGAATAAACGGCGTCATCCAAATTCGCCGGTGCGCTTTTAATGCCCGTTCAGCCAACAGAACTTCAAAAGCTTCAACAATCCTCTCTGATTTGGCCTTGGTCGAATATTGTTCCAATACGGCGGTTCTCAGCTTTCGACGCCGCAAAACCTGTCGGAGAAGCCCCGGAAGAAACCGTCCGATGCCATTCGCTTCGACCCGTATTGACGGCAGCCGGTTGCGGCATATGAAGTCGGCAACCAGTTCGCACTGCAAGGTGGCGGCATTCTCAACCGCGGCGTTTTCTATTCTCAAATACTCCAGGTCATGCAGCCAGCGCCGCCCCTTTTCATCGGTGAAAACGCAGGCAACAACAGAATTATCGCCTTTGTTTCCGACTGCAAACGCCGGATCCCACCAGCAAGAGGCGCTGACCATTCGTTCCGTTCCGATTTTTAATATGGCTTTTCGGTTGGAAAAAGTCAGTTCGGCTTCCTCCCCATAAGGGTCCAGGCGCTCGGGATTAAGCCGGGCATCAATCATATTCACCGGTTCCAGCAACATTTGGGAACGAAACTTGTTTTCGCCGGAGCGAATCCTTATCGACGATATTTTGTCTTCGCCAAATCTTTCCGGCCAGGCACTGCGGCCCAACCGGTCAAGCAAAGGGAGCTTTAAACATTCAAAGCCCTGAAGATACGGCGCGGTTTCCGGTTTGGCGGCATCTGGCTCCGTTTGGTAAATGGTATAAAAACTATGCGGCGTTCCGATATAGAGCTGTATTCCTCCCGGCGTAACAATATAGTCAAGTTCATCCAGGCGGCTGCGCAACTCGGCGCGTTTGAGCGCGGTATCGCACGTCTTCGGGACCTCAACATCGTCACAGATAATCAAATCCGCCCGCAAACCGGTGATATTGGCTCCCAGCCCCTTTGCCAGCATTGAAGGGTCTCTCAGCTCAACGGGGCGGTTAACGGTAAACTGGTCTGACGCCCATTGTTCCGCCTTTTCGGGTTTTAATCCGGCCGTCAGAGGATGGCGCTCGATAATCCGTTTAACATTGCGCACCATTTTTTTAGCCAGAGCATAATCTGCCGCCATGACCAAAATGCGGGTTTCCGGCGACCGGTATAAAACCCAGGCGCAAAACAAGCCGACCAAGGTTGATTTTCCCGAATTGCGAAAAGCCATCAACAACCCGCGCCTTCCGACCGGCGACGTCCAAAGACGGGACAGCCACCGGGCAATTTTACGCTGATGCGCGGGAACCCCCAAACCCTGCAAATACATCCAGAGATATACAAATTCGAAAAAATCAATATTCGTCATCTTCATCACGGTCGGCCTCCTGTCTGGCCTCAAGCAAAATTTTTTCCCAATCGGCGGACGGAGACGACTCCGACGAAGCATCGTCTGCCGTCCAGCGGGCAAGCTTTAACAGCGTTTCGGCATGTACAACCGCCGATTTACAGGCATTATGGTAAGCCGTAAAGCCTTTGGCATCGTCAGGAACCGGCTGTCCGGCAAAGTCTTCATAACTGGATATGACTTTTGATATTTGAGACGGCAGTTCTTTTTTCAATTTCGATTTGAGAGCTTTGAGAGTTTTTACTTTGGTTACACTCATAAAAAAACTCCGAATTTAAAACAAAAAAAGCTCGGAAACAAATTCGCGAGCAATTTTATTCAGACACACTTCCAGCAAGTGACAAAAAAAGGTGTAGCATATAAATTTCATAAAGTCAAGACTTTTTTCCTACAATTTTTAATATTTTTATACAACTGGAACGGAGTTATAATAAACCAAGAGCGGATACCGAGCAGCCTTTTAACAAATTCGACGCAGGTAAACGGGCTCCACGGCGCCGGACGAACGGGAACATCCGTTTGACTAATCCGACATACGGTACATCCCCTCCGGCGCAGACGGCGCAGGTAATCTCCGGCCGGCGTTACCGTCAGCCGCCGTACGAGAAAGCAGTTGGAAAGCGGATTCAGCTCCAGAAACGAACCGCCTCCGGCTAAAGGATAGAGCACATAACAATGGCGGAAACCGGGTTTGAGCAGCCGCAGCCACCATAGACTGGTTTCATCCTGAAACACGACATAAAAAGGAACAAGGGTTGAAAAATCTTCAGAAAGCCGCATTATTCTTCCTCCGCAATTATGATTCCTTTGCTGCGGAGCAGCGGCTCCAAACAACGCAGCCCTTCGTCCCATAGCCTTACCTCAATGCGGCCGGCGCGGCGGTCATAATAAGGGGAACAATGCATCGCTCCCCAACGATACATCGTGTTTAACTGCCTCAAACGCAGCTTTCCCTGCCGGCGCAAATATTTTACTATCCTTTCAATGTCGCTGATTTCGCAGGGTCGCTCCGGCCCCTGATAATCCCCGCGGGAACGCAAACCTTCGCGGCGGGCCTCCAGACAAGCACAGTACCACAGCCAGACTTCTTCGGCATTTTCAAAAGCTTCATATTGTTTATACATTTTTATCTCCCCAAAATGTTTCAACTTAACTTTATTTTAACGATTAAAAGTTATACATAAGGTTGTAGGAATTTCAACACAAAAAAAGATTTGATTCCTAGACCTTTTTGCATTAATATGTAAAAAGCCAAGCGTAAGTTTGCCTTAAAGGAGGTTTTATGCAGTACGAACAGGTTTGGAATGCTGTTGATAAGTTAGCCAGCAGCCAGGGACTATCCCCTTCCGGTCTGGCAAAAAAAGCCGGACTTGACGCGACGACGTTTAACAAAAGCAAACGTATCCGGCCGGACGGAAAAAAACGCTGGCCTTCGCTTGACAGCATTAACAAAATTCTGGAAGTCAGCGGGATTACGTTTGAACAGTTCTATAATCTGGCCGAGGGAGAATCCGCTGTCAAATTTACGCCCTCTATCCCGTTTATCAAATTTACGCAATTGAACAAACAACCGCGAATCCAAAATAAAGAACTTCATACAGGAACATGGAACAAAATCCGTTTTCCGGACAGCAAAGACAAACTTTATGCCATAGACTTAGACAATGAAGACTTTGCTCCACTCTACCGCTACGGAACCCTGGTTATTGCCAGCAAAAATTCGGAAATCCGCAGAGGAGACCGTATAATAATTGTGGACATTAACGGACAACTTGATATAAAAGAATTTATACGCCGGACAGCTTCTTCTCTGGAAGTTGTCGACATTAACAGCGGTCTGGAAGCTTCCGTTAACCTGAGCGACATTAAATTGGTTAACAGAATCGTTTGGGCCAGTCAGTAGGAGACTAAAAATGGCTGACAACAACATTTATCTGGTAAAAAAATTTTCCGCTCTGGAAGAATGCGAACGCAAATACGATTTTATGCCGGCGGCTGAAACTTCGTCCAGCAAAGGTTATGATCACTATTGTCTGGCTCAGACGCTTAATTTGGCCAAAGCCCGCCAGAAAAATACCCATAACATTAAAAGATTGGAAAAAATATTAAGCGATGCCCGCAGCGTTGCCGTAAAATTTGACTATAAATAGAAATACCGTTTTTTATTGTTAAGCCTGTTTTCAGCAGGCTTTTTTTATATCTTTACTCCCACTGTATCGACTACCGCCTTTATTATAAAAAATAATTTTTATATCAAACTTTTCCGTCCAGCTCGTGCAATTATTTGTTTACTTTGTTTGAAATCTTTGTTAAAATAGAAATTAAAGC
>HF995271.1 GCA_000432275.1 Proteobacteria bacterium CAG:495
ATCGGCACCTCAGAATACAAGGAGGTGTCGATACTGCTTAAAAGAGCAAACAATCTATTTTTCAGTCAGGAGATTTCTCAGACGCGTGATGATATTTTTGATAGTCTCCACCCGAGTTGCATAGCTTTCGAGGTTTTTCTCAATGAAAAGCTTTTGGTCCGGACGCACTTTGATGGCTCCGAAAGACATTTGAATAAGTGCGAGCAACTTTTCTGGTTTGGCAAATGTATTATTGCGAAAGGCAATTAAGATTCCCTTTGCTCCGGCATCAACCTTTTCAATATTCACTTCACGGCAAAGCAACTTGATTTCAACCGTTTTGAGCAGATTGTCAACCTCTTCCGGCAGCTTACCGAAACGGTCAGTCAGTTCTTCGCGCATATCGGCAATTCCCTCATTGTCTGTGATTTCTCCGATGCGTTTGTACAGGCCGAGGCGAACCCCCAAATCCCTTACGTAGGATTCCGGTATCATAATTGGAATTCCGGTGGTTATCTGCGGAGCCCAATCCTGAATTTCTTTAGAGCGCAACTCATCCTGAGAGCCGGATTTCAGGCGCATAATTTCTTCTTCCAACATATGTTGGTACAAAGCGATTCCCACTTCCTTAATATGTCCGGACTGTTCCTCACCCAATATATTTCCCGAACCGCGAATATCCATATCGTGGCTGGCCAGGGAAAACCCGGCTCCCAGCGTATCCAATGCCTGCAAAATGCTGAGGCGGCGTTCCGCAATCGGTTTCAGCTGTTTTTTGGGAGGAACGGTAAAATAAGCATAACCGCGTACCTTGCCCCGTCCGACACGCCCTTTGAGCTGGTAAAGCTGTGCCAATCCGAACATATCGGAACGATACACAATCATCGTATTTACCGAGGGCATATCAATACCGGATTCAATAATCGTTGTGGAAAGCAACATATCTGCCTTGCCGTCAGCAAAGTCATTCATTACTTCTTCCAGTTGTTTGACCGGCATCTGTCCGTGGGCAACCAAAATTTTTATGTCGGGAACCAATGCCCGCAGTCCCTTTTCCACTTCAAAAATGTCCGACACCCGGGGACATACGAAAAATATCTGTCCGCCGCGGAATTTTTCGCGATAAACAGCCTCTTTTATCATCACCTTGTCAAACGGCATCACAAAAGTTCGCGCCGCCAGCCGGTCAACCGGGGGCGTGGCGATAATGCTGAGCTGTTTTACTCCGGTCAACGACAATTGCAACGTTCTCGGAATCGGCGTTGCAGTCAGCGTCAAAACATGGACATCGGACTTCAGCTGTTTCAGCTTTTCTTTGTGGGCGACGCCGAAATGCTGCTCTTCATCAATAATCAACAAACCAAGATTGCAGAACCTGATATCTTTGGAAAGCAACGCATGCGTGCCGATGACAATCTCTACCGAACCTTCCTCCAACCCTTGTTTGGTCAGAGCGGCTTCTTTGGGAGTTACCAATCGGGAAAGCATCTTAACCCGTACGGGAAAACCCTCCATCCGTTTTTTGAAATTGTAATAATGCTGACGGGCCAACAAGGTGGTGGGGACAATCAGCGCAACCTGCGCGCCGGCAGACGCCACCGCAAAGGCCGCTCGCAGGGCAACCTCGGTTTTGCCGAAACCGACATCGCCGCACACCAGTCTGTCCATCGGGATAGCAGCATTCAAATCCCCCATAACATCCGCAATGGCATTGAGCTGGTCATCGGTTTCATTATACGGAAAGCGGGAGCAGAAATCGTCATACATTCCCTGGGGCGGAATGAAACAGTCCGCTTTTTTGAGATGGCGTTCGGCGGCAATCTTAATCAACTTTTCGGCAATGTCGCGGATTTTTTCCTTAACTCTGGCTTTTTTGGCCTGCCAGGCAGCGCCTCCCAGGGTATCCAGCTGAATGTTATCGTCTTCAATTCCATAGCGGGAAATAACATCAATATTTTCGACAGGAACAAACAGTTTGGCATCATTGGCATAAAGAATTTTCAAACAATCGTGAGGCGCACCGCCGGCAGTAATGTTTTCCAGTCCCATAAAGCGGCCGATACCGTGCTCGATATGAACGACCAATTCTCCGATGCTGAGCGCCGATACGTCTGCAATGAAATCCTTGGCCGTTATTTTTTTGGCATGTTTACGGTTTTGACGCTCGCCCAGAATATCCTGCTCTGAAATCAGACACCAGCCATCACCTTTGAAGCCGTGCATCAGAGGCATTACGGCCAGCACCGTCTTACGGTCAGACTTGGAAAGTGCTTCCGCCCAGTTTTCAGCAAAACCCATATCCGGAATTCCATATTCGCTCATCAACGAAAACAGTCGTTCGCGGGAACCTTCGCTGTAGCAGGCAACAATGCGTTTCAGTCTTTTATTTTCGGCCAGATAGTCTTTCAAATCGGCATAAACCTGTCCGGCAGTTATGCTTTTGGCATTGGAAAAATCGCGCGACGGCAAAACCGCAGCGTTAAGGACATTTTCTCCGTCGGGAATGCTCAGCGGCGTAAATGACAACGCCTGTTTTTTTACCAATATGGTTTTGAAATCTTTATCTGTCAGGTATAACAGCTCCGGTTTGACCGGACGGTATGCATCAATTTCGGCAGCGCTTTTGACGCTTAACGCCTCCAGACGCGCCTGGTAATAGTCGGCAATGCTCTCGGCCTTGGCCGCAGCCGCTTCTTCAACGTTTTTTCCGACGACAAGCGCAGCTCCCGGAATATAGTCAAACAGCGTCGGCAGCGCGTCATCATAGAAAAACGGCAGCCAGTTTTCCATACCGATATATTTCTGCCCATTGGAAACCGCCTCGTAAATTTCATCTTCGTTAAACGCGGCCCCAAAAGCTTCGCGGTATTTGGTACGGAAAGACCTTATCGTGTTGGCATCCAACAAAACCTCGCTCATTACCTTAAACGTATAGCTGCGGCGTTCGCCGGTAGTACGCTGGCTCATGGCATCGAAGGTTCGGATGCGTTCAATTTCGTCATCAAACAAATCTATCCGCAAGGGATCAGCAGTCCCCACCGGAAAGATGTCGATAATATCTCCGCGGACGGCATACTCCCCAGGTTCTATCACCTGCTCTACACGGTTATATCCGTTGGTCGCCGCATAATGCAAAAAATCATTGAAATCCAGCTTTTTGCCAACTGCAACTTCACGCGAAGAATTAAGAAATATTTTCAGAGGAGGAAGTTTTTGCAAGACGGAGCCGACGCTGGCAATGACAATGCGGGGCGTTTTGGCCAAAGGCTTTAACGCCAGTTCGGAAAGGGTGTCAATCCGGGTCGATATGATATTGACATTGGGAGAGACGCGGTCGTACGGCACCGTATCCCAAGCCGGAAACCGCAAAACCCGGAGGCCGGGATTAATATATTCCAGAAGATCGGCGGTACGCGCCAGTTCATTGCCGTCCGAGACGACATACAAAATATCCCGGGATGAATTCTGGGCAAAACTATCCAGCAGAAAAGCGTCATATCCTTCGGGAACCGATGAGACGGTGCACCCTGCCAATTTATCAATATCGTATTGCATATATATTATCTTAAGAGTTTACTTATGGATATAAAATATATACAATATCGGCAGTATGGCAACAGTTTTTTATGTGAGACGAGCAGAAACATGCGTCCGGAAATCCTCTTTCCGCTGTTTGCGGAAATCAATACTCTGAAAGGCATCGGCGACCGCAGCTACAAGCCGGTCGCCAATTTGGCCGGCAGCAAAGTTGTCGATTTGCTGTGGCATTTGCCTTCAGGGCTGGTCGACCGGAGATATTCGCCCAAGCTCCGTGATGCGGTTCCGGGACGCATATGTACTCTGAAAGTCAGAGTTATTGAGCATATTCCGCCCAAAAGCAGCAAACAACCCTATCGGGTCATCGTCGAGGATGATACCGAACCGTTGACGCTGATTTTCTTCAAGGCTTATGTCGACTCGCTTCAAAGGAATCTTCCTGTCGGAGAAGAGCGAGTCATCAGCGGCAAGCTTGACAGTTTTAACGGGTTTTGGCAGATGAGTCACCCCGATTATATCGTCAAACCGGCAGAAATGGATAAAGTGCTCGGAATAGAAACCGTTTATCCGCTGACCGCGGGCATCAGCAACAAAATGCTCAACAAATGGATTAAGCAGGCTCTTGAGCGGGTTCCCGCCTTTCCTGAATGGCTGAACGAAGAATACCGAAAAAAACAAAACTGGCTTGGATTTAAAGACGCGTTATCCGCCGCACATAACCCGAAAAATGCCGATGAACTGCTGCCTCAAAGCCCGGCGCGGATGCGTCTGGCCTATGACGAGCTGCTGGCCAACCAGCTGGCTCTGGCCATCGTACGGCAAAGGGTGAAAAAACAAGCCGGAAGAGAAATTCGCGGAAACGGAATGCTGCGCAAAAAAATATTGGAAAAGCTGCCTTTCAAGCTAACGGCCGCGCAAGAAAAAGTTTTAGGCGAAATTTATGCCGACCAAGGGTCCGGCTTCAGGATGCTGCGCCTGTTGCAGGGAGATGTCGGAGCCGGAAAGACCATCGTGGCGCTAATGACGATGCTTAATGCGGTTGAGTGCGGCACGCAGGCGGCAATTATGGCGCCAACCGAAATTCTGGCCAAACAACATATGGAAACAATCCAGCCCCTGTGCGAAGAAATCGGCATCCGGGCGGAACTGCTCTGCGGCAGAACCAAAGGCAAAACCCGTACTCAGATTCTGGAAGATTTGGAAAGCGGCAGAATAAACATTCTTATCGGAACCCATGCATTGTTTCAGGATGACGTCAAATTTAAGGATCTGGCCTGCGCTATTGTCGACGAACAGCACCGCTTCGGCGTTCATCAGCGGCTGGGACTTTCGTCTAAGGGAAACAAGGCCGACGTACTGGTCATGACGGCCACGCCTATTCCGCGGACACTGGTTTTGACGGCATACGGAGATATGGAATACTCTAAAATAGATCAAGTTCCGGAAGGACGTAAACCGGTAGACACCAGGGTATTGCCGGTTGATAAAATCAGCGAAGTGGTTGCCGCATTAAAACGCAAAATCGACAGCGGCTGCCGGGCCTATTGGGTTTGTCCTCTGGTGGAGGAATCAGAGAAATCGGATTTGGCGGCGGCAGAAGAACGTTTTGCCGCGCTGCAAAAGATTTTCGGCCGAGATGTCGGACTGGTCCACGGCAAAATGAAGGAAAAAGATGCGGTTATGGAGCGTTTCAAAAAAGGCGAGCTTAAACTGCTGGTAGCAACAACCGTTATTGAAGTCGGCGTCAACGTACCGGAGGCCACGGTAATGGTTATCGAGCATGCGGAACGTTTCGGGCTGGCACAGCTGCATCAGTTGCGTGGGCGGATTAAACGCGGCTTTGAGGCGTCAACCTGTATTTTGATGTACGCCTATCCGTTGAGCGAAACCGCTCATCAGCGTCTGAATATTATGAAAGAAACCGAAGACGGTTTTCTGATTGCGGAAAAAGATTTGGAACTGCGCGGCGGCGGCGAAATTCTCGGTACCAGACAAAGCGGTTTCAGCGAATTCCGGCTGGCTGATATGAATGTACATCAAAACTTGCTGCATACCGCCAATCAGGATGCCAAGATGATACTTGAACTGGACCCCAATCTGCAAACGCCCAGAGGTCAAGCGCTGCGCATCCTCTTATATTTGTTCGAGCGCGACGATGCGGTAAAAACCTACATTGCGGGATAAATTTTCCGTCCACCCCGCATAAATAACTATTTACTCTTTCGAAAATATTTGATAGAATGAACTCAGGAACAACAGGTTCCGGGTTTTTAAC
>HF995272.1 GCA_000432275.1 Proteobacteria bacterium CAG:495
ACCGCAAATAACAAAAAAGCCCTGTTTGAACGAAGGGCTTTTTTTATATTCTCTTGAAGGTTAAATTCCGTTATAAGGAACAACGCGGGCTTGTTTGCCGTACAGCACCAGACATTTTTGTCCCGGCGTCAGCAATACGTCGGTTCCCTGGGTAACCGTGATTAATCCGCCGGTATCCAGCTGTACGACATACTCGTAACCGCCCTGGCGGGACAGAGCTCCCTGTGCCGCATCACCGGCCATACCGCCGACAACGGCTCCGCCGAGAGCCCCCAAAATATGGGCGGCGTCGCTTCCGCCAATCATTGAACCGGCAACACCGCCGGCTGCGCCGCCGATGAGGGTTCCGGCTCCGTTGTCGCTCTGAACCTGAACTTGGCGTACGCTGACAATTGTTCCTTTGACCGCGCGGTTAACCTGTCCTGTTCCGGCGGTGGCATATTCGTTGGCGCCGATTCTCGAGGTACAGGCGTTAACCAGTAATGCCAAAGGCAAAACCAGCAGTATTGCAAACTTCTTCATCACAAATCTCCTTTAAGTTTCTACTAATTTAAGATTTAATACGCATATTAATAAATGTCAATCTGGACAAGTCTGTATTCTTGTAATATATTCATTCCGCGATTACTGGCAGTAATCTGATGATTTTATGTATTTTAAGGATATAAAAATGTTACAAAGAACTAAAATTGTAAAAGTTTTGGCCTCTGAGCGTCCGCTTGACGAGGTATTGGTAAAAGGCTGGGTCAGAACCCGCCGCGATGCAAAAGATTTTTCATTCATTGAACTCAATGACGGTTCCTGCTTAAAAAATATTCAAATTATTGCCAATAATAATCTCAACAATTATGAGGAAGTCAAAAAACTGACGACCGGATCTTCCGTGGCGGTCCGCGGTGCTTTGGTTGAATCCAAAGGCGGCAACCAGAAATATGAGGTCGTTGCCGAAGAAATCAAAATTTACGGCTTTGCGCCCGATGATTTTCCCCTGCAAAAGAAAAAGCATACTGACGAATATCTGCGCAGCATTGCTCATTTGCGCCCGCGTACCAACAAATATGGCGCGGCTTTTCGGATTCGCTCCAATTTGTCTTACGCTGTTCACAAATTTTTCCAGGAACGCGGATTTCGTTATGTTCATACGCCCTTGATTACCGGTTCCGACTGTGAAGGTGCCGGAGAAATGTTCCGGGTAACCACGCTGGATATGAACAATATTCCCAAAACGCCGGACGGAAAAGTCGATTATTCTCAGGATTTCTTCGGAAAAGAGGCACATCTGACGGTTTCCGGCCAGCTCAACGGCGAGATGTATGCCATGGCGCTGGGCGACATTTATACTTTCGGTCCGACGTTTCGTGCCGAAAATTCCAACACCACCCGTCATGCCGCCGAATTTTGGATGATTGAACCGGAAATGGCTTTTGCCGACATTCACGACGATATGGATTTGGCTGAGGATATGGTTAAATATTGCATTAACTTCCTGCTGGAAAACAGCCATGAAGACCTTGAGCTGTTTGACAAGTTTGTTGAACCGGGATTGTTCGACAAGCTCCATAACATCGCAGAAAACGGTTTTGCCCGCATTACCTATGCCGAAGCAATCGACATTATGAAAAAATCCGGACAGAAGTTTGAGTATGAACCGGAGTTCGGTATTGATATGCAAACCGAACATGAGCGTTTTCTGGCCGAAAAGCATTTTAGACGGCCGGTCATCGTTCGCGATTACCCCAAGGAAATCAAAGCTTTTTATATGCGCCTGAATGATGACGGCAAAACGGTTGCCGCCATGGATGTCCTGGTTCCCGGCATCGGTGAGCTTATCGGCGGTTCCCAGCGTGAAGAGCGTATGGATGTTTTGCTCGGTCGTATTGAGGAAATGGGGATGAAGGAAGAAGATTACGAATGGTATCTTGATTCCCGCCGTTTCGGCACCGTGCCGCATGCCGGTTTCGGTTTGGGATTCGAACGTATGATGATGCTGGTCACCGGCATCGGCAACATTCGCGACGTTATTCCTTTTCCGAGAACGCCGAATTCGATTAATTTCTAATTTTCAGGGAGAAAACCATGCGGTATTTTGTTGTTCTGTGGGGATTGTGCTTTTTTGCCGGAATTGCCTCCGCTCAAAATACCGCAGCGGTTGTCCCGGATTCCGATTCTGCGCTCGAAACCTCAGCAGCGGCGACAACCGAAGCAAAAAAGCCGGTAGCGTTGCCTGACTGCAACGATGCCCGTCTGTTGGAGCTGACGCGTCGGCAGTTGGCCACTTTTCAGGCTGCTGAAGGTGCCGGCAATCTATACGACCGCCGAGCTCAAAAGCTGGCGGTGAAAAATACCGCAGAGTTTGAAGAGCTTTCTGTGGCCGATTTTGTTCCGCGCGACAACTACCGTGTGGCCAACCGGATTATTTCTTACAAGATAAACCGCGGCCTGAGTAATGAAGATATGCGTTTGTGCCGCGGTAACAATCCGGTTTTGAAAAGTCAGCTTTACCTGTTGCTGTATCCTCAAAACGGCGGTATTTCGGCCGATATCATTAACTACGGTTCCTCATCGTCAGAAAATTCTCTGCTCCGTTTTACATACTGATTTATTTGTAACTTTTTACAAAAATATATTGCAACGGAATGTAAATAAGACTACTATCATTCTTTGCTGATGGTGTTGTTTTTTTATAAAACGAAGACTATATCAGCATATGCTTTATTAGGTTGAAGAAAAGAGGTTGATTTATAATGAGTACAGGTTCTGAACTTGTTGTTAGAACGTCTAATTTGCCCGCTCTTGTCAGTGACAACAGTCTGGTTTCCTATATGGAACAGATTAAGAAGTTTCCGGTTTTGAGCGAGGCCGAAGAAGAAAAGCTTGTTGTCGATTTCCAAAGCCGCGGCGATATGAATGCCGCTCAGACTCTGGTAACCTCGCATCTGCGTCTGGCAGCCAAAATCGCTTTCAACTACCGTCATTACGGATTGCCGATGGCGGATATTATTTCCGAGGCCAATATCGGGTTGATGCAGGCGGTTAAAAAATTCGACCTTTCCAAAAAAGTCCGTCTGGCCACTTATGCCATCTGGTGGATTAAGGCGGCTATCAATGATTACATTTTGCGTTCCTGGTCTCTGGTTAAAATCGGTACCCGGGCTGCGCAGAAAAAACTTTTTTATAACCTTAACCGCATCAAGGCCCGTTTGGGGATTTATGAAAACAAGGAACTCTCTCCTGACGAAGTCTCTGCCATTGCCCGCGAACTGGTTGTTGACGAGGCTGAAGTTAAGGAGATGAACGGCCGCCTGGGCGGAGACAAGTCGCTTAACGTTTCGGTCTCTGATGAGGATGAAGACGAAAAAATTGATTTTATCGTCGACAAGAGCCAAAATATTGAAGAAAACCTCGCTCGTCGGCAGGAAGCCGGCTTTAAGGCTAAGATTCTGCAGCAGTGTCTGAAGAGTCTGGATGAACGCGAACAGTATATTATCAAAAACCGGATGCTCCGGGAAGAGCCTGTTACTTTGGAAGAAATCGGGGCCAAATTCAACATCAGCCGTGAACGGGTGCGCCAAATAGAAAAAAAGGCCTTTGAAAAACTGCAAAACCTTGTTTTGCTTGCAATTAAAGCCAAAGCGTGATATAATATTCAGACAGACAGGGAGACTGCTATGCGTACGGAAAGTTTACATAGCCGCTTGGGCGGAAAAGGGATTCTCTCCTCGGAGGAAAAAGCGTTGCTCGGTTTGGATATCGAGAGCTTTATCCGCCGTATGGAACTTCGTATTCGTAAGGTTATCGAGCTGAAAAAGCGGGGAGCTGTTGCTGAAAAAGATGCTCACACGGTTCTGTTGCGAAAAGAAGAGAATTGCCATTCGTAATTTTTTATTTACTTTTCTTTGCTATAAAGGAAACCGGACATCGTTTGTGATGTTTCCGGTCTTTTTTTGGGTGCGAAGATGGATTCTGATTTAGAAAGCATAATGATAAAAACGGCGCGTAAGCTTGCCGCCGGAAAAATTGATTCGCCGCGGTTGGAAGCGCGTATGCTGATTGCGCACGTTTTGGGAATTGAGACGTCGGAAGTGCGTTTTTGTCGTGCTAATTTGGATTCTGTTCAGCAAAAACAGCTTAAAAAAATGCTGAAAGAGCGCCTCTCGCATAAGCCGTTGGATAAAATTTTCGGTACCCGCGGGTTTTACAAATATGATTTTGAGGTTTCCTCAGACGTTCTGTCGCCCCGGCCGGACACCGAGGTGCTGGTTGAGGCTGCGGTGGGCTATGCCGGAATTCATTGCGTTAAAAACGTGTTGGACTTGGGCGTCGGCTCGGGGTGCATCTTGCTCTCCATTCTCGCTGATTGTCCCGAACTGACCGGCGTTGGGGTGGATGTTTCGCGTCCGGCTCTTGAAATAGCACGGCGCAATGCCCATAATTTAAATGTTGCCGACAGAGTAAAGTTCGTTAACAAAAGCTGGGCTGAAGATAATTTTCATGTCAACTTGGGTATGACGTTTGATATGATTGTCTCCAATCCGCCGTATATTCCTTCGGCAGACATTCCCCGCTTAGACATTGAGGTTCGGAAATACGATCCTCTCAGGGCGTTGGACGGCGGTTCCGACGGATTGCGCGAATATCGCCGTTTGGCATCGGAGATTCCTCTGCTGCTGAATCCCGACGGTATTGTGTTTTTGGAAGTGGGCATCGAACAGGCTGAAGAAGTCGCCCGCATTTTCTGCGCGCAGGGGCTTAAACTTTTGCAGATAATAAAAGATTTAGGTGACGTTGAAAGATGTGTAATCTTAAAAAAATAAGTTGCTTTTAGTGAATTATTATGTAATATGACGGTTATCTCGGCGGCTTTGTTTACTTTTTTGTTTTGCGCCTTTTATTTCATCTAAAACAAAATTTTTTATTTTACATTTGAAATTTTAACACTTCAGACATCTCTGAAGAAAATATTTATGGTAATGTGTGTATGAAAAAAACTAATAATAAATATCGTAATAACAACAATAACTACAATCAGATTTATTCTTTGAATTATAAGTTCGACAGTATCAGTGCTGCCGGAAAAATCAGCGGTACAGCTCTGGATTTGATAAAAAGATATAATGAACTGGCCAAAGAAGCGCATGGCAACGGCGATTATGTCGAAGCTGAAGTCTTCCGTCAATATGCCGAACATTACCGTAAGATAGTCACCGAAATTAATGAACGTAAGAATATGCAGCGTCCGGTTGCTGCCGTAAAAGAAAACGAGGCGCCTGCAGAAGTTGAAAATGCCGTTCAGGCTCCGGCCGTCGCTGAGACTGCCTCGGTTCCTGCCGTTGTTGAGGCGTCACCGGTTGCAGAAGCGGCCGCTCCGGCAAAACGGGAATTTAAAATCATTGAAATCAGCCCGGCGGACGCCAAGTCGGAATTGATATCCGGCTCGGAAGAAGTTAAGGCGCCCAAGGTAACCCGTCCCCGCCGTACCGCAAAGTCGGTTGCAGCCGCCGCCGTACTTTAAGGGCCTTTGATATTATTTTGTTGAAGACTAATATCTGCAGAACGTGGAGACTTGTGAAGTGATTTTTTTAGTTATTGCTTTAGTAACGGCGATTGCCTGTTCTATTATTACCGTCAGAACTTTGGTCAGTTACAGCGACCTCAGACGCGGTACTAAAATTCTGATAGCCTTGTTTGTGGTTTTGGGGTGGTTTGCGCCGCTTATTATCGGTGGTTTGGGGCAGCTGAAATTTATAAGCGATACTGTCTTCGCCGTTATCTCTTTCTGCGGTTTTACGTTATTTGGTTTTGTTTTTCTGCTTTTGTTTATGCTCATTGTCCGCGACATCATATGGTACGCGTTGTATGGCATAACCAAAATTATCGGCTGCGGCAGCTGGACGTTTAATCCCAAAAACATCAGCGTGCTTGCCCGTGCCAATATGATTACGGTTTTGGCCACGTTTCTTCTTTGCATATACAGCATTTACGAAGGAGTGCGCTCTCCCGCCGTTAATACGCTGAATATTAAGACCCCTTTGGTTAATCGTGAACTTACCATTGTCCAGCTCAGTGACCTCCACATCAATCGGACGACCCCGATGAGCCGTGTTTACAATGTCATTAACAAGGTTAACGGGCTTAATCCCGACATTATCTTTCTGACCGGAGACATTATGGATGACCGTGTCGACAAGATTGACCGGCAGCTTAATGCCTTGGGAATGTTGAGTGCGCCTTACGGAATTTATTCGGTTATGGGAAACCACGAATACTACAGCGGTTTAACCGGCTGGGCTTATAAGTTTCGTCAGCTTGGTTTCAAAATGCTGGTTAACCGCGGATTAATGATTGGCAACACCAACGTCTTCGTCTCCGGAATTCCCGATGCTGGAACCTCCGTGGCTCACCCGACCTTCAGTATTAACTTTGAGCGTGCGCTCAAAGGCAGCAGCCGCGATAATTTCCGTGTCTTGCTGTCTCACAACCCCTCCCTGATTGACAACTTGACTTCGTTTAACTATGAACTGATGTTGTCCGGCCATACCCACGGCGGACAGATATTCCCGTTCCACTGGCTGGCCAAAAAGGCCAATACATATCTTTCGGGACATTATAAAGTCAATGGCATTGACCTCTATGTCTCTAACGGAGCCGGTACCTGGGGGCCGAGTATGCGTCTGCTGGCGCCGTCCGAGATAACCTTAATCAAGCTTCAACCGGAAAAATAGTTTACTCTGCTTGATTTTGTACCTCCCGGCTTCCTATATCTATTATTAGAAGAAAGAGAGGTATAAATTATGGATTTTGAAAAATTAACAGACCGTTCCAAAGAACTAATGCAGGACGTAATCAACCTGGCTGCGGCTAATCGCAACCAGTACATTACGCCGTTGCATTTGCTGAAAGTTCTTTTGGACGATAAAAACGACTTGATTGTCAATCTGATTCTCAAGGCCGGCGGAAGCATCACCCAAATACGCGACAAGGTTGAAACCGCGTTTGCAAAATTGCCCCAGGTAGCCGGTTCCGGCGTCCAAAGCCTGATGTCTCAGGATTTCACCATGGTGATGATGGAAGCCGAAAAGCTGGCAGATAAGTCCGGAGACAGGTTTGTTACCATTGAGCGGATTTTTCAGGCCCTGTCCATGACTTCCGGCAATGAAGCCTATGATATTTTAACAGCTTCCGGCGTAAATGCCGTTAAACTTAATCAGGTGATTAACGAATACCGCAAGGGCAGGATTGCCGACAGCGAAAGTGCCGAAGATAATTTTGAGGCTCTGAAAAAGTTTACCATAGACATTACCCAAAAAGCGAAGGAAGGCAAGCTTGATCCGGTTATCGGCCGGGAGCATGAAATTCGCCGCACCATTCAGGTCTTGTCACGCCGTACCAAAAACAATCCGGTTCTGATAGGTGAGCCGGGCGTCGGCAAAACGGCCATTGTCGAGGGGTTGGCGATGCGCATCGTTAATGACGACGTGCCGGAAAGCCTGCGCCGCAAGCGTCTGTTGGCTCTGGACTTAGGCGCATTGATTGCCGGAGCAAAGTTCCGCGGTGAGTTTGAGGAGCGCCTGAAAGCAGTGCTGAAAGACGTTGAATCCTCCGACGGCAGCATTATTCTTTTTATTGATGAAATGCATACCTTGGTCGGTGCCGGTGCCAGCGAGGGCTCCATGGATGCGTCTAACCTTTTGAAACCGGCTTTGGCGCGCGGTGAATTGCATTGCCTCGGGGCGACGACGTTGAATGAGTATAAAAAGTATGTTGAAAAAGATGCCGCTCTGGCCCGCCGTTTTCAGGCCGTGTATGTCGGTGAACCGAATGTGGAAGAAACAATTTCCATTCTGCGCGGCATAAAGGAAAAGTTTGAACTTCATCACGGCGTAAAGATTTCGGATTCGGCCTTGATTGCCGCTGCCACTTTGTCCAACCGGTACATCAGCGACCGTTTTCTGCCGGACAAGGCAATTGACCTGATGGACGAAGCCGCCAGTTCTTTGCGTATGGCCATTGATTCCAAGCCGGAAGAATTGGATGAGTTGGATCGCCGCATATTACAGCTTAAAATCGAACGCGAAGCCCTGAAAAAAGAAACTGACGAAAAATCCAAGGAACGTCTGGAACTCATCGGTTACGAGATTTCTGGATTGGAAGCCAAGGCCAAATCTCTGGAAGAAAAATGGAAAGAAGAAAAACAGGGGCTGGCAGACTTCACCGATTTGAAAGATCAGTTGGATAAGGCCCGCGTAGAAGTGGAAATCGCCAAACGCGAAGGCCGGTTTGAACGTGCGGGAGAACTTCAGTACAGCATTATTCCCGGATTGGAAAGTAAGATTAAAGCAGCTGAAGAAAATGCCGAAAAGCACAAAAACAGTTTTTCCGAAACTGTAAATGAGGAGGACATCGCTGCGGTTGTTTCCAAATGGACCGGCATTCCCGTTGATAAAATGTTGGAAGGCGAACGTGAAAAACTTGTGCACATGGAGGAGTTTCTTTCCAAACGCGTTATCGGGCAGAAAGACGCCATTGTTGCCGTTTCTAACGCTGTCAGGCGTTCACGCGCCGGCATTGGCGATTCCCGCCAGCCGATAGGTTCGTTTTTGTTTTTGGGGCCGACCGGCGTCGGCAAAACCGAATTGAGCAAAGCTTTGGCAGAATTTTTGTTTAACGATGAGACTGCATTGCTGCGCGTTGATATGTCCGAATATATGGAGAAACATGCGGTTGCACGTTTAATCGGTTCTCCTCCGGGATATGTCGGATATGAGGAAGGCGGCTTTCTGACGGAATCCGTCCGCCGCCGGCCGTATCAGGTTATCTTGTTTGACGAGGTCGAAAAAGCGCATCCGGACGTCTTTAATATTTTGCTCCAGGTTTTGGACGACGGCCGTCTGACTGACGGCAAGGGGCGTACCGTAGACTTTAAAAACACCATTATCATTATGACTTCAAACCTAGGGTCTGAGATTTTGGCAACCGCGACCGGAGCAGATGACCCTAAAAAGGTCAGGGCTAAGGTAATGGATATTGTTAAGGCTTCTTTCCGTCCGGAATTTATCAACCGTATTGATGAAATCACCATGTTTCATCGTCTGGACAAGTCTAACATCAAAGACATTGCCCGGATACAGATTGACAATATTGAAAAGCGCCTGGCCGAGAGAAACATCCATCTCCACGTCAATGATGCCGCCTTTATCTGGATAGTCAACAATGGTTATGATCCGATTTATGGAGCAAGACCACTAAAAAGGTTGCTAAAAAATCAAATTGAGAATAAATTAGCATTAAAGATTCTCGACGGCGAAATTGGTGACAACGATACCGCGGATATCATTGTCAGCAACGGTGCCTTGGATATTGTGAAAAGTAAAAAGAAAAAGGAACAATGAAAAGCTTATTCTTGGAAGGGCTTAAAGTAGCCAAAACGTATGATGTTTGTACGCCGAAAGACTCTCTGGTTGTCTACAGCGTCAGTTTTCTGCCGAACAAAAAAAATCGTGACGATGCTTTTGCATATGTCAACGCCAACCGCGGCAAAATGATGATAGAGCATACCCCCTGCGGGGCTAAGCTGGTGGAAATGGGATTCGCCAGCTCGGATACCGGCTTGAATGATGACGATGTCGCCCTGATTTGGAAAGAAGCTTCCAAGCGTCTTATTGACGAGGCTGCCGGCAATATTACCGCATTTGTTGACAATGCCGATCCGCGCAGCGTTTTCTGCAGTATGGAATTGCCCGCTCTCTTGGGCAATTCGGCGGTTACGACGGTCAACGGCATTGACAAGTTTGAGTTTGCCAAAAATTTTAAGGCATCCAAAGAATAAGGCAATAAAAAAATAAAAAGCTCCTCTAATCGGGGAGCTTTTTTTTAGGTTTTGCCATCATGACCACATAAGGCATAAGCGCAACTGAGAAAATGGATACCAACAATGTCGCCATTCGCCAGTTTAAATAGAAAAAATAGTTTTTATCCCAAATGGTAGAGATGCACATCAGTACCATAAAAATGTCCGTTGCCGCCTGAAACACCAGCCCGCAAACGATAGTTGCCAGCAAAAGCAGCCGCTGTCGTCTGGTTTCCGGTTTTAGCTTTTTGATTACCAGCACTCCCAGAACATATAAGAATAACAACTGAATTATCGCCAGACAAAGAGACAGGCATAAATAATTTGCCATATGTTCGAACAGGCTTTCCTCAAAGAACAGCAGATAAACCAGTCCTAGGAATATAAGTCCCGTCATTGTGTGCAGGACCAGCCATAGCAGTTTATTGTTGTTCATAATCAATTTTTTTTGAGAGGGCAAACCAATGATGTACGATGCTCAGCGCCGCTAAAGAGAATAAACATCCGCCCAGGCAAAACATTGCCGTATAATGCAGATGTTCTTCCGCCGGACTGCCAAGGTTCATATAAGCCTTTGTCCAAAAATGAAAAAAGGCAACCCCCGAGCTGTAAACGGTCAGACAAAGGGCAATATCGGCTTTTTGCTGATTCAAACAGCTGAATACGGCCCTTTCGTTCAGCCATTCGCGTAAACAATACCACATAATGAATGTAAACATTATTCCAATCAGCTGAATGAATATGACAATGCTTCTGATACCGGGAACACAGCAGAACAGATAAGCGGCGCTTCCGGCAAAATACGCTGCGGTAACCATAGATACCGTGTTTACGATTTGCGAAAAAAACTTTTTGCTAAACATAATGATTTTGTTTTTAGTTAATAATGGAAATAAATATAATCACGTTGGGGCGCACCATAGCAAAGGCGGTAAAGCTTGTCAATTCTTTCTTGCCGGAGGTTGTCATTTTGAAATAAATCAACGTTAAGAAGAGAAAGTGCTTGCATATGTAGTATAGGCAGAATACATTGTTAAATGTGGTATTATCGTTTCAACAATCAACGCGCGCAGATAATACTGTTTGAGGAACGATGTTCCGAAAATGACCTTGGGCGGAGGATGTTTCCGGGAGTTTGCTAAGGAGAAAGTCCTCCGTCTGCCGTAAAAAAAGCCGGCACTGTTTTGTCAGTGCCGGCTCAGGCAGAAATTTCTGTTTCGATTTTTTTTGCAGTCGGAAACCGTTTATTTCAGTTCAAAAATATCCCCGGGTTTTAAAACGCCGCCCAGACCGTATTGCTGAACTTTTTCGGCCAGAGCGTCATAATCTTTCGGCAGATAATGGGAGACGAAAGTTTTGGCTTTGATATCGGCCGGTGCCTTGTTAAGCTCATCAATGCTGACAATGATGCCGCCTTTGCTCAAACTGACGTCGTGAATAATCATTTCCGCTTTGGCCGCGGCGGGAGTATCCAACAGTGAAATTGCACTGTCGCCGCTGTAATAAAGCTTTTCGTTAACCATTAGCGACAAACACCGCATTCCCTTGGCATGAGGAACTTCAAAGGTATCCAGACGAAGTTCGTCCGGCAAAGGGGCTGTTTTGGCCTCCCAGCCGTTGCCGGAATGCATAAACATAAACTTGTCGTCGGGAGCTCCGGCGACCGCAGTGGTTTGCCCCAAAACTTTATAACGGTAATCCAGCAGGTTGACCAGCGAACCGCAATGATCCTGATGCAAATGGCTGACAAGTACCGCCTTCAGCTTTTCGGCATGGCCTTTTTCAAGCAAAGCCTGATACACGCTGAAGCCGCAGTCCAACAGTATTCCTAGGCCGTCGTTATCCCACAGGATAAAGGAATTGTTGACGCCTTCTTTGGCAAAAGCCGCATTCGTACCCAAAACTTCCAGTTTCATAAACAGCTCCTTTTATTGTTCAACCGGCAGATAAATGGTAAACGTTGTTCCGTTGTAGTTGTTTGAATTGACCGTCAGATTGCCGTTGTGACGGATAATAATCTGTTTGGCGATGGAGAGGCCCAGACCGGTGCCCTTGATGTTCAGGTCTTTATGCTCCTGCATCCGATAAAACCGTTCGGTCAGACGGGCCAGATTTTCCGGTGAGATTTTCGGCCCTTTGTTGTTGATAGCGACGGCGACCGCTTTGCCCGCGGATGTCTTAAAGCTTTTCGACAGCGGAATCTTGTCGCAATTGGACACTTTCAGGGTGACGTCGGTTCCCGAAAGGCCGTATTTGACGGCGTTGTCGGTCAGGTTTTGTATAATTTGTTTGACTTGGGCGCGGTCCGCGGTGATTTCGGGAATGCCGTCTTCGCTCTCGATTTTTATTTTCATGTCTCTTTCCTGAGCTTTCATCGACAGGGCTTCGCCGGCTTCTTCCACGATGTCGAGCACGTCAACTTTTTCTTCCGGTTTTTGGTCCTGTTTCATCTCTATTTTTGAAAGCGACAGCAGATTCTCGATAAGAGATGACATATATTCCGCCTGTTCGGACATAATCTTCAAAAAATTGTCGCGGGCGTCAGGATCGTCCTTGGCCGAGGTTTGCAGCGTTTCGATGAACCCTGAGATGATAGACAGCGGGGTTCTGAGTTCATGGCTGGCGTTCGCCACGAAATCCGACTGCATTTTTTCGATTTTCATCGACTTGGTCAGGTCATAAACCGAAATCACCGCTACCGCTTTGCCCTTGGACAACCACGGCAGCTGTTTGATATGGGCATACAGTTTTTGGTTTACCGGCTTGTCTATGTAAAAAATCAAGTTCTCCGATTTGCTTTCCTTGTTCAGAACTTTGGCCACCGCATTAATAAAATTATTTGAACGAAACAGTTTTTCAACGTTTTTGTCGGTGATGTTTTTGCCGAAGGTGTTGCGGGCAGAAAGATTCGCACCCAAAATGTTTCCGGCCCGGTCAATCATCATGATGGGGTCGGGCAGGGAATCGAGCACTGCGGTGTCGGAAATCGTCTGCGCTTCCAGCATGTCGGTTTTCTGAGCCCAGAAACGATGCATCGCATTAACGGCGTCCACGATTTCTTTGGCGTCTTTTTCCGAGAGCGTCATCTTGCTTTCGTCAAATTCTCCGCCGTTGGAAAGCGTTGTCACATAACGTTTGATTTGTTGAAGTTCAAACGTCAGCGGAAACAGCAGTACAATGTTAAACATAACCACGGCGCCGAGCGAGATGACCGCCAGCATCGGGTCAACCAGGCGGAATGCCGCCAGCGTGATGAAAACCAGCGCTGTCGGAAAGCTCAAAAACAGCACCCGTTCCACAAATTTGGAATTTTTTTCAATTCCCAGGGCATTTCTGGCACGCTCAAACATATTTCCCGTCCTATATCTTGCAATTAATCCTAGACTTAAGATGCAATCATATTATTATATAACAAGTTTAAAATCATTAAATTTTTGAGATAAAATGAACGAACTTAAAGAAAAATCAGCTGCGATGACGCCGATGATGGCGCAGTATCTCCAAATCAAAAAAGAACATCAGGACTATCTGCTTTTCTACCGGATGGGAGACTTTTACGAACTGTTCTTGGACGATGCCGTTATAGCGTCCAAGGCCTTGGATATTGCCCTGACCAAACGGGGCAAACTGGACAGTCAGGACATTCCGATGTGCGGTGTTCCCTTTCATGCTTACGAAAGCTATCTGGCCAAACTCATCCGTCAGGGATATAAAGTTGCCATCTGCGAGCAGGTCGAGGACCCCAAAGAAGCTAAAAAACGCGGTGCCAAATCCGTCGTCAAACGTGAGGTCATCCGCCTGGTAACCGCCGGAACCCTGACTGAAGAACCTTTGTTGGACGCCAAGAAAAACAACTTTTTGCTTACGCTGGCCAAAGTCAACGATACCTTAGGACTTTCTTGGCTGGACATTTCCACCGGCGATTTTTATTTGCAGGAGGTTGCGCTTAAGGCCAAGGATGAGGGCGTTGTTCTGGCCGGCATCCTGTCCCGCCTTAATCCGGTAGAAACCGTTATTTCCGACACTTACCTCCAAAATCCGCAGATATTTAACGTCCTCAACGACTATCGTGACCAGCTTTCGGTTCTTCCCCAGGCGCGTTTTAACAGCGAAAATGCAAAAAAACGCCTGGAAACGGTTTTCAAGGTTGAGGCTGTCGAGGCTTTTGGAAACTTCACCCGCGCAGAGATTACCGCTGCCGGCGTATTGCTTGACTATGTCGAAAATACCCAAAAAGGAAAAATCCCGCTGATTTCCAAACCGGTCAAGGTAACCGAAAGCCAGATTATGGAAATAGACGGCGCCACTCGGCGTTCGCTGGAACTGGTAGAAGCGTTGACCGGAGATAAAAATTCCTGTCTGCTTGGAGTCATTGACCGCACCGTGACCGGTGCCGGCGGCCGTCTGCTGGCCTCCCGTGTATCTAATCCCCTGAAGGATATTGAAGGTATCAACCGGCGTTTGGACAGTGTTGAATTTTTTACCCGTTTCAATCGTATCCGTCAGGAAGTCCGTGCAATTCTCAAGGCTTGTCCTGATATTGAAAGAGCCGTATCCCGGCTCAGCCTCGGACGCGGCGGCCCTCGTGACCTTGCCAATATTAAGACGGCGCTGGCGGTTGTGCCGCAGTTGAAAAATCTGGTGATGAGCTTCAATCAAAACACTGACGAACAGATTTTGAGCGAGTTTCCCGATTCTCTGAAAACGGTTTTGAATAATCTGGGCGAACACAGCAATCTGGTGTCAACGTTGGAACAGGCGCTGGCTGAGGATTTGCCTCTGCTGGCACGTGACGGCGGTTTTATCCGTGAAGGTTTTTATCCGCCGCTGGATGAAATAAAGCTGCTTAAAAACGACAGCCATAAGATGATTGTCGAACTGCAAAACAAGTATGCCGAAGCCACCGGGATATCCAATCTCAAAATCAAATATAACAATGTCATCGGCTATTTTATCGAAGTGCAGAGCAAATTTGCGCCGGAGATGCTGGAGAACAAAGACTTTATTCATCGGCAATCGGTGTTGAACGCCACGCGTTTTACCACAGTGGAGCTGACCGAACTTGAAAACAAGATTCGCGGAGCCGCCGACAAGGCTTTGGCTATGGAGCTGGAGATGTTTGACAACCTGGTCAAAGATGTCCGTCTGGCGTCCGAGGATATTTCGCGCACGGCCAAAGCCATGGCCGAACTTGACGTTTCCTCCGCTTTGGCGGATCTTGCCGTGGAGAAAAACTATTGCCGACCGCAGATTGACGACAGCCTTGTTTTTGACGTCAAGGAAGGGCGGCATCCGGTTGTTGAAAATGCGATATCCAAAGAAAACGCGGGGGCGTTCGTCGGCAACAACTGCCAACTGGACGACGCTCACGGCCGGTTGTGGCTTCTGACCGGTCCCAATATGGCAGGTAAATCGACGTTTCTCCGCCAAAACGCCATTATTGCCATTATGGCGCAAATGGGCTCTTTTGTTCCTTGTGCATCTGCCCATATCGGCGTAATAGACAAGATTTTTTCCCGTGTCGGCGCTTCGGACGATTTGGCGCGCGGCCGCTCCACCTTTATGGTTGAAATGGTTGAAACTGCAAGCATCTTAAATCAGGCGGACGAGCGTTCGTTTGTAATTTTGGATGAAATCGGCCGCGGCACCGCAACGTTTGACGGCTTGTCAATCGCCTGGGCGGTGGTAGAACACTTGCACGAACTAAACAAATGTCGGGCCTTGTTTGCCACCCATTATCACGAATTGACCGCGTTGACCTCAAAATTGCCTTTAATGACGCTCCATTGTATGAAAATAAAGGAGTTTAACGACGAAGTCATTTTTCTGCATGAGGTGATTGACGGTGCTGCCGATCGTTCTTACGGCATTCATGTCGCCAAGCTCGCAGGTTTGCCCAGAACGGTTGTCAAACGGGCGGAGCAGGTGCTCGAAACGCTCGAACGCGAGGGCAAAAGCCAATCGGTTTCGCAGCTTGCGGAAGACTTGCCGCTTTTTGCCGCAGTCCGCAGCAAGGATGAGCCCGCTGCGCAACAGATTGTTCCGGCAATGGAAGCGCTGAAAGAACTTAACCCAGACAACCTCACCCCGCGTGAGGCTCTGGATAAGCTCTATGAACTTAAAAATCTGGCGGAAGAAAGTCTTAAAGATGCCGTTTGACGCTTCCCGCATCCGTCCTTTGGCCGTTGCCCTTGTCCGCCGTGCGGATGGGGCTGTTTTGGCCGTAAAGTGTTATGACAAGGTTAAACGGGAATATTTTTATCGGGCTTTGGGCGGCGGCATTGAGTTTGGCGAACGGGCCGAACAGGCGTTGAGACGCGAGTTTCGGGAGGAACTCGGCGTTGAGCTGGCAAAGGTGCGGAATCTTGGCGCGGTTGAAAATATTTTTACCTATAACGGAAAATCAGGCCACGAGATTGTTTTTGTTATGTCCGCCGAACTTGAGGATAAAAACATCTATGCGCAAGATGCCGTGCCTTTTATTGAAAAAAACGCGCGTGCGCCCTATGCCGAATGGGTTGAGATTTCGCCGCAAACCCGCATTTATCCCGAGCAGATAAAAGAATTCATTTTTTAATTGATGGTGAATAAGAGATAAATTAAGCTAAAACATAGTGTTAGTGAGCGGTATAATAATACCGTTATTTATGTTGTTGAAAAATAATGAAATTTTATTGTTGACAATACATTTATTTCCTGTATATTCCAACACGAAATTATAACCTTCTTTTTAAAGAGAGATACTATGAACACAACATATGCAACAAAGCCCTCTGACATTGAGAGAAAATGGTATGTGGTTGACGCACAGGGTGTTGTTCTGGGTCGTCTGTCTGCCGAAATCGCAAAGATTCTTCGCGGCAAACATAAACCGAACTTCGTTCCCAACATCGACTGCGGCGACTATGTCGTTGTTATCAATGCTGATAAAGTTAAATTGACCGGCAAAAAACTGACCGATAAAAAATATTTCAAACATACCGGTTGGATTGGTGGCATCAAGGAAACCACGCCTGCTAAAATCTTGGCCGGTCGTTTCCCTGAAAGAGTTATCGTCAAAGCTGTTGAACGTATGATTTCCCGCAATCCGATGGGCCGTCAGCAGATGACCAAATTAAAAGTTTATGCCGGTGAAAATCACCCGCATACAGCTCAGAACCCCGAAGTTCTGGATATCGCATCCAAGAACCCGAAGAATAAAAGGAGCGCATAATAATGGCTGAAAAAATCGAATCATTAAAAGATATCAAAAGCGCATCTGTAAAAGCTGCTGCCTCTGCTTCTTCTTCTGAAGCTGTTGTTCGCAAGGCCAAGAAAGACAAATTCGGTCGTTCTTATGCTACAGGTAAAAGAAAAGACGCCGTTGCCCGCGTATGGATTAAGCCGGGTAAAGGCAACATCACCATTAATGAAAAGTCAATTGACCAGTACTTTGCTCGTCCGGTTTTGAAAATGATTATCAATCAGCCGTTCGAAGTAGCAAACCGCGTTAATGAATTTGACGTAATCTGCACTGTTAAAGGCGGTGGTTTGTCTGGTCAGGCTGGTGCTATCAAACACGGTATTTCCAAAGCTCTGAATGAGTTTGAACCGGAATTGCGTGCCGTTCTGAAAAAAGCCGGCTTCCTGACTCGTGATGACCGTGTTGTTGAACGTAAGAAATACGGTAGAGCAAAAGCTCGTCGTTCTTATCAGTTCTCCAAACGTTAATCATTGCATTTTCGTTCGAAGAAAAATCAAGGGCTGCGGTTGCAGCCCTTTTTTTATCTTTCTGTTCGTTTGCTTTTTTCTCAATTCAACGTATAATTTGTTAGTAACGGAGGTGTCTAATGGCGGCCATACATTTGATAGTCGGCTTTATGGGGTTTGGCAAAACCACCCTGGCCAAAAAATTGGAAAAAGAATTGCCCGCGGTTCGTTTTACCCACGATGAATTTATGCGCAGCCTCTATGGTCGCAATCTTCCCGAACCTGAGTTTCGCAGCGCCGCTCAAAAGGTGGATGATTTAATCTGGAGCCTGGCAGCGCAAGTCGTGGCTGCCGGTGTGGATGTTGTTCTCGATTATGGTTTTTGGTCAAAAGAAGACCGTCGCCAGGCCTATGAAAAAGCTTCCCGCCTCACCGGAGACATTGTCTTTCATCAGCTGAACTGCAACGAAAATACTGCCCGCAAACGTGTGCTGGAGCGCAGCCGGACAGATGAAAACGAACTTTTTATTGATGAAAATTGCTTTAACCTGCTGTTGCAGAACTATGAACCCATAACAGCCGATGAGCATTATAATGTAATCAGCCGCCGGCAGTCTGAAATATAAAAAAGGTCTTTTCTTAAACCGCTTTCTGAACCAGATTGTCCGGAATAATCAGCTCTGCGTCGGTTGCGTTGATAACGTCTTCCAGCGAAAACAGCGGATTAATTTCTTTTAGGACCAATCCGTCTTTGGTAACTTCAATAACCGCGCGCTCGGTAACAATGAGGTCAACTTCGTTTGCCGCGGTTAAGGGCAGGGTGCAGCGTTTGACGATTCGGGGCTGCCCTTTGTTGGTGTGTTCCATGGCGATAATCACTCTTTTGGCGCCGACGACCAAATCCATAGCGCCGCCCATGCCGGGAACAAATACTCCCGGAACCATCCAGTTCGCCAGATTTCCCTGCTGGTCAACCTGTAAAGCGCCCAATACCGTAGCGTCAACATGGCCGCCGCGTATCATGGCAAAAGACAATTGGCTGTCAAAAAATGCCGCTCCGGTTTTAGTGGTTACCGCAATTCCGCCGGCATTGGTAATTTTAGGATTCTCTCCGGCAGCCAAATCGCGGTGTCCCACGCCGAGCAGCCCGTTTTCGGATTGAAAGACCACATGCAGATGCGGGGGCAAATGGTTGGCCACTTCCGTCGGCAGCCCGATTCCCAGGGTAATAACATCACCTTCGCTGAATTCCTGAGCAACCCGGCGGGCAATAATTTCGCGGCATTCTTCTTTAGAAAGAGTCATCTCATACCTCTATGATGCAATGTAATCAACAAAAATACCCGGAATAGTCACCTCGTTCGGGTTCAGCGGCTCATCGCTGATTTCTTCCGCTTCGACAATCACCGTCTCGGCGGCGGTAGCCATAACCGGGTTAAAGTTGCGGGTCGTGCCTTCCAAAAAGGCATTGCCGAATTTATCGATTTTGGTGGCGTAAATCAAAGCAAAATCTGCCCGCAGCGGTTTTTCAAACAAATATTTCCGTCCGTCGATTTCCATAATTTGTTTGCCTTGTTCAACGATAGTGCCCACGCCGGTCGGTGTCAAAAAACCGCCCAGCCCGGCGCCGCCGGAGCGGATTCTCTCCACCAGCGTTCCCATCGGCACCAGTTCAACCTCAAGCTCTCCGGCATTCATCTGTCTGCCGGTTTCCGGATTGGTTCCGATATGCGCCACAATGGCTTTTTTGATTTGCTTGTTGACAATCAGCTTTCCGCGGTCAAAATCCGGAGTTGACGTATCATTGGCAATCAGCGTCAGTCCGGAAGTGTTGTTTTTAACCAGTTCGTCAATCAGCTTGGCCGGCGTTCCGCAGCGCAGAAAACCACCAATCATCACCGACGAATTATTAGGAATAAGCTTACCCGCTTCCGCGGTCGATATAATTTTTTTAACCAATATTTTTATATCCCTGTTTATTTCTTGGCGCAATATAACCTAAATTTTCAAAAAAGTCATCAATTTATTTTTTTCGCAATTTTTCCGTATAACAGGGATTATATTTCATCCTTAAGTGTTTATTAACCAAAAATGTCTTGACTCCCCGTAAATGAGAGTTTAGGCTCATACCCAGATACAGGAAAACTGTGTTTAGTACCCAAGAGGTACGGGGCTTTCAACGGCTCTGTATAGCATACGGTGTTAGGATATAACATCGTCAAATTGTTATCTGTATTTGCACAGAAGCAATAAATATATCCCCGATTGTAGCAATATGGTCGGGGAGCTTTAAGTACATGTCCAGAAACTGTACTTGTACGGTTTTAAAAACTTAAAGAGTCATTTTATGCTATATGATTGTTGAACTCTCCGACCACCTCTTCAGGTGGTTTTTTTGTTTCCTAACGTTAAACAAATGAAGGAAGACTATCATATGAAGAATAAACTTTTAGTAACCACAGCTTTGGTCGGCTTGGCATTTGCCTCTTCCGCTATGGCTGCAGACGAGCTTAAGGAATACGAAGCAGGCTCAGTAATTTCAGAGAGTGACACCGGCCATACATCAGGCGATACCCGTATCTCGTTTATGGGTGATGCTAAGCTGGAACAAGATGTAACATTCGGCAACTATGTTACATTACACAATAAAACAAATTTAACCGGTGATAAAAAATTGACGGTTACCGGTTATCTGACTCAAACGGAAGCCGGATCAGATGTCTCTGGCGTTGATCTTGAGATTCGAAAAGGTGCTGTTGGGAATTCACTAGATACTTCAGTTAACGAAGGCGAATTGGTTCTTGGCAACAATTTGACTGTTGGTAACGTCACTATGGCTGACGGAACCGGCATTTATCTTTACCAAACAGAAGAAGATTATGCCAAAGATGCCGAGAAAACTTTGACCATTGCAGATGGTAAAGAAGTTACGTTTGCTGGTAACAACTATATCAAAGGCGCTGAAGATGCCGCATTAACTCTTGACGGTAAAGGTTCTGTTGCTAATCAGGGTACGTTAACTGTTGAGAATGCTTTGACATCTTCCGTTGATATTAAAAATGCCGGAACAATTACACTTGATAAAGGTTATACCGGTAATGGAAATTACTTGGGTAATGACTCTGCAAGTGAAGATAATACAACAATCAGCATCAACGGCGATGTTTCTCTTGATAACAATGCCCGCATTGTTGCAGCAACGGCAAATGATTTAGGTAGTGTAAAGATTACAGATGCCGGTAACATCACCCTCCGTAATGGTTCAACGATTGATGCCGTAAATTTAACCATTTCCGGCAAATCAGATACCGAAAAAGCAAATATTACCATTGGCGGCAACAATCCCAATGCTGGTCGCGAGACAGACAAGAACGAGCAATGGCGCAATAATTCTTATATTTTGGGCTATGGTGACACCAGCATTGAAAATGCAGTCATCAACCTCGAAAATGGTGGTATGCTGATTCAAGGTGCTAAAGGCTCTGCTGCAGAGCCTAAGGAAGGCACAATGACCTTAAACAATAGTGAGGTTAAAGTTGCCGAAGGTGCTTTAATCAAGGCTACCAACGGTTCTGATGTTGCCTTAGAGAAAGCTTCTGTAGATTTGAATGGCGGTATCATTGATGCTAAAATCAGCGTTGATACCGACTCAAAAATCAACGTAAACAATGCCGGTTCTACCATCAAGACCCTCGCCGGAGACGGAACATTAAATATCAACGCTAATACGTCAGTGTCTACACTCTTTGGCTCAGCATCAGAGATTGGCACTTTGGCAGTAAAAGAGGGCTCAACCTTCATCCTCGACAGCTTAGATAAGGTTAGTGCAGATCCAGACAACGATATCGAAGCCAAAGATGCAGTTAATCTGACTGCTAGCACAATGGAAGTATCTGGTACCGCCATTGTCGCCGACAATGGTAATAGCATTGCAGCAACCACGGTTAAAGACGGCGGTATTTTGGATTTGGGATATAATACCTTCAGTTCTAACGTAACTATGGATGCCGGTTCAACCTTGAACGTCGGCGTTAAGAATGATGACGAGGCTCCTGCCGGCGAGTTGATCCATGGTAATATTGACGGAGATCTTAATGTAACCGCCTCTAGCAATGGAGAAGCCAACGCTTCTATGAACCTGATTATTGCCGCCGATACCAAACTCGGTGAGGAGAGCAAAATTGATTTGGCCTCAGGTTCTGAAAATGGTTTAGGCAACCTCGTTGTTAACAACAACCTGCTCTATAACTTGGATGGTGTAGATGACGACGGTAAAATTACAGGAAGCGAAATCACAGTAAGCAAGAAAGATTCCTCAGAAGTAGCCGCAGGGGTAGCAGCCAACGGAGCCAACGGTAACCAGGCCGGAACGATTGCAGCTTTCGTAGACGGTTTAAGCGGCAATGCCCAGGCAGATAACATTACCAATCAGATTTCAACACTGGTACAAAGC
>HF995273.1 GCA_000432275.1 Proteobacteria bacterium CAG:495
ATGTTAAAATTAATAATAGGCATCATTGTTTTATAAAGTATTTCAAACCTATAGTATTACACCTCTCCTGTCAACGACAAATCAGACAACAAAGAAGCCCCGCCGAATTCGGCGAGGCCTCTTTGTTGTTGCTAAAAAACCGATAACAACTTAAATCTTTTGCAAATTGCTTGCAGAAGTTTTTCCTTTTTCGCTAACCAGATCATAAGAATACTTGTCATTCTCGTTCAAACTTCTTAAACCGGCCTTTTCAACCGCACTGATATGAACAAACACATCGGCGCTGCCGTTGTCCGGCTGAATGAAACCATAACCTTTAGTCGCGTTAAACCATTTAACTGTACCTGTAGCCATTTTAATATTCCTTTTCTAAAAAAACAGGTAAACCGTGAGGCACTCTAGCCCCGTCTCAATAACGTAAAATTTTGTGGATGTTTCTTTAGATAAGGATTGGAAAAATCAATAGCAGGCAGAAATATTTTATACTCATAAACCACAGAGTTTAGTTATGGGTTACTTATACACGACTTTAATCAATTAAGCAAACACTATTTTACAAAAAAACAGGATTCCCCTGTGAGAACCCTGTTTTTTACTGCCTTTTCAGATATTTCTACATAAATTCGAAATACAGAAATACCGTTGCAATCAGAACGCTGAGCAGCATAACCGGTATCGACCACAACAGAAACTTCATAAAGTGAATATGCTGTCCGTTGCGGGAAGCCATACCGGCAACCACCACATTGGCCGATGCGCCGACTAACGTTCCGTTGCCGCCGAAGCATGCACCCAGAGACAAAGCCCACCATACCGGCATCATTGCCTCTCGGCCGCCGACGGAAGCTTCCATTGACTTAATCATCGGGATCATCGTCGCCACAAACGGAATATTGTCAATGGCGCTGGACAGGATTGCCGAGCTCCACAAAATCAAATAAACCATCTTGTTGATGCTGCCGCCGGTCAGTTCGATAAACTTCTGTCCCAAGATGCTCAGAACACCGGTAACTTCCAGACCGTAAACAATAACAAACAAACCGACGAAGAAGAAAATCGTCGTCCAGTCGACCATACCGAAAATCTCTTCAACCTTGTCCTCGCGCTCATGCCCTTTAATGTCAAAAGTATAGAACAACAGCAAAACGGCAGCGCCGCTTAAAGCGATGGTTCCGTTATCCAGATACAGTTCTTTGGCAAAAATAAAGCTGGTGATGACGCATGCCAAAACAAAAAGCGATTTGTACAGCAATGATTTGTCCGTAATGCTTTCTTTTTCGTTC
>HF995274.1 GCA_000432275.1 Proteobacteria bacterium CAG:495
CTGTTAACAACAATATCTCCCCCTGTGCCGGTTCTTTCAATGCTGGAGTTTCCGCTCAGGGTTGCATTATCGACATTCGACAACCTAATGCTCCCGGTCGAGCCGCTGTGAGAAATTTTGGATGTATCCCCTGGATCTCCTGTGTCTCCAGGAGTTCCAAGATTCAAACTTCCACCGCTGAAGAGCATATCTCCGCTGTTTCCTTTACTCAGCGTACTGGAACCGCTGATATCAACATTAGAATCCGTAAAAGAAAAAGCCCCTGAAATAACCCCCGTATCAGCACCTGATGTCATCTCTAATTTACTGCCGTTTTTCAAAGTCAGGTTACCGTTGTCAAAAACAATTGCAGCCTCCGAACTCGTCTCGCCTCCAGTCTGAGCTGCGGCCTTGTCAATAGAAAGCGTACTATTATCAAGCTCGACAGTACCGGAATCCTGTACCGTAAGATTAAACGAGTCACCATGTAACGAAGAATCCTTAAGAGATAATTTTCCCGCGGTTAAAACATTAACGGCTTTCAAACTGTCACCACCGTTAA
>HF995275.1 GCA_000432275.1 Proteobacteria bacterium CAG:495
ACGGTTCACCTCTGAACCGCAGTTTGCAGTTTACTATAATTGTGGATAATTGCAATCAGAAAAAATGTCATCAGAGAAATTACATATTCCGCCTCAAATGAACAGCCCGAACAGACAAAAAAACAGCCCCCGCACCAAGCACGGGAGCCATTTTATTAAACCGGAACAGGCCGGAATTTATTTTTTGAGGACGACAACGCCCGGAAGTTCCTTGCCTTCCATCCATTCCAAGAAAGCGCCGCCGGCTGTTGAAATATAAGAAAACTTAGATTCAACGCCTGCGTTGGCCAAAGCGGAAACCGTATCGCCACCGCCGGCTACCGTCATCAGCTTGCCTTCCTGAGTGAGTTCGGCTGCCTTGGCGGCAACTTTGTTGGTTGCATTGTCAAACGGCTTTAATTCAAATACGCCGAGCGGACCGTTCCAAACCAAAGTCTTGCATTCGGTCAGCTTTTCGTTAATGGCGGCAATGGTTTTGTCGCCGACATCCATCAAAATCCAACCCTCAGCAGGGATATGTTCCAAGTCAACGGTTTTATGTTCGGCATCGGCCTTAAATTCCTTAGACACCACAACATCTTTAGGCAAAATGATTTCACAATCGTTTGCTTTGGCAGTTGCCATAATCTCGCGGGCCGTATCAAGCATATCCATCTGAACCAGGGAGTTTGCTTCGTTAACGGTATCTACACCGCTGGCTTTCATAAAGGTATGAGCCATACCGCCGGAAATAACCAGCTTGTTTACTTTCTTAACCAAGTTGTTCAGGAGGTCAAGCTTTGTCGAAACCTTAGAACCGCCGACAACAGCCATTAACGGGCGTTTGGGATCATTCAGACCTTTGGAGAGAGCGTTAACTTCCTCTTCCATCAACAAGCCCATAGCAGACGGACGCTGTTTGACAGCAGCGACCATAGACGCATGAGCGCGGTGTGCGGTTGAAAAGGCATCGGAAACATAAACGTCGGCAGGAGCAACCAATTCTTTGGCAAAATCCTCGTCACCTTTCTTTTCTTCGTTATAAAAACGCAGGTTTTCAAGCAGCAGAACTTCGTCAGCCTTCATATTTTTGATAGCTTCCTGAACTTTGGGACCAATGCAGTCGTCAACAAACACAACATGTTTGCCGAGCGCTTTTTCAAGATCCTTAACGATATGGCTCAGGGAGTTTTTCATATCGCCTTTGCCCTCGGGACGGCCGAAGTGGGAGATAACCACAACTTTGGCACCTTTGTTCATCAGTTCTTTAATGGTGGGAACCGTGCGGTCAATGCGGGCGGTGTTGGTTACGTGAAAATTTTCATCCATAGGCACATTCAAATCAGCGCGCAGCATTGCAACTTTGCCGTTCAAATCGCCCAAATCCTTGATTGTTTTATATTCTGTCATTTATTTTCCTAACGTAAAAAAGAATCCCCGCTGCCGACGATGAAAAGGGCCAAAACCCTCCGTACCGTCAACAACGGGGAAAACAAGATTAGCCGTTTACTTTAGCCATATGGGCAACGAGGTCGAGAACCTTGTTAGAATAACCCCATTCGTTATCATACCAGCTGACAACCTTAACAAAAGTCGGGGTCAACTGAATGCCGGCTTTGGCATCAAAGATAGAAGTGCGGGCATCACCCAGGAAATCAGAAGATACGACATCATCTTCCGTATAGCCCAAGATACCTTTGAGTTCGCCTTCAGAAGCCTTTTTCATAGCGGCGCAGATGTCTTCGTAAGAAGCGGCTTTGCCCAGGTTGACAGTCAGGTCAACAACAGAAACGTCCAAAGTCGGAACACGGAAAGACATACCGGTCAGTTTGCCGTTCAGAGCAGGGATAACCTTGCCGACAGCTTTAGCAGCACCGGTTGAAGACGGAATAATGTTGCCGGCAGCGGCACGACCGCCTCTCCAGTCTTTTACAGACGGGCCGTCAACGGTTTTCTGAGTAGCGGTGGTTGAGTGAACAGTAGTCATCAAACCGTCGGTAATGCCGAAAGCGTCGTTCAGAACCTTAGCAATCGGAGCCAGGCAGTTGGTGGTGCAGGATGCATTAGAAACAAACTGAGTGCCTTTTACATAAGAATCGGTGTTAACGCCGCAGACGAACATCGGAGTATCGTCTTTAGAAGGTGCAGACATAACAACATATTTGGCACCGGCATCGATGTGACCCTGAGCCTTTTCCTTGGTGAGGAACAAACCGGTTGATTCAACAACATAATCGGCACCGATTTCGCCCCATTTGAGGTCAGCAGGGTTCTTTTCTGCGGTTACGCGGATGGCTTTGCCGTTAACAACCAGCTTGCCGTCTTTAACTTCAACAGTGCCGTCGAACTGTCCGTGCATTGTGTCATAGCGGAGCATATAAGCCATATACTCAACATCAATAAGGTCATTGATGCCTACGATTTCAATGTCATTTCTTTTCTGAGCAGCACGGAAAACCAAGCGGCCAATACGACCAAAGCCGTTAATACCGACGCGAATTGTCATATTATTATCCTTCCTTAAATATATTACAGGTATGCGGACAGCCCCGCACGGGCATAGTTTTAATCGTTGGTAATTTAGCACGTAATCATATTTTTTCAAGCTAAATTTAATGTTACCCGCAGGAGCTTTTATGATTTCGTCTCCCAAACCGGCACAAAGGCAAACAAAAAGCCCGTCTCAACGGGCTTTCGCATAGTTTACCACTGACCCCAGTGGATTTTTTCGGGTTTGTACCGGTCATCCGGCTGTTTGGGCGTTTCCGCCGGATACCCCATGGGCACGATGGCAAACGGACGGATATTTTCCGGCAAATTCAGCTTTTCGCGCAGGGCATCCACCACGCGCTGCATCGGCGCGGCGCCGCAATAGCAGGTTCCGATGCCGTGAGCCCAGGCGGCCAACATCAGACTCTGTGTGGCAATAGCGCAGTCGACATCGATGAAGCTCCATTTTTCATCTTCTTTGTTGCGGTTGAAAGACTTTTCGACATCGCCGCAGACAATGACGACACAAGCGGCGTCCTTGGCAAAAGAAGTCCAGCGCTGAATGTGGCGGAGGTTTGCCAAAAACTCCTTATCGTCAATCACCAGAAATTCCCACGGCTGTTTGTTGTGAGCCGTCGGAGAATACTGCGCGGCCTTGATTATTTCTTCAATAACGGCTTTATCAATTTTTTTATCTTGGTATTTGCGGATAGAGCGTCTGGTTAAAAGACCTTCCATTAATTCCATTTTATAAAATCTCCAAATTTTCGGAGTGCTGAAATCCCCGAAGCGTTAATTTACCACCCGTTGCAAGCTCTCAATCCGCGGCAGAACCGAATTCTCAATAATGAAAGAGACCGATTTTTCGACCATCGCATCGGTATGCGCGAGTGTCTTTGCAATTTCGGACATATCGGCACCGTTGTCAAGTTTTTTTGCCAACGTATTGTAAATGCCGGCTAATTCGCTGACTGAATCAATCAGCTGAGCTAAGTATTCGGGAATTTTCAGGTCTGACTTGCCGCCCCAAAAGCCCTCGACGAAACCGAGCTCGACTTCGGCATAACGGCGCTCGCAGTTCAGGCGGAGGTCGTCGGCGTTTTTAAACTTGAGGGTTTCCAACCGGATATCGTTGTTTTTGATTTTTTTGAAAACGTCATCCCACAATCCCATAAAAAACTTGAAAAACAAGTCGGCTTCAGACTTGGTTTCCAGGCGTGGCGCCTGTCCCGACGGCCAGAAGGAAGAAATGACGTCAGTGGGCCGCAGCTCCAAATTCGGGCTGCACAAAGCACCGGCAAAACGCATTTTAACCACCTCCAGCGGCGTGGGGCACTGATAATGTTCCAGCATTTTAGTAAATTTATCATCGCCGATATATTGATTTTCAGTTTGCATTTTTTTCTTCTTACGTTATAGTTATGACAATTTTTCTTTAATGTAGTGGAGTTTTTGGAATTGTCCAGACTTAAATTAGCAAACCTGCTGTTTTTACTCATTCTGCTCGGCGGATGTTCGGTGTTTCAACCGTTTGTCGACCGACGACGCGAGGCCGGCGCCAAAACACCGGAAACCTTGTATGTGGGCAAGTCTACTCCGGAAGCTCCGGCCATTTGTTACAACAGCATCTGGACCCCGGTCGAAGAGGTAAAAAAAATGGCGGACGAAGAGTGTCGCAAGCAAGAGACCGGAAGCCGTGCCGTTCCGGTTAAGCAAACCGTCTTTACCTGCCGGGTGCTGCTGCCGAACCACTACTTTTTCAAATGCGTTAAATAATCAGGAAAAAACATACTATGAATCTGTCTTTAGAAAACATCATTAATCAAAAGCTGCATAAAATTTTCAACGAACTCAACTTAGATGAAAAATTTGCCACGGTAAAAGTCTCCGACCGTCCGGACCTGAGCGACTTTCAGTGCAACGGCGCCCTGGCTCTGGCCAAACAGGAGCGAAAAAATCCGCGGGAAATCGCCGCAAGCATCGGCAAAATGCTGGAGGCCGACCCTGATTTTACAAAGGTTTCAATCGACGGACCGGGTTTTATCAACCTGTCGCTAAGCGATGCCTTTATCGGCAAAGTAATGGATGAAATTGCCGCCGATGAACGTTACGGCGTGGGAAAAGTTGCGAATCCGCACACGGTAGTGCTTGACTTTGGCGGCCCCAACGTTGCCAAAGCCCTGCATGTGGGGCATTTGCGTTCGGCCGTTATCGGAGAATCTTTCCGCAGAATAGAAAACTTTGTCGGCAACAAAACGATTTCTGACGTCCATTTCGGCGACTGGGGCACTCCGATGGGAATGATTTTGGCAGAAATTATTAATCAGGACGGCAATCTTGACAAGGTCACGCAATACAACATCGACGAGATTTCGGCCTTTTACAAACAAGCCAACACCCGTTGCAAAGAAGACGAAAACGCCAAGGAAAAAGCCCGCGAAATTACGACCAAAATTCAAGACAAAGTTCCCGAATATTATAATGCCTGGAAACATTTGCGCGAAGTTTCCATCGCCGCCGTCAAAAAAAACTATGACGAACTGCAGGCGCATTTCGACCTTTGGCTGGGCGAAAGCGACGCTCACGAGGCCAGTTTTGACATTGTTAAGATTGCCAAAGAAAAAGGCCTGGCAGAAGTCGACGACGGCGCAACGATTATCCGCCTGGAAGAAACCAACAAGCCCAAACCTCCGGTTATTCTGGTTAAAAGCGACGGCGGTTTTGCCTATCAGGTAACGGACATTGCCACCATAAAGATGCGTTATGACGACCTGAAAGCCGACGAGATTGTTTACTTTGTCGACCAGCGGCAGGCTCTGCACTTTGAACAGGTATTTGAAGTTGCGCAAATGCTGGGAATTGCTCCGAACGTGGAAATGACACACCGCGGTTTCGGCACCGTCAACGGGGCTGACGGCAAGCCGTTCAAAACCAGAGACGGCGGCGTGATGACGCTGGAAAATCTGATTAAGATGTCTAAAGACAAAGTTCGCGAATCGGTGCCAAGCGCAGACGAAGTTGAAGGATACAGCGCAGAAGACATAGAGAAAATGGTTACGCAGATTGCCATCGGCGCCATAAAATTCCAGGACCTAAAAAACAATACCGCGTCCGGATACATCTTTGACCTTGACGACTTTGCCAAGTTTGACGGTAAAACCGGCCCTTATATTCAATATGCCATTGCCCGCATCAATTCCATCATCAACAAAGCCAAAGACGCTCATATCAACGAGGGAACGGTTAATCTGACCAACAAGGAAGAACGCGACCTTGCGTTAAAGATTTCGCAACTAAATAATGTTATTATGCGCGCGCACAGCGAAAAAGAACCGAGCATCATTTCGGAATACGTCTTTGCTCTGGCGCAGACTTTCTCAACGTTTTACAACGTTTCATCAATTATGAATGCAGAAAGCCCGGAAGCTGCGGCTTCACGCCTGAGACTGGCCCGCATGGTCAGAGACATTCTGAAACTGCTGTTGGATTTGCTGGGAATAGAGGCTCCGGAGGTTATGCTGAAAAAAGCCGGCGCCCAATAAGAAATATTTTTTCCGAGCCAGAAGGGGCCGAACATGCAAGGTATTGAAGAATATTTAAAATCTTTACGGGCTTTGGCCTCTCCGCTCACGGCATTTTTCATCGGCACAATTTTTACCTGCACGGCTTACGGCCTGTTGTCGTCTTATCTGGCGCTGCGGCTGAATGCTCAGGGTGTGCCGACGAATTATACCGGCATTATTCTGGCGGTATATTACGTCGGATATATTTTTGCCTCGTTGAGCGCGTATAAAATCATTAACCGGGTGGGACATATCAGAGCTTTTTCTACCTATATCTCGGTCCTTTCGGCATTGGTTCTGCTGCATGCTTTGTCGCCCAATCCCATATATTGGGGAATTTTACGCCTGCTGGAAGGCTATTGTCTCGGCTCCTCGATGATGTGTCTGGAGAGCTGGCTGAACACGCGTTCCAACAACGAGAACCGGGGTGTCATTATGTCAATGTATATGATTACCACATACCTGGGCTCCGCCTGCGGGCAATTGATGCTGAACATTCCGGATCCGCAGGGATTTATAATTTTTATCATAATTTCGGTTCTGTACTCGGTGGCACTGGTACCGATTTCCCTGACGGCTCTGCCCTCGCCTGACATTACCGCACATAAGAGTATGTCGCTCAAACGCTTGTACAGTATTGCGCCCGTCGGTGTCGTCGGTTGTATCGTCAGCGGTGTAATGGTCGGTTCGATTTATACCTTAGGAGCAATTTATGCCGAACGCACCGGGCTGAGTATGAAAGCGACTTCTCTGTTTATGTTTTTTACGATTATGGGCGGAATGTTGGCCCAGCTGCCGGTCGGTAAATTATCCGACCGTATGGACCGACGTTTCGTGCTGATGTGGGAAAGCGGAATATTGTTTCTCATTACGCCGTGGATTCACCATTTTGTCAGCGAGAGCCTGTTGGAACTGGCAATAGTGGCGTTAATCCTCGGTGCGGGAACTTTCGTGATGTATCCGATATGCGTTTCGCACGTTAATGACAAAATAGAAGACAGCGAAAGAGTTGAGGCCAGCGGTATGCTTATCTTGCTGCAAAGCATCGGTATGATTTTTGGTCCGATAGTTATTTCCGCCGCCATGCAGGAATGGGGATCCATCAGCTTTTTGTTTGCATTCTCAATCGTCAACGCTTTCTTTGTTCTTTATGTCTTCAAACATATCACGTTCCGTCCGCAAACAGGTTATATTAATCAGAGCAAAACCGCGCCGGTTCCGTTGGCTCCGACACATATGTTTAATGAGCTGGCCAAAGATGATACTCTGTTAGACAAAGCAAAAGAACTGTTTCAAGACAAACACTAATTTTCTCAAACAAGTAAAACCCCGCAAAATGGCGGGGTTTTACTTTTATTTAGTCTATACCGCGCAATTAAGTGTTTACTCTCTTTAATTTCTTTGTTATAATAAAAACTGAACCTGTGGGTTC
>HF995276.1 GCA_000432275.1 Proteobacteria bacterium CAG:495
GCTGGAATTTGTCGTGGTGCGTGGCAGCGAGAACATTGCAAAAGTAATTGCCCCGCTCGCCAAAAACATGGCTGCCTTCAAGAAATTGGTAGCAGAGGTGGACGAATCCGATGACCAGGACAAGATGGCGATGTTTGCCGATGCATTGCCTAAACAGCAAAAAATGCTGATGCAGAGCGGTCTGCTTATTATTCCGTTCTTCCGCCAACTGACATGGCCGTTGCTCAAACCCGAGGAGCAAAGCTCACTTAACTATTTCGCTTCAGCATGGTGCGCGCTGGAGAATATGCTGCTCGCTGCCACCGCCGAGGGTCTGGGAACGGTATTCCATATTCCGGTAAGCGACGAGGCCGAGAAGATCAAAAAAATCGTGAATGCGCCTGAAGGTTACGAGTTCACCTGTCTGCTGACGATGGGCTATCCTGCCGAAAATGCTTTTCTGCCCAAACAGAAGGAAATCAATGCAGAAGACAGAATACATCTCAATAGCTGGTAATCAGTAAATTTTATCGGCAAACCGGCGGAATTTTAAAATATTATATATAATAAAGAGGTCATTATGGACAAGCTATTAAAATTAAAAGAAGCCGTCACGGCAAAAGCCAGTAATCCCGGTTTTATCCACCACCAATGGTATGTCAAGTGGCATCTCCAAATTGTCGAGCGGTTGGTAAACGAACTGTGTAACATTTATACTGAGGCAGACAGGAATATTTGCCTTTTATTGGTTTGGCTACATGATTACGGAAAAATTTTGGCACAAAAGCCCGAAAACTATGATAAAGGTGATTTTCTTACTTTTACCAAAGGCCGAGAACTTATGGAAAGTTTAGGCTTTTCGCAGTCCGTAACAGATCAGACGATAAGTTATCTGCAGCAAATGGAGCGAAAAATGGAAGAAGATTTATCCTTTGCCCCTATTGAAGTTCAGATAATTTCGTCGGCAGATGCAGCATCGCACCTTATCGGACCGTTTATGTCGCTTTACTGGTATGAAAATCCGGATAAATCAATTGAAGAACTTTTAGAAAGCGGTGTTAAAAAGGCCAGGAAAGACTGGCTGAGAAAAGTTACCTTGCCGGAAATAAAAAAGCGCTTTCAAGAACGATATCTTTATATGTTGGAAAATGCCGGAGAATTTCCTGATTGTTTTTTAAGAACTTCTGCACAATAGGATTGTGAATCCCAAAACAGATTTTATTACTAACAAAACAGCACTTTTTTAAAGTGCTGTTTTTCTCAATTTAAAGACCTATAGCCAAATTTACGCCAATGCCGATAAAGACAAAACAAACGAACTTTTTTATAACTTCCTTACGACTCAACTTCTCCTTAAACCTGTCTCCAAACAACCGGCTTAAAATATATCCGTAGACAATTACAAAAATTGGCTGCGTTGATGAAATAGACGTTTCAACCAACACTGGAATAATCGACAAAGCAAAAACAGGCATAAGATTGCCGAGTTGGTCAAAGACTTCAATAAAGCAAAATTTTGAAAAATTAGCTTTGTATTTCGGGAAATTTTTAATTATGTCCTGCCGCATCGGTCTAAAAAATAAAATTCCCCACCTGATTGTGAACGTAACCATTGCGCTCCAGAATGCCGTTGAAAGCCAATCCGTATGTTGTAATATTTTTTTGTAAAGAACGTTTTCAAAAGAAAGAATTACAGCCGTCAGAAGCATCAGCCAAAAACCCCGGTTTATTTTTATCGCCGTAGTCTTTTCCAGATTAAGAACCAACGAAGCGGCAATAATTATTCCCAATCCCAAATACTGTTCCGGCCGCATTATTTCATTGACAATCATATAGGCCCAAAACGGGATAAATATTTTTTCTAAAGAAAACAATGCGGCAACAATCGAGGTATCCGTGGTTTTCAGCGCAGCATAATAAGGAAAAAGATAAGCGACATTTATCAAGCCGATAAGAGCAACATAAGGGATTGCACTTACCGGCAACATATGAACAGGTCCTATCAAAAGCAAAGCAAACGGTCCCAAGATATTGGTGATGTTTGCATAAAAAACGGTCGTTGACGTTTTTTTAAACAAATTTCCAATGATATAAGCATCGAAAATATTTGATAAAGAATGTGCGGCCGGGCTGACGAAAGCTGCCAGAATACCAATAAGATACATATTTTTTCCAGTAGATTTGTTTTTTATGATTTAAATTATAATTGAAACTTATTTATTTTTTAATAATTCCCCAAAAAATGTCAGGCAAATCTTTCCAGTACAGATACACCCCGTTTTCATAACGGCATTAATGTTATTCGAGAAAAACGATTTACCAAAATTCGGAAAAATTTTTACCATTGAAATTTTATTTATTTCAGTGCTAAATGTTTTTAAGGGGAATCTACTATGCTGATTATAAATATTAACGGTCCGATAAATTCAGGAAAAACAACCGTTTCCAAACTGTTAAGCAAACAACTTCCGATATCTTTTTTTATAGAGGTCGACGACCTGTTGTCCGACGGGGAACAAAAGCTTTTAGGGCTGAGCGTTAAAGCCGGATGGCAAGAGCGTACAAAACGATTAAAAAAAATCATAGAAGAGGAAAAACAAAAAAAACAATATAAGAGCATCGTTTTCGCATATCCGATGACCGACAAGCTGTTTAACGAATGGAAACGATGGGAGGACAAAACAACCGAGTTCGTCAATATTACCCTGGCGCCGCGTTTGGAAATATGCATACAAAATCGCGGAGAACGTTCGTTATCTGTCTCTGAAATCAACAGAATCAGGGAAATGTATCAGGAAGGATACCATAATTCAAAATCTGCCGATTTGATTATTGATAACAGTGAGCAGACGCCTCAAGAAACACTGCAGCAAATTTTATTGTTTTTATCCCAAAAAAACTACCTCTGACTTAACGGTTCAACCTCATCGACGCGCGTGGTTTTTGACAAAATGCCACGCAAAGAAATTGTATTGTGTTTTTTTATTTTATCCCATAGGATTGTCTTAAGGCAATATTACATTTGAAAGACACAAAATGACGATAAAATTTTGTATTTTTGACGTTGGGCAAGTTTGCTATCCGTATTCTTTGGAACCGTTAAACCAACTGCTGAGAGAACAGTCCACGGACCACAAAACCTTTGACAAGAAAGGCGGCGCCAAATCTTTTAACTACAATTCCTTTATGAAAGGAGAAACGGATTTTACCGCCTTTTGCAAAAACTTATGCAGCCACTGCGGCATCGTTTATTCGAAAGATATTGAACAATCCGTCGACAATGCAATGCATCAGGGCGTTGGTCCCTTTTATGAAGAAACATTGGAGACAATGTCCTGGCTGCGTAAAGAAGGCATAGAAATAGGCTTGTTGTCAAATGCCCTCCCCAATTTGGCCGACACTGGACAAACTTTGGCTGCCGAAGACAAAACATTTGTATCATACGAGCTCGGATTATTGAAACCCGACAAAGCCATTTATCAGTCCGTATTGGCAAAATTAAACGCCAAGCCGGAAGAAGTCATCTTTATTGACGACAAACGCGAAAATGTGGAAGCGGCAAAATCTCTCGGCATTAACGGTATTGTTTTTGACAGAAACACAATCTCCCGGCAAATTAAAACCCTCATCACACAGAATAGTTTTTTGACACAACATTTTGCGAAAACACGCTGAGATACGTATAACGCAAATTAATTGAGAAAGGTGGAAATATGAAAGTATTAATGATTAACGGCAGCTGCAATGAACAGGGGTGTACCTACACGGCGTTGTCCGAAGTTGCAAAGGTTTTGAACAACGAAGGCATTGAAACAGAAATTATCCAGCTGGGAAAAGCGGCTTATCGGGACTGCATCGGCTGCGGTGCCTGCCGAAAACTGAACAACCGTTGCGTCTTTAATGACGATATCATCAATCAGATTATTGAAAAAGCTGAAAAGGCAGACGGATTTGTTTTCGGCTCTCCGGTTTATTACGCTCATCCTTCCGCCCGTCTTCAGGCTGTTTTGGATCGTGTTTTTTATGCCGGCAGCAGCGTATTTGCCTTTAAACCCGGCGCTGCCGTCGTTTCGGCCAGACGTGCCGGCACAACCGCTTCGCTTGACGTCATCAACAAGTATTTCACCATATCCAAAATGCCTGTCGTTTCCTCATCTTACTGGAACAACGTACACGGCATAAGCGCCGAACAAGTCTCCGAGGATAAAGAGGGGCTGCAAACAATGCGTAACATCGGCCACAATATGGCCTGGATGCTGAAATGTATTGAAAAGGCCAAAAATAACGGAATCGAGCTTCCCCGGGTCGAGAGCGGAGAACGGACGAACTTCATCCGTTAATCAAAAAACAAAAGCCGGATAAAAGAGTTATCCGGCTTTTTATATCTTATTCTTCGCGGAAGTTATAGGTTCCGGAACGTGTAATCGTCATACCGCTGCCGGTGCCGGTAAAATGAACGACGTCCGGTTTGTTTGCTGTCCCAACGTCAAGGTAAACCAGTTTTTCATCAGCCGAATCATTACGGATAACGTGAGAACCGCTGATATTGGCCGGAAAACAAATTGCATCTCCCGCTTTCAAGCGAATTTCACCGGTTTCGGTTTTTACAGCCGCAGTTCCGCTGATGATATAAAACACTTCTTCATTCTCCTCATGGTAATGATACCCGTAAGCAAAATTTCCGGGAGCCACTTCCACAAAGTTTGCCAAGCATTTGTCGACGTCTTCAATAACGGGTTTAACCGCAAAACTGTTGCCGTTTGCAGATTGAACCAAAGGTTGTACGTCATGGTAGTTTTTGACGATAATGTTTTTCATTTTTTCCTCCAAAGCAATTGATTTTTTTGTTCATCTGCATAATATTGAATATTATATTATTTTGTAAAGTAGGCATTATTTTAATATATAGTATTCAATTTGTAACTAATGGAGAAAGCAAAGTGATTTCAAATAAAAAAATTTTAGATTGTCCGGTTGCAACAACAATTAACCTAATCGGAAACAAATGGAAGCTGTTGATTATCAGAGATCTGCTTGCCAGCACCAGACGCTTTGGCGAATTGCGCAAAAATCTGGAGGGCATCAGCCAGAGAGTTTTAACTCAAAACCTGCGCGAACTTGAAAATGACGGCTTAATCAAAAGAAAGGTCTATGCAGAAGTTCCTCCCCGCGTGGAATACAGCCTCAACGAGCTGGGACGTTCCCTGCTTCCGATAATATCAACAATGGCCGACTGGGGAAACAATTACAAAAAAACGATTTCGAACAAATGATTTATTTTGGCTGATATTCGCAAAGCTTATTGAAATTTGCAAATTGCAGACTAAGAATCTGCATTAACAATATGATTGTGAGGTTTTGCAATGAAAAAAAGCTTGGCAGCTCTTGCCTTTGGAACTCTGGGACTGGGAATGGCCGAATTTGGAATGATGAGCATCTTGTCCGTCGTAGCCGCCGGTCTTAACATTTCAATCCCGGAAGCCGGACACTTTATATCCGTTTATGCTCTGGGCGTTTGTTCGGGAGCCGTTCTGCTGGTGTTTTTATCGGGAAACCGACCGTTAAAAACCCTGCTGATTATTCTGATGTTCATTATGTGTATCGGCAACTTTCTGGCCGTTATAGCTCCTAATTATACTTTTATGCTGGCGGCACGTTTTATTTCCGGCTTGCCGCACGGAGGATTTTTCGGCGTGGCCGGCATTGTCGCCAAACGTCTTGCTCCCCGCAATAAACAGGTGGAAGCCGTTGCAACGATGATTTCCGGCATGACAATTGCCAACCTTGTCGGAATTCCGGCGGCATCATACCTTACTCATATCGTTTCCTGGCATATGCTGTTTCTGTTAGTTGCCGTTTGGGGTTTGATTACAATTATTGCCATATATCTGTGGGTACCTGACGTCGCACCGGTTTCGGTGAAAAACTTTACGGCGCAATTCAGTTTTTTGAAACGTCCGCTGCCGTGGTTTCTGCTGGCTTCCATTATGCTGGGCAACGGCGGTCTGTTTTCATGGTACAGCTATGTTAACCCGATTATGGTAAACATTGCCAAATTTCCGCCGCACAGCATGGCCTGGATTATGGCTCTGTCCGGGTTGGGAATGGTTATGGGAAACTACATCAGCGGCAGACTGTCAACCTTTATATCTCCGGTAACACTTTCGGCCCTGATGATCGGCCTAATGTTTGTTGCATCGGTCTTGATGTTTTTTGCCGCCGCATATTCATATTTGGCTTTGGCACTAATGTTTATCGGCGTGTTCGGCTTATTCGGCGTCTCAGGTCCGGAACAGTTTTTGATTATCGACACCTCAGAGGGAGGCGGTGAAATTTTAGGAGCGTCCAGCGCTCAGGTTGCCTTTAACCTCGGTAACGCTCTGGGGGCTTTTTTCGGCGGCCTGCCGATGGAGTTGGGATACAGCGTCGAATACTCCGCGCTTCCGGGATGCGTTTTATCTCTGGCCGGTTTGATAACCATTTTTTATTTCGGCAAATATTATCGTCCACAGCCGTCCGGGCACCCGGTTTCTCAAAAGGCATAGGTTTTAATACACCAATATTCCGACCCCGGCGCTTAAAACCAGTACCCACACAGGATTGAACCTGTAACGGCGCAGTAAAACGACAGAGACTACCGCAATCAGCAAAGCATAGCCGTCAAAACTGTTTATCTCGGCAGTGACATGGTTATGACCGGTAAGCGCCAGCAGCAAAATCCCGGCACCGGCAGCACCTATCAGCCCGGTAGCAACAGCTTTCAGTCCCTGTAAAACAGACATAATCACGGCACAATTGCGATGACAGCAAAAAAAGCCGTAACAAGACAAAGAGATGACGAAACCGGTAATAATGCAGCTTAATGTCGCAACGACTGCTCCCAACGGACCGGCAATTTTCAAACCGGTGAAACTGGAAGCGTTGATTGCCAACGGACCGGGAGTCATCTGAGATATCGTGATGATGTCCGTATACTCTTTTAAACTCAGCCAATGGTAACGGTTAACCAACAGTTCTTCAATCAGAGCAATAATCGCATATCCGCCCCCGATGCTGAAACTGCCGATTTGGAAAAAATTAACCGCCAACTCCCACAACTTTTCCGCCATATTACTTCCCCCTGCCCTTCAACCATACAATCAATGCATAGCAAACCAACGACACGACTATCAAAAGTACGGCGTTAAGCTCAAAAATGAATGATGCGACAAAAACAAAAACCGCCGTCAGAACGCCCAGCATCTCCTTATTGCGGGCAACATTTTTTCCCATATCATAGACCACGTCAATGATGATTGCGGCAATGGCGGCAATCATCCCTTTTAATGCGGCATTGATTTCCTGATTATGAATAACCTGCTGATAGCATACCGCTACCGCAGACATAATCAGCAGCGGCGGCAACACTGCCGCAACGCAGCTGACAACGGCTCCAATCAACCCGGCAATGCGATACCCCGTAATTGCCGAAAGGTTGACGGCTATTGCTCCCGGAGCCGACTGCGCAACAGCCGACATTTCCAACAGTTCGTCAAAAGAAAAGGCTTTCGCGTTGTCGACAAAAGGTTTCTTCATTAACGGTATAATCATATAGCCGCCGCCGACGGCAAGACAACTTATAATCACGTTGGTCTTAAATAACCACCACAGACGGTATAACAGCGTTTTATCCTGCATCAGAGATTTGTTCCTTTTTATATTTTTTTTGTAAAACAGATGATACGGCCGGCCTCGCCAAAACCGCAGCCGAGATGAAATTTCAAACTGTCAACGTTATCCAATCCGCAGTCGCTCGCAAATTCCGAACATCCCCGGTTTCTGCTCCAGTTTTCACATTCTGCCAATAAACTGCGCGCAATGCCCCTGCCCCGGAATTTTTCTTCAACATAAATTCCTTCCAGGTATCCCACCGGAGATTCGGACGTTCCTTCGACATAATCCCGCCGCAGCTGAGTTTGGGCAAACCCCACGGCAACCCCACCGTCCCGGGCGACAAAAACGGCGGCGTCCGGAGCCTTCAGCAAAGCGGCAAACAAACGGCGCAATTCATCCGCTTCATGCTCCGGCCACATTTTCAGCGCCAATGCGGCAACATCATTTTCTTCTCCCGGCAAGGCCTGTTTTATTATCATTTTTCCTCCTGACATTCCGAGATATTACACAAAGGCAAAAAAAATTCAACAATTGTGATGAAACAAATAATTTTTATTGTGTGTTTCAGCGGGGAGAGTATATTTAGCACATAATCCGTTTTGAGATATTTGCCCATGGAATCCGCAAAAAAATTTCTTCTGCCGCAAGAGCCGCTTGATAAAGACCTGACCGACGCCGTCCGCCTGGTTCGCGACACGGCCGACGAAATCAGCGACCTAAAAATCTGCGGACAGGTTCTTTCGGGAGGAGACATTTCCAAAATTGATTTTCGCAACGTGCTGTTTCGCGACTGCTGTTTCAAAGAATGCAATTTTACCAAAAGCTCTTGGATAAATGCTCATTTTCAATGCTGCAGCATCACGAACTGCTGTTTTGAAAACGCCTATTGGAGCAAGGTTTTGATTGAAGAATGCAAATTTACGGGAAGCGACTTTCTGGCAAATATATTCAAAGAAAGCATTTTCAAAGACAGTTATTTTCAATATGCCAATTTTAACGAAAGCCGTTTTGAAAACCTGCTTATTGACGGAAGCCGTTTGACAAACTCGGAAATCAGTGAATGCAAAGTGAAGAATTTGGAGCTAAACCGGGCAGTATTGAACGAAAGCAACCTGTTTCGCACATATCTGCGCGGCGTAGACATAACAAACTCGGACATCTCCGGCGTTATCCTGTCCAAAGACTTCGCTGAGCTGCGCGGTGCCGCAATCAACAGCATTCAAGCCGCCGAACTCATCCGTACGTTTGGCATTAAAGTAGAATTTTAACGGAGGTATTATGGAGTTTCGCAAATCAACGCCGGCAGACATTGACGAAATGATGCAAATTGTCAACGATGCCAAATTGCTGCTCAAAAAACAAAACATCAATCAGTGGCAGACGGGATACCCCAACCGGCCATTGCTGGAAAAAGACATTGCCGACGGAATTGGTTACGTATTATGTGAAGGCAGCCGTATCGCCGGAATGTGTGCAATTACGTTCGGAGCTGATGAAAGCTATGAAAAAATAGAAGGCGGTTGGAAAACGACCGGCAGCAACTATGCCGTCGTACACCGAATGGCCGTTGCCGCAGACAGCCACGGCAAAGGTTTGGGCGTGAAAATTTACGAAGAAGCCGAAAAACTCGCCCGCTCCCGCAAAGCCTCCAGCGTCCGGGCCGATACCCACCAAGAAAACATTGCAATGCAGCGCACTATGGAAAAAAGCGGCTTTCTGCCGTGCGGCATCATTCATATTAAGGGCGGCGAAGAAGACGGACAACCACGCATCGCCGTGGAGAAACCATTGTTTTGAAAAAGATGCGGTACCATATGAATGAAAAACAGGCCTAACCTCAGATGAGATTAAGCCTGTTTCTGCCGTTTCGGTTTTGTCCTGATTATTTGTTCTCCAGAGCCGTTCCGCATAAAGAAGAATCAAATACCTGATACATTCCGCCTACTCTGGCAACAAAACAATGGAAACGAGAGAAACACTTGTCGTTCGGCAGTTTGTAATCGCTTTCTTCATCACGTCCGATGACAAAAACTTCTTCATCCGACAATGAAAAGATTTCCTGAACAAACACACTCAAATTAATTACCATCACCACTCCGTCATTGGATTTTTCACATAAACTAACTGTCGGGAGCTTTGTTGACATACAAATTAATTTTGCTTCTCTACCATTGTTGTTTACCTTTTTCAATAATTCTGCCGTTTTCATAATCTATAATTTTAAGTTATTAAATATTTTTTATTTTTGTTTGACTGACATCCAATGCTATTATTCACGAGACGTCATTCATTAAAAACAAATGAAAACTCTCAATTAAAATTATAAAAACTTTTAGAATAATAAAACATAGACTTAGTAAACAGTTTTAATATATCAAAAAAAACAATAAGTGTCAATATTTTATTATCCGGGATAAGCAAAAATTTGCCAAATTTGATGGAAATATAATCAGAATCTAAATGCTAAACCGCCGATGAGGGCATATCCTTTGGCATTGTCATCGCTATGCGCTTTGTCGCCATGGGCATTAAGGTACGAGCCTATCATTACGATATCAAGATTTTTTGAAAGGCGATAGGCGTTAGACCAAAGGTAGAAAACATCGCGATGACGGGTATTGGCAGCTTCGGACTGAAAATAGGCAATATTGGTTTTGTAGCGCCCGAAATCATAACCCAGGCTAAAATTCCATACTTCAGACTCACGGTAGTTATCAAAATATGCCGGCAGAAAGGCATTGACACGGGCGGTTGCAATAGCATTTTCTTTTCCGTCGACATAAGCTTTTTTATAACCGGCGCCAAGATTAAAACTGCCTTTTTGCCAACGAACCCCTACCGAGGCTTCTTTATCGGTTCGGTTGAAAATACCATAGCCGGCGGAGGTATACAATACAGAAGAGGAAAGCTGCCATTTGTTTTGCATCGCCCAAACATAGCCATCCATCGTTTTTTCATAATCGGTATAACGGCTGACCATACCTCGGCGATGAGCATTGTCCGGCGTATAAGAAAAACCGAACTTGGTATTGCCCAGCCAAGGGGTGATATAAGAAAGCTTCGGCGCACGACCGTCGTTTATCATCGCTACCGATTTCGGAGTGGCAAATTTGACCGATTTGGTTTTATTGGCCCAGTTCGGGTTGGAAAGAAAATAAACCAGATTGGTGGCTTCCACCCCCAAAAAGGTAATATCCCGGGCTCCCCGGTGCAACTGATATGCCGCGTTGTAAACATAACCAAGCTTAAAATTTCCCCAAGAAGAATCATCCGTGAGATAAGGAAAAAAACGCCATTCGCCATTGCGGCGGCTGCGATCATGAGCCTTAAAGATGAGGGTTGTATCTGCACGAAGCCCCAACCGGTGTTCTTTCTGAAAAACATAGTCTGATTTAAAAGACGCATCGGCCCGGGTTACCCAGCGATTGGCCAAATTATCAACGCTGCCGATATCCTTGGTCTCGCTTATGCCGTAATAAGCTCCGGCCAAACCGGATGCGTCAAACTCCCAGTGACCGGCTAAGGCAACCGCGGGTGATATGCTTAAAAGAAATGCCAAGTATAAAACCCGGTTCATAAAGAATCAGCCTCGTAAGATTATTCGTCCGCTTAAAGCATAAAAAAAATTCTGCCGATTGTAAACATAAAAAGCTCCGCCCGACAAGAGCTGAGCCAATGTTGAATTCAACCTAAACTTTCGTCAATTTATTGGTTTACGTTTTTTACCCAACAATTATTAATAGCAGCATTCTTTCTTGTAATTTCAGGAAGAGGTGATATGATTAGTTTACTTATTAACAGAAAGGATGGAACAATGAAGTTTATTACCTTGCTTTTGATTTTGGCTGCTATTGCCTATGGCGTAAAATATGCCTATGACAACGGGATGTTGGAAAGCGTTAACAATACGGTGGAGAGAACCGGCGATTTTGCCACCGACAAAGCGGTTAAGTCTACAAATTACACAGGAAGCGGCGAAAGCTATTAATTTCAGCAAAAGAAACTGCGTTCAGAAAGCTTCTTTTTATGCAAAAAAAAACACTCTGCTTTCACGGCAGAGTGTTTTCTTTAATTAAAAATCATTAATATTCGGAATTGATATATTCTCCGCATTTGATAACGCGGTTTACTTCGTCGACTGCTTCCGGGCTTGCGGCAATGACAATTTTAATTTCTTTAATATAATGTTTTCGATTAAAATTGTTAATTCCCGACAAAAGGGCAATTGCGGCCGCCGTTGCTGACAAAGAGCCAAACTCGCCAAAGCCGATAAGAGGCATTGCCATTGACGTAATCATTTCTTTCTGCGGACGGGCGATTGTCATTACGGCACTCATTGCGTCTTCAATGTTCGAAGCCAGTTTTTCGGCGGGACCGCCAAGAACGACACTGTGTATCAGATAACGGGAATTTCCTCCGTTAGCAACGCTTAAAACCGCAGAACACATATTCAAGCTCCCAAGCGACAGATGGCGTTTGAACACATCAAAACCATATTGTGCGCCGCCGGCTATGATGTCGTTTATCATCGGGGTGCTGCTTACGTGATCGGGATACTCGGGAACAACATACGCATCTGCTTGTACGGCACTGATTTGTCCCCATACGGCTTTTACTTTAATACCATTTACTTTCATTTTTTTAATTTTTAATTGGGTTAAATAAATACATAATTATCTCGGTTTATGCCGGGAAGATAACACAACTTATTATTTTTGGCAAACAAAATCTTACAACCCTGAATTCCAAGGGCGGCGGCCGATGTAATCGCGCACGGTTACAATCCGCAATGGATTAAGGTACACTGCTGCGCCAAGGCCTTCTTTCACGGCCAGAGGCTTGCTGTCTATCCGTATTTGGCCCCGCCGGTTGAAGCTGAAGCGGCGGCGGTAAACACAGTCATCGTTTCGGCAGCTTAACTCAAGCCATTGCGGAGAAGCGGCTCGTCCCTTGTAAATTTTGTGCAACAGTTCGGAACGTTTTTTATCCAGGCGGGGAGACGCGGTTTTATCAAGCCAGACCTGCTTGGTAAAATTGTCACCGCGTTTGGGCATAACGACAAGATGGCCGCGGTTATCACGAAGAGCTATTAAATCCTGCTCCGCATTCACCAGAATATCCGGCGTGCGCACCGTAAATACGGACAATAATCCGCCCACAACAAACAGCCATCCCCACTTTCGCCATGATGTCTGCCAGATGGCCAGCCACAGTCCGCCAAACACCATCATCAGCAGTCCCCACAAAGGCATAGACAACACCTGATATCCTGCGGACGGCAGACTGCTGACATAAGCGGTTATGTCGTTGACCAACCGGATGCCGTATCCGACCAAACGCAAAGGCCAATATTCCAGCCCCAACGGCATCAACAGCAGCGAAAACAACGTGAACGGCATAATCAACAAACCGATAATCGGACCGGCCATAAGATTAGCCAGAGTGGTGAACAACGCAATACGATTGAAGTGATAAACAGAAAAAGGCAATGTTGCCAGGCTTGCCACCAAATCGGAAACTAAAATACCGACAATGTACAAGAAGACGATTTTAAATGTTTTGACAATCAGAGAAGATGAAGTTCCCTTTCCGTCAAGAAAACGTTTAAGAGTCCCCGCAAACCTTTCGTAAAAGGCTATTAGGGCAATCACGGCGGCAAACGACATCTGGAAACTGGCTCCGACCAAAGCTTCCGGCGTTATCAACAATACAAGGAACGCCGCCCAGGCAATGGTTTTCATCGAAATGGCGCGGCGGTCGAGCAAAACGCCCAACAACACGATAAAAGTCATTATAAATGCCCGTTGTGCCGGAATTGCCGCTCCGGAAATCAGCAGGTAAACCACACTTATCAAAAGAGCAAAAACCGCCGAAACCTTTTTGGAATCACAACGCAACGTCAAAGGCGGTATCAAAGCCATCAGCAATCTGATAAAAAAGAACATCAAGCCGGCCAGCATACTCATGTGCAAACCGGAAATCGACAAGAAATGCGCCAGACCGGAATCCCGATAGTTTTGAATTAAGCGGGAATTAATGCCGGTTTGTTCGCCGGCGATGACGGCAGAAGCCACCGAAGCCTCATCAGGAGGCAGAATCCGTTTGATTTTTTCCATAATCGACTGCCGCCAGCCGGCAACCTTAAATGAAAAACGCTCTCTCCACGAGGCTGGTTCGCGACAATCTACGGGAAGGACACGGCTCTCGGAATAACCGCTGCCGGAAAGCCCCAAATAAAAACTTTTACGGTCAAACTGATATCCTCCGGGCAATGAAGCCGAGGCCAAAGGCATCAGCTTGGCAACCAGCTCCACACATTGTCCGCTATAGAGTTTTCCCGGCTGAGGGCGCATACTGACCCGAAAACGCCCGGGAACCGGATTACCGTCAAAATCGGTTAACCGGCCCAAAATCATCCGGCGATTTCCGCGGCTGTTATAATCCAGATGCTCGATACGCCCCTGCAAATACAATTTTTCCGCCGGAACCGGCGCCTGTTCCTTTGCCAGATAAAGCGTTCGCAGCTGAATGACAGCAAAACCGGCAACAACCGCAGCCGGCACAATCAAGGCATACAGCCAGCGAATGCGGTAACGCAACAATACGGCCAAGACAATAAGAAGCTCGATAACCGCAAGCGTCGCCCATTTGGACGGTTCGACCGGAAGCATAAAATAAATGCCGATACCGCAGGCGAAAAAAACCGGCAGCCACAATCCCCATCGGTCTTGTCCGGCCCAAAACTGTTCTTTAAGGCGATACCAAAACAACTGCATTTAAATTCCTCAATTACCAAAATTAATCTAATCTATCCGCCTCTTATTTGCAATAAATTAACTTTTTAAGTCGTAAAATGGTGATAAATAAGAACAAAGCGAGGTTTATGATGAAGATTAAACTCTGTTTAGCTGCTTTGGCTCTGCTGGCAGGTGCCGCAATTGCCAACGCGAAAGTTACTCCGATTGCAGACTGGAACGGTGCCCTGCCCTTACAAGACGATGACGGAAATCCGGTGGTTACAACCTGTTCGGAAGCATGCGCCGGCTATGATTTGGTCACTTTGATTTGTCCCGAAGGCGAAAAGCTGGTCGAATGCCCGGTTGAAGGATGCGGTTATTACCATCGCTGCGAACAGTAAGCTGTCCCTTTTATAAAAAACCCGTTCAACTTTGAACGGGTTTTTGTGTTTTTTATTGTCGGTTCCGGCGGGCAATCAGCTCCAGCACGACATCGGAAGCATTTTCGCTCGGCGTCTGTCTGCCTTGGCTCAAAATTTCCTTGACCTTGTCAAAGCCTTCCATCTGACGTTCGTACAAATCCCCATGTTTCAGAAGCTCCAGAACATATTGGCAAATATTGCCGCAGACGCAGCGTTCCTGCAACAACTCCGGAATTATCTCGCGGCCGAGCATTATATTTGAAAGATTCACAAACTGAATTTTCATAATCCGGCCGACGATAAACGCAGTCAGCGGCGAAACCTTGTAGGCAATTATATGCGGAATGCGGGTAATCGCCAGTTCCAACGCAACCGTCCCTGAGGCGGCAATGGCCGCTGACGAGGCTCGAAAAGCATTATAACGGTCCTGCTGAGTTTCTACCACCTGAAGAGGAAGGCCGCAGTTTTGCGTCATTTCACGCACCCTTTTGGCTACGGTTTTAACCGTAGGAATGACAAAGAAAAAGTCCTTGTCGTGTTTTAACAGCATTTTGGAGGCTTCAAGAAAAACAGGCAAAAGCTTGGCCACTTCGTTATGACGCGAGCCGGGAAGCACGGCAATAATCTTTTTGTCGGCGGGAATGCCGTATTTGGCGCGAAAAGCTTCGCCGTCGGCGTGAAGCACCTCACTCTCGATTACGGGATGACCGACAAACGTCGTTTCCAAATGATAGGGAGTAAAATACTTGGGTTCCTGCGGCAGCAGAGTCATCAGCGCATCAATGTATTTATACATGGTGCGGGCACGTTTTTTCTTCCAGGCCCAGACCTGCGGCGCGACATAATGCAACTGGGGAATGCCCAGTTTAAGCTTGCGCAGGGCCTTATGCACCCGCGAAGAAAAACTCCAGCTGTCAATGGTCACGACAATATCCGGCTGAACCTTGCGGATATCGGAAACAGTCTGACGAATGCGGCGCAATACTTTCGGTATGCTGGGAATAACCTCTACCAGCCCCATAACCGCCAAATCCGAAATATCAAAAACGGATTTTAGCCCCTCAGCCTCCATCGTGTCGCCGCCCAGTCCGAAAAACTCGACATTTCCGCCGGTTTTGGCACGCAAAGCCCGCATCAGGCGCGACCCAAGCAGATCGCCCGAAGGTTCGCCGGCAATCAGATAAATTTTCAAAGCGCGAGAAGTGTTATTTAAGGTAGTCATCCGGATTAATCCCCATGATAAAAAGGCCGGCTTTGTCCGCCAGGCGAATTGTTTCGGCTTCGTCTACAATCAAACCGTTGCCGGCATGGACTACAATACCGCGTAAACCGCTTTCCTGAGCCCGGCTGACCGAGCGCGGACCAATCGTAGGCAAATCAATCCGCATATCCTGCTGAGGCTTGCGTAATTTGACCAGCACCCCGCCGTCTCCTTTACGACGATATTCGCCGCAACGACGGATAAGTTCATCCGTCCCCTCAATTCCTTCAACGCCGAGCACCAGCCCCTGCTGCACAACCACCGACTGGCCGACGTCCAACTTTCCCAAGGCCAAAGCGACATCAATTCCGCGTCTGATGTCAACCAGCGCCTGTTTATCCGGCTTATGATGCCCCAAGATGCCCGGTTTTACCAGCAAATCGGACATAACTTCATGAATACCGCGGACAGTCATTCCTTCAGCTTCAATTTCATTGACCAAAGCCCGCAGAATACCATCGTCGCCCAGAGCCTTAGCACCGACTTTGGCAAAGAAAGCCGTGGTCCGCAAATCGGGAACCAGGTCAAAAAAACCCGGGCGCTTAATTGTGCCAATCATAATTACGTCTTGTACTTTTTCTTCGGCGAAACGTTTGAAACCGGTGCCGGCCTGGCCGATGCGTATCCACTGATGAGGAATGTCATCCGTAATCAAAGCCTTGTCGGCATTACCTTCTATTGCAAGAACAAAAAAATCCCTTCCTTGTGCGGCACAGTGTTCTATAAGCATTTTGGGAATGCTTCCGCCGCCGGCAATAATGCCTAATTTACGCTGACTGGTCATAGCTCTGAGGTAACCTTTGAGTGAAGTTGTCTAAATAATGTTATAAAATACATTTTAACAAAAGAATAGAGGAAAAACGCCAAAGCAGAATTTCCTCTATCCTGAGATCAGAATACCTTATTCGGCAACCATAATCTTGCGGCGGCCCTGGAGAGCTTCGTCAATAAACTTAACCTGCTCCATAATCATTTCGTTGTCCTTGAATTTTTCGTGAGCCTGCACCAAACGGTCTTCAAAGGTTCCTTCTTTGCCCTTGAAAATAAACATAAAAGCCTTGGTAATAGACTTGACCACGCCTTCGTCGTATCCGCTGCGTTTCAGACCGATGACATTCAGCCCGCGCAGTTTTCCGCGGTCTCCGGTAACAATACCAAAAGGAATGACGTCACGGTCAACTCCGGACAATCCGCCAATCATGGCCTTACGGCCGATACGGCAGAACTGGTGAACCGCGGCATTGCCGCCGATGATGACACCGTCACCCAAACGAACATGTCCGCCAATAACCGCATTATTGGTCATAATCACATTATTGCCGACGACGCAATCGTGAGCAACGTGAGAGTTAATCATAAACATACCGCCGTCGCCGACCGTGGTTGTAAAATGTTCTTTCGGCGTACCGGCGTGCATGGTAACATTTTCACGAATAATATTATTTTTGCCGATAATCAGCTTGGCTTCTTCTTTGAATTCGTTGCCATGATCCTGCGGACCGCCGCCGAGGCAGGCGCCGGGAAATACGATGGTTCCCTCACCGACAGTGGTGTCACCCATAATGGTTACCCGGCCCAGGAGCTGAACGTTCTCACCGATTTTAGCACGAGAGCTAATCCAGCAAAAGGGACCTATTTTGGCAGAAGCAGCAATTTGGGCTCCGTCTTCAATTACGGCAGTAGGATGAATATCAGTCATAAAAACTTCCTTTTAGATTGTTGTTAACTTATTTAATGAATAATAATTTACAGGAATTAATAATTAGTGTAAAAACACGTTTGGCTACAAAATATTTCGATAAGAGTGCGGCAAACCATCTTTTCTTTACGAACAACGGAAAAATCAGGCAAAAAAACGCTCTGGCGTTTAATCGGAACAGCAGAAACGAGGCACAAAAAATCCCCCCGAAAATTCGGAGGGATACGCTAAAATCTTTATGTGATTATTTTACGATCATTGCCGTAAATTCAGCTTCGCTGACGGTTTGCCCGTCGACTTTGGTTTCGCCTTTGAAGACAAAAACATTGCGGCGTTCTTTGATTTTTTCAACATGCATCTTCAGCTGATCGCCGGGTTTAACCGGTTTGCGGAATTTTACGCCGTCAATTGACATAAAGAATACGCCGGCTTTCATTTCCTTGTAATTTTCCATGCCGGAGATAACCAACGCACCTGCGGTCTGAGCCATTGCTTCAATTTGCAACACGCCGGGCATTACCGGGTTGCCGGGAAAGTGTCCCTGGAAAAACTCTTCATTCATGGTTACATTTTTGAGGCCGACGCCTTTTTCACCGGGAACTTCAACTTCCAAACGGTCTACCAGCAAAAACGGGTAACGGTGCGGAAGCATATCCATAATTTCTTCAACTTGATAAATTTTATTTTCAGACATTTGTTATTTCCTTAAATAGAAGATTATTTCTTTCCGGCTTTTTGCAGAAAAGCAACTTGGCGCATAAAATCTTTAATGGGTACAGCCGGAGTGCCCATTACAACGGCGCCGGGTTCGATATCGCGCATAATGCCTGATTGAGCGGCAATCTGAGCTCCGCTGCCGACATTCAAGTGGTCAGCGAAACCGGTTTGTCCACCACAGACAACATAATCACCAAAGGTACAGCTGCCGGCGATGCCGGTTTGAGAAACCAGAACACAGCCGCGGCCGAGCTTAATGTTATGCGCAACCTGAACCAAATTATCAATACGGCAGCCGTCCCCGATTACCGTATCATCCAAAGCACCGCGGTCAATACATGTATTGGCGCCGATTTCAACATCATTGCCGATAATAACCCGACCGACCTGCGGAATTTTTTTATGCTGTCCCTGAACAAACAGGAAACCAAAACCATCCCAGCCAATGCGTGCACCGCTGTAAACATAGCAGTCATTTCCCATCAGGCAATGGGAGATATGCGCTCCGACGCCAATACGGCAATTGCTGCCGATTTCGCACCCGCGGGAAATTACGACATTCGCTTCCAAAATGCAATTGTCGCCGATTTTGACATTGTCCTCCAATACGACGTTGTCGCCGATATAGCAGTTTTCGCCAATCAACGCTGTTTTGGAAATAACTGCCGACGGGCGGATTTCAGGAACAATTTGGGGCTCCCGATAAAACGCCGTATTCAATTTTAAGAAAGCCAGGCGAGGATTTTCCGTAGTCAGCTTGATAACGCCGTCGGGGATTGCATCAAGAAGCTCCGGCGTGGTTATGCAGGCGGTTGCACGGATTTCGGATGCTTTGGCCCTCTGTTTTTTATCATAAAAGAAACAGATGTCCCCTTCTGCCGCAGCAGACATCGTAGCCAGCTCCCTTACTTCAACATCAGCTTTAGAAGCGTCTTCAACCCGGGCGTCGCAAATTTCAGCAACTTGAGCCAGCGTGAAAGGACCATGGTTTTCATAAAATCTGGTATCGACCATAATTTCAACTCCTTAAAATTACAAGCGGGTACCGAAGTTAAGTCTGAAGACCTGGGTTTCATCGTAGTCTTCCTTAACAATCGGGAAAGCAAAGTCAATATCAATCTGTCCCATCGGCGACAGCCACTGGAAGCCAAAACCTGCGGCGACACGCGGACTTGATGAATATTCCACCACCGAGGTATTGATATTGTCCGGTTTACCCAACATACCCATATCAACAAAGGTTCTTCCCTTAATGCCCAATTCATCCAAGCCAATCGGGAACATAACCTCACCGCCGGTATACAACATCCAGTTACCGCCGAGGGCATCGTCCGTATATTTATCACGGGCACCGATACCTGCGACATCAAAACCGCGCAAAGTCGAACCGCCGAGATAATAACGATTGGACAAACGGACATCCTTGCCGCCGTAACCGGTGATATAACCGGCATTGGCAAACAATTTGAAGGTATAGTAATCAGCCAAGGTATAGTACTGATACAGTTTGGCATCAAATTTCAGGTATTTTTCGTCTCCGCCGAGGCCGGAAACATCATTGCCGAAGGAAATGAAATATCCTTCTTTGGGATTGAAAGCGCTGTCACGCTTGTCGTAGACAATGGTCTGACCGACAGAAGAGTCATTGTATTTGCCTGCCTCTTCCTTAATGTAGTAGGAGGCCTCGGAATCAACATTGCTAATCTTGTCCTGACGCAGGGTGTAACGGAACTGTTGAGACAAATCGTCCGTATAGTTCCAACCCAGACGCAAACGGCCGCCGGTGCTTTCGCTGTCGTAAGAACCTTCATCCTGATAATCCTGTTCGGTACGGAAGAGGTCAAAACCGGCACGCAAACGGCGATTCAGGAAATACGGTTCCGTAAAGCTGACATCATATTCCTGAGAACGCTGCGAAACGCCGATATCCAAACCGAGGCGTTGTCCCAGACCGCGGAAGTTGTTTTCGGTTACGCCGGTGCGAACCAGAGCGCCGTTAACAGTAGAGTAACCGACGCCGACATTGAAATAACCGGTTGATTTTTCTTCAACATCAACATTGATGTCGGCCTTATTGTCATCTTTGGGCATCGTTTCAATATTGACTTTGCTGAAGTAGTCAAGATTTTCGACGTTACGGCGCGAATCTTTAATTTTGGAAACGTTGAAAGCATCGCCTTCGTCAATACGAAATTCGCGGCGAATAACTTTGTCATATGTTCTGGTGTTGCCGGTAATGTTAATGCGGTCGACGAAAATACGTTCGCCTTCCTTGACATGGAATGTCAAATCAATTTCACCGGCAGCGGTATCTTTTGTCATTTCAGGTTCAACATCTACAAAAGCAAAACCTTTTTTGCCCAGTTCGTCGGTCAGCGCCGTGACTGATTTTTCCACCTTATCGGCATTATACCAATCACCGGTTTCCAGCTGGACCGCAGGTTTGAGCGCCGCAGTGTCAACATCGGCAATATCCGAGGTTATGTCAAGGCTGCGGATTTTATAACGTTTTCCTTCGTCCAGCACAAAGGTCAGCACAAAAGACTTTTTATCCGGACTCAGTTCGGCAACGGCAGATACGACACGGAAATCGGCATAACCGCGCTTAAAGTAAAAACGGCGCAACAGTTCCTTGTCGTAATTTGTTTTTTCTGAATCATAATTTTCAGCAGAAGAAAAGATACGATACCAACGGCTTTCTTTGCTCATAATTTCCGATTGCAGGTCATCGTCGGAATAATGTTTGTTGCCGACGAAATTGACTTTATTAATAGAGGCCAAAGGACCTTCGTCAATTTTAAAAATCAAATCGACACGATTTTGATCGCGTTCAATAATCTGAGGTTCGACAACTACGGCATAACGCCCGGTACGTTTGTAAATTTCAAGGATACGCTGAACATCTTCCTGAACTTTGGCGCGAGAATAAGTCGACCGGGGAGCCAACTGCAATTCGCCTTTGAGCATTTCGTCATCGACCTTATCGTTGCCGTCGAACAGAACCTTGTTAATAATAGGATTTTCAGCCACTTTGATTATCAGCAACCCATCGTTTTTCATATTAAGAGAAACATCGTTGAACAGGCCGGTAGCATAAAGCTGTTTCAGGGAGGCATCCATTTTGGCATCATCAATAATGGTGTTCTTTTTTATGTCAACATAAGAAAGAACGGTCTCCACTTCAACGCGTTCCAAACCTTCGACTTTGATATCCCGAACATAAACGGAGGCAGCGCGGACTTCAAAAGCGGCTAGCAGTACAATCAGCATAGTCCATATTTTTAACATTTTCATGTTCACAAATCCTTATTGTAGTTAACGGTGGAGCTCCGGTTTAGGAGAACCATCTGTGAAACAAACGTGCAAAATCATTATAAGTCGCAAATACCATCAAAGAGATAATCAAGAACAATCCGAACTTGAAAACATAGTCTTTGACTGTTTCGTTCAGCTCTTTGCCGGTCACAATCTCAATGAGGTAAATCACGACGTGACCACCGTCGAGCAAAGGAATCGGAAAGAGGTTAATCAGCCCCAAATTGATTGACAACAAGGCTGCAAAAATAAGTAAATCAAGAAATCCGCTTTGTTTGCTGATGTCTCCCGACATCTCGGCTATACGGATGATGCCCCCTACCTCGTCCGCATCGCGCTTGCCGGTAATCATCTGGCCGACACCGCGCAGCGTCATTTCGGTTATGCGCCAAGTCTCCAGAGTTGCATCGCGGAACGCGGCCGCCAAAGATATCTGACTGGGCTGAACCTCTACGATATTTACAGAGCGAATCCCCAGCATGGCTTTGGGCTCGGCAGGCTGGTTGACTTCTTCTTCCAGAGGAATGACTTTCAGCGGAAAAGAAAGAGTGATAAGCTGTTCGCCGCGCTTGATTTCGAGGCTGACTTTTTCAGCGGTATTCATATCAACTTCCTGACGAACTTCGGCAAAACTGTTGACGGCCTTTCCGTTAACTTTGAGAATACGGTCTCCGGCCAAGACGCCAGCCTGTTCGGCAGCACCGCCTTTAATGACCTCGCCGACCACGGCCGGAAAGTCCACTTTTCCCAAAAAGAAAAAGACACCGGCAAAAACCAATATGGCAAACACGTAGTTGGCAGCCGGCCCGGCAATAACTATGGCCAGCTTTTTAAACGGGTTTTGAAAAGCGAAAGCATACTTTTTGTCCTCTTCCGCAACCGAGGCGCTTTCATCCGTTGAACTGGCGGCATCGCCATCACCCAAGAATTTGCAGTATCCGCCTAAAGGAATCGCGCAAATTTTCCATTCGGTACCGGAACGGTCGGTAAAACCCCAGAGCTTTTTGCCGAATCCGATTGAAAACTCGTCAACCTTAACGCCGGTAAACTTGGCCATAAGATAGTGGCCAAGTTCGTGAACAAATACCAAAACACCTAATAAGACGATAAACGGGACGACATAATAGACCGCATTAATCAACCATTCCATAATAACAATACCTTTACATTAAAAACAAAGCATACTTAAACAACAAAAAGACCAACGGCGCCGCAAAAATCAGGCCGTCCACACGGTCAAAGACTCCGCCGTGTCCGGGAATTAAATCGCTGGAATCTTTCAAATTCAAACTGCGCTTGATATGAGATTCAACCAAATCGCCAATCTGAGCCACAACAGCTATCATTGCCGCCAGCACGCCGTAGAAAAGATTGTGTTGCGAAGCGCCGATAAAATAACAGAAGATTATGCTTGTGACGACTGAGAACAGAACACCGCCAATCAGCCCCGACCAGGTTTTGTTAGGGCTGATTTTGGGAGCGAGCTTAGGCCCTTTCAGATTGCAGCCGACGACAAAACCACCGATGTCGACGGCCCAAACAACCAGCAAGAACCAAAAGGTTACCAAGAAACCGACCAACTCGTACAACCAGATGACAGAGCCGACGCCGATGGAAATATAAGGGACGCCAAGCACCAGAAGATTGCGCCGGTTTTCGTCGCCGGATTTTATCCAAGCCAAAACAACTCCTGCAAACAGCACGATAAAATAGGCCGTCCAAGACCCGAGCATAACGGCTACCGCCAAAACAACGGTGTAGAGCGTGGCATAAAAAGCGCCCCGCTGATTGGGAACCATGTGCGCCCATTCCCACGCGAGCATAGAACCGAAAGTCATTGCCAACAGCTGAACAAAAGGATAGCCGGCCCATAAGCAGGATACAGTGAGAGGAACCAAAACCAGAGCGGTGACAATACGTTTGACAAGCGAGTTTAACTTAGACTTTTCCATATCTTCTCTCCCTGGTGTTAAAGTCATTAATAATCCGTTCCAACTCTTCTTTGCCGAAATCCGGCCACAAAGTCGGGGTAAAGAAAAATTCGGCATAGGCAATCTGCCACAAAAGATAATTGCTGATGCGCTGTTCTCCGCTGGTGCGAATGACAAGATCAGGATCGGGAACATCTTTGGTATAGAGCATATCCGAAAACATTTTAATATCAACATCTTCGGGCAAAATATCCCCCCTGCGGGCCAAAACGGCAATCTTCCGGGCGGCATTGACAATTTCCTGCCGGGCGCCGTAACTGATTGCAATACACAGGGTCATTTTGTCGTTGTGAGCGGTTTCAGCCTCAATTTTAGCCATTTGCTCCACGATGTCGGCATCCAGCATTTGACGTTCGCCGATAAAAATTATGCGGACACCGTTTTCCTGAATCTCTTTCAAATCGGATTTCAAATAGTCGCGCAACAGCCCCATCAGAGTTGCGACTTCTTCCGGGTCCCGCTGCCAGTTTTCGGTGGAAAAAGCATACAAAGTAAGATATTTGACACCGAGTTCGCCGGCGGCCCGGGTGATTTTCTTAACGACTTCGGCCCCTTTTTTGTGTCCTACGGAACGGGGCAGGCCCCGTTTTTTGGCCCAGCGTCCGTTCCCGTCCATAATAATGGCAATATGCTGCAGTTTGTTCGTCGAATCAGTCAAAACAAAAACCTCTTACACTTGCATGATGTCTTTTTCTTTTTGAACCAGCAGCTCCTCAATCTTCTTGATTGAATCGTCCGTCAGTTTCTGAACTTCATTTTCAAAACGTTTTTCGTCATCTTCGGAAATAGAGTTGTCTTTTTTAAGCTTTTTGATTTCATCCAACGCATCACGACGAATGTTACGGATGGCGACTTTATTCTGCTCGGCATATTTGCCGGCAATTTTGGTAAGCTCTTTACGACGCTCCTCGGACAAAGGAGGAATCGGAATACGAATCAGCTGGCCGTCCGAAGCCGGATTTAACCCCAGGTCGGACTCCATTATCGCCTTTTCTACCGCTTTGGCCAGTCCGCGGTCCCAAACGCTGACAGAGAGCGTACGGGCATCGGGCACGGAAATGGTGCCGACTTGTGCCAACGGCGTGGGAGATCCGTAAGCCTCGACCATAATGCCGTCCAACAGGCTGACGTGAGCCCTGCCGGCACGCAGGCTGCCGAAGTCACCTTTCAGGGTTTCGATGGTTTTTTCCATCCGGGTTTTGGTGTCGTTCTTAATCGTATTAAAATCAGACATATTTATACCTCTTTTTTGATTATGGTAAAGCTCCCCTTGCCGGAAACGACCTGCGCCAGAGAATCCGGCGCATGCTGAGAAAAGACGACAATGGGAATATTGTTTTCGCGTGCCAGAGCCACTGCGGCAGTGTCCATGACTTTGAGCTGGCGGGTGATAACCTCGTCAAAACTGACGGCCTCAAACTTTTTAGCCCGGGGATTGGTTTTGGGGTCAGAATCGTAAACGCCGTCAACCTGAGTGGCTTTGAGAATAACATCGCACTGCATTTCGGATGCCCGGAGCGCAGCGCCGGTGTCCGTCGTAAAATAAGGATTTCCGGTACCGGCCGCAAAAATGACGACACGGCCTTTTTCCAAATGGCGCAAAGCCCGGCGATATATGTAATGCTCACAGACTTCGGGAATGTTGAGGCCGGAAAGCACCCGTGCCGGCGTACCGATTTCTTCCAGCGCATTTTGGATGTAAAGAGCGTTCATAACCGTAGCCAGCATTCCGACATGATCGGCAACGGTGCGGTTCATCCCCTTGGAAGCCTCTTTGGCGCCGCGGAAAATGTTGCCGCCGCCGACAACGATGCAGACCTCCACGCCGCAATCGTGTACGGCCTTTATCTGTTCTGCCAGACCTTTGATGACGTCAGCCGACATACCGAAACTTTTGTCGCCCATCAGTCCTTCGCCGGAAAGCTTGAGCAAAATTCTTTTATAAACAGGTTTCATTACGGACTCTTACATATTAATTTTTTTCAATATTACCGAATTTAAACGGTTTGTCACCAAATATTTGAAGGTTACGCTAAAAAACTTTGTTGATGAAAATACCGCAAATCAAATTGAGGGTTGCCAAACCGGACTGAAAAGTTTATGAAGAAAATTAGTTTGAACTTTTAAATATAAGGAAGACGTGATGGCAATATCGACTGTTTTTGCATTATGGGGAATCGGCGGATATCTTCTGGGTTCCATTCCGTTTGGTCTGGTTTTGTGCTTTTTGGCGGGCTACGGCGACATTCGCAAAATAGGCTCCGGCAACATCGGCGCGACCAACGTGCTGCGGACGGGCAGCAAGTCCCTTGCCCTGCTGACAATCCTGCTGGACGCCTCAAAAGCAGGTATTGCCGCCTTTGCCGCATATAAACTGGTTGCTCCGGAACCTTATGTCTTTTGCGGTTTTATGACCACCACCAACGTTATGGCCAGTCTGATTGCGGGAACAATGGGCGTTTTGGGCCATAATTTTCCGGTATGGCTTAAATTTAAGGGCGGCAAAGGCGTTGCCTCTACGTTCGGTTTTATTCTGGCGACCAATCCGCTGCTGGCCCTGCTGGCCCTGCTGACCTGGCTGGTTATGGCCTTTACCTTTAAATATTCTTCTCTGTCGGCAATCACGGCGGCGGTTTTGGTGCCGGTATACGCATTCTTTCTGGTTGAACCGGTTTACGCCGTTTTTTACTCGGCTATCGCTTTACTGGTTCTGGTTCGCCATCATGCCAACATACGACGTCTGATTAAAGGCGAAGAAAGCAAAATCAAACTCAAAAAAAGTTAAGGAAAAAGTTTGGCACGCACGGAAGAAATACTGGACTGCCTGCAACTGATAAATTCGGAAAACGTAGGACCGGTGACCTTTTACAAACTGCTGGAGCTGTATCATTCAGCCGCAGAAGCTTTGCAGGCGCTGCCCAAACATAAAAAGCTGAAGCCGTTTTCCCGCAGGGAGGCCGAGTTGGAATTGAAACGTGCGGAAGACAAGGGAATCCGCATTCTGCTTTATAAAGATCAGGACTATCCGGACAACCTTCGGCAAATGGAAGACGCGCCTCCGCTTTTGTATGCCGCAGGCAACGTTTCGCTGTTGAACAATCCGCTGGCCTTTTCCATCGTGGGAGCCCGCAATGCCAGTATCAACGGGCGCAAAACCGCGTCGCGAATCGCTTATGACCTGACCAACAACGACGTTCTCATCGTTTCGGGCATGGCAAGAGGCATTGACGCCGCGGCACACAAAGGAGCGATGTATGCAAAGGAGCAATGCGGTCCTACAGCTGCCGTTTTGGGAACCGGCGTCGATGTTCCCTACCCTGCGGAAAACGCTTCATTATACGAACAGATAAAGCAGAACGGTGTCATCGTTTCAGAATTTCCGCTGGGAACGCAGCCCAACGCTGCCAACTTTCCGCGACGTAACCGAATTGTTGCCGGACTTGGCCTGGGAACGCTGGTGGTAGAAGCCACCTTGAATTCGGGTTCCCTGATTACGGCACGGCTTGCCCTGGAACAGGGCAAAGACATTTTTGCCATTCCCGGCGCTCCGACCGAAGGGCGTTCGGCCGGCCCTAACAAATTAATCAAAGACGGTGCCAATCTGGCCGAGAGTGCCGACGACATTTTGGAGATACTCGGAAGAAACAACCGGCAGAGGGTTCTTCAACAAAGAAGCTATAACACCCGGGTGGCAAAAAAATCAGGAAAACAGCCGGAACCGACACTTTTAGAAACCGATTTGTGCCCACAAAAAACTGAAAAAACAAAAATTATTGACTATCTTAACCATAGTGGGGTATATGTGGACGAGATTATCAGAGCCAGCGGGCTGGATGCGGCAACGGTTTCCCTGGAGCTTTTGGAACTGGAGCTCAGCGGAAAAATCGTCCGGCAACCGGGCAACAAAGTGGCTCTCGTAAAATAAACCAGTAGGAAGCGCGATGAAATTAGTTATTGTAGAATCTCCGGCAAAAGCCAAAACAATCAATAAATATCTGGGTAAAGATTATCAGGTTCTGGCGAGTTTCGGACATATCAGAGACCTGCCCAGCAAAGACGGTTCGGTTTTGCCTGACGAAGATTTTGCAATGACCTGGGAACTCAGCCCGGGCGGCAAAAAAAGACTCCAAGACATCGTCAAAGCGGTCAAAGAAGCAGACACGATTGTTCTCGCATCCGACCCGGATAGGGAGGGAGAGGCAATTGCATGGCATATTTTGGAAGAATTAAAAGCGAAAAAACTGCTTAAAGACAAAAAAATCGAACGCGTGGTTTTTCATGAGATTACAAAATCGGCAGTCACCGAAGCGATAAAGAATCCCCGCCAGATTGACGACAATCTGGTTTCCGCCTACATGGCTCGACGGGCGCTTGACTATTTGGTCGGCTTTACGCTGTCTCCGGTTTTGTGGCGCAAGCTTCCGGGCTCAAAATCAGCGGGCCGCGTTCAGTCTGTGGCTCTGCGGCTGGTTTGCGAACGCGAAAACGAAATAGAAAGATTTAAAGCCGAGGAATACTGGACCATTGACGCCGAGCTGTTTACCCAGACCAAAGCGTTAATCAAATCACATCTTATTCAGCTGGACGGCAAAAAACTCGAAAAATTTGACATCAACACCGAGGCCAAAGCTTTAGAAGCCAAAGCAAAAATTGAGGCGCAGGACTTTAGTATCGCCAATGTCGAGCGTAAAAAGGCCAACCGCTATCCGGCGCCGCCGTTTACCACCTCCACTTTGCAGCAGGAAGCCGCCCGCAAACTTCGCTTTTCGGCAAAGAAGACCATGCAGGTGGCACAAAAACTTTATGAAGACGGTTATATCACTTATATGCGTACCGATGCCGTCAACCTGTCGCAAGAAGCCATCAGCGCCTGCCGAGATGCAATTTTGAAATATTTTGGCGAAGCTTACCTGCCCAAATCGGCAAAAGAATATAAAACCAAGTCGAAAAACGCTCAGGAAGCGCACGAGGCCATCCGCCCCTCGGACGTTATGAATACGCCGAAGAAAATGGAAGCAAAACTCGACACTGACGGATATAAGCTGTATGAGCTTATATGGAAACGTACCGTTGCCTGCCAGATGAACCCTGCGGTTTTGGACAAAGTAGTCATCGACGCGGTTTCCGCCGATACCAAAATTATGCTGCGCGCCAACGGCCAGGTAATCGAATTTGACGGTTTTCTCAAGCTGTATCAGGAAAGCAAAGACGACAGCGACGATGATGACGAAAACCGCATTCTGCCCAACGTAACCGTCGGCGAAGCCGTCGACAAAGGCGAAATTACGCCGGAACAACACTTTACTACGCCGCCGCCGCGTTTTACCGAAGCCAGTCTGGTGAAAAAACTGGAAGAACTGGGAATCGGACGCCCGTCCACTTATGCTTCCATTATTGCGGTATTGCAGGAACGAAAATACGTTCGGGTTGAAAAACTGCGTTTTATTCCGGAAGACCGCGGCCGCATTGTGACCGTCTTTTTGGAAAACTTTTTCAAAAAGTATGTGGAATACGACTTTACGGCACAGCTGGAAGAATATCTGGATAACGTCTCTGCCGGCGAAATGGAATGGAAAAAGCTGCTGGGCGGTTTCTGGGTTAAGTTCATTAAAAACATTGATGCCGTCAAGCCGCTGCAAATCAGCGAAGTTATCGACAAGATTGACGAAGTGTTGTCGTTCCACCTGTTCCCGCCGCGCGAGGACGGAAGCGATCCGAGAGTATGTCCGGAATGCGGCAAAGGCCGTCTGAGCATCAAACTGGGCAAATTCGGCGCATTTATCGGCTGCTCCAACTATCCGGAATGCAAATATACCAAACCTTTGGTTGACACTTCGGACGAAGAAGCGGCGGCAACGCCTCAGGTAAAACCCGGAGAGGAAAAAGTCATCGGCGAAATGAACGGGATGAACATTTATCTCAAAAAAGGCCCTTATGGTTTTTATTTGCAGCTCGGTGAAGACGCTACGGCAACGACGGAAAAGCCCAAGCGTTCGGCATTGCCGAAAAACATTGCTCCGGAAGAGTTGACGCTTGAGCAAGCCACGCGGCTGCTCAGTCTGCCCTTTGACCTCGGAGAAGGAATACAGGTCAACGTCGGCAAGTTCGGCCCCTACATCAAGCAAGGCGGTAAATCAAAGTCACTGACGGGCGCTGACAACATCTTTAACATCACCTTGGAACGCGCTCAGCAGATTCTGGCCAATGTTGCAGAGCGTCCTCAGGGCAAATCTCTCGGCATTAATCCGGCCAACAAACAGGACATTGTCTTAATGAGCGGCCGTTACGGTCCGTATCTGAAGTGCGGCAAAACCAATTATGCCCTGCCTAAAGAGTTTAAAGACAAGGAACCGACGTTGGATGATGCCTTAAAAATTATCAATGCCAAAAAATAAGGCTGCAGAACAAACAAAAAAGGGGAAAACATAAAGCTTTCCCCTTTTTTCAGTATTGGCTGTCCGCGCCGAAACGGTGATGCCATTCCCGCATTATGCGTACGGCTTCGTCCCGGCATTCTTTAATCTGAATTCCATAAACGCCGGGCTTTAGCATTTCATAAAGTTCATCATCCCGGAAACCGATTTCCGCCGCGTCTTTTCGCGTTGCTGCAAAATAAATTTTGCCGATGTTGGCCCACTTGCTGGTCATCAGACACATCGGACAAGGCTCGCAGCTGGTATAGAGCACGCAGTCTGACAAATCCCAGGTATTCAGGGCTTTGCAGGCTTCACGTATGGTATATACCTCGCCATGCGCCGAAGGATCATTGTCGGACAGAACATGGTTATAGCTTGCGGCAATCAATTTGCCGTTTTTATATATTGCGGCCCCGAAAGGTCCGCCGCTGGGCTGCTGCCCCTGAGTTAATGCCGTGCCGGACATTTTAACCGCTTCGCTCATCGCGGCAATGTCAAAGTCATTGTATTCTTGATTTTCCATTATATCCTCATCAAGTCTGATTTAATCCGATTGATGATATAACATTTCTGTACGGCTGTAAATATGTCTTATAACAGACGTTTTCTTTAATCTAGACATAAAGTCCAAAATTTGCTATAATTAATTCATTGGCACAACTTATTAAGATAATTATTAAAAAACAAAAATATGAAAAACTTATTTTTTCTCTGCATTATGATGCTCACAATGACATCATGTGCAACCATAATTGAAACCGGTGACAACTCAGTAAGAGCTCTGCGTCAGGTTGAACGTTTTGTTAATGCTGCCGGCCCGGTAACATCGCGGATTGACCGCAATTCCGGCGCTCTGGTTAACAAATCTTCCCGTACTACGTATACGTATTCCGTACAACTCGGTACGCTAAGATTACAAAACAACGGCCGTTATATTGACGTATTTCAATATGACGGAGAGGGTTGGATTGCATATGACCGGGTGGACAAGACCCGCTACGGTGACAAAAAATCCTACAATGCCGTTACCAACCGCAAAATGCAGAAGGTCGTGGTAGATGTCACCGGAAACGGCGCCTTTGTTCGGATATATCAGGGACACCTGATTGTCGGCAGGCATACGTTCTAAATAAAAGAAAGGGAGAGGAATTAAATTCTTTCCCTTTCTTTTATTTTTGTTAAACTTATTTCATTATACTGTCTTTTAACCATCAAATATGCAGGATTATGTGATGAAATGCGAAGAGTTTGACATCAATCTGGCTGAAAACGTACGTTTGTTTGCCTCTATCAAATTCGGCTCCAAGATTTATGAAAAAGGCCATGCCCTTACGAAGGAAGACATCCTTATTTTCAAAATGCATGACGTCCGCCGTATTTTCGGCGCCGTTATGGATGACGGCGACATCAGTTACCAAACGGCGCTCGGCATTATTGCGGCAAAGCTCTGCGGAGACAATTCCGCTTATACGATTGACGAACAGGGAATATGCCGCATTATTTCCACCGTTAACGGCATATTCGTCAACAATGAAGACCGGGTCGCCAAATTCAACAGGCTTCATCCAAACATCATACTGAACACGATTGAGCCTTATTCTCAGGTAAAAGAAGGCGAGGTTATCGCCGCGCTGGAACTAACCCTGCCGATTATTCCCCAGGCAGAGGTCGATGACCTAATCTTCAGGCTGTCGGGAAATTCAGAACTTATTTCAACCGTCCCCTTTGCCCCGTTAAAGGTTGGCCTGATTTATGCCAAAGTGCAGGACACAAAAGAAGAAACCCGTCATTTTACCAATGTTGTAAAGCGTTTGGTAAAAGAATTCGCCTCCTTACAGCTGGACTTTATTGACGAGTTCAACGCCGCATATGACGTTGAAGCGGTTGCCGATGCACTGCAAAACGCCCTCAATACCGCACACGACATCATCTTTATTCTCGGCGGCGCTCCGACTTCCTGCGAAAGCGACGTTCTGCCGGCGGCGATAAATAAAATCGTCGATGAGATTGTCAGTCAGCATATTCCTCAAATCGGAGCCTCTGATTTGTTGATTGCCGAAAAAAGAAAACAGAAAATAATCGTTTTACCCTATGACTATGATAAAGCGGACATTTCAATGATTAACCGCTATATCAAACAAGCCATATATGCAGACAAGCTTAACAAATTTGACTTCTCACGGCATCAAAGCGTTTTTCTGGCAAACGGCGGCAAACTTGACGCCAAATACAAATCTTCTTTGATTATGGCCCATAACCAAGGCAACACAGCAGAACACGCTAACGTCGGCGCCGTCGTTTTGGCGGCGGGAATCGGCAGCCGAAGCGGCCGCAACAAACTTATGGTCGAAACAAAAGACGGACTGCCGTTGTTTATGCACGCCGTCAATGCCGCCATCCGCTCGGAAGCCAGTCCGGTGTTTGTCGTTACCGGCTATCACGATGCCGAAATGCAGGAGATATTGGAAAACATCGACGTCAATATTCTTTATAATCCGGCTTACCGTTCCGGCATTAAAACCTCTATCGCTCTGGGGCTCAAATCCATTCCCAGTTTTTGCGAAGGTGCCGTTATCATACCTGCGGATATGCCCAATATTACGGAAAAAGACATCAACCTGTTAATTGCCTCCTTTAAACGCGGACAGGAAAAACAGTTATGTATGTTTACTCATCACGGACAAAAGTCAAACCCCGTTTTGTGGGGAAGCGCGTTGTTCGACAAGGCGGACATTGTTCCCGAAAATGCCATGATACGGCCGGTTTTTATGGAGCATTCCGATTACACCAATTTGGTGGAAATAAGTGACGACAATAAATTTCTGGACGTTAACTTTCCGAGTGACGTCGAACAGATTGCTAAACCACGCGAAGATTAGTTTTTTGCAAAAGCAAAACCCCGGATGTTGAGTCCGGGGTTTTGTTGTTTTACGGTCTGCGTTTAATAGCAGTTTGAGCAAGAGCCGCTAAATCCGCTCGGATGAGAGGTAAATGCGCCGTACAAAGTGTTGCTCGGGTTATCTTTGACTGTATAGCTTCCCGAACTGCTTGCTTTCTTACAGCTGCCTTTCATACTGAGCTGGGCTCCCGATTCAAAGCTGAACGTACCGGAACCGCCGTTGCTTCCGCCGCCGCCGTTCTGCAACTTAATGCAGGAACCGTTGCGGGCGTTAAGGATACCCTTGCCGTTCCAGGTAAATTCAAGGTCATTGGCGTACTTGCCGCCGGAACCGTTAGAAGAAATGTCAAGTTTACCGTAAACTTCCATAGGCATATTGCTGGAGGCATAGTTAAACATAATGCCGCCCCAATCGCCGTAGGTAATTTTCAGAGTACCTGAAGCGTTTACGATAACCTGACCGTTTGCCGAGTAGTACAAATCTCTGCCGGCCAACAGTTCCAAGGTGCCGTTAATGATCAATTTGGCCGAGCGTCTTGAAATTGCGGTATTCGTATAAGCATTGTCACCAATACGCAGCGGCGTTGAGCGCGACAAGCCGTATACGCTGACGGTTCCCTCAATTGTCAAGGTACCGCCGTCAGGATATACCACAACTTCGATATTCCGCTTTTGGGAATTAATCTTGGAATCTTTTAACGTTCCGTAGCCGGCCAAGGCTGAATGTTCATTGTTTTTGCACAAATTGCGCAAATATGAACTACGGCACAGCGCCTGTGCTGCAGACGAGCAGGAACAGCTACCGTAAGACATTGTATCGCAGCTTTGGAAATTACTGTTGTAATCCACACAACCGGTTGACGATTGCAGGACAGAACAGATGTCGCCGTAACTGCTGCAACTTGAATAGCCCATTGAACCCTTGATGGTATTATAAAAACTCTGAGCCGTATATGAATCCATCGAGGAGTTGCAATAGCCGTAGTACTGACAAAACGCGTGGCTTGAACCGTTTTCGGTATAAGAAACCGGATCATATTCAACGTTGACATTGGCCAAAGTACCACCGTTCAAGGTAACACCGTCATAGTCAATATTGGTAACGGAAATCGTCGGCGTACTCTTGGCTTTACATTTATCATAGTTAAAGTAAGCCGGTCCGACGACCATTCCGCTGATGGTAACGGGGCTTGTCGTGGTAACATTTCCGGTCAGCATTACCTTGCCACTGCCCGAAACATAAGAGCCGCCGGTAGATATGCTGAAGTCAGGATAGTTGGCTTTAACCCAATCTTCGCAGGTCAGGTTAGCCGCTTTACAATCTTTGTAACAGGTTAAACCTCCGACTGTTGACGAGGTAACCGTCGTACAGGTTTGTCCTGACGGAACACTGGAGACATAAGCGCTGTTATAGTCGGTACAGGTTTTGGCCCGGCAGGCGTAACAGGTCGAACCCGCTTCCGTCTTTTGGGTTCCGGTCTGGACCTGAGTTGACGAGCAAGCCGAAGCCTGATAACCGGACGGGCAGTTGTCATCTTTGGCTCTGCATTTATAGCAGGTATCGCCGCACTCATTCTTTTTAGAGCTGTCAACGATTACCTGTGACGACGTACATGCCGTGGTGGAGTAGCCGCTTTCGCAAACCTTAGAGCAAGTTTTGCAAGATTGGCATTTAGAGGAACACTGGCTGTAGTAGGTCTGACATCCATAGTCGCAAGACTTGTTTTCCAAACCGTAACAGGGGTCAACCTTGCAGGAATAACAACT
>HF995277.1 GCA_000432275.1 Proteobacteria bacterium CAG:495
GTCCCAAAATCGGCAATGTATGTAAGTGCCGAAAATTTTGCATCTTCCAACATAAAACGAGCTTACCATAGTCATTTCACCAAAGTCAACCGTCCGCAAAGCCCGTGTTTCCACCGGATACGAAAAAAGACGCTGTTTTCAAGCGTCTTTTTAATCAAAATAGCGGATGAGGAGCCGGGATAGAGGCAAAAAGCTGACCAACGTCAGGTTTTTGACGCGTATCCCTAGCTTTTCATCGTTAAGCAAAGGAAGCGGCAGCGACTGTGGCGAAACTATGAAAACTCGGATCCCTCCCCGTGAAAACAAGCCTGCGGCGATGTTTGAACGGATTCATCCGACAAAAAAACGCCCAATTTATTTAGGGCGTTTTTTAATTGGCGGATGAGGAGGGATTTGAACCCCCGATACGAGTCACCCCGTATACACGATTTCGAGTCGCGCGCATTCAGCCTCTCTGCCACTCATCCGTAAACTTTTTAAAACAATTCTTTATTAATGACTTCTGTTTCAATTTGCAAGGAATTTTTTTAATTATTCTCTTTCCAGTGCACCGCGGTCCAATCGCCGCATATTAACAAACGACGGCGCAATAAAAAAAGCCACCGCATTCAGCTCCCTCTGCAAATCTATGCTGTACATCCGATTTAAGCGAATTAAGACCTCCTCTTCGCTGTCATACCCCAGCGCCTGAGGCGACAAGGCCTCGACCAAGTCTTTAAAATTATCAAAAATCGCGATTCCCTTCACTTCGCATTCGATAACTTCGCCGTTAGCCCGGTTATGCATTTCCAGAATATCATGCAGTTTAACCCGCTGGCTTTTTTTATCAAGCAGATGTACCCCGACTTTTCGGCTTCCGTTTTTGATTTTATTAAATGAAAACTCATGTACAAGTATAGGATATTTCATCATCTTCCTCCCAAACCTGTTTTCAAGTATAATCAATTTGGCAAGATTGCCAAGTTCTAAATCGCAAGATGTATATCTTAGTTTATTTATTTGCCTTTTACACGCTATTTCGCTAGGATTAAGCATCATGGTTAATTTAGAAAGGACTTTCAGATGAAAACTCTTATCGGTATTCCGGCCCGTTACGGCTCCACTCGTTTTCCGGGCAAACCTTTGGCTAAAATAGCCGGCAAGGAAATGTTGCTCCGCGTATGGGAAAACGCCTTAAAAGCTGCCGCCAAGTTTGAAGGATGTGAACCGGTTATCGCAACGGATGACCAGCGCATTATCGACTTTTGCAACCAACATAATATGAAAGCGATGATGACTTCGCCCGACTGCCTCACCGGAACCGACCGCATTGTAGAACTGGCGCATTCCATGCCCGAAAAACCGGAGTTTGTCGTTAACCTCCAAGGAGACAACCCCATCTGCCCAACCTGGTTTATTGAGGCCGTCATCGGTGAATATTACAAAGACAACCGGGTTGAAACCGTTACCCCCGTTGTCAACCTCAGCTGGGAAGAACTGGATAATCTCCGCGAACACAAAAAGACCACGCCCTTTAGCGGAACAACCGCGGTGTTCAATAGTGAAGGCGATGCCTTTTACTTTTCTAAAAACATTATCCCGGCAATCCGCAAAGAAGAAAAGGTGCGGACGGCTCAAACCACGTCGCCGGTTTATCGCCAAATCGGACTTTATGGCTATCGTATGGATATTCTTGATAAGATTGCCAAACTTCCGGAAGGTGTCTATGAAAAGCTGGAAGGCTTGGAACAGCTTCGCTGGATTGAAAACGGCATTAAAGTTCGTTGTGTCAAAGTCGATTACCGGAATTTCCAAAAGATGTCGTCCCTTTCCGGTGTTGATTCGCCTGAAGATGTCGCAAGAGTTGAAGCCGTTTTGGCCGAATGTGGTGAATTTTAAGGAGAATGAACTATGACAACCAGAATCATCATCGCCCGTCACGGCAACACTTTTAACAAAGGCGATATAATTACCCGTGTCGGCGCCCGTACTGATTTGCCTTTGACTGAAACGGAACGCGGAACGAATGTCGGCCGTTATCTGAAAGACAGAAATCTTATCCCGGCAAAAGCTTTCGCAGCACCGTTAAAACGAACCGTCGAAACCGCAAAATTGGCGATTGAAGCCATGGGATGCACCATTCCTTTGGAATTGGACGAATCCTTCCGCGAGGTTGATTACGGCCCGGATGAAAACAAACCGGAAGAAGAGGTTATCGCCCGTATCGGACAGGATGCCCTCGATAAATGGAACAAAGATGCTATTGTCCCTGACGGCTGGAAAGTCGATCCGCAGGCAATCATAAACAATTGGCTGCTTTGGGGAGAAAAAGCTTTTAAAAACTTCCATAACGAAACGATACTTATCGTCTCCAGCAACGGCATCATCCGTTTTGCTCCCTATCTTACCGGAAACTTTGCCGAATTTACAAAAGAACACGATATTAAAGTCGGTACCGGAAATGTCTGTATCTTTGAAAAAGAAGACACCGACAAAAATTGGAAATGCGTTGAATGGAACACCAAACCGAAAGACTACTTCAAAGCCAAAGAAGCTTGACATAAACGCTCCGATATCTCAAAAGCCCTCGTTTGAGGGCTTTTTTTAATCAACTGAATACATTGAAAAAATCCAGTATTTTTTCCCATCGCGTTTGCGGCTTCGGTTGTTTAAAGGCAAAATATTTGAACAGAACATAATTTATCACCATAATGACGGCAATGGCCGCCGCTTGAGCCAAATAAACGTTCAGCGCCAGCCATCCGGCCAAAACTTCCAATATGCCGGCATTAAGAAGATAACTCAACGACCAGATCATTATGCTTTTCAGATATTCTCTCACATGGTTCCCAACCGTGTTGAATACCAATATCTTATAGGCCGCAAATGCAATAAAGGAAGACAGAAACCACGTCAGTAACAACACAATCTGATAATGAAGGGTTGAAAAAATCATCCCCGTCGCCACAAAAAAGACATAACGCATCGCCATATTGGCAAAACCGACCAATCCGAAACGAACTTTTTCATTCAGTTCATACCATTTTTCCAGTTTGGTCCTTTCGCGTTTATACCAACCGAATATCTTGAGCCGCTCCTTGTTAAACAGATTACCCATCCCAACTTCTCCGTTTATTGAACATCCTATTATATAATTATTGAGATAAATTTAATCTTAAATATCAAATAAAAAACAGGAACCGTTTTTTAATACAAACGATTCCTGTCTTTTTCCGTCACTTCCGCCTTGGCGGATAAGGAGCAAATACATAATAAGGCTGCCTGCAGTCAAGAGCTGAAAGTTTCTGTTTGACCGCATCAGCCAGAAACCTTAAGTTATGAACCAAGGGTTCTTCCCACTGCCCGTTAAAACAACGGTTAAATTTTGAGAGAACGATTTTTATCTCCTTTTCTATCGATATTTCCTTTATTCGATAGATGGTGACAATCTGGTTTTCTCCCTGCTCTCCGTCTGCCACAAAAAAGTTTTTGTGAACGGCAACCAACGCCTGATTACCGTTAATGTTATCCTCTTTGTAGTTAATAAAAAGAGAAACCGGCATTGATCCGTCCGCTTTCGCAATCAAACGAGCAACACCTCTCTGACCGTCATTACCGCCTGATTCCCATAGGGCTGCCATGCCTCGCACGGTCTTTACCCCGATAATTGTCTTTTGCATATGGTATTTTTTTTAAGTTATTGTTCACCACATTTCACAACCTAATAGGCATAATTATATATATTTGATTGAAAAAATATAACACAACCAAACCGATAAAGCAAACATTTTCGCCACATATTTAGACAAAAAAATGCATTTGTAATGTTATATAACTCCCGGTCTTTAAAACACAAAAAAGCCACCTGGAAAGGTGGCTTTGAATTGGAGCGGGTGAAGGGATTCGAACCCTCGACATCAACCTTGGCAAGGTTGCGCTCTACCCCTGAGCTACGCCCGCATCGGTAGAACGGAATATTTAATACCATACTCTAAAAAAATTGCAAGTACTAATTTAAATTTTTTTTGAAAAAATTGACATCTTTTGAAAAATCAAAAGATTATGCCATCTTTGAACACAGTTTGAGAACCACTACACCGCTCACAATCAGCAAAATTCCGAGCATTGCGCCAAAATCCAACCGTTGTCCGTAAACCAGCCACCCCATCAGGCTGATTAACACGACTCCCAAACCGGACCAAACGGCATAAGCTATGCCTACCGGAATGGAGCTCAGGCTCAGACTCAAAAAATAAAATGCCAAACCGTAGCCGCAAACGACTGCAAGCGTTGGCAACAATACCGTAAATCCTTGAGAAGCCTTCAGAAACGTCGTGCCGAAAACCTCAGAAACAATTGCGATAATCAAATAAACATAAACCATCTTCTCACCATAGTTTTATCGTTAAACATCTATCGTCATGGTGTCATAAACCACAATATTGCTGTAAGAAAAAGCCACGCCGAGCATCACGACCGCCAAAACCCTCAGCAGCAGAATAACCCGCCGATTACCGGTAAAAGGTATTCCCTCCGCACTTTTATTGATAAACAACAGTTCCAATAAAACCCAAATTGCCACAAATAACAGCGGAATAAACATAAACAGCCATGACACCAGAGTCAGAAACAACTGCACGGTTCCCCGCCAATAATATCCCGCATAAAAATTATGCAATCCGATAGTCCCCACAAACCACGCCAAAAGAATGTAAATAATACCGTTTTTGGCTTTGGGGTTATTCTCGTGACGCATAATGCGATTAAACAAATTATGCTTCTGTTCAACGAACTCCTGCTCACAGATAATGTTTTTCGCCTGCAGTTCTTTCAATTTTTCCGCATCCAGCATATTTTTCTCCTTCCCTCTTAATATAATCGTTTTTAGCTAATATTAAAGCAAAAAAAAGAGAGGTGACAAACACCTCTCTTTGCAAACCTGCGGTAACGGCTCGAACTAGAAGCCCATACCCGGCATACCTGCACCTGCGCCGGCACCTGCACCGCCGCAAGAACATTCTTTCTGAGGAGCCTCGGTAACCATAGCCTCTGTCGTAATCAACAGACCGCCGACCGATGCGGCATCCTGCAAAGCGGTACGAACAACCTTGGTCGGATCGATAATACCGGCCTTAACCATATCGGTATACTCGCCGCTCTGGGCATTGTAACCAAAATTCGTATCCGTGCTTTCCAGCAGCTTTCCGGCAACAACCGCTCCGTCAACACCGGCATTTTCGGCAATCTGGCGGATAGGAGCCTGAGTAGCTTTACGAATAATGTCAATACCGACTTTTTGGTCCTGATTCTCAGGTTTCAGGCTGTCAAGAACTTTGGCCGAATACAACAAGGCAACGCCGCCTCCGGCAACAACGCCTTCTTTAACGGCAGCACGCGTAGCGTTCAATGCATCGTCAATACGGTCTTTTTTCTCCTTTACTTCCACCTCGGAAGCACCGCCGACACGCAGAACGGCAACACCGCCGGATAATTTGGCCAGTCTTTCCTGCAGTTTTTCACGGTCATAATCAGATGATGTTTCTTCAATCTGTTTGCGAATTTGAGCGGCACGGGCTTCAATCAAATCTTTTTCTCCGTCGCCGTCAATAATGGTGGTTTCGTCCTTGGTGATTTCAACCCGTTTAGCCGAACCCAGCATATCCAGAGTAACGTTTTCCAGCTTCATACCGAGCTCTTCAGAAATAACCTGGCCGCCAGTTAAAATGGCAATGTCTTCCAACATGGCTTTTCTGCGGTCACCGAAGCCCGGAGCCTTAACGGCACAGACTTTCAAACCGCCGCGAATACGGTTGACAACCAACGTGGCCAAAGCTTCGCCTTCAATATCTTCGGCAATGATAACCAAGGCGCGGCCGGATTGAACAATGCTTTCCAAAACCGGAATTAACGGCTGCAAGTTGGAAACTTTCTGATCATACAGCAGAACAAACGGATTCTCATATTCGCAAACCATTTTCTCGGCATTGGTGATAAAATACGGAGACAGATAACCGCGGTCAAACTGCATACCTTCTACAACATCCAATTCGGTTTCCAAACCTTTGGCATCTTCAACCGTAATAACGCCTTCATTGCCGACTTTTTCCATAGCGCGAGCCAGATATTCGCCGATTGAACGGTCGCCGTTGGCCGAAATGGTCCCAACCTGAGCAATTTCTTCAGAGGTTTTGATGGCAACCGAACGAGACTTAATGTCGGCAACAACGGCCTCAACGGCCATATCGATACCGCGTTTCAAATCCATCGGATTCATACCGGCGGCAACGGCTTTGCAGCCTTCCTTAATAATGGCTTCGGCCAAAACCGTAGCGGTAGTCGTACCGTCGCCGGCTTTGTCTGCGGTTTTCTGCGCAACTTCCTTAACCAGCTGTGCACCCATATTTTCAAACTTGTCAGACAATTCTACTTCCTTGGCAACCGAAACACCGTCTTTGGTAATTTTCGGAGCACCGTAAGACTTGTCTAAAATAACGTTGCGTCCTTTGGGACCCAAAGTAACCTTAACCGTCTTGGCAAGAGTCTCAACACCCTTTAACATTTTAGCGCGGGCGTCTGTACCAAACTCAATATCTTTTGCAGCCATATCTTTACTTCCTTTTTTTAATTACTGAATTATTCTTCGATAATACCCAAAATCTCGGGTTCTTTAATCAACAGGCGCTCTTCGCCGTTGATTTTAACTTCCGAACCCGACCATTTTCCGAACAAAACCTTGTCGCCGACTTTAACCGTCATCGGAATAACCTTTCCTTCCGGACTGACCATTCCCGGACCGACAGCTTCGACAATACCTTCGCTCGGCTTTTCTTTGGCTGTGTCCGGAATAATGATTCCGCCGGCAGTTTTCGTATTTTCTTCCAACCGCTTAACCAAAACACGGTCTTGTAATGGTCTGATTTTCATTTTTTTATCAACTCCTTAAAGTTACAACAATTTATCTAATCCGTTAGTTAGTTACTGGCGTTGCCGATGTCAAGCCTATTTCACAAAAATTAGCGGTTATTTTAAAAAAGTTTGACATTAAAAAAGCTCCCGATTATGCTTCCGCCAATTAATCTTATTACTATTTCAATAACTTTATAAATTTTTATATGGAACTTTTAGAATTGAGAAAACGGACTTTCGAACTGATTGCACCGTTAAAGTTTGACTGTTACCGTGCTGAAGATTTGCTTGAACAGCTTATCGCCACGGCTCAGAAAAAAGACGCCACCGGACTGAAAAAAATCATCGAGAACGTCGACACCCAGCGCCGTTATCTTTTCTCGGAATCAAAGGATTGCCTTTCAAGGGAAAATTTCAACCTGCTGACATACTCGGAACTCCAATCGTACGTTTTGGCTTCCCTGCAACATACTTGTATGGCCAGCTTTTATATGGAATTGGAATATCTGCTCCGCGTCAATGCCCGAAAACCGTCCGACCGGCTTCATGCTTTAGAGTGCGATATTGTCCATACCCTGACGTCACAAAACCGGTACAGTTACAACCCGAAATTTTTTCGGATGTTCTTAAGCGCCTTTGTCATCTACCCGCAGTATTTCAGCTGTCTGCGTGAAATCGAGGCAACCGTGCTCGAGTTTGAAAAAAATCCTGACATTTTTCAATAAAATTCAAAAAAAAATCCCCGCTGTCATTTCCAAGACAACGGGAATTTTTTTTACTTTTTGCCTGCAATGGTGTTTGTCACCTGAATATAGGCACTGGTCAGAAAACTTACCACAATCAGGAAAGAGAACACCACCATACTGGTAAAAAACAGCCAGGAATGAGGGAACACTTCCATCACCGGACGTGCTATCGTCGAAGCCCAGCCATCCAGCGTAAAGACCTGCAACAGCGTAAACATCGCACTGCCCAGCGTTGCAAAACTGGTAAAGACCTCGCCGTATTGACTGACCGCTATAATCGCAAAGACATAAAAGAAAACGGCAAATATCGCCAGAAATGAAACAAATGTCGGCAGCAAACCGATAAACACCTCAATAATATTGTGCATTTTAGAAAAACGGTGAATGTACTTAAGCAGGCGGAACAACCGAAACGTCCGCAGGATAATGAAAGCGCTCGCCGACGGGATTGAAGAAACCGCAACGATAACAAAATCAAAAACGTTCCACCCTGACTTAAAGAAATGACGCCCTTGAGCATAAATCTTCAAAAACATCTCGACGATGAAAATACCCATAAACAAACGGTCGAGCAAAAACAAACCGCGGTCAAAATACATACTCATCACTTCCGAGGTCATCAACCCCAGAACAATTGCGTCTGCAAGAATAATGCCCATGATAAAAAGGTCGAAACTGGTTCCTCCGACCAATTTTATAAGCTTGCGCTTATCGTCCGTTCCCAAAACTTTGTGAATAAACTTGTTCTTGCGGCTTCTGGCCTTTCCTGCAGTTTTGTTCATAGTCATCTTCTTTCCTTCAATAATGACGTTTAACTGTTATTTTAGCTTAAAAAAAGTAGAATGCAACGATTATTCCCGCGATTGCAATTGCCGGGCCGTAAGCTCCGCTGCGCTGACGTTTTATTGCGGCATAAAGAATAAACAGCACCGCCGACACGACAATCACATACAGCAGTTTTTCAAAACCCAGCCAGGCACCAAGTGCCGCCAAAAGCTTGATGTCGCCGCCGCCGAAGGCATCCTTGTTTTTCCAGACAAACAACAAACTGACCAAAACCGGCAAAAAATAACCGCCCACCGCACCTAAAGCGCTTTCGGCACCGCTGATATGCCCCCATCCCCAACAAGATGCGGCAAAACCGAGAATAAGCAGCGGAACCGTCAAAATATCCGGAAGCAAAAACATTCTGTAATCGATTTCGGCAAGCAACAGCAAAGACCAAATAAAATAAAGCTGCCACCATAATCCCCGCGAACCAAAATGTGCATAGGCAAAATATGAAACTGCCGCGGTAACAATGCCGCAAAGCAAAGAGCGGTAAAAAAATTCCCGACGCAGTTTAGTATACGTCAGGCTTTTTTCCCATTTTTCAGAAGTAACTTTTTTTGAAAACTTGCATAAACTTACCAAAGCATAAGCCATTGTCGCCGGCATAAATTTGGCAAACCGCCGGGATATATAAGGAATGAGCAACCCAAAAACAAAACCGTAAACAGCATAAATCATCAGCAATTCCTAATCTGAACACATAATATATATCATTACACCCGAAAACTTAAAAAATCCATTAAAAATCTCTGTAATTTTCCGTCCACCCCGCACAAATAACTATTTACTCTCTTTTTATTTTTTGTTATAATAAAAATCGAACCTGTGGG
>HF995278.1:0-3021 GCA_000432275.1 Proteobacteria bacterium CAG:495
TAATAAAACATCCCCGGCTCAATCTTCTTCGGTGTTACAAACTTCTTGGACGGGATAAGATTCACATCCTGAAAAGTTGTTTTTCCGCCAACAGGACACAACTGTTGCAAAAACTCTGCACTGATTTGATTGTTCTCATACCAGCTTTTCACTACTGCTTCTTCTGTTAAGCCAAATTCTTTTACAACACCATTTAAAATTTCTAACTTTTTCATAATTGTATATATTAAAATTAATAATCGACATCATATCATTTGGTAACTACATACTAGCATACCTTTAATTGTAAGTCAATGACGTATTCGACAAAATTTTCGTAACACAAACAGCAACAGTTGAAAAATCTTTCTGACATTAATTTTTAAGAACAAAAAAACAGCCTTAACAAGCCAAATACGGACAAGCCCAAAATCTCGCTCCGATACCCCGGAATAAAACAAAACGATGCCGATTATCAATAAAAAGAATAAGGGTCTATATCAACTTCAACCCTGACCCGGCCGGGAATTTTAATTCTCTTCAGCCAATCGCGCAAGACATCCTGAATGCGTATGTTTTTTGCCGTTTTCAGCAATAAGCGATACCGAAACTTGTTCCGCAGCATAAAAATCGGTGCCGGCGCCGGCCCGAGAGTCGAAACAAACTCATTATTGGGAGCAGTTTGCCCCAGCCAGAGAGCCGTTTTTTCCGTTTCTTCCTGATTCGGCCCCGAAACAATCACCGCGGCCAGTTTGCCAAACGGGGGCATTTTCAAAAGACGCCGCGTTTTCTTTTCCAGAGCCAAAAACTTCTCCCGGTTATTTTCAACCAGAGCCTGCAATACTGCATTTTCCGGATACAGCGTTTGCAAATAAACGGTCCCTTTTTTCTCGCCGCGGCCGGCTCGCCCCGCCACCTGAGACAGCAACTGAAAGGTTCTTTCGCTGGCACGAAGGTCACTCCCCATCAGCCCCAAATCGGCATCAACAATTCCAACCAGCGTCAGGCTGGGAAAATGGTGTCCTTTCGCCAAAATCTGCGTCCCGATAAGAATATCGACGTTTCCCTCTTCCATTTCATGAATCACCTGTGACACTTCCGCAAAGTTCGTCGTAATGTCGCTCGAAAGAATTTTCACACGCGCTGTCGGAAAACGAAACTTAACCTCTTCCGCCACCCGTTCCACTCCCGGACCGCAGGCCGTCAATCCGGTTTCCGAATGACATTCCGGACACTCCTTGGGAATGGGCGTAACATAACCGCAATGGTGACAGACCAGATTACCGACGCGGCGATGTTCGGTCAACCACGCCGTACAGTTCGGACATTGTATCCGATGTCCGCAATCGCGGCAAATCACCAGCGGCGCATAGCCCCGGCGATTCAAAAACAGCATTGACTGCTCCTGCCTTTCCAAATTCTCCTTCAAGGCATTCGCCAGCGTTGGCGCCAGCCAGGAAACGCCCCAAGAACCGCGCACCGGCTTGTCCTGCTTAAGGTCGATAATCTTTATCTCCGGCAAAACCGCCGCCGCAAAACGGCTTTTTAACTCCACAATGTCATACTTGCCTTCTTCAACATTGACAACCGTCTCCAAATCCGGCGTCGCGGTAGAAAGAATAATGGGGATTTGCTCATACTTTGCACGGACAATCGCCATGTCACGCCCCTGATAATTGACCGCATCCTCCTGCTTAAATGATTGGTCATGGCTTTCATCCACCACAATTAAACCCAAGTTCTGATAAGGCAGAAACAATGCAGAACGCGCACCGACCAAAACCTTCGCCCGCCCCTCAATCACCGCTTTCCAAGTGTCAATTCGCTCCCGGTTGCCCAAAGCGGAATGCCATTTGGCGGGTTTAACGCCGAAACGACGCTCAAAACGCCCCAGCCATTGACTGGTCAATCCGATTTCCGGCACCAGAATGAGCACCTGCTGCCCCAGCTCCAAGGCCCGGGCGACCGCTTCAAAATACACCTCCGTTTTGCCCGAACCGGTTACCCCGTCCAGCAGCGTAACGTTGAACCCGTTGCCGATTTCGCCGACAAGCTGCACCGCTGCCTCTTTTTGTTCATCTGTCAGATTAACTTTTTTATAGGCGGCATTCGGTTTTTCAAATTCCTTTTTATCTTCGATTAATACCGGACGCAACACTCCCGCGTCAATCATCGCTTTTATCACCGACTGCCCAACCCCGGCGCCGGCGGCAATATCTTGGCGGTTAAACGGTGCAAATTTCAAAAAGTTTATTACCCGCCAGCGCGCATCGGAGTTTTTCAACTTGGCCTCAGCCAAAGTCTTTCCCGACAACTCGTATAAAACCGTCATTTTCGGGTCGTCAAAAACCTGACGTACGCTCAAAACCATCTTCAAAACCTGTCCGGCAAACGCCATGTTATAACCGGACACAAACTCAATAAACTTCCTTAATTCAGCGCTTAAAGGGGGAAAGTTGATTCTTTCCATTATCGGTTTGATTTTACTCTCGTCCAAATTAGACGACTTGCCCTTTTTCCATACGACGCCGACATGGACCTCCCGGCCGAACGGCACCCGGACCAATTCACCCAATACGGCTTCCCCCTCGATTTTATAATCGAAAGGTTCGTTAAAAGGCAGCGGAAGCAAAACGCCGATAATCAAAGTTCAATCTCCAATATAACCAATTTGGTTCATCATAAACCACCGTCGGAAAATTAAAACCCTTCAGCGTCAACAATCCCCAGCATTAAATTTTGTACACAACCCTTAATTAATTATTTAAACATATGGAAAATTATCATAATATGATAAAAAAATTTTTTCACAAAGGAAACGTCATGCCTAAAATATCCGTCATCATTCCCGTATACAACGTTGAACAATACCTGCCGCAGTGTCTTGACAGCTTGAAAAAGCAAACCTTAAGCGACTTGGAATTCATCTGCATTAACGACGGCTCTGTTGACGGTTCCCTGGATATCCTTCAGACATACGCCGCCGAAGACTATCGTTTTGTCATCATTAATCAGAAAAACCGCGGACAATCCAATGTCCCA
>HF995278.1:3030-3903 GCA_000432275.1 Proteobacteria bacterium CAG:495
CGGACAATCCAATGTCCCAAAATATTCTATCACTATCGTACCAGACAAGATTCTGCCTGCAATAAAATATCCGACAATCGTTTTGACTTTTTTACCGCCGTCAGAGACATCAAACGGATATTGACTCAATACAACATTTACGAACAACAACAAAATTACTTCTACAAATTTTTACTTTACAGCTTTCCTCAATACTACAACAGCACACCTCCGGCCAGACAAAACGAATTCAAACAGATATACTATGAACTGCTGCCGGACACCTGCCGACAGATTTTGGACAATATTCTTTTGTCACAGACACCCTGTACTTGGAAACAAAAAATTTTTTCCGTTCGAAAAACTTACAAACTGATAGACAAATCTACCGAGGAAATATTCACACTCTACCGCATTTTCACAATCTTAGGCATTAAAATAAAAGTCCGAAGCAAGCAAAAAACCTGTTGATGCATTGCATCAACAGGTTCTCCTTAATTTTTTACGCCAGGAAATAAACTGCATGACAGCCAATAGCATTCCGATAATGACTATCGCCTCAATCATTTCCTCCGCAGCATAAATCCATGGCCGCAAATACAGCAACAAACAGATATCTGCCGCCACCCCCAGCATCACGACATACCAATAATCATCCATCCGGTAAGATTTATAGTACATTGCTACTAACAATGCCGGAAACCTAAAGAAAAAATATGCGCTCAATATAATCAACAAAGGCACATACAGACTCATCTCAAAACAGAGCCAATAAAAAAAGCTTCCCATAAAAATAAAAAATTAATTAGACGTTATCAATAAAACCAATATAACACAATTTTCAATTGTCCGCAACAAACAAAAAAAGTTCGTAAAATATTTTACGAACTTTTT
>HF995279.1 GCA_000432275.1 Proteobacteria bacterium CAG:495
AAAAAAGCCCTGTTTGAACGGAGGGCTTTTTTTATGCCGCTTTCTGCGGGCGCAATTTGTTTCGGGCGTTTAGAGCTCGGACAAAACCTTGGCGGCAATCTCCTTGTATATTTTTGCAAATTCGCCGTCCGGCTGGGCGGAAACGATTGGCGTGCCGTTGTCGGAATTGCTGCGGATGTCAATATGCAGGGGAATTTCGCCCAAAAACGGAACGCCGAGTTCGGCCGCGGTCGCCTGTGCGCCGGCATGGCCGAAGATGTCGGCCCGGTTGCCGCATTTGGGACACAGATAATAGCTCATATTTTCGATAATGCCCAGTATCGGTACATTAACTTTTTTGAACATATTAACGCCTTTAACCGCATCTATCAGAGCAATGTCCTGCGGTGTGGAAACGATGACCGCTCCCGCAAAATCGAGTTTTTGAGAAAGGGTAATCTGGATATCGCCGGTTCCCGGAGGCATATCAATCACCATAATGTCAATCTCTCCCCAGTTAACCTCGGTCAGCAGCTGCTGAATGGCACCGCAGGCTTTGGCACCGCGCCAAATCAGAGCCGTATCCTTGGGGATGAGGGTTCCGATGGACATTGAGGCGATTCCCTTGTAGTCGAACGGCTGAAAGGTTTTTCCGTCGTAAGAAACCGGAGCGACGCCCTCATAGCCCAGCATTGTCGGAACCGAAGGCCCGTAAATGTCGGCGTCAAACAGGGCAACTTTTTTTCCGAGAGCCGCTAAGGCCAAAGCGAGGTTGACCGACGTGGTCGATTTGCCGACGCCGCCTTTTCCCGAGGCGACCGCAATAATCTTTTTGACGCCGGGGACCGTCCACTTGTCATCGGCTTCAGGCTTCAGCCCCTGCGGTTTTTTGTCCGCGGTGAAAATAACGGAGACTTTGTCGATGCCCTCCAGGCTGGCGAGCGCCGCCTTGAGCTCGGAAGCTTTGGTTTCGTCTTCGGCAATGTTGTGCAGCGTAATGATGACGCGTTTGCCGAACTGCTTGATGCTGTCGATTGCATCGGCGGGAAAATACTGTTCGACAAGGTTCTTGATTTGGTTTTCCATATTAGCGTGTCCTGTTGATATATCTCATCGATTGTTGTTTTATTGCTATATTTATATTATATAATGGTGCAAAGCAATACAAAAAAGTATAGGGGTATAAACATGGCAAAAGTACCAAATCCGTGGGATAACAACGATAATAACCCGTGGGAAGGCAATGACAAACCGGTCAACAAGCCTAAAGTGACCGATTTTACCAAAATCAAAAAGCCTGACGGTTTCGAGTTCAAATGGCAATGGGGCGTAGTCCTGGTGCTTTTGGTCTGGCTGGCTTCCGGCTTTTATCAGGTTCAGCCTAACGAAGAAGGTGTCGTTTTGCGGTTTGGCGCTTATGAGCGTACCACCGATGCCGGCTTGCACTATCATCTGCCTTATCCGATAGAGACCGTGGAAAAGGTTAACATTACGCAGGAACGAAGCATCAATCTGGGAATGGTTGAGGCTTATGACGCTTCCAATACCGCATCTCTTGCCGGAAGCCGCAATGCCTATTATCGTGACGAGCTCAAGACTTTTAACGAAAGCCATATGCTCACCGGAGATGAAAACATTGTCGACATCAACCTCACAATCGTTTGGCGGATTGAAAATGCCAAAGACTACCTCTTTAATATGCAGAGCCCCGATCAGACGGTTCGCGTAGCGGCGCAGTCCGTGTTGCGCGAAATCGTCGGCCAGTCGGAAATGATGCCCATCATCTCCGGAGACCGCGGCAAAGTTGAGGACGAAACCAAGGAAGAACTGCAAAAAGTGTTAAACGAATTCGGCTCCGGAATCAAAATTGTCCGTGTCAAACTTCAAAAGGCTGACCCGCCCAAGCAGGTTGTCGATGCCTTTAACGAAGTTCAGCGCGCCAAGGCGGATATGGAACGTTTTAAGAATGAAGCGGAAGCATATCGCAACGAGATTCTGCCCAAAGCCCGCGGTGAGGCCGCTCAGCGCCTGCAAAACGCCGAAGCTTACAAACAGGCCGTAGTCAATAAGGCTCAGGGTGACGCCGAACGTTTCCTCTCTGTTTACAATGCTTATAAACAGGGCAAAAACGTCACCAGCAAACGCCTGTATCTGGAAACGATGGAAGACGTCTTGGCCAAGTCGAACAAAGTCATAATCGACCCATCGGCCAAAGGCTCCAACGTCGTTCCGTACCTGCCGCTTGATAAACTACAGAAAAAACAAGGAGAATAGTCACATGAATGATAAGGTTAAAATTGCTTTGGCCGGCGTGTTGGTCGTCATTCTCTTTGTCTTGGCCAATTCGCTCTATGTGGTCAGTCAGACCGAGCAGGCAATCGTGTTGCAATTCGGCGAGCCGATGCGCGTAGTCAAGGAACCCGGGCTGAAAATAAAGGTCCCGTTTATCCAGAACGTCGTTTTTTATGACAACCGGCTGCTCAACCTTGATCCTCCCGCGCAGGAGGTTGTCCTGAACGACAAAAAACGTCTGGACGTCGACAGTTTTACCCGTTACCGCATTGTTGAGCCTCTTCGTTTTTACAAAACCGTTCGAACCGAAGCCCAGGCGCGCAGCAAGCTGGAAGAAATCGTAAACTCTTCTGTTCGTAAGATTCTCGGCCGGGTAACCCTTCAGGAGCTTTTGTCTCAGAAACGAACCAAAATTATGGCTGACATCAGCAGCGCGGTTAAGGTTGATGCCGAGCAAATCGGCGTAAACGTGGCCGATGTTCGGATTCGCCGGGCCGATTTGCCGATTGAGGTGTTGCAGGCTATTAACGCCCGGATGAAAACCGAGCGCGAACGCGATGCCAAAGAGTTTCGTGCCACCGGTCAGCAGCAGGCTCAGCAGATTCGCGCCGCTGCCGAAAAAGAACAGACGATTATTATCGCCGAGGCCGAGAAAAAAGCTCAGATAACGCGCGGCGAGGGCGATAAAACCGCCATTACGATATGGAACAATGCCGCAAACGTCGATCCGCAGTTTTATGCTTTTTATCGTTCGCTGGAGGCTTATAAAAAAGCTTTGGCTAAGGAAGACACTTCTTTGGTGCTCTCGCCCAATGCCGAGTTCTTTGAGTTCTTCGGAAAATCCATGAAACAGGGAAATCCGTGGTAATGAAAGGACTTTTCAATATTCTGGCTGCGGCCGGGCTTTTGCTGTGGTGCGCGCCCGTTCGGGCTCAGGCTCTGCCGTCTTTTGCCGATTTGGTGGAAAAACTGCAGCCGAGCGTGGTGAACATTTCGACAACGCATAAGCCGCAGGAAGATTCCTCTAACGAGGAGATGCTGGGTATTGAAAGCACCAATCCGCGGATTAAGGATTATTTTAATCCGCAAAATCCGCAGCAGCTGTCTTTGGGCTCCGGATTTATCATTGACGGCGACGGGTATATCATTACCAACAACCATGTTATCGACCAGGCGGAGGAAATCACCGTAACCTTGGCCGACAACCGCCAGCTGACGGCCAGGCTCGTCGGCCGCGACGGCAAAACCGACATTGCGCTGATAAAGGTTGAGGCGTCGGAAAAACTTCCCGCGGTCAAGCTGGGCGATTCTGACAAAATCCGCGTCGGAGACTGGGTATTGGCCATCGGAAACCCGTTTGGCCTCGGCGGCAGCGTTACCGCCGGCATTGTTTCCGCCAAATCACGCGATATTGAGGCCGGGCCTTATGACAACTTTATCCAGACGGATGCCTCGATTAACCAGGGCAGCTCGGGCGGACCGATGTTTAACCTGGACGGGGAGGTCATCGGTATCAATACTGCCATTTTTTCGACCAACGGCGGCAGTATGGGCATTGGTTTTGCGGTGCCGGTAAATTTGACGCATTTTGTTATTGAGCAGCTCAAAAGCAAAGGAAAAGTCGAACGGGGCTGGATAGGCATTAAAATTCAGCCTAACTCCGGAGACATCGCCCATAGTTTGAGCCAGCAGGCGCAAAGAGGGGTGATTGTTTCGTCCGTTTCCGAAGGCTCCAGCGCCAAAGCAGCCGGAATTGAAGCCGGCGACATCATCTTGAGCTTTGACGGACAGCCGATTGACGACACCAAGAACTTCTCCCGTATGGTCGCGGAGACCGAAGTCGGCAAGACCATAAATCTGGAAATCTGGCGCGACAAACAAATCCGAAAAATCAGTCTTCCGGTAATGTTGATGCCGGAGGAACCCTCCCTCTATAAAGAGGCCAAGGAAGAAAACCGCGATACCGCGCCGCTTGTTGAAACTGTGCCCGAGCGCCAAAACGCGCCGGACGGCCTGATTGACGCGTTGGAAATTTCCGTTGCCGACCTGACGCCGGAAATCTTAAATAAATACAGTTTGTCAAACGATGCCCGGGGAGTGGTTGTTACCGGCGTCGTTCCCGGTAGCGATGCCGAGCTTAAAGGGTTGTCCGTCGGCAGGCTGATTACCCAGATAGATAAAAAAGCTATCTTTGACATTAACGACGTTAAGACGTATGTTAATGACGCCAAAATCGAAAATAACCGGCCGGTACTGCTGCTGGTTAATGACAACAATGTTCCGCATTATGTAGCCGTAAAGTTAAAGAGTAATGAGTAGAGTTGATTTTTATCATCTGCAGAGTCAGACGTTGGAGAACGTTCTGCCCAAACTGCTGGAAAAAGCTTATGAAACCGGTAAAAGCGTTTTGGTTCGCGTCGGCAATGAAGAACGTGTCGAGTTTTTAAATGCGCTGCTGTGGACTTACAATGACCAGTCTTTTTTGCCTCATGGCTCTAAGAAAGACGGCAATGCCGAGCTACAGCCGATATGGCTGACCAGCGGCACCGACAATCCCAATATTGCCAGTCTGCTGTTTTTTAATCCCAATATGGCCAGTCTGCTGTTTTTGGTTGACGGCGCCGCGGCAGACAACGGTGAATTGGAAAAATTCTCCCGCGTTTTTAACATTTTTGACGGAAACTCACCTGACGCCCTGCAACAGGCCCGGGCTTTTTGGAAAAATCTGAAAAGCGGCGGCAACGAATGTTTTTATTGGCAGCAGGATGCAAACGGCCGCTGGAAACAAGCCTGATTTTTCCCATCTGAACAACAAGCACTTATCTGTCAGAGGCTTCATTTTCAATTTTAAGATTGTAATGAAGAATAATTTATCGTATAATATAAGTGTGTGGGTTTAGGCGCAAAGTGTGAATGCGCCTGAATATAATGACAGGTGGTGTATTATGACTAAGAGCAGAAGCTTTTGGTCGGCTTGGGGCAATTCTGAATACAAACGTATTTTTGAATTGTCTGCCGGCATATATGGTTTTCCATATTACCGCAAAGGTATGGACAAAACCCAAAAAAGCAGCGTCAGAGCAATCAGACGCGGCGGTTTTGGGAATGTTTGTACATTTTCTTATCAATCAGAAAAATATATAAGATTTCTAAGCCTTGGCCGTTTCTGCAGTCACGGTATATTTCATAATACTTCATCCTTAAACTTTAACGGTCTGAAAAAGCTTGTTTTTTCGGGCCGGCTCGGTTTGGGGCACGCTTTCTGAAAACTGTTGTCTTCGGAAGGCGTCCATACGAGAAAAACGGATAATTTTCTGCCCGGAGGGCAGAGGGTTTTCCTGAACGAACCATAATTATAAAGGTGAAGACCATGAAGTATTTAAAGATAAGCATATTCAGCCTGGTTCTGATGTTGTTATTCAGCACCGGTGTTTACGCGCTCAGTCTTTACGGTTCATCAGCTGATAAGATAACGGAAGCCAATGCTTCTGCGCTGATGCCGGAACCGATGACTGCTGAAGCGGTGACAACCGTTGCCGGTATCTATTGGCTCCCCGATTATCTAAAAGGGAACATCAGTCGCGGCAACGACGACCCGGACAAGAATCCTTTTGATGAAGATTGCGAGAAACACTACAATCTTCATACAACTTGTCCTACGCCTAAAATTTCTACCGGCGAAATCCATGTTACTAACGAGCTGACTTGTCAGAAAAAATGTATTTGCCCTTCTTCTTATCAATACCATACCGGGAACTGTTCCGGAAGCAAAGCTCCCACCGGGGCTTCCTGTAACGATACCGAGGGCGACGGATACCTCAAGTATACGCAATGCCACTGTACCAGCAGCTATCCTCATACCACGGCAACGTGTAAGGGAGAGTATCAGGTCGGGGGTTCTTCCTGTACCGATAACCGCGGAACTTATTATACCAGTTGTAATCCGCGTCCGTGTTCCGACGGCGGATATTATGACTCCTC
>HF995280.1 GCA_000432275.1 Proteobacteria bacterium CAG:495
TCGACATTAGTTTGTTATCGAGCACCTGATTGTGGTTCTGAATTTGTTTATGACTGTGAGAAAGGTGGTGGTATGCGTCCAGAGTGGGAGGAGGCAACTTGTGGCGGTTTGTCAGTTTATTGTAAATGTGCAGAAGGAAAGCATTGGAATAAAACGACAGCCCAATGTGAAATTAATAAGTATGAATTTGAAATTTGTACCGGAATTACTGAGTATCATAGCTTAGGAATACTTGGTTCTCTTAACGGAGATTTGGATATTGATGTTTATATTGACGGAAAAATAGCCGGGACGGTTTATGGGCCTTCACTTTATAATATGCCACCGTATGGAGGCGGGGATTACTGGCATCCTGCAGAGCCTAGATGGGTTTGCAAAACATTTGAAGTATCCGGCGCATCTACTCTAATGTTGGAACACCATATTTTTGCAAGAGGACAAGACGGAGGATATTCAATGTGTTACGCTTATCAAGGTGTTAATTTCACTTGGGTTAATGATAATGGCCGTGATTATATTCAGCCGCAAGGTTCTTGTGAAAAATGGGGAATGGGAGACATAGGACGTTTTACGATTAATGGTTATCTTACCAGTAGTGATGATATATGGGATGGTATTGATACCATTAAGGTTAAAATAGAAATACCTTATGGAGCCGGAGATGATTATCCCTGTGTGTATCCTTCATATAACTGTTAGGTAAGCGTAACTTTGTTTGGAGAGAAATGTTCTCCGAAAGGTGAAAAAAAGCCCCGAAGTTTTAAAACTTCGGGGCTTTGCAGGAGTTTATTATTCGCCGATTTTAGAATCGGGAGTAAGTTGTTCGCCGGTTTGGACGTAAGCGTCAACGGCGCGGGCAGCCTTCTTAGAGAGGGCAATGCATCCCGGTCCGGAAACGCAGCCGCCTTCGCAGCACATAACTTCCAGCATATTGTTTTCACAGCCTTTGAGAGCGTAACGTTTCAACAGTTTTATGTTCTCTTTGGTCAGGCCGTCGATTTTTTCCGGTTTGATTTCGACTTTGTCACTGACCAGGCTGGCAACGGCTCCGGCAACACCGCCGGTAACCGGGAATTGGCGGCCTTGGGCATGCGAAATTTTGGTAAAGGGTTCTTCGCCGCATTCGTCAACATTTATGTCAGAAGCAACCAACATTGCGCCCAGTTCTTCAAAAGTGAGAACATAGTCGACATTGGGATCATATTCGGCTTCTGCCCGTTTGGCCAGGCAGGGGCCGACGAAGACAGATACGCAGCTGGGATCTTCATTTTTAACCAATTCGGCAGTATAATACATCGGCGTTTTGGTTGAAGATACGTAGGGCTGAATTTCCGGAATGTGAACTTGTGCCGCACGGAAATATGCCGGGCAGCAGGAGGTGGTCATAAACTTTTGGCCTTCTTTCATTCTTTCGATGAATTCGGCAGCTTCTTTCTGGGTTGTAACGTCAGCTCCGACCGCAACTTCGATTACTTCGGCGAATCCGAGTTTTTTCAAGGCACAAACCAGATTGTTTATTGAGCCGGGGAATTGGCCGAGGATGGCGGGAGCCAGCATGGCAACGACCTTTTTGTTGGTTTCTTTGATTTCACGGAAAACGTCAATCATCTGCGAGCGTTCAACAATGGCTCCAAAAGGACAAGAAGCCAGACATTTGCCGCAGGAGATGCATTTTTCGGTATCAATGTGTTCTTTGCCGCGTTCATCTTTGGTGATAGCACCTACCGGGCAGGCTTCTTCACAGGGAACCGGGATTTTAACAACGGAGTGATACGGGCAAACTTCAAAACACTTGCCGCAGTTGACGCATTTGTCCGGGTCAATACGGGCGCGGCCGTTGACGATGGAGATAGCCTCTTTGGGACAGTTGAGACGGCAAGGCTGAGCAAAACATCCGCGGCAGACGTCCGTAATAACGTATTGCGATTTGACGCAGGCGGAACAGGCAACGTCGATTACCGACAGTTTGTTTTTGGGAGCCTTGGTGCGATGCAGGGCGTCCTTACCATATTCGTGCAGGGTTTTGAGCTCGTCGGTTTCTTCTTCCGGGCAGGCGCCGAGACCTGCCATACAACGATATTTCAAGACGGCACGGTCTTTATAGATACAACAGCGGCTGGGTTGAGAATCCTTGGGCCGCAGTTCCAGCGGAATGCGGTCGGCGTTTTCAAACTTGTCCTGCAAATAGCTTTCCGCTATTTTGATGAGGATTTTGGTTCGCATAAGGTTGGCGTTATTTTTGGGTATCAACATTTCTTTTTAAAACTCCCGTTTGTTTTTCATAAACAAACTAAAGCGGTTTTCACTGCAGCCTCTGAAAATTTTTCTGCAAAAGCCGTCGCTTTACGATTTATTTCTTAAACAAACTCTTATGTACGTTATTTATCTTATTTAGTTATTGCACTGTTTTTTCAACACTTCGCGGATTTTGTCAACTACTTTTTCATAAGTAGCCTCTTCAATCAGCTCGTCGTTGACTTTAACAAAGGGGCCGCGGTTGTAGCGGGTCTTGATGTCTTTGCAGAGATTCATGCAGCGTTCTTCGATGATTTCGATTTTATCGGCAATGTCGGCCGGGGCGTTAAATTCCAAAGACTGGATTTGTGCGGCGCCCATAACGAAACAGGAAGTGCCGGCGCAGATTTTAACTTTTATTTTTTCCATTGCAGTGGTCCTTTTCTAAATGTATCTAACACTAATTTCTTTCAGGTATCTGTCTTGCAGAATCCTGAATATCTTTTTAACAATATTACGACGAATCTCCAACTCCATGGGCAGATTGGGGTCCTGGTGGGCAATGTTAATCTTGGTGCCGACCACAAAATCAATCTTATCGCTGCCAAGCAGAAGTTTGGTCAGACGTACGGCCGCATTTTGTTTTTCGGTATCTATGCCTTCTTTTAACATACGGTACACTTCAGTCAAGGTTAAAATGCCTTCCGTGACCAAATCAACACCTTCCATAATGGAAGACATAGGGATTTTTTCATCAAACGAGGTCTTGTCAATTTCACATTTCAGGCACAGTTCCCGTTCGACGATGTTGGCGGTGGTGCCGCCGCAGACGGCGACTTTTCCGTCATAATCGGAAACCAGCTCGGCAAATTCGCGGTCTTTGTCCTCATCAAAGGGAGGACCGGTCAAAACCAGCAGTTGGCGCGGTTTGCGGAAGTAAAGGACGACGCAGCTGATGTCGTCTCCGGCTTTGCCGTCAATTTCCTTAGTCAGGGCCTCGCCGACGATGGCGTGGGCCAAGTCGTAAGCAGATATCTTGGGATTTTTGCGAATCTGTTCTAGCGCGAAGTTCAGGCATCCCTGACGCTGCCAGCCGAGCGGATATTTGGGGTTGCCCAGGCCGGCCTGGCTGACGCCATCAGAGATTAGAATGATGCGGTCTTCTTCCTGATTGGTAATTTGCGAAATGTTGATGGTGCGGTCTTTCCATTTGGGCGAAGACAATTCGCGGTAGCGGACGTTAACGGCCTTGCCGTCGCGAATCAGCATAAAGGAGGGATTGTCCATTTCGAAAATCCGGGTTTTTCCTTCAAGCTCGCTGTCGACGATTGAAAAGGTGGCGTAGCTGATTTTGCGGATTTGGCAGATTGGCAGGGCATCCATCATCACTTCGGACGAGCGCAGCAGTTCCATATTGCTCTCTACAAACTTCATGGCCATGCGGGTGGTCATTGACGACAGGATGTTTGCCTTAACGCCGCTTCCCAAGCCGTCGGACAGAATCGAGATAATGCGCTGTTCTTCGGGAATCTTTTTGGAATAAATCGTATCTCCGTAGCAGTCTTCTCCGTATTTTTGCTGCTGGGCGGTTCCGATTTCGATGAAAAAAGGGCGGCTCATGTTCAGTACTCGCGTTTGTTGGAGTTGGTACGGATTTTCAAGTCAGAACTTTCCGGTTCGGCGATGGAATAATCTTTGGCGATGGAACGGAGCAGCACTTCGGTCTCTGCCATGTGTTCTCCCAGTGTGCAGGCAATCTGCTGGACGGTGGCGAGGTTTTTGTGGATGACCTCTTTGGCTTTGGCGGCTATTTGTTCCTTGTGCATTTCAACATTGGTTACATCTTCGATGATGCCGCCTACGCTCTGTTTTTTATCAATGTTAAAGACGACGACGTCAAACAGGCGGTCATCCTGGCGGACGTGTTCGCGGTGAATATCCTGTTCCAAATCCAGCGAGGCGGAAAAGAGGTTGGTGAAGTTTACAAAGTCCCGCAGGTTGGCGCCGCGGAGGTTGTTGTAATCGTATATTTCACCGTGTTCTTCGTCGTTCCAGAAGGCATCGCGGAACTGGTCGTTGTATTCGACGATGTTCAGTTTGGAATCGGCTATGACAATCGGAGACGGTATGCAGCGAATCAAGGCATTTGCCTTGCGTTGCGCCTGATGCTTCATATGTGAGACGCACATTTCCGGCTCCGCTTTGCCTTCCAGCAGGGCATGGGCAAAATTACGGCAGGGGTCATAGCCGCAGCCGCCGCCATTGAGCTCCTCTTCCCCCGTGTTCGCAATTGAGCTCGTCTTCCTGAGTGTATTTGCCGATTTTGGTCAACACCTTTTTGATGTCGGCTTCGGAGAATTCGGTGCAATTCAATTCTTCCGGCTTGTAACTGAGGTTAATGTTATAGAGCGGCGTGCGTTTGCCGGCCTGTTCGTCAAATTCGGTTTGGCGGAGAATTTCCAAACGTTTGGTCAGTCCGGACTTTTTGTTTGTGGTGCAGGGGCCGTTGACACAGCCGCCGTCGCAAGCCAGGCATTCAATAAAAACCGGACGCGAAACAGCAGTATCCTGAAGGTTGTCCAGTTCTCTTTCGATATTGTAAATGCCGGTAATCTGCATCATATAGGCTTTGGCTGCCGCCGGGTACGGCTTGAGGGTTTCAATCATTCCGCCTTCAATGGGATAGGCGGTTCCTTCTTTGGCTTTTTCCGGCGTGAAGACGTCAAAAACGCCGGGTTTGATAGTGGCGGGATCGATGTCTTCGTCTTTCAGCCATTGCCGCAGGTCGGAGAAGCTCAAGCTGAGGCTCAGTAAGTCGGGATGGCGGTCCGCTTCCAGCTTTTTGGCAATGCAGGGGCCGATGAATATGGTTTCGATATCAGGGCCGAACTTGTCTTTGAGCATCCGACAATGAGCCAGGAGCGGCGAGGCTACGTTTACCAGGCAGGAGGTTAGGTCGGGAAGGTATTTTTCGACATATTCCACTACGGTCGGACAGGCGGTGGAGATAAAAATTCCGTGATCGGCCGAATCCAAAATTTTGGCGGTTTGACAGGACACTTCCTCTGCGCCGAGGGCTGTTTCGCTAACCCCCCGGATGCCCAGGCGGCGAATGGCGGCAATCATTTGTTCTGCCGAATATTCGGGAAATTCGGTTACCCAGGAGGGTGCCAGAGAAACATATACTTCTTTGCCGGACTTGAGCAGGAATTTTGCCCGGGACAGGTCGTTGCGCATCTGCTTGGCCTTGGCCGGGCAGACTTTGTAACAGATGCCGCAGGCTATGCACAAGTCGGTAACAATCATAGCCGAGTTGTCTTCAATTTTAATTGCCTTTACCGGGCAGCGGCGTACGCATTTATAACAATCCTGACAATCGGTTTTGACGGTATATAAGGGGAAGTCTCTGTTACTCATTTATAGGGTTCCGTAAGTTGTTTGCGAGGAAAAAGGTTGGCTCCGGTTTTGTGCGGGATAGTGCCGCGCGGTACAGCGTTTATTCCGATGACGAATCCTGAGAAGGCGCGGTTTTAAAATGCTTTTCCAAAATGTCCAGCAGGGTGCCGCTGTCGATATTGTTGTATTCAACGCCGTCAATGGTAATGTTGGGGCCTTTGGAACATTTGTCGCAGCAGCGCAGGCCGGTCAATTCAATTTCGCCGTCCAGATTGTTTTCGTCGAGAAAACGCTGGATAAGCTGGAGATTTTTGGCGTTGCCGCGTGCAAAGCAGGAGCTTCCCATGCAAACTTTTATCGTCGATCCCATTCTCCCTCCTCAGTCTGCTGATAATGAATGGATAAAGTATATAGGCAACAACTTAAAAAGGCAACAGATTGTTTGTTGCACAGAGGGAAAGAATTTTGTGTCCGTCTTAATAAAGGCTAGGAAAAAAACGGTAAACCACTTGCTATAAAATCAAAGCGAGACTATTATATTACCAATTGTAACATAGGGGTCGTCTGACTAATGGTTAAAGCAGGAAGTTTTGCCGCAGAAAAATATCTGTTGGATTCATTAAACCGGATTGGTAAAAATCCGCTGGGCTACTCTGTGCTTTACGTTAACGTATCGAAGTTAAAGCCCAAAAACCGTCATCCCGAATTTGTAAAGATTTTTGCCAAGCTGTTCGACGGTTTGGTCGGCGCCACCAACGGGCTGATGTTCATCCTTTCTAACGGCGATTTTGCAATACTTGGCAAAAACATTACCCAAAATACGGTTGAAGAAGCGGTAAAAAAACTGCGGCAGGGGTTGTCTTCCGATCCGATTTTATATGCTCACGACAGCGGCGAGTTTGCCCATGTCTACGAATTTCCTGAAGATTTTTCATCCTTTTATCAATATATTGAGAGAATGATTGAAGAGGGGCTGGTTATCCGCGAGGTGGAGCCGCAGAAGTTTCCGTTGCAGGCTCATCAGGTTGACGACGTGATTGCCCACATGGACCGGATAGACATAGCGGAGATTGTCAAGCATCAAAGCGTTATGCGGCTGGGCGGCGCCAAAAAGTTTGAGGTTTTGTTTCAGGAGTTTTTCGTAGCGGTCAAAGACCTCAGCATGCAATTCAACAAGAGCATAGATTTGGTCGGAAACAAGTGGCTGTTTCTGTTTTTGACCCAGACGCTTGACAAGAAAACGATTTCGTCATTTGACACTGCAGAATTGTCTCAATGGCCGCATCGAATCAGCCTGAATCTCAATTTGTCTTCGGTCTTTTCGAAGGAGTTTGTCAGCTTTGCCAAGAATTTCTTGAAAGATGATCAGAAGATTATCGTCGAAGTGCAGATGATGGACGTGTTTAACAATCTGCCGCTGTATTTTGAGGCGAAGGACTTGCTGCACCGCGGCGGCCATCAGCTGCTGATTGACGCAACCAGTCCGGAAATGCTCCATATGTTGAACATCAAGCGGCTGGAACCGGATTGGATTAAGATTTTCTGGGATCCGATTATGGAGTTTGACGCAAACAACGAAGAGTTCAGACAACTGGTCGAAGACCTGGGACGGGAAAAGATTATTTTGGCCAAGAGTTTGGACGAGAAGTCGGTGCGGTGGGGAATGAGCCACGGAATCAGCGCATTTCAGGGGCCGTATATTGATAATCTGGAGGTTGCGATTATCAGGTCGCAGTGTCCGGGCGGAAAAGAGTGCAGCGCGGTTGACTGTCTGAAGCGCCGCCGTTTGCTGGCCGGAGCTTTCAGGGACGAATGCCGTTATAAAGAATATTTGGAAAAGCTGTTGGGATAAAGCGATGGGAATTTCATTTGTCCGGGGGGCAGAAAATACTTTAATCAAGCAGGATACGGTGATTTTCGATTATATGAAAAAAATCGAAAAAGACATTAATGCCTATAAGGTTCTGTATTTTTATACGCACAAACTGCAGAGCCAGAGCCTCAAGGCCATGCAGCGCCAATCGCTGGTGGAGACATTTGAAACGGTGGTGAAAAAATCCGCCGGTGAGATATTTGCGCTTCCCAATGAAGATATTATAATTTTCTTTAACAAGAAGTGTAATGACGAGGTGTTGGCCTGTCTGGTAAAAGTCAGGTTTATGTTTCATGACGATCCTTTAATCAGAAACGCTGATGATTTGGAAGAAATCGGTTTTATCAAATTTTACGACCTGTCGGTTGAGAGCGGCGCTTTTCGCGATATAATCCGTTCAACGATGCAGGAGGGAAACGGCGGCGTTATCGGCGCTTCGGCACAGAAGTCAAAACAGCAGAGCTCAATACCGTCGGTTTATAATACGACAACCCATAAACTGCGCCGGGTGTTAACGCCGGAAATGCTGGCAAAGGTTCAAAAGATTTTGTCCGTGGCTGATTTTTCGAGTTTTATCCGCCGGCAGTCGATTTGTGCGGTTATCGGAAAGGCGCCGCCTCAGCGTGTGTTTGAAGAAGTTTACGTTTCTATTCCCGATTTGCGCGAGATGCTGCTTCCGGACGTGGATTTAACGGCGAATCCATGGTTGTTTTTGTCATTGAGCGAGACTTTGGACAAGCGTGTGCTGGAAACGATTAACCGCCATGACGACGGTTCGCTGTCGGGAAATTTCAGTATCAACATCAATGTGTCGACAATTTTATCGGATGACTTTCTGGAGTTTGACGAAAACATTAGTGCATCAATGCGTCCGAGTATTATACTTGAATTGCAGCTGGTGGACATTTTCAGTGACATTCGCGCGTTCATCCTTGCCAAAACGTTTGCTCAGGCAAGGGGATATAAAGTGTGCATCGACGGTATTACCGTAGACAAGCTGAAATATCTTAACCGGGCGAATCTGAACTGCGATTTAATTAAAATCATCTGGCATCCGAGTTTTATGGATGTTATTCATGAGGATCAGCATTTTATGGATTATGTAAACAAAGCCGAGCGGGCAAAGATGATATTATGCCGCATTGATGATCCTCAGGCTGTGGAGGTCGGCAATTCTCTGGGCATCAATTTATATCAGGGGCGCTATATCCAGAGGATGTTGAACGCTCAGCCCAGGCGGACGATTTTTTCGGTGCGGAAGTAAGTTTCCGAGCAGAATGTCCGGGGTGTTTATGCTTAGCTTTTAGCACCGTTTATAAAATATTGTCTTTTAGTTGTTTTTTGCAGTAAAAAAACGGTTTTCATTATAATGAAAACCGTTTTTCAATTGAGGAGATGATAATATTATTGTTTTAATTGTAAAGTTCTTCTGAGCAATTCGTCTTTTTTACGCAACTTTTCTTTTTTTAACTGCTCAATGCGGATTAAATTTTTCCAAACGTGTCTTTCTTCTTCTTTGATCTCAGAATCCAAGCTGGCGTGCTGAATTTTAAGGCTTTCTAAAGTTGTATTGATATACTCCATGTGCAGCCTCCTGTAGGTGGATAACACTTATATTATAATATCTAATATCTTATTTTTCCAGCATAAAGAATCAAAATACGGTATGTAAAATTTTGATAGGGGAGGGAATCCGCGGAATCTTTGAACAATGGTCGGGAAAAAACGCTGTTGATTTTTGTTTCCTGCCAAGTAGAATTATGGTAGTTAAAATCAGGGCGGAGAATTTGATGAAAAATACCGAGTTGTTTTCTAATAAGGCGGGAGTATATGCTGCCTCCCGCCCGGGGTATGCCCGTGATGCCGTTTTGTATCTGATTTCCTTGACGGGGGTTTCGGCTCCGGTAATTGCGGACGTGGGGTCGGGAACAGGGATATTTTCCCAAAGCCTGTTGGAGGAAGGTGCGCAAGTTTTTGCCGTTGAGCCTAATGACGATATGAGGCAGGTAGCGGAAGAAAAACTTAAACATTTTCCGTTGTTTCATTCCGTTCGGGGAAGCGCGGAGAGTACGACTTTGGCTGATTGCAGCGTTGATATGATTACTGCTGCAACATCGTTTCATTGGTTTGATTTTGACGGGTTTAAGCGTGAATGCCTGCGGATTGCAAAACCGGGAGCGAAAGCCGCAATCATTTATAATCACCAGCAGAAGAATGATTTTACAGAGGCGCGGCATGAAATCGTCGTAAAGTATTGTTCGCATCGCAGCGGCTTTGACGAAGGAAGAGACACCTTCTCGAAGATAGAAAGTTTTTTTGCCAAAGGGTATGACGTAAAAGAAATTCCGAATAATTTGCAGTGGGATGAGGACGGATTTGTTGCGAGATGTTGTTCTTCATCCTTCAGTCTGCTTCCGGGAGACGAGCGGTTTGAAGAATACGAAAATGCATTGAGGCTGTTGTTTCGGGCGTATGCAAAAGATGGCGTCATTACCCTGATTAATCATACCCGGCTGTTTGTCGGCGACATTGCTTAACTGCGGATTATGTTTTCTGCTTGTTTAAGGACTTTTTTCATCAGAGTTGAAAACGGATAAGAGCCGAGGTCGGAGAATGTTGTAAAAAAGCCGTCGGCAAAGGGCTGCTCACGTTGCACGCGATATATTCTCAGCGTCAGTTTGAAATGGGTGAAAACGTGGATGACCTCCCGCCCGGTATCAACGGCGTTGTTCAATTCCGGGTAGTTTCCTTCGTCACGCCAGGGAAATTCGTAGAGTCCGGAAAGCAGCCCCTTTTCCATTCGTTTACGGATAAGAACATCTCCTTTGCGGTTGCAAATGAGATAGACGCTGCCGTGCTTTTCTTTTTTTGCCGGTTTGGTGCGGTTGGGGATATTTTCGATATCCGGGCGGTTTTTTGATTGGCAGTGTTCTTGCCAGGGACAAAGCAGGCATTGCGGTTTTTTGGGGGTGCAGACGCCGGCGCCCAAATCCATAATTGCGGAGGCATAGTTGGCAGGATGTTTTGTGCTGGTCAAGGCTTGGGCTTTTTCACGAATAAGCGGCATTATTTTTTCGACAGGTTCCGTGAAGCCATACATACGGCAGATAATGCGAATGACGTTTCCGTCGATAACGGTTTCGGGTTGGTTGAAAGCCAAGGCTAAAAAGCTGGCGACGGTATATTCTCCGATACCTTTCAATTTAAGAACATCCTGGCGATTATCGGGAAACCGTCCCCCGTATTGTTCCATGATGGTTTGAGCGGTTGCGTGCAGCGAACGGGCCCGGGTGTAATATCCCAGTCCCTGCCAATAGAAATAGACTTCTTCCAGCGGGGCGGCGGCCAAGTCGGTTATGGTGGGGAAACGCTCCATAAACCGGTGAAAATAGGGAATGACGGTTTTAACGGTGGTTTGCTGAAGCATCAGTTCCGAAACCAAAATAACATATGGATCGGGATGGGGCCCGCCTTTGACCCGCCAGGGCAGGTTGCGGCCGTTTTGATTGTACCATTCAAGAAGCAGATTTGATAAAGTTTGTTTTGACATACCTGCAATTATATTCTTTTAATTTCTTGATGTCTATGCAATCGGAGGAAAATTAACATATCGATTTGAGAAAGTTTACGGTTGTTTTTTTGGTATGTTGACGGTCTTCGCTTGGAAACCTTGTGAAAAACATTACAAGGTTTTCTTGTTTTTTGTTTGATAATGTGATAATTTGAGCAAACGTGTTTATTCATTATTTTATAAATTTAAATTATTAATGTTATGAGAGGAAAACTCAGTTTATTATTGTTGGGGCTGTTTTTGAGCATCGGCTCATTTGCCCAAAGTTTTACACCTTCGTTTGAAAAAGAGTTTTTGGCGCAGATGTTTGCGCAGTGTCCGGACTCTTTGAAAGAAGATTTTCTCAAAATGGAAACTTCTTACAGTACGTATAAGTTTAAAGAAATACGTTCCATAGAGCAGATGAAGAAGTTTTATCAGAAGAAGTATAAAGATAATCCCGAAGTTATCGGATATATTACCGATGAGGTCAATGCATATGTTCGACACGGCGACGGGGAATCAAATTTGCGGGTTGATTTTTATTATGTTGACCGGCAAGATACTTTAAACTGTTTTCGCATAAATAATGATTACGGTACGTTGTCCAAGTCGTTCGTTACGAAGTCCGGCAAGCGCTATGAATTGAGGCATGCCTGGGGATTTCTGAAGTTGAGCGAAGACGGAATGACATTGTTGGATTGTTACTGTTCCAGAACAAGTGCCGACAATCAGGAGGAGCGGGAACTGACGATTATTCCGTTTACGGGAACGAATCCTTTTTGTTGGACTGCTCCTGTCAATCAGGGGCGTATTCCCGCTTTTTGAGCTTATCTTTGACGAAATGTATTTTGTCCCGTTCGGAACTTTGTTCCGGCGGGATTTTTTATACATATATTTGATGTGGGGATAAACTTTGTCTACGGATGTTCCGTGACAAGATGGCTCAGGTGTTTTTATCATAACAAAAAAGCTCCGAATGGAGCTGTTTTGTTATGGTGCCCTGGAGAAGACTCGAACTTCCACGACCAAACGGTCATAAGTACCTGAAACTTACGCGTCTACCAATTCCGCCACCAGGGCATCAGGCAACGAATCGTTTTCCTGATTCGCTTACATATTTATACTTATTATTCCGTAAGAATCAAGTATTAAATATGATCCAAGTAAAATTCTGTATATGACAAAAGGCAGAAAGGTTGATTTCTTCAGCCACCACATAACGATGTAAATGGCTATAATTGAAGAAATAAATGAATATGTGATGCCGTCAATCGTCTCTGCGACAGCAGCCAAATTTTCCTGTTGATAAAGTTCGAAAGCAACCAGGGAAGCAGCTGCAATAATGGCGGGAATCGATAATAACATCGAAAATTTTGCCGCTTCGCGACGTTCCATACTTAAGAATCGCGCCATAGTAATCGTGACTCCGGAACGACTGGTTCCCGGAATAAGGGCCAGGCATTGGGCGCAGCCGATTAAGAATGCATCCAGCGGACTTAAGTGGTTGATTTTGCGAATAGTCATTCCGAATTTATCGGCAACGAAGAGCAACAAGCCGTATCCTAAAATGGTCCAGCCGATGATTTTGGTACTGCGCAGCCATTCCATACCGTTTTCTTTTAATAAAAGGCCGACAATTACGATGGGAAGCGTACCGATAACGATAAGCCAGAAAGTTTTGGCGTCAGCATTTTTCATCGTCGGAATAAAATAGGTTTTAAGCAGGCCTTTAAACATTTTCCAGAGTTCTTCGGAAAAATAAATCATAACCGCAAGAATAGAACCGACATGGACGGCAACGTCTAACGCCAGTCCCTGATCAGGAAACGTGGTAAACTTTGAGAATAAAATAAGATGTCCGGATGAACTGACGGGCAAAAACTCGGTAATCCCCTGCAGGACGGAGAGCAAAAAAATGTGGAAGTTCGATAACATTATATTCTTTCTTGTTTAAGGCCAAATGCAGTACAAATTCTTTTTTTGAGGGCGAGCGGAGAAATCGGTTTGACCAAATATTCCTGAATGCCCAATCCTTTGGCATCTAAAACAGTTTTTTCTTTGGTGTCAACCGTAATCATGATAATGGGGATGTTTTTGGCACCGTCGATTTTGCCGGATTTTAATTCTCGGGCGAATTCCAAACCGCTTTGGTTGGGCATCTGCTGGTCGAGAAGAATCACGTCAATTTTAAAATTGTGGAGAAGCTCTGCCGCTTCTTCGGTGTTGCCGGCTTCTTTGGTGTTTTTGATGCCTATCTGATAAAGGGCCGTCTTGACGAAAGTTCGGGAAAACTTGTCATCATCCACAATTAAGCAGACGATGGAATCCCAGATGATTTGTTTATGCGACGTTTCTATCATTGCCAGACCTCTTTGCTACTGTAAGTATTTATTTTATCCTACTATATTCAATTATAAAGTAAAACAAAAATCATTGTTTTTGTTTATATTTAATAAAGACTGCGGGTTGAACTTGACACCGTTTAACGAAGCTCCCCAGTGCAGGTGGGGGCCGGTAACGCGTCCGGTTTTGCCGACCAGGCCGATAACCTGACCTTTTTTTACGACGTCTCCCGGCTGTATGTCCATTTTGCTGAGATGGGCGTAGATGGTGTGCAATCCATAGCCGTGATCCAAGATGATGATGTTGCCGGAATAAAACAAGTCCGGCTCAGCCAAAGTGACGACGCCGTCGGAGGCGGCTTTAACGGGGGTGCCTTCCGGCGCGGCAATGTCCATACCGCTGTGAGGATTTTTTTTGACTCCGTTCATAATCCGCTGACCGCCGAAATTTCCGCTGATACGTCCCTTGACCGGTTGAATAAATCCGGCCTGCCAGTTGGCCAGTTCGCTGTCGTTTTTTTGTGCTTTGCGTACCAAAGACTGTTCTTTTTCGATGGCGCGGAGGTCTGAGTTTGAGGGGGTTACCTTACGCGGAGGAATGCCTTTGAGGTTTTGAATGTCCCAGGCGGCGGGAGAGACTTCCAGCTTAACGCGATAGCTTGAATTTTTGGAATCGGTGAGGGTGAGGTACTGGGTCTTTTTGTCATCGCGGCCAAAAGCAATCAAAAATTCTCCGGAAGGGGACATCCGCAGCTTTTGTTTGTTGAAGACGATGCTTTCGCCTTTATCGGCGTGCCCGACGAGGATTTCGCCTTGTTTGGCCTTGCCGCAGAGTTGAAGGGCTTGTGCCGGGGCAAGGCTGGAAAAAAAGCAGAAGAGACTAATAGTTAAACAAATCGATTTGCAGTTCATCGGTTTTCCTCGGTTTGACGGCTTTTTTGCGAGGAGCGGGCAGGTTTTTGCTTTCCGGAGGCGGAAGCCCGTTTTCGCTGCGCCAGCAGCCGTCATAAAATTGTATTTCAAAATTGTGGGTTTGACGAGCCTGTTCCAGGTTATAGACTGTTTGTCCGTGTTCGTTTCGAACCCAGGCAAAGCCGCGACGGAGGACGGACTCAACCGAAACCGACTGTAAGCGTAACACTAAATTATTTAAATTTTCTTGCTTTTTTTCCAAAATGTTTTTGATGTAATAAGGACGGAGGTTTGTCCGTTCAATTTGGTTGTTTTTGTTTGACAAAAGGTTTTTGAAAGCCTGGTTGAGGCGTTCAATCCGGTCATCCAGTTTTTGAGCCGCTTCAAACAGTATCTGTTCCAGATTGGGAATGCCCCGGGCCAGCCCTTCCAGCCGGGTACGGCGTTCTTCAAAATAGCGGATTCCGCCGTTGAGCAGCCGTGCGGTAAGATTATTGAGACGGGTTGAGAGTTCTGCTTTGACGGGAACGGCAAATTCGGCAGCGCCGGTGGGCGTGGGTGCGCGCAGGTCGGAAACATAATCGATAAGCATGGTATCGGTTTCATGGCCGACTGCTGAAATCAGGGGAATTTCCGAAGCATAAACTGCCCGGATGACACATTCTTCGTTAAAAGGCCACAGGTCTTCCAAACTGCCGCCGCCGCGGGCAACGATAATGACGTCCGGTCTTCGGGGATGTCCGTCGGGGCGAAGATTGTTAAACCCTTCAATGGCGGCCGCGACTTTTTCAGCGGCTCCTTCACCCTGAACCGGAGCAGGCCACAGCAGAATGTGGGTCGGAAAACGGTCACGCACGCGGTGGATTATATCGCGGATAACGGCTCCGCTGCCGCTGGTGACAACGCCGATGGTTTGGGGTAAAAAGGGAATCTGTTTTTTGTGTGCAGCGTCAAACAAACCTTCTGCTGCAAATTTTTTCTTGCGTTCTTCCAGCAGCTTGAGCAAAGCACCGGCTCCGGCTATTTCCATTTGTTCGATGATCAGTTGGTACGATGACTTGCCTGCAAAGGTGGTGATTTTTCCGGTGGCGACGACTTCAATTCCGTCTTCCGGTTTGAATGGGAGATGAAGGGCAACGCCTTTCCATATAACGGCGGAGATAACGGCGTTTTCATCTTTTAAGGATAAATACCAATGCCCGGAATCAGCTCGTTTGCAGCCGAAAATTTCTCCACGGATGCGGATGCGGCTGAATTTTGTCTCGACAAAGCGTTTGATTTCGGCAGAGATTTCGCTGACCGTAAATTCTTTTTCCTGTTCTTGCTCCGGTTTGGCGGCGGGAGCGGAGACCGGTGCCGAATCTTGCATAAAATCCAATAAACTTTCCATTTTGTATCCTTATTTCCAGCCCATTAGGTTGAGCGCGAATTCTTCGGCATTGAACTTGTCCAAGTCATCTATGCTTTCGCCAACGCCGATGAAATAAATCGGGGTAGGATATTCTTCGGCAATGGCTATCAGGATTCCGCCTTTTGCGGTTCCGTCGAGTTTGTTGACGACAAGGCCGTTGACTTCGACCATTTGCTTGAAGGCTTTGACTTGTTCCAAAGCGTTTTGTCCGGTGGTGGCGTCCAGGCAGAGCAAGGTGTGGTGCGGCGCTTCGGGTATTACTTTTTTTATGACTTTAACGATTTTGCGGAGTTCATCCATCAGGCCGGTTTTGTTTTGCAGACGGCCGGCGGTGTCAATAAATACAATGTCATCATTTTGGCGAAGGGCTTCTTGCAGTCCGTCAAAACACAGGCCGGCGGCATCACATCCGGGAGCGCCCTTGATGACGCGGATGTTGTTGCGCTCTCCCCAAACCGAAAGCTGTTCGACGGCTGCGGCGCGGAAAGTGTCGGCGGCGATGAAGGAAATCTTTTTTCCTCTAAATCTGGCAGCGAGTTTTCCGACTGTGGTGGTTTTGCCGGCGCCGTTAACGCCGACCATCAGAATGACGCAGGGGCTGCCTTCAATTGCAAAATCCTTTTCGCAAGGTTTTAAAATATTACTGACGACGTCGGTAATGCGAGTTCGAATCTCCTCGGGTTCACCGCTTTTGTCAACGCGTACGCGAGAAAGGCTGTCGACGATTTTGGAGGAAGCCTTAACTCCCATATCCGAAGTAATCAGCAATTCTTCAAGCTCTTCCAGAGTGGCATCGTCGATTTTGCGTTTGGTAAAGATATCGCTGATACCGCTGCTGAGGCGGGAAGACGACTTTTTAAGGCCCAGACCTAATTTTTGCAGCCAGCTAGTCATCGCAATGCTCTCCTTGTTCTCTTAAAATTCGGGCGCGTTCTCTTCGGACTTCTACCGGAACCTGCGGCATCAGGGCGGCCGGCGTACCGCTGCGTTCGGAATAGGGAAAAACGTGCAAACGGGTTATGCCAGCTTCGCGGACAAGGTTGACGGTGTTTTGGAACTGTTCGTCCGTTTCGGTCGGAAAACCGCAGATGAAATCGGAGCCGAATGTGGCGTCAGGGCGTACGGCGCGAATTTTGGCACAAAGGTTGATAACATCTTCCCGCGTATGCCGCCGTTTCATCCGTTTTAAAATCATATTGTCGCCGGATTGAATTGAAAAGTGAAAATGAGGGTGGATGTTGGCATATTTTTTTACCAACTCGATAAAGTCGTCATCAAGTGCAGCAGGATCCAGCGAGCCAAACTGCAGGGAAGGCAAATGGGGAAACGTTTCGAGAATTTTGCGAACCAAACCGCTGAAAGAGGGCTGATATGAGCAGGCGTCAACACCGGTGAGACAGATTTCTTCAAACCCTTGTTCAAGCAGTTCCCGAATCTGCCGGAGGATTTCGTCTTCCGCTACCGAGCGGTTGTTGCCGCGGGCATAGGGGACGATACAGTAGGTGCAGCGATGGTTGCAGCCTTGCTGAATTTGTACGAAAGCCCGCTGCCGTCCTTCGAATCCGGTAATCAGGTATTTGTCATAGGAATCGTAATTGAAAATGTCGCCGACAATGGTTTTTTCTTCCAGCGGGGCGGAGATGTACTTTTCGATTTCGGCTTTTTCGCGGTTGCCGAGAACCAGATCTACTTCCGGCATTTCGGCAAACTTTTGGGGCGCAACCTGAGCCGCGCATCCGGTGACAACAATGCGTGCATCGGGATTTTCCCGGCGGAGTTTGCGGATGGTTTGCCGGCATTGGCGTTCGGCTTCGCCGGTAACGGCGCAAGTGTTGACGATAATCAGGTTGTCGAGGCCGGAAAGCTTTTCCTTCAGAACTTCGGACTCATAACTGTTGATGCGGCAGCCGAGGGTAACGATTTGTACCATATTTAATTCCAATTTATCCCATATTTTGTTGTAACCCTCAAAATATATAGGAAAAGCGCAGACAGTGCAAGGGGGAAGTATTTGTTTTTAGATTAAATATAAGTTATTGATTTATTAATAATTTGAGGTTAAGCTCTTATCTGTAACGCTTTATGCGTTTTGCAAAACTACATAAGGAGACTATACATGAAATTTAGAACTATCTTATTGGCTTCAGCTGCTGTTATGTTTGCCGGTTCAGCCATGGCTGCCGACTTGACCAACCCGTTTTATCTGCCGGGTCAGGGCAAATTCGCTTCTGATACGACCGTAGATTACAGCCGTACCAAATTAGAACACAACAGCGCTAAGTATGACCAATGGAATGCCGCTGAGAAGATTAGTTACGGTATTAATGACAATCTTGCCGTTTTCGGTCGTATCAGCAATGATTTCGACACTGAAGGCGAGTACAACAACGACCATAACTTTGACTATGAAGTTGGCGCTTCTTACAATATGAAGATGGACAACGTTCTGGCTCAGCTGAGCGGTTCTTACTATACCTATAATCCGAAATCTTTTTGGGGTCATCATGAAGATGCCAGATGGCAAAAATACATTAATGGCGAAGCCAAATTGGGTTATGACATGGGTGACGGTTTAGTTCCTTATGTTTCTTACGGTTTCAACGGACAGATTGACGAATCCGACCGCGCCTTCTATCAGAGCGCTTTTGCCGGTGTTCATAAATATGCCGGAAAATGGGCTGCCGATGCAGGCGTTCGTTATGATTTCAGCACCGACGGCAAGAACAGCAACGCTGTTTATGCTCAGGCCGAATTTGACTATTATCCGATGGATAATCTGGCTCTCGGTATCTACGGTGATTACTATCTGGCCGGAAGCGTTAACGATATGGACGGCGATTCAGTCAAAATTGACAGAGATTACACAGCCGGTATCCGTGCCAAAGTTGAATTCTAATTTTATCGAATTCCAAAGTAAAAAAACGGCTTCCCAATTGGGAAGCCGTTTTTTTTATTCATAGAAAGTTTTTTATTTGTTTTCCTGAATGTAATGAAGGGCATCTTTGGTAAATCCTTCTACAATTGAGGCACTCAAAGCGAGATCGCGATGTTCGGATTCACTGAAATCAGGATATATTTCGCCCTGAATACCGCGTTTGCCGACGATGCAGGGGTAGGAGATGCAAATGTTTTCGCTGTTTTCGACTTTTTCGTGGAAAGTTGACAGCGTCAGAATTGCATATTCGTTGGCTGAAATTGCCTGACAAATGCGGCAGAGCGCTCCGGCAATACCGTAATAGGTGGAGCCTTTGCCGTCAATAATCTGATAAGCGGCGTTGCGTACGCAGTCGTCAATTTTGGCTTTGAGTTCGGGAGTGAAAGGTTTGCCGATTTTTTCTGCGAACTCTTCAATCTGAACACCGCCGGCGTTAGCCGAAGACCAGATTAAAACCTCGCTGTCGCCGTGTTCTCCGAGCACATAGCCGTGGATTGACTTGGGAGAGACGCCGAGGTGATATCCGAGCAGGGTACGAAAGCGGGAGCTGTCCAAAACGGTGCCGCTGCCGAAAACGCGTTCTTTGGGAAAACCTGAAAGTTTGAGCGCAACCGAAGTCATAATGTCGACCGGGTTGGACGTTATCAGCAGCATACAATCGGGTGCATTCTTGACAACCTGAGGAATGATGTTTTCAAAAATTTTGACGTTGCGTTCCAGCAAAGCCGTGCGGGGTTCTCCGGGTTTTTGGTTGGCACCGGCGGTAATGATGACAACTTCGGCGCCTTTCAAGTCCTCATAAGTTCCGGCTTTGATTTTGCTGGCGTCAGCAAACGGTGACGCGTGTGCAATGTCGGCGGCTTCTGCTTTAGCGCGCGCTTCGTTGGCGTCAATTAAAACGACTTTGCGGGCAACGCCGCGCATTACCAGTGCAAATGCTGTTGCGGAACCTACGTTTCCGGCTCCGATAATACCTACTTTCATATATCTCTCCTTTTCAAACAGGACGTGCTCGGGCTTCGGGGTTTTTCGGCCTTGTTAACGCACATCGCAGAGTGTCTTTTATTAGTCCATTAAATTTTCCTTATGTATATATAAGAATTTTTTTATGAAATACAATAAAAAAGGCTGCCTGAAAGCAGCCTTTTTGATAATATTTTGTTACGCTTTGTTACTCTTCGATGATGGTTTCGTCTTCATCAGCGGTTTCGGCCGGATTGGTTTCTTCAACTTCTTCCGATTCAACCTCGATGACTTCGCCGTCGCCGAGGGCGTCAGGATTTGCAGGTTCGGCAATTTCCGCGTCGCTGATGGGAGCGTTGGCGATTTCTTCAACGGTTTCTTCAACCACGACATCCGGCTCGACCGGGGCGGGAGCTTCATTTTTAACAAAACGGCTGATAACCAGCAAAATGACGATTACCAGAATAATGTAAAACAGTTTTTTCATTGTGAATGTCCTTTATGAGCTTTTATTTATAATATACCCTACGTTTTCGTCCGGCAATTGTCAACAGCTTTTGGTATTTATCTTACGCCAAAACGATTGCCTGAGGTGTAGCGGCGTAACCCGAAATAGAAGAATTTGACCGCCAGGATAAAGAAGAAAGAGCAGCCGCCGACCATTATTCCCAAATCGGTCAGGTTGAAATTTTTTATCAATTCGACCGGGTAAAGCGAAATAAAACCGGCCGGAATAACGGTTAGGAACATTACCTTATACCAACCGGTGAAGATGGAAGCCGGCTGGGAGGCGAAAGTCACAAAAGCCATGAATACGTTGTCGCCGAGGCGCTGACTGTCGGAGACGAAGAAGGCCAGCGACGACATTATGAGCCGGTAGGCATAAAGGATGACAAAGGCAAAAAAGCTGACCAAAAGCATAATAAAAAACGTCGTCCAGCTAAGATATCCCGACCAGAAGAAAGCCAGCAGCCCGGTGAGGAAGTCTCCCCAGTTGGCAAAAGTCGACTCTGACGTTGAAATCATAAACAACGGATTTCTGGGGGTGGCAAGATAGTTGTCCAGCGTTCCGTTGTCGATGTATTCGGGCAGGGCCTGAATGCCGCGGGCAAACAGGGCAAAAGAAGCAAAAGCGTTGTTGATGGCCATATAAAGAAGCGCCATTTCGCCGATGCCCCAGCCATTGATGGTTCCCTTGTGCTGAAAGATGACCCACCACATAAAAAAGAAGGCAAGGTTGTTAATCAGCATCATCAGAACGTTAATCAAGGCGTCCGCCTTATTCAAAAAAGCGGTTTTGACGTTGCTTTTCTGAATATATAAGAAAAGTTTGAGATTATTAAAAAACTCAGCCGCCATAGACATCTACCTTTTTAATGAGTTTTCCGTAAGCAAAGACGATGAAACCTACGATGAGTGTTATCCAAAATGTGTTGAGCAGAACCGCTTGGGCAAGGTTTGCCCAAGAGAAGTCATAAACCAGTTTGATGCTGAGGTAGTAGACGGAATAGAAGGGCGTCCATTGTGCAATTTCGACAAACCAGCGGGGATAAATACTGAGCGGAAAAATGGCACCACCGAAAATAAAAGCCATACGTTCGATTGCCATGCCAAGGGTCCGGATGCTTTCCAGCCACAGGCTGCACAGGCCGACCCCGGTATAAAACAAAAGGTTGATTGCCGAAGAAAGGTAACACATTATGATAATGAAAGGAAAGTGCCGCCATTCGAAAGGCGGTTGTCCGGTGAGCAATAGCGTCACTATTGTTCCGAAAGTGCCCATAATCAAGAAAGACACGGTCATATTGCCGATGCCTTCGATATAGCGCATCAGGAAAAAGGATATAGGCTTGTTGACATAGTAAGCTATATTGCCCGATTTTATGTCCTCAAACATAATTCTTTCCATTTTGGGGCCGGAAAGAATGATGATTTCGGCCAGCAGCAGGTACCAGATGTAGGTGGCGTTGAGGCCGTTTGCATTTTCCTGAACGCCGATGACTACCCAAAGGCGGTTGTAAATAAATAACAGGATAAACAGGAAAAACAGCAAACCGGACAGGTTGGCCTTGTTGTTCCACGTCTGTTTGAAAGCAATAACAAAGACCGCCCGGTATTTGGACAAAGAGGCGCTAATCACGTTTGTAAATCTCCTTGATAATTTCTTCCATCGGCGGATTTTCAATTGTCATGTCGACAACATGATATTTTTTGACCAGTTCGTCAATGGCCTTTTTGGCCGGTGTTTCTCCGGTGTTGACTTCGGTGCGGATTTTTTCGCCGCCGTCGGTGGTTATCTCAATGTATTTTTTCTTAAGATAGGAATCTTTCAGGGCTTTGAGTGAATCGTTGTAAATTAATTTTCCCTTGTTAATGATAATGACCCGGTCGCATACTTTTTCCATGTCGTCAGTGTCGTGAGACGTGAGCAACAAGGTGGTTTCTTCATCCAAGGCCTGTTTTTTTATGAGATTGCGGATAATTTCCTTGGCGGTGACGTCCAGGCCAATAGTCGGTTCGTCCAAAAACAGGATTTGCGGGTTGTGAATCAGGGAGGCGACGATTTCGCAGCGCATCCGCTGTCCGAGCGAGAGGCTGCGGGTGGGATGGGTCATCAGGTCGCGAATCTCAAACATATTGACCAGTTTGGAAAGGCGGCGTTTGAACTTGACTTCTTCAAGATTATACATTTTGCCGAAAAGGGCAAAACTGTCCTGTACCGGAAGATTGTACCACAATTGGGAGCGTTGTCCGAACACGGTGCCGATATGGTATGAGAGCTTCTGACGGTTTTCCCAGGGCACCATATTCATAACGCGCGCCGTTCCGGAGGTCGGATATAGGATGGACGACAGCATCTTGATAGTGGTGGATTTTCCGGCGCCGTTGGGGCCGATGAACGCGACCCGTTCCCCTTTCTTTATATTAAAGGAGATTTTATCAACTGCGGTGACGTTTTTATATTCCGGGCGAAACAGGCTTTTGAATCCGTTTTGGCTCTTTTTGAGCTTGAATTTTTTGGTAAGCTGGTCAACTTCGATGATTTCAGTCATATTTTTATCCACTAGATGAGTATGGGCAAAGTATAAGTTTTTTGCGCTTTTTAGCAAGTGTTATTTATGCAGGGTGTGCTTTTTTTGAAAATAATGCTTGTCAAATGATATAAACTTGTGCTAACAAATCAATCACGGGCTGTTGGTGGTCCGATTAATTTGTTTTAATTTTTTTGAGGTTTATCATATGACTGATGTAGCTAACCGCGTTAAGAAAATCGTTGCCGAGCATCTTGGCGTAGAAGAATCAAAAGTAACAGATAACGCTAGTTTTATCGACGATTTAGGCGCTGATAGCTTGGATACAGTAGAATTAGTTATGGCTTTCGAAGAAGAATTCGGTTGCGAAATTCCTGATGAAGCTGCTGAAAAGATTCTTACTGTTAAAGATGCTATCGACTATCTTTCTAAGAATGCTTAAGTCTTCAGGACTTACGGAATATGATGAAACTCGCTTGACTAAGCGAGTTTCGTTGTATATAAGGAAAAAGATGTTTAATTTTTAAGAGGTAAAATTAATGAGAAGAGTTGTAGTCACCGGACTTGGCATCGTATCTCCGCTCGGACGCGGGGTTGAACACAACTGGAAAAGTCTTTTGGCCGGCAAATCCGGAATCCGCAAAATTGAAGATGTGGACCTGAAAGACATTCCGGTAACTATCGCCGGACAGGTTCCCTGGGGAACGGGTGAAAACGAGTTTAATCCTGATACCGTTATGGCTCCCAAAGACCAAAAGAAGAACGATAAGTTTATTCTTTACGGTATGGCGGCCGGAGGCGACGCGCTGGAAGACGCAGGATGGAATCCGGAGACGGTCAGCGAAGAGGAAAAATACCGTGCCGGCGTTATGATGGGTTCCGGTATCGGCGGTTTGCAGGTTATTTACGACAACTCAATCTCTTTTAACGAAGTCGGCATGAAGAAAATTTCGCCGTTTTTTATTCCCTCTGTCTTGATTAATCTGATTTCGGGCAACCTTTCAATCAAATACGGCTTAAAAGGGCCAAACCACTCCTGTGTTACAGCTTGTTCAACCGGAACGCACGCCATCGGCGACGCAGCGGCAATGATTGCCCGCGGTGATGCAGACCTGATGGTCGCCGGCGGTGCCGAATCTGCGGTTAACGTTTTGGGTCTTGCAGGTTTTGCCAGAATGAAAGCGGTTACTTCCGACTTTAACGATACTCCCGAAAAAGCATCCCGTCCGTGGGATAAAAACCGCAGCGGTTTTGTTATGGGTGAGGGTTCCGGTGCGTTGGTTCTGGAAGAATTGGAGCATGCCAAAGCCCGCGGTGCCAAGATTTATGCCGAATTGGTCGGTTACGGTATGAGCGGAGACGCTTATCATATTACGGCTCCGTCCGGCGACGGCGCTTATCGCGCAATGAAAATGGCTGCGGATCATGCCAAAGAACACGGTGTTGAACTGAGCGACATCGGTTATATCAATGCTCACGGCACGTCCACGCCGGCCGGTGATGTCGGAGAGGCTATGGCAGTTAAACGCCTGTTCGGTGACGAAGGCGTCAAAAACGTTTCAATGTCTTCGACCAAATCGGCTGTAGGACATTTGCTGGGTGCCGCCGGTGCCGTTGAGGCCGTTTATTCGATTATGGCGATTCAGGAGCAGATTTGTCCTCCGACGCTGAATCTGGATGATCCGGCCGATGAGCTGGCTGATTTCGATTTGGTACCGCTGAAGGCCAAAAAGCGCGAAATCAAGGCTGCTATGAGCAACTCTTTCGGATTTGGCGGAACCAACTCTTCAATTATTTTCAAAAAATACGAAAAATAATTTACGATATGGTTTTCGAGCCACTCAAAGCACCGTTACGACGGTGCTTTTTTTGTATAAGTTTGGTAAAATGATTTTATCTTTTTGTCGCAAATCATTTTATTGTTAAAAGATTCAAGTTCGGTTGACTGGAAATCGAAAAGAAGCTACCTTTAAGCAGTTTATGTTTTTTGTTGGATGCAGGTATGAAAAAATTGTTCTTGCTGGCACTGGTTGTCGTTTTTGCCACGGTTTATCAGATGCAGAAATGGAGTCACGAAAGCGGGCCGCTGACGGAGATTGTCAACGTGGTTATTCCACGCGGTGCGACTTCCCGTACCGTGGCCGTACGTCTGGATGCCGCCGGCGTTATCAATAAGCCCTGGTTGTTCAGAATTATGGCGCGGCTAAACCGTTTGGACAAGCATCTGAAAGCGGGAGAATATCAATTTTCACCGATGATTTCCATGCAGGCGGCGTTGGATAAAATGGCCCGCGGCGAGATTTTTTATCGGCGGATTACTTTGGCGGAGGGATTGACTACCCGGGAGATGATTAATCTCTTGAATGCCGAACCGATGCTGAGCGGAGAAGTTACGCTTGCGGTAAAGGAAGGGGAACTGCTTCCGGAAACTTACACCTATGTTCGCGGAGACACCAGAAACAGTATTGTTATGCAGGCAGCCAAAGCGATGCAAAAGGTCAAAAGAGAAGCCTGGGAAAAGAGAGAGCCGGGTCTGCCGTTGAAAAATGCTGACGAGATGATGGTTTTGGCTTCAATAATTGAGAAAGAAACGGCGGTTCCCGCCGAACGCGGACTGGTTGCTTCCGTTTTTGTAAACCGGCTCAAGAAAGGGATGCGGCTGCAGACCGATCCGACGGTGATTTACGCGTTGACCCGGGGCGAAAGCGAGCTGGAACGGCCGCTTTACAAAAAGGACCTGAGCATAGACAGTCCCTATAACACCTATAAAAATTACGGTCTTCCGCCAACGCCGATTTGTAATCCCGGGCGGGCTTCGATAGAGGCAGCGGTCAATCCTGAATTGAGCAACTATCTTTATTTTGTTGCCAGCGGCAACGGCGGCCACAATTTTGCTGCCAGTCTGAACGAACACAACCGGAATGTGAAGGATTGGCGCCGCCAACGGAAAAAATAAGTTGCAGCCTCCGTATTCAATACGGAGGTTTTTTATGGTTTACATTTGAAAGTAAATAAGTTAATTTGAGGCTATTCGAAAAAACTCTTATTAATTTTATAATTTTAAATTACAACAAAATGGAAACAAATTTTTTAATGACGGCGTTTTCACTGACATTATTTGTTGCTGCGGTGTATGCCGGCGGCGCCGCAATTGACAACAGCGTCAAAGAATTGCGAAAAGCCTTTCTGATCGGATTGATTAACATTATTCTATTGGCTTGCGGTATCTGTTCCGATATTTTGCCTTGGGGATGTGTTCTTTATCTGTTGGTTCCGTTCGGAAGCTGGTACGGGGTAAAAAAATGTCTCAAATGCCGCAGTCATGAATAGCTGGCTATTGGGGGCGGGAATGCTTGCAGATGTGCTGATACTGTCCGTTAGCATGATGGCTCTGACTAACTTGGAACGAAAGCTTGTGACTAAATCGGTATCCGAACCGGGCGCTTTTATGGCCGACAATTTGTGGCAGATGCTTTTTATTGAAGTGTCGGCTGTTTGCGGCGTCTCAGGGCTGGTTATGATGTGGTTCGGCAACTGGGTTGACGAAATGGCGATGCTGTTTATGTTGGCTGCTGCATATTGTTTTTGGAAACTGTATGCCAGAGTTCTGAATTTTGTCGGATATGTATTTACGTTGTTGCAATTGTGGTCGTTGTTTATGTTCCTTTGGCACCGTGCAGAGGAATTTGCTGTGATGGCCGGAATACTGTTGTTTACCGACGTGTACATCAGTCTGGTTACGGGGGCTTTGAGACAATGGGTCGAAAGGTTTTGCCGCCAGATGAAGCGAAATTAAAAAATTTTCTGAAAAGAGGTGTTTGGATAAAGCCAAACGCCTTTTTTTATGCCTGGCCGACGGTTGCCATCATCATCGGATACAGAGCTTGTTTGGGGTCCATTCCCTTGGTCAGAACGACTTTGAAAATCGGGTACATCCGTTCGCATTCTTTAATGGCGATATCAATAATCTGGGAAATTTTGCTTTCGATGTCTTCGCCGTCATTAAGTATGACGGAGTGTTTGAATACGGGAATGTTTTGTTCGGTCCAGTAAGAAAAATGTCCAACCCAGAGTTCTTCATTAACGAGGGCCAGAAGTTCAAAGATTTTGCTGCGGTCCTCGATTTTGGTTTCAATGTCCATCAGGCAGGACAAATGCATACACTGCATATTGGCTTCCCAGGCAAAAAAGAGGAGCATATTGTTCCATTTGCCCTGAACTTCCACAACGACTTCGTTGATGCTGCGGCGCTCCAATTCAAAAGAGCGGCTTGAAAAAATATTTTCCACGACGTCTATCGGGTTGTATTCCGGGGCTAAATTCTTTGCCAGTTCCATTCAAAAACTCCATAATTATGTGCAACACATAATTCAAAAAAACGACTACGCAACTAAGATGTTTACAGCTTGCAATGCCGAGTCGCGAATTACAAGCCCCGAGTCGCAGTTTTCCACTTAATTCACAGCTGTTAATAACTTTTAATTTTAATTAGCGTGAAAAATCAGTATGTTGGCATTGGAAAATATTTTATAAATTTTTTTGATGTGGATATATTTTTTTTAATTAATATACTATTAAACAATTTTAGAACGCAGGTAAGGATTTTATGATGACAGGTTTGGAATTTCCGCAAATTTCTCCGATTATGTTCAGTATCGGACCGCTCGTTGTGCGTTGGTATTCAATGGCGTATCTAATCGGAATTTTGGCGGGATGGTATTTGCTTAACCGAAATATCAGAAAAAATGATTTGGGGTTGAACAAACAAAATGCCGAAGATCTGGTCTTTTATCTGACCTTGGGAATTATTCTCGGTGGCCGGCTGGGATATGCCGTTTTCTACGGCGGCCGGGCAATGTGGGAAGAACCGTGGCATATCTTGGAAATCTGGAAAGGCGGAATGTCTTTCCATGGCGGCGTTTTAGGGGTGATTGCGGCCACTTGGGTGTATGCCCGCAAGATAAAATACAGTTTTTTGTGTTTGACGGATTTGATTGTTCTTTATGCTCCGATAGGAATTTTCCTGGGGCGGCTGGCTAATTTTGTTAATGATGAATTATGGGGAAGGGTAACTGATGTTCCCTGGGCGGTACGGTTTCCGGCCGGCGGGTATTTGCCGCGGCATCCTTCGCAGCTGTACGAGGCCTTTTTTGAAGGGCTGGTTATGTTTACGGTTCTGAACTTGTTGTGGCGCAGCAAGTGGGTTCGCGGGCACCATGGTTTGGTATCGTCCTTGTTTGTTGTTCTTTACGGCATTTTCCGTATTTTGATGGAACAGTTCAGAGAGCCGGATGCGCATATGGGATTTTTCTTTACTTACTTTACCATGGGACAGATTTTGTCGCTGCCGCTGATTGTTATCGGGCTGGCAATTATCTGGTATTCGCATCGGAAATATTGTCAGAATCAGGCCTGAGAAGTTACGTTATGGCTGAAAGAACGGGTTTTGGCGAGAACCTTGCGGGCTCTGACCAAAACTTCAAAGGAGTTGGCGTCGCTGCGTTTTTTTTCTGAAACGGCTGCCGACACGGTCAGTTTTATCGGCTTACGGCGGGGATGATAAACGAAAGAGGCGGATGCTACGGCCCGACGGATAGTTTCCAGACGTTCAAAGCTTTCCTTTTTATCGAGGTTTTTGTACATAATTACAAACTCGTCGTCACCGTAGCGGTATATGCTTTCATCTTTTTCAAGTTCAACGATTTTTGAGGCAATGAGTTTGGTTAAGACGTTTTGTCCCCGCCGGCTGAAGCTGGAAGCCAGTTTGTCGTAGTCGTCAATGCTGATGATGCCGAGGCTGTATTTGAGCGGGAAGTCTTTAGAGTGGATGATATACGAATTGCGGCTGGCAAGTCCGGTTAGGGCGTCTTTGTAGGTCTCGGCATAAATGTTTTGTACAATGGCGGCTGCAGCGATTAAAATTCCGGCGGTGAAAAAGACGGTTAATCCGGATGCGGTTGCCGCGTAATAAAACCCGAAAGCAAAGCACAGCAAAGAAACAAACAGAGAGTAGTCGAGAATGTTTCCGCTGGCGGTGCTGCGGATGAAGGCGGCGGCGACCGCAGCAATGAACATAAGCAGAGCCAATCCGCTCAGCGATGCCGTCGGCGTGTTGAAAAGGTTGAGGTTGTAGCCGTATTTGCTCAGTTGTTCTGCCAGGGTATATTGCACCAGAATGCCCAACAACAGGTAGACGTTGGTGCGTAAAATGAGTTTTTGCGGCGGCCAGAAATAAAAAAAGGCAAAATTCAAAGGAGCCAGCAGGCACAGGTTTTGATAGGCGTTGCTGGAGGTGTATTCGCCCTGATATTTATATTTCAGAAAATTTATCAGGACATAGCTAAGGCTTGCGCAAATAATAAAAAAAGCCGGTTTGCTTTGATTAAAATAAAGCAAAACCATAAAACTGGCAAAACCCAGCAGGTAAAACAAGCTGTGCAGCGTCATATTGGTTGCGTCGGCAAAACTTCCGTTCAGATAGAACGCAAGCAGGCAACAGCCGAAAATCAGCGCCGGAGCGACCAGATTTTTGACAAGGGGAAATATTTTTTCCAACTGTGCTAGTATTTTTTTTGACACGTTTTCCCTTTCCTGAACATAGCCAGACTATTATATGGGGAAAAGGTTAAATTTTATTTACACATTTGAGAATAGAACTGTCGCCGTAAGAGTAGAAACGGTACTTGTTTTCGATGGCATGATGATAAGCCGCCTGCATACGATCCAATCCGGCAACCGCGCTGACCAGCATAAACAGCGTTGATTTGGGGAGATGGAAGTTGGTTATCAGCATATCTATGATTTTAAATTTATATCCCGGGGTAATGAATATGTTGGTTTCATCGGCAAAGGGATGGAGGATACCCCGGTTGTCGGCGGCGCTTTCCAAAAGGCGGAGTGATGTTGTGCCGACGGCAATTATACGTTTGCCGGCTTTTTTGGCAGCATTTATGGTTTCTACCGCATCTGGCGTGATGATACCGTATTCGGCATGCATTTTATGGTCTTTGGTGTCGTCGGTTTTAACCGGAAGGAACGTTCCCGCGCCGACATGCAGCGTTAAAAATACTTCTTGGACACCTTTTTTTCTTAGCTCTTCAAGAACGCGCGGGGTGAAATGCAGTCCGGCGGTCGGGGCCGCTACGGCACCTTCGTGTTTGGCATAAACGGTCTGGTAGTTTTCTTTATCGTCAAATTTATCCCACAAACCGGCCCGCGGTTTTTCCCGTTTGATGTACGGCGGAAGGGGCATAAAACCGTATTGTTCCAGTTTTTTGCCTAATTCTGACGGCGGACAGGCGAATGAAATCAAAACTCCGTCTTCGTCCTTTTTTTCCAAAACGACGGCGGTAAAGTCAGATTTTTCGGGAGAAATGTCAGAAGTGTAAAAACGGATGACATCATTGGGCTTCAGCCTTTTGGCATTTTTGATGAAAGACCACCAACGGATGCCGTCGACGGGGTGGTAAAGGGTTACTTCAACCAAGGCTTCGCCGCGGGCTCCATACAGCCGGGCCGGAATGACTTTTGTATCGTTAAATACCAGGACATCACCTTCCTCCAGGAGTTGGGGCAGGTCGTAAAAGTGCCGGTCAGCAATGCTTTCTTCCGCGGACAGGTCCAACAGGCGCGACGTATCTCGGGGATTGGCCGGTTGGGAGGCGATTAGCTCCTTTGGCAGGTCGAAGTCAAAAATGTCAACTTTCATCGTGAATGTCCTTAATGTTTTTTGGATGTTATAGTATAAGGCGCGTTTGTTGGCAAGATTAAAAAAACTCCGGTCGTCGATTTTCGTTTATAACCTAAAAAAACAGTTTATAACTAGAGCAAGACAAAATATACTAATTAAAACGTGTGTGGCAGACAGGCGGAGAAATCTCTCATGATGGGCAGAAAAGACTTATATAATTTGGAGAGTTTGTATATGTTGTCGGCAATTGCCGAATATCAGGGCAAACGGCAGGCAGCCGAAATGCTGGGAATTTCGGTTGATACCATCAGCAAATACATAAGCAATATGGAATTAGAGCTGGGGGTTAAGCTATTGGTTTCAAACAGCAGGGGAAGCTATTTGACGCCGAACGGCCACAAGCTGCTGGAGGAGTTTCGCAAACTTAAGGGCGTTTTGAGCAATGTTTATACGCTTAAACCGGAAGAGGAGACGGTTCAGGGCAGTGTCCGGGTGCTGATGAATGCAGGAGCGTCTTCACGTTTTCTGTGTTCGGAAATTAGTGATTTTCTTGACAATTATCCATTGCTGAATTTGCAAGTTACCAATACGTTTGATCGTCCGACGCTGGCCAATATGGCATATGACGTGGCGATTTCTTATTATGCGCCGACCGGTGCCGACGAGGTTATTGTCGGACAGAAAAAGGTTTTATGCGGTTATTTCGCCTCTCCGGATTTTCTCAGCCGTTATGGTTATCCGCGAGACATTGAAGACATGATAGCGAATTATCGGATGATTTATTTTGAAAACAATATGGCATCGCTCAGTCGCTGGCGCGAACTGATGCGTCGGGCCAAGATTGTTCCGTATGTGACCAATTCCACGTTTTCGGTTGAGGAAGCGGTTAACCTCGGAGCAGGCATCGGGATGTTGCCGATGCGTTTTAAGGACAGCGGACTGGTTTGTCTGGACAACATATGTTGTACGGAAGGACTTATGTTTTATCTTATTGCCCACCGTAAGACCAAGGATGTTCCGAGAGTGCGTGCGGTTATTAATTACTATCATAAGTTTATGGAATTGTTGTAAGCGGTCTTTCCTCCACTTCTGTTAGCGTTTGCAAGCCAGAAAGCGCTTGAAACGTAATCTTTTCTATTCTATATTTTCAGCAGGCAAAACTTGTGTTTGCTTAGAACCGGCAGGTTCGGAGCTTTGAACGGCTTTATTATGTGCGGTGTTTAGGATATGCATCGTCAACTGTTGGATTTTGCCGCAACAGTAATATATCCCCGATTCATAGAGATATGGTCGGGGAGCTTTAGCGTATGTTCAGAAGCCTCGTACTATACCTGTGCTTTAAAGGCTAGAGAGTCATTTCACATAATATGATTGTTCAACTCTCCGGCCACCTTTTGCGTAAAAGGTGGTTTCGTTTTAATTTAGGAAAGTTGGGACTATGGTGACAACATCTCAAGATAAAGTATTTATCCGCGAAACTATTGATAAACTCGTTAATTCTATGAGCGATGAGGAATGC
>HF995281.1:0-2462 GCA_000432275.1 Proteobacteria bacterium CAG:495
GCAAATCAGGGGAATAACATTTTATATCCGGCGCGAAACGGCATCAAAAAACCTGCGGGATTTCTTCCGCAGGTTTTTTTGTTTTAGGAGTTTCCGTTTCTAGGAATTAACCTAAGTCAGTCTGGTTAATTCATCCAGCATTTCGTCTGCTGCCGTAATAATCTTGGTTGCAGCCGAATAAGCACGCTGGGTAACAATCATATTTGAAAATTCAGTTGCCAAGTCTACCGTAGACTGTTCCAGAGCACTGGAGGCAACCGTGCCGGCGCCGTTGGTACCGGCCATTTTCAACAGAGCCTGACCGGAGCTGTCGGTTTCTATCCAGGCATTACCGGTTAAGGAGCTCATACCGTTGGCATTTGCAAAAGTTGCTAACGGCAGGATTGCAATCGGGCGGGTTTCACCGTTATCATACAGAGCGGTGACAACACCGTCCTCGCCGATGCTTACGCCGGCGTAACTACCAAATTTTGCACCGTCCTGGTTGATATAGTTGGTAGTGAAGTTACCAGACAAGCTGGTTAAACCGTCGTTGGTGCCTACGTTACCCATAGACAGGCTGATTGAGGTGCCCTGTTTGTAGCCGTTATTCATATTCTCGGCGCCGTTTGCCCATTCAATCTGCAAATCATTTACAAAGAAGTATTTGGGCGTACCGTCCTGGTTGAAACGGACAGAGGGAACGACAGAACCCTGCTCAACGTCGGTATTGTTGGTGTTAAAGGTGTTTTTGATGGTTACTGCCTGACCGGCCATATTAACCCAGGAATCGCCGTCGCGGGCCGTACCGACAATGTTACCGACCTGTGAAAAATCAAGCGTCATATCCGGACCGGTGGTCGAGGGGATAAACTCAAGGGTTGAACCGTTGGCAGAGACTCTGTCCGGCTCATCAATATCCTTGCGGATGGCATCGGCCAAAGCGCTGGCAATTTCTGCCGCAGAAGTTGCGCCGGAAATGTCTACACCGCCACCACCATTGGAGAATGTGTATTGTTTACCGTTAACCGTTACACTTTTGCCGACATAATCATTCTTGTCGTTAGAAGTAAAGGTTACCGAACCGACGTTTTTAATATCATTGTCGATTGCAGGAATGGTGAACTGGCCGGTCGGGATACCGGTTTCTTGTACCGGGTTAACCGCAGACTGGACGCAGGCAAGAGTCTTGCTGCAGTCGATGGACAAAGCGCCGCCGGTCAGAGACTGGACAATCTGGATGCTGTTGCCGCTGGCGGTAAAACGTTTGGCGCCGGGCATAACGTCCTGGATTTGTTCAGCAAACTTCTGAGCGAAGTCGCTGGCGGAAACAATGCCGGTAGAAATGTCAACGGCATAGCTGCCGGGATCGGTCACGCCACCGGGGTTGCTGGTGAATACAAATTTGTAAGTTTCGCCGGTGGTGTCATCCTTGATGGTGATGTAAGAACCCTCGGCAGGAACATCGGTAAACTCAAGCTGGCCGGCTGCGTAGTAAACGTCGTTGCTTTCGTCGCCGAAAGTTTCGTAATTGCCGGACAGGGTTACGGTTGCGGCACCGCTCGGAATGCTGGCCGACATTCCCCAAGAGTTAGAAGACTCTTTGGTATAAGTCAGGCTCATATTGCTGGAGTTGCCCAAGCTGTCATAAATCAGAGCGTTAACGCTGTGACGGCCTCCGGCACTGGGAACCGACGGATCATAAACCGGGTCGTTAGCCGGCAGGTTGGCACCGTAGTTAATCTGCTGGGTCGGGGTTGCAGAACCACCGATGGTGGACAGGTTAATCGGGCGCAGGTTGCGGTTATCAACGATATTGTCGTTGATGTAAACCGTGTCGCCGTTGCTGTCGTAATAAGCTTTCATATATTTTACGCCGTTGACGTCAACGATATTGGCGTTAGAGTTGCCGTCCCAAGGCAGCAGAGACCAGCCTTGCAGGTAGAAACCGCTGGTGTTCTTGAGATAACCCTGGTTATCAATATCGAAGTCGCCGGCACGGGTGTATGCCCACATATCGCCTTCAGCCGGGTTGGCAGAGGTGTTTACGACAAAGTAGCCGTTGCCGCTGATACCCATTGCCGTGGACGAAGAGTTAGCCGCCAGCAAACCCTGAGCGTTAATGCCCTGTTTGGACACAGGCTGCACACCGCCGGGCGAATAGTGACTGCTGGAGGTTTGTTTTGTTACCAAGGTTTGAAAAGCAACCGAATTGTTTTTATAACCAATGGTATTTACATTGGAAATGTTGTCAGAGATAGCGCCCATAGCCGTAGACTGAGCTGCCAAGCCTGAAATTCCTGATTGTAATGCACCAAATAAACTCATTTTATTTCTCCTAAAACTTTAATAATTAGGCCGAAGCTGTTTCATTATTGTTGTTGTCACCCTCTTCGGCCGGAGGGGTTTCGGTCTCACCGTCGCCATCGCCGCCTTCGACTTCTCCGCCTTCGCCGTCGTTATTATCGCCGTTGCCGGTGTCG
>HF995281.1:2636-4238 GCA_000432275.1 Proteobacteria bacterium CAG:495
GCTTTCTCCGGTGGGAACCTTGGGCGAAACGACAATCTGATAAGCGCCGTCTTCGAGCTGGTTACCGTTAGAATCCTTGCCGTCCCAGGTGAATTCGTGGGTGCCGGAAGTGGTTTCGCCGGTCTCGGAGTAAACGACCTTGCCGTTCATATCCTTAACAGTGATTGTTACAGAGCTTACATCCTTGCTTAAGGTATAAGCCGCTTTTGCTTTGCCCCCTTCTAAAGGCATTACATCACCCAGTACTTGAGCGGTTTTGCCGATGTATGACACTGCCTGGGCACCAAGGTTGGAAATCGTCAGCGACAAAAGGTTGTCCAGTTTGGTATTGGTCTGGATGGCCTGTTCAACGCTGGAGTATTGTACCAACTGGTTGGTAAATTCCGCAGTATCCATCGGATCTAACGGGTCCTGATACTTCAACTGAGTGGTCAGGAGCGTTAAAAAAGTATTCATATCAGCAGACAAAGTCTGGCTGCTGGCATTGGTTTTAGCCTGTCCGCTTTGGACGGTGCCTGTGATTGAGCTGATATCTACCATAGCAATTCTCCCCTATCCTAAACTCGGATGTTGAGCCCCTTGGCCGGGGTCCACTCCGACATATTGTCATTGCCGGCGAGTTCTTCATTGGCTTCATTTTCAAATACATTGCCGATGAAGCTGCGGAGCTCGGAATTTCTTTCCTGCTCGTAGCCGGCCTGTCCGCCTTCACGGAAACTAAAGCTCAGGCTGCCCTCATCGGTTTGGAAACCAGCATCGTTAAATGCTTTTTCCAAAGTCTGGATTTCTTTTTGAAGCACCTCCATGGTTTCAGGACGGCTGGAGATAATGTGAGCCTGCAATTTTCCATCCTTGGAAATACGCATTTTTACCTCAATGTGTCCTAAATCTTCAGGCTTTAACTGAATGTCGATTTTATCAACGCCTTTAACGGCAGATTTGGTAATATTTACTTTTACCTGGTCAACGACTTCTTTGCTCATTCTCTTATAAATGTCACGGAAAGAAGCGTCATTAGTTTTGGCATTTGCTTCTGCCTTGGCCGCATTGACAAACTCGCTGCCGGAAGCACCGGCATGAGACACGGCGGCAGAGCTGACCTCTGAAACGCCGGAAACGGAAGACGGAGCAGAAACGACGGCATCGGCAGCATCAGCCTGGACGGCGGCAGTCATCACGGGAGCCACAGTCTGTACGTTTGCCTTGACGTTAGCCGCATTCTGGCCGTTAGCGGCAACAGGCTGCGCTGCGGCGTCAGAAGAAACGAGCTGAGACGGCTTTGCAAAAGAAACCTCGCTGTCGGCATCTTGTGCGGCGGCCTGCAAAGCTTCTTTCAGCGTAATTTTGTCTTTAACGAGATCTGTCGGCGCGGTGTAGGCAATTTTTTCCTCTTTGACCTGAACGTCGACCTTAACCTTTTGTTCGCCGCCTAATTTTTCATCCAGAACGACAGCCTGTTCGGCAAGCCCTTCGTCAACGTATGCTGCGACCTTATCAGCCTGTTTAGCCTGAGCCTTAACCTGCGGGGCAGCAATGTCGGCCCCTTTGTCCTCAACGACCTCAACCGTCTCGAGAGGCTTGGCGGCTTCCCCCACCACCCCT
>HF995281.1:4248-7534 GCA_000432275.1 Proteobacteria bacterium CAG:495
CGGCTTCCGCACCAACCGTTTCGGTCGCGGTATTTTTTACAAATCCTTCGGGAGCGACAACGGCAGCGTCCTCAGCAGCCACGGGAGCAGAAACTTCCGGGGCGGCGGCAGCGGCGCTGCGCAATTGCTGCAAGAACTCGACACCGCTCATCTGTACGGTTTCACCGGTTTCGGCGTTAACCATTGTAACAACCTCGGCAGAAGCTATCTGAGCCTCCGTCAGGGCGAAGTCGGAAAGCTTAACCTCTTTGCCGTCAATAACCGCCGTTACATCCATATTCGGCATAACTTCTTCAACCGACGGCAGCGGTGCGGCATCCATTACGGGAGCCGGCGCTTCGACAACCGGAGCCGCAATCTGCTGCGGAGCCTCTTCAACCCCGGCAACCGGCGTTGTCAGCAAGGTTTCCGGAACGGCGGCATCAACATTTGCAGCCACGACGTTTTCGGCGACAACGACTTCGGCAGCGGCAGGATTAACTTCTTCCGCTACGGGCGCCTGGGGAACATTCTGCTGCTCGGCAGAAGCCGGAACAGCAGCAGAATCGTCAGCTTTTGCAGTCTTATTCTTTTTGTTTGCGGGTTTGTTTTCCGACGACGAAGAAGCCTTGTCGTTATCTTTAACGTTTTTGTCATCAGAAGGCTTAGACGTTTTCTTGTCTTCTGCCGAAGCGGCGTTTTGCTTGTCATCAGCTTTGGAAACGGGAGCCTTTTTGTCATCGGCGGCAACATCCCGGTTGTCAACCGAAGATGTTTTGACCTCAGGCTTGACGTCAACTTCCGGGCGAACCGGCAAAATATCCATCACCATAGAAGTCTGACCGAGGAGACTGGCAAACCCGGCACCCAGCGCCTGGCCGGAAGCAGCCACGGCGGCATTCTTATTAAACAGGAGCGGATTTACTGAATTATTGATATCTTTAACTTCCATTTTCATAAGCCTTCTAATAAAAAATTTCAATCTTCTGACATTTATGCAAAATGCGTGCCAAATTTTGAGAGGCGTATCGTTGTCATATTTTGCCCCTTATATATAAAGTATGAAGAAACGCAGGAATCATTTAAAAGTTGTTTCGATTAACATTCGCAACCGGAATTTTCAGAAAAATGCAAAAATACAAAAAAAAACGAAAAAAATTGATTATTTCAGCACAAATCAGAGCATAATTTGCAAAAAATTACGTTTTTTGTTGTTTTTTTATCAAAAACAGGGTATCAACGACTCAGAAATTTGTTCGATTTAACATTAACTAGAAAGAGAGAATAATCTTATGTCTAATCCCATCGACACCAAAGTCATCAGCAAGCTGGCTGAAATACTTGATAAAAGCAACTTGACCGAATTGGAATACGAAGACGAAGGCTGCAGAATCAGCCTGAGCAAAAACGGCGGTGCCGCTGCTCCGACTTTTGTTCCGGCTCCGATGCCCGCTGCTCCCGCTCCGATTCCGGCTCCGGCCGCTTCGCTTCCGGCACCTGCCGCCGTCAGCGCTCCCGCAGGTCAGGCTGAAGATTATTCCAAGAGCCCCAACGCCGTCAAATCTCCGATGGTCGGTGTCGTTTACCTTTCTGCCGACCCCAATACGCCGAACTACGTTAAAGTCGGCGACAGCGTTAAGGAAGGCGACATCGTTTGCCTGATTGAGGCCATGAAGACCTTTAACCCGGTTAAAGCCCACAAAAACGGCACGGTCGCCAAGATTCTGGTTGAAGGCGGCGATCCGGTCGAATACGGCGAACCCCTGGTTATCATTGAGTAGTGGAAACAATTTAGGAACACAAAATGTTTGAAAAAGTACTGATTGCCAACCGTGGCGAAGTAGCATTGCGCATCCATCGCGCCTGTCGCGAAATGGGTATAAAAACCGTGGCCGTCCATTCGGAAGCCGATGCCAATGCTATGCACGTCCGTCTGGCCGACGAAGCCGTCTGCATCGGGCCTGCCCGTTCTACGGAATCCTATTTAAACAAGTCAGCCATTATTTCCGCTGCCCTGATTACCGGTGCAGACGCAATCCACCCCGGTTTCGGCTTTTTGTCCGAGAATGCGGACTTTGCAGAGATGGTTGAAGAACACGGCATAACCTTTATCGGCCCGACCTCGGCACAAATGCGCCTGATGGGCGACAAGATTACCGCACGCAAGGCCGCCGAAGAAGCCGGCCTGCCGATTACGCCCGGTTCTCCGGCACTCGAAAGCGTTGAACACGCCATTGAATGGGCCAACAAAATCGGCTACCCGGTAATTGTCAAAGCAACGGCCGGCGGCGGTGGCAAAGGCATGAAAATCGCCTTTAACGACGAAGAGATGAAAGAGGCTTTCACCATGGCCAAGGCCGAGGCCAAAGCGGCATTCACCAGCGACGTGGTTTATATGGAAAAATATCTGCAAAAACCCCGCCACATTGAAATGCAGGTGCTGGCCGACAAATACGGCAACGTTGTTCATTTGGGCGAGCGCGACTGCTCCATCCAGCGCAACAACCAAAAAGTCATTGAAGAAACGCCTTCTCCGGCTCTAAACCGTCAGCAGCGGGAAGAAATCGGCGAAATCGTCCGCAAGGCTATTGAGAAAATCGGATACACCAACGCCGGAACGCTGGAATTTTTGTTTGAAGACGGCCGTTTCTATTTTATGGAAATGAACACCCGCTTGCAGGTTGAGCATCCGATTACCGAAGCCGTTACCGGCATTGACATCGTTCGCGAGCAAATCCGCGTTGCCAGCGGTGCCGCTCTGGGATATACCCAAGACGACGTCACTTTCAGCGGCCACGCAATTGAATGCAGAATCAATGCCGAAGACCCGGAAACTTTCGCCCCCTGCCCCGGTAAAATTACCGAATGGCACGCTCCGGGCGGCCTGGGCGTTCGCGTTGACTCCGAAATTTATTCCGGCTACAGCATTCCGCCGTTTTACGACAGTATGATTGCCAAACTGATTGTCAGCGGCAAAACCCGCAATGCAGCCTTGATGAGACTGCGGCGCGCGCTGGAAGAATTTGTCATCGAAGGCGTCAAAACGACTATTCCGCTGCACCAGGATATTATATCTCAAGCCGAATTTATCGACGGCCAATATAACATTCACTGGCTGGAACAGTTTATGGCCAGAAAATACGGCAAATAGACATCCGCCTCATTTCAAGAAACCCCGGTCAATCCGGGGTTTCTTTTATAAAAAAAGCTTTTTTCCCGCAACGTTATTTTTCTGATTGCATTTATCTCCGGTCATAGTAAACTCGACTTGCGGCTCAGAGGTGAACCGTGGTGTCTGAAAAACATC
>HF995282.1 GCA_000432275.1 Proteobacteria bacterium CAG:495
ACGCTGGGCTTTACGAAGAGTGAAACGGATTGCGAAGGCTTGGAGGCGTTAAAATGTCCGTTTGACCAGAGCAAACTATATTGTCCGCAGGGAGGCGGAAATATGAGCGCAGCGGCGCCCGGAGCGATATTGTATTCAGACGGTACGATATCAGACAGCGTGATAGCCAGCAAGACGCCGGTTGGTATTGTGGCCTATGTGAACGGCAGCACCGGATTTGCGGTGGCCTTGACGGAAAGTAATCAAACATGGGGCGGTTATGGTTATAATGTTTCTTGTCTTGGTGATATGGACAGCGGTGCAGCCTCAGCTGATATGAACGGTCGTGTTAATACTCAGTGCTTGGTTAGTGACAGTCAAACTCACCCAGCAGCAAACTATTGTAATACATTTTCAGCGGTATCGAGCGGCAAAGGCTCGAGCGGTTGGTATTTGCCGGCAGCGGGTGAGTTGAAAGCGATGAGTTATAGCTATGGCGCAATCAACCTTGGTTTGCAGAAATTGTCGAAAACTCAAATTTCGTCCAACTATTATTGGTCTTCGTCCGAGTAC
>HF995283.1:0-37691 GCA_000432275.1 Proteobacteria bacterium CAG:495
TTTTTTGGTTCCTTTATTTCAGATACTTAGACTTAATTTATATCTCTTACAGCTACAAATTACTGCCTGCGTATCCTCTCTACTCCTTATTTACTTGTTTTATAACTACCGCCAACTCGCTAGTGATTGTTCAGCTTGCTCGCTGTCGGTGATGTGGGTTATATGATGATATTTCGCAGATGTCAACACAAAAAATTAAAAAATTTTGATTTTTTTTTACATTTTTTACAATTCATTGAAAAACTGTATTTTTTTATCTGAACAAATTTGAAACGGAAATAATCTCTTTATTTCCTTTTTTTTAACCATACTGCGGTATCTTAGGTTCAATATAGCATATTCGACAACAGAAACAAGGTAGTAATAATGTTAAAAAACAACATCTTAGCATTGGCTTTAGTTTTAATACTTTCGGCTTGTGCTTCTGAGCGCCCGACTCTGAGCGGAGTCGACGGCTCTGCGATTCCTCCCGCATTTGCACATTTTCCCGATGTGCCGTTTCCCAGCGAGGCTTATATTGATTTAGACGAGACCAGCGCTCTCGGCAGCGGAGAAAACTGGATTGGCAGCCTGGTCTTTACGGCACCCTACAACGCCAGCAGCGTTTTTGACTTTTATGTATCGGAAATGCCGAAGCTCAAATGGATAGAGGTTGCCACTGTACGCGCAAAAATAAGCCATATGACCTATGTCCGCGGGAATCGCGCAATACAGATTTTAATCGAAATAGACAACAGCGACACGGCACGCGTTACCATTACCGCGATTCCAAACACCAGCGGAGTTGGAAAACTTTAGCCGAATCAGGAGACCCGAATCATGAAAAGCGACTTTTTTACTTTCGGCGGCGGCCATGCCTGGGAAGACGTCTTTTTTTACCAGAAATGGAGAATCCAAAGAAATTATACTTCTAAAAAGTGCCGGCTGCTGGACAATTGGGACATCCGCAGGCATGAAGGCACGTTTGAGGAATGCCGCAAGGCTTTTATCAAATATATAGAAGCATATGAACTGGCGCGGCAAAAAGGACATATGGTCATTATGATTCCGGGACTGGGCGAATCCAAAAACGTTTTTAAACCGCTGTGGAGGGAAGTTCTGAAAGACAGATTTATGGTGGCGGCAGTCAACTACCCTTCGACCCAAAAGCGCATTGAAGGACATGTCCGACAGCTTGACTTCTTTTTAAATCACCTGGAAGACGTTAACAAAGTTTCATTTGTAACCAGCGGAATCGGCGGAATCGTTTTAAAGGCGCTGTTCAGCCTGGAAAGTCCCTGGCGCAAACGCCTGAAAATCGGGCGAATTGTAGAAGTGGCGCCGAAGAATCACGGCAGCAAGCTGTTGGTTCGCCTCAGCAAGAACAAATTGCTCGGCTTTATTCTGGGACCGATGGCCGCCGAAATGGGACAGCGGCGAATCGAAGTCATACCGCCGTATCCGAGAGAAATCGAGACCGGGATTATTTTGAGCGAATCCGCAGTGGAGCAGGCAATGGAAGCTCTCACCGGCACCAAAGGCCATAAAACCTCCGTTACCGAGGAAAAGAAATTTACGGGTGCCAAGGCCGTAATTAAAATAAACAATCTGCATTGGAATATCTTTAATAATCCAAAGGTTGTAGAAAAAGTCGTCAATTTTCTAAAAAACGGCACTTTTTAGTCGGCAGACAAAGAAAAAATCAAAAAACTGTAACAATTTATGAATAATTTTTATGGTATGATGTAATAAGAAGCTGGAAAAGGGTTTTGATAAAATGATTAAAAGTTGGCTGATTACGATAGCAGTATTACTGGCATTTGTCGCCGCTTATCATCTTAACCTGTTCAGCCTGTTGGCCAGCAGGGGAATCCGAATTACAGCACTGATATTAGTTTTGATGGCTTTTTTACTGGCATTTAAAGTATTGGGCAACCCTTTTAGAAAAGCGGACGACGATGACGATACACGGCACTAAAATCTGGGGAATATTATTTCTGGCACTCTCACTAACCGTCGGACTGCCAAATTTGTCTTTTGCCGGCTATGCCGATGACCTAACGCCGGAACAATTTGAAAAATTCACCCAAGACCAGAAAGATATGGGCAATATCTCTCAATCTACCGAAACGCAAAAAGACGTTAATCTGGATGCCATGTACGGCGACGGTATCGGCGCGTGGTTTGGCAAAACCTTTTATAAAGGTGTGGCCGGCATAGCTTGGGTTATCGGTCGTGTTGGAGGTTCCGAGACCGCAGACGCGGCCTATTATCATACTTTGAAAGGAATCGTCTGGACAGACGCACAGTTAAACGCCCTGCTTTCATCTGCATCTTTTGAAGAAGTGAATGCCTATCTGGAAGAAAAAGTGCTGGTCGAAAATGAAATGTTTGAAGACGCTTCCGGCAAAAAATGGGTTGTGGTCAAAAATAAAGACGGCGAAAACTACAGTGCGAATTATGCCTCGGAAGGCAACTGGAAAGGCTGCGAAGTCTTACCGGTAAAACTTTACCGCTATCGCCAGTGTTTCTTCTGTCCGTTGTTCTCGGTCATTTATGTTGCCGCAGACAAGATGGCAACAATATCTATGACCAAGCTGGCAGGAGCGTTTGCAACGCTCATCGCCTTGGGACTGGGCTTGTGGATTGCGGTTCAGACGCTGGCTCACGTAAGTTCTCTGACTAAACAAGATGCGCCAAAGTTTTTAGGCAATCTGCTCAAGCAAAGCTTTAAGTTTATCATTGCCTTTTTGTTACTGAATTATGTTGATCAGGTTTACACTTATATTATCAATCCGCTGTTGATAGCAGGTCTCGGTTTTGGCAAAGAATTGCTGTTTATTACCGACTCTGCGCCGATAACTCAGGGCAACGAAGTTTTAACTACATATTACACTTCGGTACTGTACGGAGAACTGGAAAGCTTTATCGCCCAAGTTCAACAGGAAATCGCCTTTATGCAGGCCATCGGTTCTTCGCTGATGTGTATCGGCGGACATAAAATGGTCGGTATCGGCGGCTTTGATTTCGGCAACGGTTTTCAGATGGCTATCCAGGGCTTTCTGCTGGCGGCTTTCGGTTTGTTGCTCTCTTTGGCATTTGGTTTCTACTTGATTGATGCCGTTGTACAACTGGGTATTATCGGTGCCCTGATGCCGTTCCTGATTGCCTGCTGGCCGTTTAAGCTGACGGCCGGATATACGGCAAAAGGTTTCAGTATGTTGCTCAACAGTTTCTTTGTCTTTGTCTTTATGGGGCTGGTGGTCAGCGTAAACATTCAGCTGGTGGACACGGCATTGATGCAAACTGCGGTCAGTGATGATGCCCGTACGGAAAAAGCGGTAACATTGTCAGCCGAACAAGAAAAAAGAATGACCGAGCTGTGCAGCTCAAACCAGGTTCAGGCTTCTACCGGCAAGTTATGGAGAGAATCCGCCGAATGTAAAAAATTCGCCAGCCGACAAGACAATCTGGGTGCCTTGCAGTTGATTTACGATGCAATTAACACACAGGACGATAACAAGTTAAAAGAACTGACTGACATTTCAACATTAGGTTTCATTATTTTGATTATCTGCTGCATTTTCGGCTTTAAGTTCTGCGGACAGGCTTCGGCTCTGGCCGATAAGATGGCCGGCGGCGGTATGAAGAACCTCGGTGTCGGCGTCGGCACCATGGGCTACAGCGCGGCCCTCAGCGCAGGCAAGAAAGTTACTCAACCGGTTCGCGAAGCTGCCAGCAACAAAATTAAAGAAGGCGGCGAAAAACTTTGGCGCGGCATTACCAGCACTCCCGGCCGTTTAAGAAGCCGTTTCAATACTTCCGGCAGTCAGGGCGGCAATAACGAAATTGAGGGTGATGACAACGAGAATCTGTTCCTTCCCGCCGATTCTGCCAACGAAGCAGACGGAAGCGGAACGTCATCCACCGCACAAAACGGAAGACGTCCGACCATCGCTCAGAATGCGGGACGTAATTCACAACGACGGAATTCGCGCAGCGCAACGACAGGAAACTCAAGCCAAACCCAAAGCACCAACCGTTTTGGCGGAAGCGGCTCAACGGACGGGAAACCGGCTGAGAATCCGAATCAGGAAACGGTTGAAAGCGAAGTTGAGGTTGAAGGCGAGACTAAAGTTGAAAACGCCAATACTCAACAGGCAACAAACGGCAATGAAAGCCAGACTGCGGAAAATTCCGGAAATGCCGCTGATACAGCCGGAGCTGCAGCAGCCGCTCAAAGCAGGGGTGAAAAGCCGCGCGCTCAAAGGTCGGCCCAAGAAAAGGCCAACCGGACGCGCCATTACCAAAACAAACTGTCCGGAGCAAAACCCCGGGAACAGGAGAGTCTGGCCGACGTCAGAAGAAACAAGAGCAAAGGCGGTTCAAACAAGAACAATGCCAAACTGGCCAAACAACTGAACCAGGCCAACAAATAACCGGCATTTGCCGCTTGAACAAACGGAACAAGGAACGTCAGATGATTAGGGCAATTGACATAAAAAAATGGGGAAAACTGCTGATAATGTTAGCAGCGGCGGTTTTTCTGCTGTCAGCCTGTTCTGACAAGACTACGCAAGCAGTCAAAGGCACCGAGGCCGAAGAAGCCATTGAACAGTCGCGTGCCGAGTGTTGGCAAAAGGCGGTTTTGGAACCGGTATACAAGACCATCGGCAAAGTGGTCATGGGAATGTACGAACAGCTCTCAGCCGGGTCTCTCAGCCTGATTATGATTGCTTTTGCCGTTTGGATGGCTCTGCGTATCATGAAATTCGTCAGTTCGGTCACGGAAGACAGCCCGGGAGAAGTCTGGAATGAAATCGTCCGCAAAGCCTTTTTATGCTTGTTCTGCGGTTTTCTGGCCTCGTCCTCGGGAATGCTGCTGTATGTCATCAACACGCTGATTTTCCCGATTTATGAAGCCTTTTTGGAATTTGGTGCCAAAATACTGGCGTTGTCTCAGGTTACTCAGGACAAGATTTTGGTTCTGGGAGAAGAAGTTACCTTTAAAAATACGGAAATCGCCTGCCAGATGACAACCGGAATGCAGGCTACCCTGGACGGTTTTCCGCAAGGAATCCAGGATATGATGGGCTGTATGATTTGCAATGTGGCAGAACGTCTGGATATGGGCAAGAGAGTCGCTCTGGCTGCCATGGCCAACGGCGGACTGCTGCCGTTTGTCATCGGCGCCCTGGTTTGGTTTATCTTTATCGTGGTTTCCTGCGGTTTCGTCTTTTATCTGATTGACAGTATTTTCCGTTTCGGAATGATGATTTTGCTGCTGCCCATCTTTATTATGTCGTATGCTTTCGGCCCGACGAGAAAGTGGACCAACATCGGTTTTGCCAACATTATGAACTCGGCGGCATTTATGATGGCTTTCTCCATTATTCTGGCGACGGTTTTAATGGCAATGGTGGCCTTAATCGGCGAACAGCCTGCGGTATTTAATCCCAAAGACCCGGAAATGCATATGCTTGATTTCAGTATTACCATTATGTGTCTGCTGCTTATCGGCTTCCTGATTTTCGGCAGTATGCAGGTATCGCAACAGCTTACATCGGCGATTATCGGCGGCAAGGTTGACGCCAAGTTCCAGCAGAATCTGAAGGCGGTCGGACAGATGCTGGTCGGTATCGTTACCGGAGGTTTCGGCTGGGTATATGAAAAGACGGCCTTCAGCGAGAAAACCTGGTTAGGCAGACAATGGAAAAGCGCCGGCGCTTTGAACAACAAATTAAAGAGATGGGCCGGACGGGACAAATAATTTAGGACGTAGGGACGTGTCATGAAGAAGCGGACTAACATATTCAGCAAGCTGCAAAGCACAGGGAAAGCCCTGCTGCTGTTGTCCAAACTCGCCCTGGCGGCAGTCATTCTGGCTGCTGCGGTTCCGCAAAGCGTTTATGCTGCGGACACTCAAACGCAAGGTTCTTCATATAAAAGCGCCAAGGATTATTACAATGCGCAAGAAAGCGTCAGCATAAAAAAAGACGTTACGGACATTCTCGACCGCCCGGGCAGTACCGTATACATTGCCAACAGCAAACTGGGCGACATTAAAAACGAGCTTGAAAAACTGCGCAATGCGGCAAACGGCGAACTTATCTGGAAGGCCGGCCAGGTGGCATTGTTCAATACCGCTCAGGGACAATATCTGAACAAGGGTGGCGTCGACTCAAAAATGGAAGACGTGGTTGAAGACTTGCGCGACGCCGTCAATGATGCCCTGGAGCGCAAACAAATTACCGAGCAGCAAGCAAAAGTGATTATGGCGGAAGGCGCCCGTCTTTACAATGTCGGCGCGGACAGAGCCATTGAAGCCTATAAGGCTGACGGAAAAAAAGACTGCGGTGCATTAGGCATCGACTGCGAAGAGCGTATCGAAACCGCCCGCAGGGATACCCTTTCTGCCGAAAATCTGCGGGTCGGCCGCCAATGTGCAACCATTGACGAGCTGCGCCAAAAATACCAATCCGGAGGATGCTGGTCCTGTATGGTGGTAGAAAAACTGGTTTCCGCCTTTTTGAAAGTCGCCGGACAGGCTTATGACCTGGCACAACGAGCCGGATTAATCGTTTTGGGAATCGGCGCGGTTTTATGGCTTTTGATGTGGGGACTGAAAAATGTGTCTTCGCTTACGCAGGTTGTTCCCGGAAACATTCTCAACGACCTGGTTAAATTCGCCTTTAAAATCGCACTGGCTTACATTTTCATCACTGCCGGCCTGAAAGCGGTCAGCACTTACTTTATCAATCCGTTGATGGGTACCGGCGCGGTTATTGCGCAGCAATTCTGGGATCCGGATACGATTAAACCGTTTACGCAGGATTACTCCTGGGATGACATCACCGACGAACAGTATGCGGAAATCAACAACGCCGAGAAACAGGCTATTGCCGAATCGCAAAAGACGCCGGTTCCGTCGACAACACCGCAGACCCAAACCAGAATATATTCCGATGAGGAAAAACGCCTGTTGGAAGAAGCCGATAAAAACGCCAAAAACTTTGCGTCGGAAGATATTCCCAACTTTATTATTCCGCCGGTATTTGAAGGGCACCTGACCAGCCCGGTTGGATGTCGTATTCCACCGGTAGCAGGCGCTTCGAAATATCACATGGGACTGGATATCGGAACCTACGGCAAACAAGGCGGCGCAGTCGTTGCATCCGGTCCGGGAACGATAACCTACCGGGTTCAGACCAGCGGCGGCAAAGTCACCGGCGCGGGTTATTACGCCATCATCGTCCACAGCCCGAAGTGGACTACCCGTTACTTCCATATGCTGCCGACGTCGCAGAGCGCTTTCGGTCCCTCGGGCCGACAGGTTAAACAGGGCGAACAAATCGGCTATGTCGGCAATACCGGTACCGGCAGCGGCGCCCACCTGCATTTTGAGGTTATGTACAACGGCAAAAACGTGGAACCGCTCAGCCTGTTGCAGAAAAAGATTATCGTTATAAACAAAGGTTCCTGCACAGGTAAAAACATTACGCCGTTCCCCGACGGTTTCTCGAAAGGAATGAACGTTCCGACCTCGGCACAAACGGCATGGACATCCGGCGGCAAAGGCGTTGTCGACCTTTCGTCAACCTATGTTTCCACAACCGGCGGCTCAAGCAGTTCCGGCAGCGGTTACGTATCGCCGAGCGATATGACGTTCTCGTCTTTGGTTTTGGAACAATCCATCGGCGACATCACCTATACCGGTCCGACCAACATTATGTCCAAATCGGTGATGAACAGCATTCTCGGCGCCACCAAGGCGATTACCAACATTACCGCCGAAAATATGGTTCTCGGCAATGCCATAACCTGTTATTCCACCCTGAAAGAAGGCGGAGCCTGGAAACTCCCGAGCGACGGCAGTTTATTGGGCGGTATAGCCAACTGGTGGAAAGACCCGCATATTACCAACGTCATTATGTGGCTTGAGGGTGTTCTTATCTGGTGTACCGGCTTTCTGCTGACGATGGCCGTGGCTTATTACCTGGTTGACATCTGTTTCAAAATCGGATTTGCGGTTATCGCAATGCCCATCGTGGTCGGTTTATGGCCGTTTAATATGACTAAAGGCAAATTCACCGCATGTATCAGCATCATTTTCAAGGCCGCAGCCACCTTTGCCTTTCTGGCTATGACAAGCTACTATGCAATGCGCTTAATCAGCGCCGGGCTGGAAGGTACGCCGACAACATCGTATGCACAACAAGACGACGGCCAAGCTAAAACAGGATACGGGCTGGAAGAACTTTATGCCGCGATAGACACGGCGACCAACGGTGTGGAAGACAAAGCCCAAATGGAACTGGTAAGCGAACGGCTGGCCGTGTTCAGCATTGACTTTATCATTTTGCTCTTCTGCTTTATTTACGCCTTTAAGCTGATTGGCGGCACGGTATCCATTTTTGTTCAAAAATTCTTACCCGACAAAGCGTTCGGGCAGGCACAACCGATGCATTACTGGTCTACGGCGGCAACCAAATGGGCCAAAGACCAGGTGATGAAGCCTGTCGGTCTGGCGCGGGACATTGCGCTGCACCAAACCGGAAAAGCGGCAACCAAAGCCGTCTCCGGCGTCGTAAGCTGGGTAAGGAACCGTGGCAACAATCAGGGACGCGGCGGAACACCGGCCGGAAATACGATGCGAAATGCGGGACAAGCGGTTCAAACCGGTGCCCAGACAACCAGAGCGGCCGCTCAGGGAGTACAAACAATAAGCCAGGCAACTGCCAATGCCGGAAGAGGCATAAGGTCAGCGTCACAAGCGGCAAACGCTATTCCGGTTGCCGGACAGGTTATCGCCGGAGCGGGAGCCGTTGCCGGTACCGCAATGGAAGCCGCCGGGAAAACCGGGGAAGCGGCCGCCAAAACCGCAGCTAAAGCGGCTGATGCGGCAGAAAAGGCCGGAGAGAAGATGGAACAGGCCGGGAATAAAATAAATCAGGCCAGCGAAGCGGTCAATCCATCAGGAAAAGAAGACGGAAAGAATTGAGGGAATCCGCACAAAACCTGATTTTTACAGAAAAGAGAACGAAGATGAGAAACGCTGTAAACATATTTAACAAAATAAACTTCCGGGCAATTTGCACTCTGGTTGCGGTCTTGTTTGTTTTCAGCTTTGTTGCTCCGACAGAAGCTGCCGATTACTCGCAGCTTATTAACAGAGCAAACGAGCTCATCGTTAAAAACAATTTGACCACTCAAGAACTTAATGAATTGAATTCTCTTATTTCAAAAGCACAACAAGTGCCGGCAGAAAAAAGAACTTCAGAAACCAAAAAGTTGTTGCAGAATTATGATCAGAACAAAACTAAGCTTGACCAAAGACAGGCTCAACTGGAATATCAAGATGCATCAGACAGCATTGCTCAAATTGAACATGTCCTGAAAAGCGGAGAAGTTAAAGACGCTGCTACGGCTATGCAGCTTCGTAATGAGATTACCAGACTCCAGCAAACTCAGAGTTCGGCTCAAATCAGAATGGACTATGACCCCTGCAAAAATTCCTGCCTGCCCAAATGTTATTATAAAGCATTACGGGAATGTACGCTGTGCGGATTGTTTAAAATCGCATTCAACACCTCGAGCAAAATGGCCTATCACTCTATTAACACATTCTCCGGCGCTGTTTTACAAGTGGTGATTATCGGCTTTGCAATTTGGATTGCCATAAAAATTCTGGCATTCGTTTCATCGCCGGAAACCAAAGACTTCAAAGACCTGGCACAAAGCTTGCTCACGCAGGGATTTATTGTGGCAATCGTCGTAATTTTGTTGCAATCGGGCGCCATGTCATTTTTTAATCTGGCTCTTGACCCGATATACAAGACGGGAATGAACATTGCTCAAAAGACAATCAGCATTGATGATGTCGCTTCGGGAACATCCGCTCAGGAAAAAGGGCTGGAAAACGTTGAAGATTGGGAATTCTCCTGCAGTGACGACCCTGAAATCCTGACGCAAAAAACCGGTGGCGCCCTGCCCCCGTCCATGGGTAACGGCATTATCTGCACGATGACGATGATTCAAAACCGGGCGGCAAAAATCAAGGCTTTGGGAAGTGCCGCAATTTGCGAATCGTGGAAAGAAAAAGTGTTTATTATTCCTCACCTCGGCTACCTGCTGACCGGAATAGGGCTGTGGGTCGGCGCAATGATTTTGATTATCGCGGTGCCGTTCCTGATGCTTGATGCCGTGATTGAACTGGCGGTTGCGGCGGCGTTGCTTCCGGCAGCCATCGGCGCTTACGCATTCAAAATCACGCGTCGATACGTCAAACCGGTTTGGGATACGTTTATGAATTCAATGTTCGTATTTATGTTCGTCAGCCTGATTGCCCTGATGCTGACCGTTGCATTCGAACAGATTTTGAGTGAAGCGACTCAAGGCAGTCTGGATACGCTGTTGGAATCCGGCGCGACCGAAGCTTCGCTGCAAACCGTACTGCACGACATGGCATGGTGGTCCGTCGCCTTCCTCAAGGTTTGCTTTGTACTCATCCTGACCTGGACGGTTATGGGCGAAGCCAAAGACTTTGCCGGACAGTTCTCCAGCAGCCTTTCCAATACCTCAATCGGCAGCGCCATCGGTACGATGGGAATGTCTGCGGGCAAGTCGGCGGTTATGAAGGTTGCCGGTCCGACGGCAGAAGCTGCGGCAAACACCAGTCTGGACATCGGAAAATCCGCCCTGCGGGGTACGGCTCATTCTTTCCGCAGAGCCACCCTGGACAGACGCTTCAACAGAGCGCTGGAAAGCGGCAACGTTTACTCCGGCGGAGAATTCGGCAACGGCGGCACCTCATACAGCTACAAGTCAAAAAGCTGGTTCAGACGGCGTGAAGTCGAATATGTGGCCAATGTGGCTCCGGACGGTACCAAAACGGTTACGCGCATTAAGAAAATCAACAACACGACAAGGGAGGTCAACCAGACCAACGACTACTTTAACATCAAGAGTCGGGAAGTCGCGCGCAGAGACGCCTCCGGAAACGTTATGCATGACGCCAAGGGCAACATTATCTATGACCGCAAATCCGAAAGCATAAAAGTCAACGACAGCGAGGTCAACCGCTTGTTCACCGCAGACAATACGCTTAACGAAGAGGTTTACAACAACATCATCAACAGTGCCGGCGGCGATTTGATGAAAACCAAGGTGAAATCAGCATTGGCCAAGCAAATGGTAAAACAGCGCATGCCCAATCTGGACTTTAACATTACCGACCACAGCTTTGAAACTCAGGAGGTTCACGATTTGCCGGACGGCGGCTTGGAAGTCATCGAAACGCACAGCGACGGTTCACAGACCTCTATTCGAATCACCAAAGGCCGGAACAACCGCGTGATGACCGAATTTACCAAAGTCGACCGCAGAGGCCGCGGCAAACGGCTGAGCAGTGACGGCGTCCTCAACCGCAAGTCTACCTTTAACACGAATGACGGCACTAGCCGAGGCAGCATAGACGAAGACACCGTTGCCAACGCTTACAGCCTGACCAGCCGTTACAAGGGATATTTTGACAGGAAACAATATAACAAAATAGACCTGGGCAACGGCCTGTACGACACTGCCGAAGAAGCCGAGGCAATCAACTGGATGCGCGGACATCACGAAAGCGCCAGAGCATCGCTGTTTGAGTTCAGAAAATAATTTACGGACGATTTGTGTCCAAACAAACTGGCCAGAAATGACACTATGACAGTTTAATTTGTACACAAATCGTCTTTTTTTGTACTATTTTCTTGATTAATATTTCTCATAGATTAATATGCAGATAGTTTAATTTGTGTTGAAATTTATGAGGTAATCCAAAATGGAAGAAATTATTTTCCCGAACCAAATCAGAATGTATCGCCGGCTTCGCGGCCGCTCAATGCAGGAACTTGCAGACCATTTGGGCGTCAGCTTATCGGCAATTTCCAAAATTGAAAAAGGTTATCGCCGTGTTGACCAGGAACAGCTGGTACGTGTTGCCGAGTTCTTGGATTGCCCGTTGCAAGAATTGTTCGTTAATGAACAAAATTCCCAGCAGGAAATTGTCCAAGCCTGGAGACGCGAGCAGGAACGCCGCAACAAAATTAACGAAAAAACAGGTCTGAAAACTTTAGGCGCCGGATTGCGCCAAATCCGCAACGAAAAGAATCTGACCCTGATTGAAGTGGCCGAAAGTTCAGATATGACGCTGTCGGTTTATCACCGCATTGAGATGGGACAACGCGAAGTTTCCGACAAAGAATTCAAAAACATTGCCAAAGCACTGGGAATCACTCCCGAAGAGCTGCGCGACGAAATCAAGAGTCTGGACGAGAAAGGTATGCTTGAAGAGATTATTCAGCGGAATGACGCCAAATACAAGCTGTTGTCCAATCCGCGCGGCGCCATTGCCTCTTTCGGCGCATCTTCTCCCGACGGCATGAAAATTTCCGTTTACGGTACGGCCGGCAGAGACGGTGACGTTATCATCAATTTTGAAGAAGAAGTAAAAAAAGTTCAGCGTCCGACGTCGTTATACAACAAGAAAGACGCTTATGCAGTTAATCTGTGCACGCGCCGCCTGGGTACGCTGCTGCCGACGCGCTCGGTTTTGTTCGTTGATCCGCAGGAAGTTGTCAGCGTAGGTGACATTGCCGTGTATATGGCCAAAGAAAACGAGGCCAAGATTATAAGCATTCGTGAAGACGACAACGGCCAGCTCTACGGTATTCGTTGGAATCCGGAAGAAAAAATCGAACTGAGCAATGATGATCTGCCCAACGTTCACAAGGTTGTGTTTATCAGTCTCTAGTTACGGTAAAATCTCGAAAAAACCACCTGTTTCAGGTGTTTTTTTTTGCTTTGTTAACCTGAAATTTACAACATAGAAGCTAAAATCGGTAATATGGATGAATTTTAAATTGGGGGAATCTCCCCTTAAGGATGACAACTGTGGCGGAAACCGAAATCAGGACAATAAAAAGACCACGCAATGGTGAGGAAGATCCCATCATCATTGCGCAGCGTTTTTTAAATATTTTCCGCCAGCTTCACATTTTCAGCGAAGAGAAGAAAGAATCCTTTAACAAAATGCTGTTGGAACAACCGGCAGAAATCCGGGGAGCCTTGAGAAGCCTTCCCGGCGGCGGTTTGCTGCAAGATTACATTGACGACTTGGAAAGCAAAGCAGGCATCGTCAGCGAGCAACCGGCAGCGGCGCCTGTCGAAATGGCTGATGAAGAGGTGGCAAAAGCCAAGATTTTGGCAACGGCTCTTGCCGAAGCGCAACTGCAGGCAACGGCAAAAATGCAGCAGACACAACCCCAACCGGCGGCTGTTCAGCCTCAGGTTCAGGCGGCTCCGGCTCCGACGGCCGCACCGGCGGCGATGATGTCCGCTCCGTCCAAAGTGGAGATGGGAGACAACTTTGCCAAAGAACTGGCGGCAGCATTGTCAACCGCAATTCAGACCAATAATAGCGCTCAGAAAGAAGACATCAAAGAGATGATAAAAACGCTGGGAGAAACTCAGCTGGAAATCGTCAAAGTTCTGCAAAACGAGAATGCCGAAAGAAAAGAAGAAGCCGAAGGGCTGACCAGGATGTTGACGGAATCGCAGGCGCAGATAGCACAACTGTTATCTGAACGCAACAATATTGCGGCAACAAACGAATCCGCATCTGTCGGTCAGACACAGACTCAACCGGCAAACAGCGAAGAAAATATGCAAATTCTCAAGGTTTTGGCAAAATCACAAATAATGATTGCTCAGGCGCTTAACAAACCGCAACAACCTGCCTCCCCTCAGCCGGCAGAAACCCTGACGGCAGAACAGCCCAAACCGGCGGCGAACGACGACATTAATATGCAGCTGCTCAAGCTGATGGCTGCATCACAGCAACATATTGCAAAAACACTCAGCACGATTGAAGAACGTTCACAGAATTCCGACGGCAGAGAGGTGATTCAGGCTTTGGAAAACTCACAGTTGCAGTTTGCCCGGGCTTTGGAAACCATTACCGAAAACCATAAAAACGACACTTTGGCCATTTCACAGGCAATTACGACCTCGCAGCAGGAACTTGCAAAGATGTTTGTGCAGTATAATACGCAGAACAATATGCAAAACCGCAACGAGACCGCTAACAGCAACAACAACGCGAACAACATCCAGATTAACACGGCGGACTATTCGGCTCAGCTGAATTTGATTGCAGACAAGTTATCTGCGGTTCAAAGCTTTAATACTCAAGCATTTGAAGAGGTAATGGCACAAACCGTAAAGGCCCAGTCCGAGCTATACCGAGACGTGGCCCTTGCGCAGACAAAGGAACTTTCCTCGATAATTTCGCTGGCGTTGAAAGAAAGTCAGCAAATGTCGACCGAAAACATTATCAAGGCACTGAAAGAAATGCCCAAGGCGACAACAGTGGTAGAAAAAGTGGTGACAGTTCCCCAATTTGCCTCCCCGGCTGAGACAACACCGGCCGCAGCCCCCGAATTTGCAGCCAGGGAAGAACCGCCCGTATCGGAAGACGTTTTCGTACCTGCGGCAGAAGAAGCTTTACCTCCCGAAAGCGAAACGGTTTCAGCCGTCGTCGAACAGACGGACATAATCGCTGACGAGGCGCCGAAGAAAAAAAAGAAGAAGAAAAAAAAGAAAAAAGACCGGACGGCAGAAACGGCCGGTAACGAGAACGAACCGACAGACGACACATTTTTTGCCGCTCCGGAAACAGTTGACAACCTTGAGCCATATACCGAAAACAATTCGGCGGCAGACGGATTTGCCGCAGATGCGGAATATGATATCCCGGTTGCCGCGTTACCGGAAGAACCAATCGACGATTATAACGAAAACATTGAGTTTCCGATTGAGGAAACCGGCGGCGAAACAGACTTTGTTCCGGCAGAAGAAGTCTATGACGTTCCCAACGAGGCCGCTTTTGACGACGTTGCTCAGGAAACCTCTTTTTCTGAAGAATCAGATCCTTTCTGGGACAATGCTGCCGGAGAAGACGTTTTAATCGCAGAGGAGCCGGAACAGTCGGCCGCAGAGACTGTGGCGGAGGATGCACCGGCTGAAGCGCAAACCGGTTTTAGCGGAACTGAATCTTCAGGCTGGTCATGGTTGGACGAGCAAGAAGACGGCGAACCGATTGATTTGGACGCCGTATATGAACCCCTGTCCCGAGAAGAAGTCCAAACCGTGTCCGAAAATGCGGATGAAAGCGACGAAAACTGGGAATGGGAATATGAGGAAATTCCTGAAAACGAGGTTTCTGACGGCAATCAGGACTGGGAATGGGAGTATGAAGAGGTCCCGGCAGAAGAGTATGCCGCAAACGCCCAAGATTGGGAGTGGGAATATGAAGAAGTGCCTGACGAAGATGCTTCCGCGGTACAGATGACGGAAGCAGACAAGATTTTCAACAATGAAAACCTGGCGCCGATTGCAACCAACAGCCTGATAAAAAGCGGAGACCTTTTCTTCCAGAAAGACATCTACCAAGGACCGGAACCGACATTAACCGCCATCGGCTTGCCGGACGGAAACCTGAACATTGCGATAAAAGATTCCAGCGCGGCCGACAACAAAGACGACCCGTATCAAAATAGTGATACAAAAGATTAAAATAACAATTTACAAAGCGTCCGGCCTAAACTAAATTAAAAGAAAGCTTGGCGATAAGGAGTTGAAAATGGAACAGAATAATAATTTATTCAGCAACGGTCGTGACAAAGACGGCAGAGGAGACTTGTGGTACGTCGACAATTATGTTCTGCTGAAAGATTATTATGACCGGACGATTTCCCGCATTGCCGCCCGTTGTGTGAGAAGCGGCAACATCGCACTGGAAGAATATCCTTTTTACGGCTATATTCTCGACGTGCTGGAGGAAATCAGCGAAACCGGAGACTATATCGTTGCCCACCAAGAGCTTTATCCTTACGTCGAAAAGAAAATTGCCGGCGGTATCGGAGCTTTGAAAAAAAATCTCAACGAATTCAAAACCGAGTTGAAAAACAATGCTTCTCCGGAGATGATAAAACAGGACAAAGACGAATTAGACCGAATGAAAGAGGCTTTGGGTGCCGTCGACAAATCTACCGATCCGACCGTCGGTGCAGGCATGTCGATGGACGAAGTGGTTGACAAGCTGCTGCATAAGCAGGAAAATCCGGACAACAGACCTCGGAACCAACAACAAAACCGGCCGCAAAACCAAGGGCAGGCCCAACGTCCGCAACAGCAGCAGAGACAGCCTAACCAGCAGCGCCCGCAAGGACAAGGGCAACAACCAAACAGGCCCCAGATGCAACAAGGACAACATCAGCAGCAAAGACCTGCCGCCCCTAACGGCGCAACCCCGGTCCCCGGCTCTTCGTCACCTTTTAATAACGGAACCAAATAGAATTATGACAAGTTTTTTTAAAATAAAATTTTTGTTTTTGGGTCTTGCGGCCTTGAGTTTGAGCGGATGCAGCTGGCCGTGGGGCGGTCCGGACTACCCTGACGACGGAAGATTTTACCAAGAAGAGGGAACCACGCCCTATACAGCGGAAATCAAAGCGCCGCAATATCCGGAAATCCGTACTCCCAAAGGAGCCAGCAGGCTTGACCTGGAAACGCCGTTACGCTGTTTTGTCAACTGGAACACGCAGCAGATGATTTCAACCATTCCTTACAATATTACGGCATTTAATCTGGTGCGCAACGGCAACAACGACCTGCTGCCGCGTTTTGAAGTAACAGGATTTTCGTTTGAAACGATGTCGGCAGAAAAAGCCCTGCGCAAACTCACCAAAGAAGCGGGCATCAAACTGGTGGCAAAAGACGCTCCTTATTCCAGTATTTCTGCCGAAAACCTGCGCGGAGAACTGAGCGAAGTCATTGATATGATTACCGAGGCCGCGGAGATTTACTATACCTACAATGCCAATAACAAAACCCTGCGCATCAGCCGCAAGGCCAATTTCAGCCTGTATGTTCCGCAGTCACGGCCGATTTTGCTGGCAATTCTGGATGTTCTGCGCGGAGCCGGCATCACAGACTTTACGGCAGACTTTGACGACTATTCCATCACGTTTGACGCCGACTATGAATTAAAAAATCAGATATTAAATTTAATCAGCTATTTTGAAGAAAATCCGATTTTGATTGCTTATGACGTAAAAGTCTTTACGATTTATCCGTATAACGGGCAAGACGTTGAATGGCAGAATATGATGAATATGTTTGATTTCGGAACGATTAAAAGTGCAAAAACCGGCGTTCTCGGACGTATTCTGACGACTTCCGATGACATTAACATCGGCAGCCTGAAAACCTTCTTGGGAACCCAGGCCAGAATAGAAGCCGTTGCAGAAGGAAAGTTTGTGGTGCCCAACTTATGGTTCTCACGCTTTGACATCGGCAAATGCGCCAATCGGAACTCCATGGAAGCAGACCTTTCCATTCTGGCGAAAGCGTCATTTGAACAAAATGATAAAATTTTTTCCAACATAACGCTGGAAGCCAGGGACGGCGAGATTACCCAATTTGACATTCGCGGAAAACTGGGCGAAAACTTCTTAATCATCGGTATTCCGAACGGTATTTTCGGAGTCAGCAAACCTAAATCGGAAACAGTTGTATTCATTGTTCCCCGGATTATCCGCACCCTGAAAACAACAAAACATTTGCAAAAGCATATATAGTGGTTTTAGAGAGAGATAAAAACTATGGATGATTTGACCAATTCAAACAACCAGACGAGTGATTCGAACAGACTGCGTTTGAAAAAAGTAAAACGCCCGGTTAACCGGACGATGCCGCAGTCTCCGGCAATGCCTTCCGCAACAGGGCAGACGCAGCAAAGCTCTCAGGTTCCGTTTAATCGGCCGCAAGGGGAAGCCACCCCAAGCACGGGACAAAATCCGTTTGTACAGCAGCGTCCGCAAATGCCGCAGTCTCCATCGCCGACAATAAGTTCCGAAGGAAACGAAATCAGACCGCAAACGGCTCCGGTGAACAGTTTTCATCAGAGCAGAGCAGCGGCAGCACCCGAACAAAGCGCCTCTGAAGAAATTGACTTTAATATTGACAACTATCTGGATGCAGACGAAAACCTGCCCAGTCTGAACAAAGTGCCGACAGACTACAACGGCGGCAAGAATCCGCAGTTTATTGACGAAGACGACTTGGACGAGGCTCAGGCTTACGGTTCCGATTTGCCCCCTTATCTGACAAAAAAGATTCTCGCCTTGGTCGCGGTGGTTATCTTTTTTATGGGAATCGTCATTTCCCGGCTTATTTTTGCGGAACAAAAAATCGTTCAGGAAGGGTTACGGGGCGTCGTGGCAAATCCCGAAGTGCCGATGGGACGTGCCCGCTGCGGCGTTGCCGAAAAAATGCAAGGCTGCGTCTTATATTTGATGAATCCGCAACGGCAAGATTTGAATGCCCGCGATTTTTATGATTTGGCGTCTCAGCTGACCGGACGGCAGCGTTTTGTAATTGAGACGGGAAATATGCGTTATTCCAATAAAAAAATCCCTCCGGGAGGAATTGCCCAGCTCAATATTCCGCCTTTATAGACAGCGTAGTCGGAGCCAAAAGTCAATTCAACCGGGACAGCGGCAAAGATTGACGACAACAGTCACAAAAAAAAGCATCGGATTTTACCGATGCTTTTTTTATTAAGTGATTTCGGTTACGGCACGAAGGTTTCCGTCACGGTTAATCTGTACCACTCTTAACTTTTGCCGCATTTCCTCAATCGTTTTCTTGCGATCAATGGTCGGATAAGTATGCAGAATACGGTCGGTAAAAGCCTGATAAGCGGCCTCGGAACTCTCCGCGTGGATGGTGGCCAGGCAGTTGTCGTGACCAGAGCCCATCAGTTCCCAAATGGCACCGGCGTTACCGGTAGAAATCTCACCGCCGATGATGGCATCGGGCGTAAAACGCACAACCAAGTCGATTACCTTAGCGTAGGTCAGCGCATTGGTTTGTTCGGTACGGGAAAGCACAATATGAACCCGGTTGGGATGCGGTACAATCAATTCGCGGGTATCTTCAATTGTCAAAATACGTTTGTTGATATCCAAAATCTTCAGCAAGTTGTTCAAAAACGTCGTTTTACCGGTTGAGGTCGCACCGGAAACCAAAATATGATCACCGCGCTTGATGCTCAACAACAGGCGTTCGTAAGGATCCTCAGGCTCTTTAATATCTTTGAGCGGATTAATCTTGTGCAGTCCGGTTCCTTGTGTCAGGCCATAATCCCCCAGACCGAAAGCGACATCGTCGGCATGAACACGGATTGTCAGGGCAATGCCGCCGGTCAAATCGTCGTTATCGTACATTATGTTACGCCCGCAAATGGCCGAAAAACGATGTTCGCCGGGAATAGTGGCATAGACCACCGGGTTGCCCTGAATAGGGTCAAACGGAAGCTCATAAGTATTTGCTATGATATAAAGCAAATCTGTCAGATATTCTTTGGTGAGCTTTTCGTCTTTATACATAACCCACGGATACGCACGCTTGCCGCGAAGGCGCAGCCATACCTGACCGGAGCGGTTGATGGCAACCTCCTCGATATTATCCTGGTTATACCAGTAAGAAAGGGGGCGCAGGATTGATTCCAAAACGGTAAAACTCATTTAATTCACTCCCTCTAAAACAGTGCCGGAACACCGCTGTTATTTGTACTGCTGCCGGACGAGGTATTCGATGACGAACTGTTATAGCTCGGCGACGGCGGAGGCGGCGGGGCAATATAATTAGCTGACCCCGCGGCGGCTCCGGTTGCCGGCTTTTTCTTTTTGGCAGGCAGCAACGGCGTAGCTTTTTGAGCCTCAACACCGGCATCATCCGCTTCATAAACCACGTCACTGTTAACCACCGTGCCAGCCTGTTTACGGATGTCCTCATTTTCTTTTTGTTTCTTTTCGGCGGCAGCCTTGCCGTCATCAATGAGAACTTTCGGCTTTTGCAGCATTGCGGATTCATCATTGTCGCGTTCAACCGTACGCAGCCACAAATCGGTATTCGGGAAGACAATAATACGCGTGCCGGCAGGAATATAGGTCATCGGTTTGATGCTGGACTTGTCAGCCAAAATCTCGTCAAAAATCTGATTCATTTCATTCAGGAAGTTTTGACGGGCATCATTGGCAGCCTGCTGACGCGGCGTTTCGGTATCATACTTGCTGTCTTCCTTGGGTGCCATAAAGTATGAGGTCGCACTGGTCAAACTGGTGGTCAACACAGGTAAAGTATACTTCTTAAACAGCTGTTGGTCAACATAGCCTAAAGCACCAGCCCGGCCCTGTGCGTCCGCAGTCAAGCCCTGAAAGACAAAGATAGATCCGTCAGGACGTACCAGGCGCTCCCAAGAAATCTGGACACGGGCAGATTCCGAAGTGGCTTCCGAACTTGCCGTTACAGAACCCAGCGTTCCCATCAACCGGCTTCCGGCCGGTATAATGACATTGCGGCCTTCCTCGGCATAGACATTTCGTTCTACAAAAGCGGTAATCGGCGCAGGATTGTTGCTGTCAATTGCACGGGCAATAACCGCGGGAATCGGCTTATCGGCAAAAATCATTTCGCTCAGGTCAACACGCCATGAAGAAATTACCTTCGGAATACCCTGCTCGCTCCAATCCTTTTGCATTCCGTCGAACGCCTCTTTGCGCATTCCGTTGCTGATTTTGCCAACCGTGATGTTTTTACGACGTTCCTGCATTGCCGCATTCAGAGCGGCACGACGAGACGGATCATAGCGTTCTCCGGGGCCATAACCGCCTCCGGGGCCCAAGTTTCCGGCAGAGCCGGTACCTGTGCCATAAGCGCCTCCGGGACCGAAAGTACCGGGAGGAACAAACATACCGCTGGTATCGGGCTTTTTAATTTCTTCAATACCAACCAGCGTTCCGTCATCATCAATAACCAGTCCGTCAGGCATACGCCGGCCGATGACATTGCCGTCTTCATCGACAACGCTGCCGTCTTCCAAAATTTCGCCCAAATATTCTCCGTCCGGCGTTAAGGCCACACCGAGGGACTTACGATACCCTTTGCTCTCCAACAAAGCCAATGCCGGATTGTCGGCATCTTCCTTTTGACGCTGCGGAGCCGGCGCCTTTTCATACCAATTGGCACCGATACCGCCGATAATGTTGCCGTTGGCATCGATAACATTGCCCTCTTCATTAACCTGTCCGATAACCTTTCCGTTCAAATCGCGGACAACGCCGTTTTCATCGGCATATCCTATCAGGTTGCCGTTTTTGTCGTATGCTTCTTTCTGATTGAGCTTGGAAGCAACGACATTGCCTTCGTTATCAATCAATTTGCCGTCTTTATCTATGCTGCCTACCTTGGTGCCGGCAGTATCAATCAGATTTCCGTTTTCATCGACACGGCCGATAATATTGCCGTCCTTATCAACCAGATTGCCATTTTCATCAAGGTAACCAAGGAAATTGCCATCCTTATCAAAGACCATTTTACGCTGGTCTTTAGCCGTGACCTTGCTGTAGTATTGCAGCGGTCCGGCAGTGGCTATGACTTCATTGTTGCGATTGCGGATTTCACCGGCCTCGGCCAATTTTCCGACAACGTTTGCATTTCGGTCCAAAACGTCACCGTTCATTGCCAGCTCGCCGACGACAAGGTGCGCTTCGTCGCGGATAATATAATCACGATTGCCGCGGCCGATTACATTTCGATTTTTATCCAACAAAAAGCCGCGGTCTATGGTTCCCAAATTCTGATTGGAAAAACTGATTACCTCACCGTTGCGGTTGATAAAGCCTATCGTATCGAACTTATCGTCGTAAACATAGAAATCATATAAGGCGTATCCGGCTTTCTGTCCGTTAATCAAAACGTATCCGTCAAAATTAACCTTTCCGATATTTTCAAGTTTGTCATTGACGATGCTTCCGTCTTCAAGAACGCGGCCGATAAACTTGTTATCGAGATTAAAAGCGACTTTGTATTTAAACAAACCGCCCAAAGGCAGTCCGGCATCGGAATTAACGTTTTCATCCGGCTGCTGATAGCCGATAATGATATTGTTTTTATCAACGACTTTACCGTCAAGAATCGTACGTCCGACGATTTCACCATTAAAGTTAATAACGGGAACATACTCAACCGTTTTGCCAATCAAAACCTTATCGGCATTGTGAATACGACCGCGGCGGTCAATGCAGCCAAGGCGTCCGTTTTCAAAATTGCGGGCATAGCCGTCCAAGCCGGTCAAAGCCGTCACATTGCCGCTGAAATCAATCACCGGAGCCGGAACGTTTGCATATCCGATAATGCTGGAGCTGTCGCTCAGAGCCTGACCGTTGGCCAACATTTTACCCAAATATATTCCACGGAAATTTTGGATATCGCCACGCGGCGAAACAACTCCCGACACGGTACAGGCATCGGTAATAACAGAGGCATATCCCTGAAGGTAACCAATGACAATATTGCTGTTGTCAATAACCAGTCCGCGCTCGGCAACACGCCCTATTTTAGATCCGCCAAGGTCATTTACCGCCCCGGTGATATCGGCGTAACCCAAGAAACCGCCGTTCCATCCCAATGCAATCTGCCAGGCATAGGCATTGCCAATCTGAGGCATATATTCAAGCGTATCCGGTTTTGAAGCCGCAACGGCAGAGCTGTCGGGCAAGACTTTGGCAATAATATTCAAAGACTTGTCCATTATCAGATTTTGTTCACTAAAGCTGCCTAAGTCAGATGCCCGGGAGCCGACGGCATAATAACTGAGTATGTTTTTGCCGACCAGCTGATTGTGATCGGTGATAAAACCGCTGCCGGTCAACTTGCCGACAACGTTGCCGCCGTCGGCCAAAGCAGAGCCGGAGAAATCAGTTTGGGCAATCACGCTGCCGTTAGGGCTATACAAAGCGCCCATCGGCATACCCGCACCGGCAAGCTCGCCTTCAGGATTAAAAACATAGCCGAAAGGAGACACCAAAGACTTGGCATTATTAGAGGTTATCGCGCTGTCAATGCCGGTCAACCCCAACAAGGCATTTTCATTGTCAAAAGCAAGGTAATTCTGTAAAACGGCACCGATAATCCGGCCGGACAAATCATAAGCCTGAGCACCGACCATATAGCCGATGGGCGTGCCGTTCAGGGCAATCACGCTGCCGCTGTTCAAAGCATGGCCGCGCAACATACCGCGAAAATCAAAAACCGGGCCGGTTTTTACAATTTGACCGGCAGAGGTACCGTCCGCACCGACAATAACGCCGCGGGCGCCAACCAACCCGGAAAGTTCACGCGCCCGGGCGAGGTTGCCTTCCGGCATAATCCGACCCAGATATTTTCCTTTGAGGTCCGTCGCGGTTGATGCGATGTCCAGACTGTATCCGATGACAACGCCTTCGGGATTGACGACATTTCCGTCTGCACGCAGACGTCCTACCAGCTTTTCATTTTCGACGACCTCGCCGTTATAAGTTACAAAACCAAGATAAAAACCATTGTTGTCAAAGGCATATCCGGATTTTACGATACGCCCGATTACTTCATTCCGGCTGTTGTAGGCATAACCGTTGGCCTTGATATAGCCAATGGTCTCGGAATCAAAATTTGAAACGGAACCGCCGGGAACAACGCTGCCGATAAATTCTCCGGTTAAAGAAACCACCATTTTTGAAGAAATCAGACGACCGTCCAAAACGTAATCATTGCCGACGCGGCGATAAGCATAGCCGTCCGGCGTAACGATACCGATTTGCTGCCCTTTCAGATTAGCATAAGAACCGTCACCGGTAATACGGCCGACGGTTTTTCCCTCATCAGAATAAACCAGTCCGGGAAAGATAACGGCACCGATAATGTCAAAGTAGTCATTTACCACCAAACCGTTAGGAAGAACCTTGCCAACAATCTGTCCGGAAGGCAGGCGAACCGAGCCGTCGTTGTTTACCTTTCCCAAAAGTTTGGCATCGTTTCCAATGGCAATGCCCTGAGGAATGACGCCGCCGATAAGTTTGCCGTCAAAATTTATAATCAAGCTGTCAGCGGTCACGTTACCAATTAACTGGTTGTCAAAGCCCACAACCTTACCGTCGGGAATAACTTTACCGAGCAAATCACCGTTAAAATCAATTGCGGTGATTTCCTGCGCCCGGGCGAACGAAGCCGACAGGAACAAAAACAAACAAGCCGTAACCAAACTTTTAATTACGGTTTGCATAAAGTTTCTTTGACGGGCCTTCAGTTTCAACTTTTTAATTCCTCCGGTTCTTGGCAACCTCTTGCAAGACATAGCCGGCAACCTTTTTATCCAAATCAACAAACGAGCCGTTGCTCTTGATGTGTCCAATGTTAGCACCGCCAGCGTCAATAACGCTGCCGTCGGGAGCCAAACGCCCGCGGTACTGACCGTCGTTGCCCAGAATAGTGGCGCCGATGCGATAAATATTTCCTATGATATTGTCATTCGCATCAATTGCCAAGCCGCTTGACAGGGTTCTACCCAAGATACTACCATCAAAGCCTCTAATTGTGCCATCAAAATTTACATAACCCACAACTTTATCGGCGTTATCGAGTACAATATCGCCTTCAATGACTTCGCCGATAAGTTTTCCGGCGATGCTGATGACATTGCCGTCCGACAGCACTCTTCCGACAACGATGTTGGAAGAATTAATGACGTTGCCGTTAGGCATAACCGCGCCAATCAGGTTTCCGGCATAATCAATTACAGCGCCGCGGCGAAGCAGGCTGAGGTTCAAATCCGTTGCGCCGCCAGGCAGAATTGCGGTTACCGTGTCTCCTTTGAGATCGATAACATCGCCGAGAGAGTTCAGCAATCCCTTGTAATTGCCCCAGATGTCAATCATAATGTTTTCCGGAATCACCTCTCCGACAACGGTGTTATTCATATCCAGAACCTTGCCGTCGTGAGTTACGCTGCCGGAAAGTTTGCCGTCGATGTTGATGATTTTGCCGTTAGAGGTTGCATAGCCGATGTACGAACCATCGTAACCAATGGCCGCTCCCCGACGCAAAACCGCTCCCTGATAATTTCCCTTGCGGTCGATATAGGCCCCTTTGGCTGTCAAATGCCCGAGATTATCGCCATAACGGCTGATAACGGCACCGTCATAATCGGCAACGCCGATAATCTCACCCTGCGTATTGATGACTTCTCCGCGGCGGGCCAAAGCGCCGATCTGATTGTTGTAAAAGCTGAGGCCGTCCCCTTTAATCTTGCCCTGAACAACGCCTTTGTCGTTATAGACATTGCCGTCGGGAAACAAAATTCCCAAGGGCTTGCCGGTTCCGTCCAACACGACGGATTTGGAATCGATTGCTACCCCGACTATCTGATTGGCGGCGTTAATCAACAAATTGTTTGCCGTCAGACGCGCCGAAGGTTTTCCGTAAATTTTGACTTCGGCATTGTCATCAACCGGGTTCAGATAATTCCCGTCAAGGTCAAAGCCGTATTTGTCTCCGACAAGATGGCCGATATAAGCCCCCTGATTATTGAAAACATCACCCCAGATACCGACACAGCCGACCGGAAGCTTCGCATCATTCACGATAAGGTTGTTTTCGTTAACCTTGCCAATATACATACCGTCAAAATCAACGGCAGCGCCGGATTTCATCACGGAGCCGACAAGATTGCCCTTCTCGTCCAAAACCGAACCGTCAGGATTTACGCAACCGACATACCGATTGGAACGGTCTTTTACAATACCGTTGTTGTCCGCAGTTCCCAAAAGGCGGCAATTGTTGTCGAAGACCTTTCCGGTTTTGACGATTTCGCCGATAAAGCGGCCCTCGCTGTCGGTCACGACACCTTCGGGATTTATCTTGTAACCGGTATCGTCATTACCTTTTTTTACTTTTCCGTCTTTGTCCAAATATCCGACCTGTTTACAGCCATAGCCGACAACCGTGCCGCCACGAACCATCTTGGCGACTATTTTGTTGCCGTTAGGCTCTTTCACCAGGCCGGTAGACAAGACCCTTCCGACAATTTGCTTGGACTGGTTTTCAATTGAGCCGTCATTTTGAACGGTTCCGAGCAGGCTTCCCTGAGGCGTTATCGGCAGAAACTGCAAAGGAACCAATGAACCTATAATATTACCGTCAAGATCGTAGATGTTGCCGCTTTCATCAACATAACCTATCACATTGCCGTTAAAATCATAAACCTTGCCGTCGGCTCCGACATAACCGATAACCTTGCCGTCTTTGTCCAACGCCAGGCTGACAAACTCTCCGGCCTTACCGATAACATTGCCGTTAAGGTCAACCAAGGTTCCGTCTTCAAGCATTTTACCGATAATATTGCCGTTAAAATCCCTGACATTGCCGTCTTCGTCGATATATCCGATAACATTGCCGTCTTTGTCGTAGGCCAGGCGAACCTTTTTACCGGCGGTGCCGATAGTGCCTTTTTTTACGACATTACCGTTTTCATCAACCGTTCCCACGACATTGCCATTGGCATCGACAACCGAACCGTCGGGCATAACCACGCCCAAAACGTCGCCGTTTTCATCAACCGCAACACGCCCGGGCTTGGTAACATAGCCGATGACGTTACCGTTGGCATCAACGACTTCGCCGTTTTCGTTAACACGGCCGATGACATTGCCGTTCATATCTACCACGGTGCCATCCGGCAAAATACGGCCGATAATGTTGCCGTCCTTGTCATATACAAAACCCGTTTCGACAGCTTTGCCTATCGGTTTGCCGTTCAAATCAACCACCGTTCCGTCAGGAAGCATTCGGCCGATAATGTTGCCGTCCTTGTCAACAACGGTTCCGTCAGGATTGACATAGCCGATAAGATTGCCGAATTCGTCATAAACGGCACGTCTGTTTTCAGCAACGCCGATAACGTTGCCGTCTTTGTCCAGTACCATTCCCTTGTCATTCGTGCGGCCGATGAGATTGCCGGCGGCATCGCGGACATAGCCGTCTTCGTCAACGGTACCGATGACTTTGCCGTCCGGTCCGACGGCCGAACGGGTTATCTTAGGTTCGGCAGGAGAAACGCCGGCATCGGTGATTACATTTTCGCAAAGGGTGCAATCTTCCTTGTTTACGGCATTTCCAGTTACGGGAACTTTGGCCGCCTTGGCGTTTTCCTGTCCCAGATTGACCTCATGCCAGGTAATAACAAAATTATTTTGAACGTTTCCGGCAACGACGGGAACCCAGTTCATGGTGATATGGCAGGTTTCTTCGCCGCTCAGAGTTTTGTTGACGCAGCCGTTGTGAAAGGTAAATCCGTCTGCCGGCGGCTCGGCCAATTCCACCGACAAAATTTTGATTGCTGCCTTGCCGTTGGTTCCCAACGTCAAAACGTTTTTGGCATCGGTTCCCAGAATCACCTGTCCCATCAGTACCGGATCCGGAGTTGCCGTCAGCGGAATCTCCCCGTCAATGGTGCCAAATTCAATATTCTGGGTCAGAGGGCTGGCTTCTTCCATATTAAGAACATCGGCATTGTCGGTAAACACCGGCTCTTCATAGTCATCGACCGAACGATTGCTCTTAATAAGCAGAATAACGCCAAAGATAAAGATAATTAAAGAAGTAATACCAATCGTAAGAATGATACGATTGGTTTTTTTAATATACTTCTCGGAATGTGTTAAATTATCTCTAGCCATTAGTTTCCATTACTGAGTTCTTACCACGCTGCAGAATACGCCGTTACGCCCTAAAATTCCGCAGGTTTTGTCGCCCTCTTCAAGGCTCTTAATCGGCCCGACGCGAAGGTGGAACAGCTCTTTTCCCTGACCATCGGCAGGAGCATCGACAGAAAAGAACGGTTCATAGCGGTTCAAATCGGCGCTGTACTTTTTGGAGAGGTCGTCCCACAGATTTTCCAGATTGCTGACATCGCTGTCAGTCCCCAGTTCAATAGAAATATTGGAGTTGCTGACATCCGTAAATCCCGAGCCATAGCCATATTGCCTCAAATAAGGATTGGGCTGCTGGATTCCGGCTCCGTTGTTACTGATGTGCTGCATTTTTGAATAATCAAAGTTTGCGGCAGCGCCCGGCTGATAACCGACATTTATATTTTGCCCGGCGGCACCGTTGTTATACTGCGGCACAATCACCTGGCTCTGACCAATCTGGACATCATACTGTCCGGGACGGCCCTGAGCCTGTCCGCCGCCGGCTCCATAAGGCATTGCCTGCATTTGAGCCGGGGTTCCGAAACCGGGGATACCGTTGTTTGCTCCGGCAGGCATAGCACCGCCGGCAGCTCCGGCACCACCGTTTACACTCTCGGGCAACGGAGCGGGAACTTCCCACTTCGGCGGGAGATAGTCGGCAGAATCAATAGCATATTCCAAACCGGATTCATCAGAACGACGCAACTTAATACAGATAATCCGCTTGCCGTTACGCAAAACCAAATCACCGACCCCTTCAACAATAATCAAACGATTGTCAGGGCCTTTGGTGCGGAAACCGACCGGAACTTCAACGCGTTCGACAATCATACTGACAACCGGACGCTGCATCATATTAAGCGCCTTTTTACCCAAATCAATATAGGTAAAGATGTCATCGCGCCATACGCGTTCCGGCGCAATCACCACATCATCAGGATTGGGAACATAGACTTCCAAGTCAAACCGGAATTTGGACGGATCAAGAGGAATCTCCCGCAGCCAGTCGCTCTTTTGGAAACGGCGCGTATAAGACGCATCGACAGACTTGCCGCCCGACGTGGTACCGCCGGTGTTTTGTCCGCCAACTCCGCCGCCGGAGCGCAGCGAACCGAAACCGCTTCCGGTTCCGCCCTGACCGCCGATAACGTCAATGTCAATAATCGAGTTGGTCAGACGCTCGGTATTAACAGCTTCGCTTTTAACATAAAAGACATAACGGTTGCCGGAACGACCAAAAACGATAACGTTGGTGTCAACACCGACGTTCGCCCCCTTGCGCGGATAAAGCAAAAGGCTGTTGGGACCGGAAATCTGACCGTCAAAAGTAGCATTGTCACCAATAAAGATGTCTTCAATCATTTCCCAGCCGGGGAAGTTCACCAAGGTAATCATTCCCTCACGCAGGCGGATAGGCAAAACCAAATCAGGCGACCAATAATATCTGGAATATGCCGGACGGCTTTGGCCTTCGCCGAGGTTTTCCAGCGGGTCAAGCCAAGCGGCCTGGGTCATTCCCAGAGAATTGAAGCCGGCATAGCCGAGATTCATCGGCGTATAATTTCCCTGAGCCTGTTCGGCACTGGCGTCCATAACCTGCTGATCAACCTGAGCCATAAGTGCAGAGCTAAATCCGGCGACGGCAAGTGCCACCAACGATACAACCTTAAAAATTCGACATGCCATAAAATTCACCTTAAACTTACTCCACCTTATTGAAGGTTAAAGAATACCTCGATACCGTAAAGCCGACCGGATTTTTCAACCTATCTCCATATTTGACGCTTTTTGTGCGATAACCGACACTTAAAGAGGCCGTCCAGTAATTGACTTCGGGACGGTCGGAATCCGGATACATATCCCGGGTTTCGTATTCCACCTGCCAAATGCCGTTCGTCAGTTCGTTAACCGAAAGAATCTTAACTTCACGGGAAAGACCGCGGGCACGAATAACGGCAAGAGCCTTATTGGCGGTATTGGTCAGGAAATCCTGATAAACCTTAGGATCCGACATTTCCTGAATGGGACCGCCGGGCATCCAGCGAGCTTCCATTTCGGGAATTTCACGATCAAACGTACTGCGCAAAAGAACGTACTCGCGAACGAAAACTTCCGTAATGGCCTTCTGGTTACGCAGCCCTTCTTTAATCGGCTGAATATTATAAACCTGCTCGGAACGGTTTTGGAAAGTGAGAAGAAACGGCTCGACGCGATACAACGGCAAAACCTGAAAAATTGCCAAAATCAAAACAATGTTGCAACAAATGCTCAACGCGGTAATAACGGCAAACGCTCGTGCCGTCCACAAATACCTTTTTTCGCCGACATTGGCAACAAACAAATCGCCGGTCCGAGGTTTCACTCCGGGACGACGCATATTTGAGCCAATCAGGCGGCGGGGGTTTTGATTTCCTTCAATTCTGTCTGCCATTTATTGTTACCCCAAATTAAATCGTGGCTACGAACCAATCCGGTAAATCCTTGGGCAAATCAAGCTCCATACAGGCACACGGAGACAATTTCAGCTCGTCGCTGCCTTTACCAATGCCGACCGGCTCCGGTTCATAATAAGAACCAAAGCAGCCCGAAAGCAAAAACAATACCAGGATTAACAATAACTTAGTATGTATTTTCATTAAAGAAAGCCTTTCTTTTTACAATTATACAGCGCTATAGATATTTTGAAAATATACTCTTTTATCTTAAAAGTCTAACAGCTTGATTATACTTATCAACAACTGAGAGACATATCCGGGTTGTCAGGTTCTCCGCGACGAGCGGCAAAGCTAAAAGATTTCGACCTCGGTCTGAGAATAGCGGGTTACGGTAAAACCCAGCGGATTGAGCAGACGGCGGCCCATAAACTGCCGCTCTTTGATGAAATAAGCGGTAACGGAAGCGGTCCAATAGCGAACCCGCAGGGTCGACTCTTTCTGCGCCTGATTTTTGCCTTGTTCGTCATACAAGTCATATGTTTTAAAATCCACTTTCCAAACCGGACTCTTTTTGCCGCCCTGCTTGCCGATGGAAATGATTTCCACCTCGCGGACCAGCGCCTGTTTGAATATATTTTCCCAATTAGCCTGCGTGGAGCGGTTAAATGCGTCAAACACTTCGGGGGAAGACAAAAAGTTGACCATACCGCCGCGGTTCCAACGGGAGCGCATCTCCATGGGATCATTAATGATGGTGTTGCGGGAAATGACATACTGGCGGATAAACGTTTCCATCAGCTTGTCTTTAGACGACATATCCGAAGTTATGGGTTCTTCACGAACAATTTCCTGAGACTCATCCTGACGAATAATCAAAAAGGGTTCAACGGTCACCATCGGAGCCAGCTTGAACAAGGCCAAAGAGGAGCTTATCAGCACCAGCATTGAAATGACGGCCGTCATAATGTAAAAACGGGACAGCCAGAGATAGTAATGAATTTTGAAGCCTTCTTTCTCTTTTTCCATCTGCTCCAAAAATTCCGGGCTGCGGGCATTGGCGTCTTCAATAGCGAAAACCTTTGAACCGCCTTCAATTTGATTTGGGTTTACCATCTCTTTTTCATTCATCCGATACTAATAGTTTGCGCAGTAGGGTGTAGCCGAAAGGTCAACCTTGTCAATGGCATTCTTTTTGATGTCCTCCTGATAGGTATTGGTGACCTCTTCGTTTACTTTAGTAGATTTTAAATCTTCGTCAAGATGATTGTTGTCAACAACAACGGCCGTCATCATAGTCAGCTCATCCTTATCTTTCTGCAGGGCGCTGATTATTGATTTATACTTGTTAACGCGTTCTTCAACTACGTCGTTATCGGCTACGTCAACATCATCAATTTTCTCCAGCGCTTCCGCAATCTTGGAATTCTTAATATTATCAAGCTTGTCGCGCACCAGATTATAGTCCTTATCCGTACTGATATCAAAATCATCGGCCGGTTCAAAACCGAAACGGGCCAGAACCTCTTTGAGATTTTCTATCATTTCTTCATAAGACTGGGTATTCTCCTCCAAAGCCTTGCTCTCTTTCTGCTCGTTTTCGACATAGCGGAGAAAATCGCCAAACTGGTTGGTGGAGAACTGTGCCGCTTCAATAGGCGCAAGTTCCTGGTTTTCTTCAGCGCTCAGCTCTTCGTTCGCCTCAATTTTAATTTGTTCGGCTATTATCTTATGATAAGTATCATAAACCTCCTGCTTAAAGAACAGCGTGTTGTTTTCGTCGGCATTCAGTAACGTGCCCAGTTCGCTGTATGCACAATCCACCGACGGAACATCCGAAGCCAGAGAAAATCTTACGTTAATATCGCGCTGCGTATGATGAACGTTCATCGCCTTGGCTTCCAGAGCCGGACATTCGGTCAAGACGGCACCGGAGGAACTGCCGCGGACAAACCCGCCTTTTTCGTTTACGTCAATCACGATATTGGAATTTATTGCCTTACAGGGCATATAACCGCCGCGGAAGAAAGTAACCAAAGTGCAGCCTTTGTTCAGAGCCGGTTCCAGTTGAAACTCGGTTTCCACAAAAGCATGGTCTTTCAGCATCCATTTCCAGATTTCGGGAATTTCCCCGCCATAATCGAGAAAATCGTCATCAGGGAAAGGCTCGCTGTTTTTGCGGCTTTCTTCATAGGGTTTGACATTTTGAAAGTCGATTTCGTCAAAGTGGAAGACTTCCCGCAGAGGCGGAAGGTTGATGGTCATAATTTGTTTGGGCGCTTTCATATCTCGCGCCTTGGCCGGGGCTCCGACAAAGAAGTCGTCTCCTTCGGCAGAAATGTCGGCATTCAAAAGTTTGGCATAGAGATAAAACGTTGCCGCAATATTCATTCCCTTATTATTGACGGTCAAAGCCATAGCCTTAATATCATTCATCATATCCGTGTGGATTTTGACCACCTGAGCGTGGTTTTCAGCCTTATACAACCCATCACCCATCAATTGCAGCTGGGTTACGGCCAAGTCTATTCTGGCATCTACCTGAGCATACAGGCTGTCGAGCGCGGTCGATATCGATTTGGTCAGAGAACTCATCAAATCCCCCGCAGACGGCCCGTTGTAGGACATATTCGGAAACTTGTCCTTGGGATAACGGGCGTTAAAAGCTGCCAAGGCTTCGGCAACAATCTTATCAGCCATAGAATTTAATATGCTGTCGGCGTCTTTGCCGTATTTGGTGTCGATTTCTTCCTTGGCGGCTAATGCCGAAGCGGTTATGTCTGCAAATTTTTTGGTATATTTGGCATTAACAGCGGCAAATTTGACCTGGTCATCAAGCTTTTGCCTGATAATTTGTTTTTCCAGCTGCTCCAACTGTTTTTTCATCTCATCGATTTTGCCGTTGAGCGTATCGGCCTGTTTTTCCAAATCTTCAATATTTGCTTCTTTTTTGTTTTCTTCTTTATTGACGTTAATGTCATCACGCATATCATCCGGCTTTTCCAGATTACGGGAAGCTTCGGCAATCGCCTCGTTTTTGGCACGGCGTTCTTCCAGAGACGGATCTTCGGCCACGGTTCCGGCATCAACATCAATTCCCAAATCGGTATTGTAATTGGTGAAAGAATCAAAATGGGTAACCGTTTCGTGCTGGCTGTTTTCCGCGTCATCCTGAGCCTTTTGGCGTAAATCGGAAATCTTGTCGGTCAATTCCTTATATTGCGCGCTGGTGTTGTCCAAACGTGCTTTTAAACTGTCGTACTGACGCTGCAAAGAAGCCTGTGCCGCACTGATTTGCTTTTTAAGCGCTTCCTCCTCGGCCGCTTTTTCGTTTTGAAGCGTCTTCCGCTGCGCCGTCAATTGTTCATCCAGGCGGGCAAACTCTTTCTGTTTCAGCGTTTCGGTGGCATCTTTGCTCTCGCCGCCGGCCTGAGCCACAATCAGAGCCTTTACGTCATTAACGGAAAATTGCTTCAGGTAGGAACGAATATTGGCATATTTGCCGTTTAAGTACTGGTCATAAAAGCTTTTGGTATCGGTCCAAACGGGAAACTCCTTGGTCTGAGTTCCCCATTTTCCGGGTTCCTGCACCAAGAGCTTAGCCCCTTCCGCCCCTATCTGCCACGGAATCAGAGCCACTTCGCGGTTTTCCTTTTCCATCTGTTCTTCTTTGCTGAGAGACGTAACATAGGTCTTCTGGCCGCTGAATTTCTGGTAAACGCCGTCAATATCATCCGGGTTGTCTATGTTTTGGGCATCCATATCAATTACCGGATTGGCAATATCGTCAGACGACGTTGTCGTAACATGTGCGGCTTTGGCGGTTTCAAAGGCATCAATGGTCCAGCCGGAGATACCTCCGCGCAATTCATAGCTGGCAACATCTTTGCCCAAGATACGGCCTGACCAGACAATTTCCGGGTTGGCATAACGCCGGCTGAGATACGTGACAACAGCATTATCCGATTTTCGCAACGCCTCCACAGCTCTTTCATGGCGGGCAACGGCTTCCTTATATTCCAAAGCGGCGTTTTTATAGCCATCCAACGAACGGATGGTGTTGTGGGCATCAATGGCGGTATCGACATCCGCACCGATGGGTTCAATCTTGTTCAGCTCGGCTACTTTTTCCTTGGTGCTGTCCGTTCCCAAAGGGTGGAGTTCTTCGCTCTCGGGCGCTTCGGAGAATACGGAATCGCGGCTGACAATTTCCTGCGCGTCGTCTGCGGGAACACCGGCTGCCGCATTTTCAACTGCCGAAAGGGCCTCTGCCGCCTGCGAGGAAGCTGATGCCGGCATCATTTGAGCAAAAGCCAGCGGCTCGGAAGACGAAACTTTTGAAGAAAAAGCCAGCTGTACCAACGGGCGCTCATCCAGCAACGACGTTTGGGTGCCTTCTTCAGCCTCGGAAGACTTTTGATCCGCCTCAGTAAAAGGACGGGGCTTGATTTGGTTAATGGCTTGGACGGCCCGCAACTGAGCTTTTAAGGCTACGGCCTTTTGCAGAACCATTATCAAATTGTCCATTGATTCCAAGGCCTGAGCTTCGGCATAAGCAGACTCGCTGTTGGCATCGGCTGCCGGAATGCCGCAGCCGCCTTCCGTCAGACATTGGCGCGCTTCCTCCATCGTAGGAACAACGACTTCGTCCATATAAATCATCAGTTGGCGGGAGGCCGTATAAATTTCGATTATGCTGTCCTCATAAAACTTATCCCGATAAGCATCGTATTTGTCTTTTTCAAACTTTTCATAGGCCGGGTAGGTAAAAAACAATTTTTGTACGGCATCTTCGATAGAATCAGGGTCATACACATCGGCGCTGATATCGCCGACTTCACAACTGACGATTTCCATTTGTCCGGGATTTTGCGTCCCGTCGGTCAAAGCCTTAAAATCAAAATTAAATACCGAATTAAGCGCCGCACGGGTATTGTTTATGGTATTCTGAGTAGCAGTCTGAAGTTTTTTTGCGGTCAGGACAGTTTCCTGCACGCCCTTGCCTACGGTTGCCGCCTCCTCGGGAAAATCGGGCATCGGCAAAACCGTCGGCCCTTGCAGCAAACGTTTCAAAAAGAAGGCCTGACTGCCGGACGCATAAAAGACAACGCCGACAAAAGCGAGTGCAACCGCACAGATTTTCAACCACTTTTTCATCAGAACATTCCTCCTACAACGGCATTAGGATTATTTGTCAGCACTTCCTTGCCGGATTGGACGACCTCGCCGACCCCTTTAGCCAGCTCGGCACCTTCTTTTACCTTGTCAACCGTGCTTGTTACCTTTTCCTTTGCCTTGGATACTTTAGCCTTTAACGCCGCAAGCTTTTCCTTGTTAATTTCCGCCTGGCTCTTGGTATAATTGCAAAGTTTGAAGTCCGTCAGCTCCCCTTCCGAAGCGTTGGGCGGCAGTTGTGTCGCGGCAACAGACGTTTCCAACGCCAAATCAGCCAAAACAAACTCTACGTATTTTTCCAGGATGTCAATTTGACGAACCAAAATCTCGACGTTAACTCCGGAGCCTTCAGCTTCGCCGGGCATGGTTTCTGAAAGTTCCTTAATCAGATTGACGTCTTCAACCAGGCCGGTCATATTTCCTTTGGCGCGAACCGACTTTTCGTAAATTTCGTAAATCATATTACGGCGTTCTTCAAATCTTTTTTCCCGCAGGTTTTTACGGCTTGAAACCGTATCTTTTACGCCTTTTTTAAGAAATATCTCATTTTTGGTGTTCTGAAGAGACTCAAGCGGATTTTCAACGTTAAAGCTGACTTCGTTTAATTCGGCCAGTTCTTTGGTCAGCTTGGCAATAACTTCCGTCTGCGCCTCCTGCTGTTCCTTCAGCTCATCCAACTGGTCATCCATATCATCATTGATGGCCTTGCTTTTTTGAGAAAATTCGCGTTTGATTTGTTCGATAAGCGTCGTGCTTTCGCTGTTTACGCGTTCGACGGTCTGATTCAACCCTGAGGTATCCGCACCGTTTGCAATATTTTCGGCCAGGTAATTTTCCATCGTGCCCAGATTGCTTTGCAGCGCGGCCAGCTTTTGGTTTGTGGTCTCCTGCAGAAGTTCCTGCTCCTGTTTGGCATTTTCCTGAATTTTGAGCATTTGCTGCTGAATTTTAGCCAGTTTCTTGCTTTCCTGAGCAATTTCCTTGCCAAGCATGGCTGATTTATATTCTTTGCTGTTTTTGGCCGCATCAGCGTATTCTTTGCCCTGGTTATAAATGTCCATACCTTGTTTATACATATCTTTGGCAAAGTTTACACCGTCTTTGGTGGCCTTAATGCCGTCACCGACAAGTTTACCCATTTTAGAATTAGATACCCACTGCATGGCTTTTTCGCAGCTTGATTTAACTTTTTGAAACCACAGACTGATTTTGGAACCGGTTTTGCCGGCATCGATTTTGGGCAAAAAGGCCTGAGCCGGGGTAACCACGGTTGTCGGCGCAATACCGATGGCAAAAGCGAACAAAGCGAGAATTGCAAATATCTTTTTCATAACTATTCTCCCTCTCCGCCGTCTGTATTAAGCGAGGTGTCTTCCTTGGGCATATTGATAATTACCCGGGTTCCTTCAAGACTGGCAATGCTCGCTTCCAACGATACGATATTGTTCAGGCGCTCTGCAATACTGCGCAGACGCGGTTTGATTTCATTGACCAAAACCTTTTGCTTGTCGCTGGTGTCACCAAGCTCGGCGGCTTTCTCCTTTTTAGTCTGCTCTTTTTCTTTTTCCGCTTTCAAAACTTTGGTTCTGGTGGTCAGGGCTTCGGCATAGAGTTTTGCCGAAAGCTGGCGGAGAATAATGTTTTGAAACTCCTCATCATCCTGAGCGCCGCCGGCATCCTGAGAGTGCGACGTCAGATTTTCGATAATCGGATTGATGTTGGCGCGCACATCATTCACATCTTCAATATACGAAGGAATTTCCACCGCATTGGCTGCCACCGCCAATCCGACAAGAATGGCAGAGACCATAAAGAGAATATTTAACAAACGTTTTGTCATTGTCTACTCCTCAGTCACTCGGCGCCGCGGGTAAAGGTTTTGCGCGTGGCGGTACGTTGGTTCAACGCGGCCCTTTTAGCCTCATCCTTAGCCTTCAGGTTTTTCTGCAGCTCTTCCCAAGTATATGCATTTTCATTGGTCAGGCTGGCTTTTTTAGCATCATCTTTAGCTTTCAGGTTGGCAATCAGTTCTTCGCGGGAGTATTCGAATTCATCCGAATAGCCGGCCAGTTTTGCTTCGTCCAGCGCTTTCAGCTTCTCCTGAAGTTCCTCTTTGCTCATAGCAGCCAGCTTTTCTTGTTTGGCGGCTTCTTCCGGCGTCAGGTCCTCGTCTTTCTTTTCCTCATCGGTATTTTCAGCTGCCGCTGCTTCCTTTTCCGCCTTTTCCTGTGCCTGCGTCAGGATATCTTCGGCGGTCAACGTCGTACTGCCGACAGCGGGCAACGCATTTAACGGAACCGTTACCGGACTGACTGCTGCCGCCGTTGCAAAATCGGCTATTGCCGCAGCCTTTTCGGCATTGGCGTCAAGCGGGGTCATTTCAGCGTCGCTTTCCGCAGAGGCGCTGTCCGGCGTCGTGTAGCTCCTG
>HF995283.1:37714-45006 GCA_000432275.1 Proteobacteria bacterium CAG:495
TAGCTCATGAGGGTTACTTCTTCACCGCTGTAGCCGGCTCCGGATGCGTCATCGCCGTTTACCAGATAAGAAGCGTCGGGATTGTCAACCGAAACGCCCGGTTTTACGGTGACCGGAGCGGAAGCATCCGATGACGAAAAGGGCTGACGGCCGGTTACGCTTGAAATCTTGCTGCCGGCAAGGTCTCCCGCAGAAGAAGCCAAATCTTTGGCGTCGCTGACATATCCCTTGCCTTCTTCAAGCATATTTTTGCCTTCATCGACCATATCCTTGGCATCGTCGAGCATCTGTTTGCCGTCATTATAATAGCCTTTGGCTTCATCCAGCTTTTCTTTTGTACTCTTATAAGCAACGCTGACTTTGTCACCGAGCTTTTTAAAGGACTCATACTTGTCCGTGATGTTTTCCTTTATCTTGGACAGTTTTTCGGCTCGTTTTTTGGCCTTTTCAGCCTTTTTTGCAAGCTTTTCGGCCTTCTTTTTGGCTTTCAGGGCTTTGTTGAAATCTCCCAGAGCACCGGTTTTTTCCCGGATATAGCCGGAGGCAACGGTCGTCAAGTCTTCCTGCACCGTACCGGCCACATTAACATAGTGGTTAACTTCATCAAGAACGTTTACGACCGGATCGGTCACGGCGGCGTGAACAGGCGTTCCGCTTATCAGCATAAGCAGAGATGAAATCAATGAATATGTCAAAATATTCTTTTTCATCCAAACCTCCTATTGTGTCCCCTCGTCTTCTTCGGGTATGGCCGCAGCATTTTCAGAAAACTCGTACTGATGATAATAAGCCATGGCATTAAGCGCCAGTTGAGAGCTGTATACATCTATGATATCTACGACATTTGATGCCCCCATTGTGGCCAGTTTGCCGTTTTGAGTCTGTTTGATACGCAGGTTTTCCTCGTCATCCTCATCTCCGGCAGAAAAAGCTCCGTCGCTGTAGGCGTCTTCTTTCATCGCCTTTTCCATTTGGTCGGCTACGTCACCGGCCATAGCTTTGCGTTGAATGGCAACATCAATATAATCCCGGTTTAACTCATGGAACGCTTCGGTAAAAAAGCGGTCATACCCTTCGGAAAAAGTCTGGCTTCCCAGTTTCATCCGCAGAATCTGGTTCAGACATTTTTCAATTTTGCCGTCGTCGTGCACATCGTGAGAACTGATGTCACAGCGCATGGCAAACTTTGACGGGATGATAAATATTCCGTCGGGACCGGTGCCGTTGTCTTTTAGCGGGGCGGCGCCTGCCGTGGCTGCCAGCGCAACCGCCAGCAGCAAAGCAGACAAATTTATTTTAACAAACCTTACCATAGTCCCTCACCCAAAAAATTATTCTTCAGCCTCTTCGTCTTCTTCCGGCGTGGAAAAATCGTAAGCGCTGTAATTGCTGTAAGTGTTTAAGGCCAGACGGCTGCTGTAAATTTTGAGCAAACCGTTAATCGTGGTCGTTACCGCCTTATTCATTTCCACAAGATGCGCATAATGGTCGGCGGTGGTGTCGGCTTCGGAAAAATCAATTACGTCCAGCGTTTTTTCTTCAAAACCGTCGGCATCGTTTTGCGCTTTATATCCTTCGGCAATCAAAGCCGCCGCATATTCTTTGCGCCCCTGATTATACTGTTTCATAAACTCGGCTTCATTATAGGCACGCGGCTGTTTCAGCTTATCGAAAATCCCGACCAGGCACTCGTCCATAGCCCCTTTTTCCTTAGCCTTTTTGGAGCTCAGGCCACAGGTTTTGTTTATTGTACGGGGAACAAGGTACGACTTATTGACATCCGTACCGTCATCATCAATCTCCAAAGCAAAGGCAAAAGCCAACGGCGTTTCATTTTGCAGAGAAGCAAAACTTTGAACTTCTCCGATTTCCAAAGAAGCCCGGTTGCCGGAACGCGTAAAGTTTCGGCGCTGCGGAGTTCTGGCCTTTAAGTCCCGAGACGTTGTACGACTGCGAATACCCAGGCTGGAGCGTTTTTCTTCATCTTTGGCTTTCAGATTTTTTTCAAGCTCTTCCGTCGTATAAGCATGTTCGTTGGTCAGGCTGGCTTTTTTGGCCTCATCTTTGGCTTTCAGGTTGGCTTCCAGTTCTTCGCGGGTATAAAGGAATTCGTCAGACCAGCTGTCCAGTTTGGCCTTATCGAGGGCTGCCAGTTTTTCGCGCAATTCGTCTTCGCTCATTGAAGACAGTTTTTCTTCTTTCGCTTTGTCTTCTTCGGCTTTTTCATCCAAGAGAGCCTGTTCGTCTTCAGTCAGTTCCTCGCCGCGGGCCTGTTTTTCTTCAATAGCTTTAAGCTCGGCTGCCTCATCGGCATAGTCTTTTTCCAGCAGGGCGCGCTCTTCGTCGCTGATTTGCTCACCATTGGCGAGTTTTTGTTTAATCGCGGCAGCTTTTTCTTTCTGTTCCGCACGTTCAACCTTAGCGGCCTTGGCAACCAGCTGCTGTTCTTCGGCGGTTAGGGTCTGCCCGGCGGCTGCTTTAGCCTGTACTGCAGGAAGGGCTGCTTTTTCTTCAGCGGTCAAGGGTTCAACCGACGCTGCGGCACTTCCGCCGGAAGCGGCGCCGGATGCTGTTCCTGAGGTTCCGCCAAACGCTGCGCGGGAAGTCGCGATAGGCGTGTCGGCATAAACGGGAGCAGAATATCCGCTGGCTGAATCCGTGCTGCCGGCAGCAGAGCTTCCGGTGCTGTAACTGTTTCCTGCGGAAGTCAGTGCTCCGACATTTACGTTACTGCCGCCGATAGAGGGATCGGCAAAAGTCACGCCGGAATTTCCACTACCGGATGACGAAATTCCCGCTTTAGACGCGGCATCGCTGATTTTGCTCTGGGCCAAATCTCCTACCGCGCCGGCCGTTGCCTGAGCTTCGCTCAGCGCCCCCTCAACGCTGGCCTTCATTTCCTGAGCTTCAGCCAGTTTGGCTTCGGCTTCCGCTTTGAGTTTTTGTGCTGCTTCGATGTTTTCATCAAGCATTTTTTTGTATTCGTCGTATTCTTTTTTGTATTCTTCGGCCTGTTTCTTATATTCGTTGAGTTTTTTCAGCTTTTCTTCGGCCTTTTCCTTATTTTTGATAACGTATTCGGAAACGCTTTTTTTGGCGTCGCCGATTGCGGCACTGGTCTTATTTGCAAAGGCCACCGTATCGGTAACCAGTTTGGTTTCCTTGATGTTATTCATCCAGTCTTTGATGGTATTGGCAATACTGGTACCGTCAATAACCGGAATCATCGCTTCGGCCTTCGGAACATAAAGCATTGAGGCACTCATGAGCGCAATCGCAAAAATCTTTGAAAAATCGGACTTTCTCATATCAACCTCCTGCTAGTACCACCTAATTTTATCATAGCAAATTTTTGCCATTAAATAAACGGATTTGAGCCAAATTACGCAATATTTAAATATTTTGTAACAAAGTTTTCTTCACCGTATTCTTTAATCAGCTCCTCAACCAAAAGCACGTTCTTGCGACCGGAATTATACAGCCTCAGGTACGGCCCCAAACCGCTCAAATCCACATCCAAAATTACGGACTCTCCGGTAGCGGGACGGGACAACAAAATGGCATAAGGAAAATCGCGATAGGTTTTGCCGAAAATAAAGTCGGTTTCCGCATTGGTCAGGTTCCAGTTGACATAGTCTTCGGGCATGGCTTGCGGGTTACGGAAAAAGATAACGGTTTGGCACTGACCGCGAATGACTTCGCCGACGCCCAGTTTATCAATGATGTTCGGCTGTTGGAAAGCACAGAGGTATGCCTGGCGTTTTTTACGGCCTTCCTGCAAACCTATGGCAAAATAATCCCGGAACATGGGGTGTTTGAGCATCGGTGCGGTCTCATCAATCATAATCAGAGAGGGAACCCCGGTTTCGCCGGTTTCCGACTGGATACGATGCATGATATAACTGATGACGGCAGGCGCCAGGACTTCGTCTTCAAAGATGTGCGTGAAGTCAAAAGCCATAAAACGTTTAGACTTCAAATCCAAGCTGTCGTTAGTCGCATTAAAAATATTGCCGTACTGGTCGGGATTGACCCATTTGAAAAGCTCCCGACGCATATTTCCGGTCGGAGAAAAACAGCTTTTATACAAATTAGTCATCACCCGCTCTTCGGGACGAAGGTAGTCAAACGCCGTTGTTACGGCACGGGCAATTTCCTTTTCGGAAACAGCGTCGTCCACCAAAGTAATGGCGCGAATCCACCGACGCAGGAAAGCGCGGTTATTCGGCGTATTGGCACAATCAAACGGATTAAGGGAAACGTTTTTCTCATCACCCTCAAAGCCGACATATGCTCCGCCGATGGCGCGGGTGAAAATCTCGGCACCGCGGTGGCGGTCGAAGAAAAATACCTTCAAATCACGGTGGCGCATGGCCTGACCGGCAAGAAAAGTCAGCAAAGTCGTTTTACCCTGACCGGTGGGACCGATTATACAACAGTGAGCCACCGCAGAATCTTCACTGGAAACATGAAACTGAAAACGATAAGCCGATCCCGAAGTCGTGCGGAAGATGGAAATGGCTCCCGGCCCCCAGTCTGACTTGCTGAAACCTTCGGAAGGCTTGTCAAAAGAAATGGCCGTGGCAACCACGCGGGACAGATAACGATAGGTCCTCGGCAGGGTTTCATAAGTCGGAAACTGGTTAAAGAACGTCGCCTGCGTGACCCAGCCTTCACGGACCGGGGTTACGCCGTATAAACGGCAGATACGCTGCACTTCACTTTCGCCGAAGTCAATTTCTTCTTTGCTCTCGCCGTGCAAAATGACCGCCATGGCATATTCCGTCAAAGCCTGATGGTTGGTATCGCTGTCTTCAATGGCAGCCAAAACCTCGCTGTACTGGTCGACAACGTCACTTGAAAAGCTGGTCATGGTGGCCATACGCTGCTGCTGCATCAACAATGCACGGGCGTGCGGTTTGAAAATCGGACGAATGTTGTGCAATAGAGTTAATTCACAATCAATAGAGAGCAATGAGGCAATCATTCCCTCATCCATATAGTCACCGGAAGACCGGATGCCCATAACCACTTCATAAAGCTGTTTGTCGCCGGAAAAGAATTTGATAATGCCGTTTTCACCGGTGAAATGAATGTGGTCGGAGGTCAGCAATTCATTTAAATGCGCACCTTCGGCACCGTTGATTTTCGGCATCGGCTTGGATATCGGGCTGCAAATTTTGGAATATACCGAAAGCGGGCTGTCTTTTGCCGGGCTTCCCTCAGATTCATACAACGTCGTGACCCCGTATTCGCTCAAAGTGGCAATCAGCGCCTGTGAAGCATAGTTCAAATCCTTGAGGGAATCGGTACGGTCCGCAACCGAGAGCACGATATAGTGCTGGTTGCTGTATACACGGTCTAGATTAGAGCGCCAGGTTGAGGCAATATCGGACAACAGTTTGTTTCCGAAATCTCCGGTTTCTTCTTCCAGAGGAATTCGCTCACGCAGCGTAATGACGCGGCAAGTCACCTGCAAGTCAGACATACCGTCAATCCATGATTTGCGCGCTTCCAGCATCGACATTACCTTTTCATCGGTAACAAAAGCCAAATCCACGCCCTCAACCCTGAAAACACGGGCCAGAGATCCGTTATAACAGCGAATGGTAATGCCGTCCGACAACAACTTGTTAAAAGGCAAAAAGTCAGACACCCGCGACTCACGAGGCTGAGGCAGGACATAATAACCAAACTTAGTCGCCCAGAATCCGGCAAATGCCGCCGCCGAAATAAAACCGATTACGGCAACAGCTACTTCTATGCTGGAAAGACCTTGGACAAAGGTGCTGAAAAAATCAAACTCAGGGTGCAAATTTGTTCCCCTTCTCTTTATAAAGGTTATGTGAAGTTTTGGCAGTCTGGCCGTAAGCCTGAATCATAGCCGAAATATGCGGCTCTTTGACACCCACGGCAATACAGATAACATGGCCGATGACCAAAGTGCACATAAAAACCAGCGGGTTAATATTAAATGTTCCTAAAAACATAAACATAATGGGAAACTGTATGCCCATGTTCAGCATGGTGGGTAAAAAAGGCCCCCACAGTATCTTAGGCGGATTTGCCACCGCTTTTAATATTATTTCACGCATATTACAGTCCCACTATGAATTTATGATACCGCGGTGATTTTTTTATGCAAGAAAAACAACCCAATTTATTCAGAGCTGTGTATTTGCATAAAAAAAGAGGTATCTTTTTTATACAGTATACCTCTTTTTTATGAATAATGCGTTAATTTTTGCGAAAGCTACTCGGCAGCAACATCTCCACCCTGTTGCTCCTGCATCTGGCGCATCAGCTGCATTCTTTTGATGCGGGCAGAACGAATACGCTCGAGTTTGGCCTGGTCGCTTTCTTCCAGACGACGCTCCATCTCTTCCGCCGCCTGAATTGCGGCATCACGACTTTGTTCAGCCTCGGCAGCAGCTACTTCTTCTTGTTTCCGCTCCTCAGCTTCTCGCTGCAAAGCTTCCTGTCCGGCGCGAAAAGCCGCAGCCCTGCTTTCCATTTCTGCACGAGCCTGGGCGCTGGCCTCCTCCATTTGGCGTTGTTCAGCCCCTTCGCTGATTTCCTCGGCATGCTCTTCATCCTCTTGTTCAAGACGATTTTCAAGCGAATTATCCGTGGTCAGAGCATAATAGCGTTGTTGAGCCGTGGTACGGAGACGGATTTGTTCATCGATTACCTTTTGAGCATCGACAGCTTCCTGCTGTTTCTGACGGGCAGCATCCGCTGCTTGCTGTGCCGCGGCAATATCGGCAGGATTATTGGTTTGAGCTGCAACAGCCGCCAACCGGGCCGCTTCATTGGAGGCTGCACGCGCCTCTTCGGTTTTGACCTTAGCCGCTTTTTGTGCTTCTTCCACAGCAGCTTCGGCAGCCTGAACTTCTACCGCAGCCGTAGCGGCGACCGTAGGCTCATCACCAGATGTTGTGTCGATTGTACCCAAATCGTTAGCAACCGCAACAGGAGTTCGTACCGCAGCCCTTGCCGCTATAGCCTGTCGGGCAGCCAAGGCCTGACGGCGGCGTTCCTGCGCCGAATTTTCAGCAGCAGAAGGTTCGGCGGCGGCCGGAGCGGGTACTGCAGCAGGTTCCGGTTCAGCAGAGCGTGTGACACTTGCCGGTGTTTCCGCAACAGCATTATCCTCTTTTCCGCCGGTTGAAACTGCGGCGGGTGCAGTTGTTTTCGTCTCAACAATCTCAATTTCATTATATACAACGGGTTCCTCAGTAACCGCAGCACTACGCGACACTAACGGATTATTTGAACCGCCGTTGTCTGTC
>HF995284.1:0-36859 GCA_000432275.1 Proteobacteria bacterium CAG:495
ATTCTGATTGTATGAAACATTACAATCTTTATGCTACTTGCCCTTCGCCAAAGTTATCTACCGGCGTGGTTCATCCCGTTGCAGGTATGACTTGTCAAAAAGGATGTGTTTGCCCTTCCGAATACAAATACACTTCTTCCAATTGTTCTGGTAAATATACCCTTTCAGGTGGTTCTTGCGACGGAAAGTATAATGATTGCGTCTGTAAATCTGAATACAGTCAAAACTCTTCAAACTGTAACGGGGAATACCAGCCTGCCGGAGAAGCCTGCGACGGTAATTACAATCAATGTGAGATGAGACCGGAATGTACCATCTCATCCAAAGACTGTACCTATGGTTGTGCCGAATACAACTCCTGTGACCGGTGTACTTCCTGTGAGTCTGATCCGGCCTGTAACGTAACTGACAAAAATTGTGACTACGGATGTGAGAGTTATAACTCTTGCGGAAAATGTATTTCTTGCAAGTCTGCACCTTGTGATTCCAGCTCCTCAAACTGGTGCTCCGTACATTCTTCTTGCCATGGGGACTGCTGTTCCGACGGTTCTATAGAAGCTTGCGACACTAGATGTGGTGGTTCCGGATGTTCGTCTTCCGGAGAAGACACCAATGACAACACAGACAACAGCGGAAGTTCGGGTGGTAATTCCGGCGAAACCACACCCTCCTGCCGTTGTACATTTGGTACTAGCTCTTGCCCAAGTTCGCATCCTTACAGCCAGGATGTAACTCGCTCTGATGATACCTGTGACGCTTGTTACTACTGTGGAAAGGGATACATAACTATTACTGAAGAAATAACCTATCCGTGCGCAGCCAATCCATATCACACCTCACTTTATCAATATGGAACCAAACCTCACCAAAGATGTTCGACCGGTGAATCGGCATATGATGTCTTCACCCAAAGCTATAACGACTATTCCAACTTCAGTACTATGGCTGAATGCAAAGCTGCCGAAGAGTCTTTTAGCCCCACAGAATACTCTACCGGTGAAGTCTGCGGAGATGTACGCTTCTAAAATATGTTAAAGCAAAAGCGGAGCAGTTTAATGCTCCGCTTGATGCTACATCGCTTCTAAAATGTAATCACTCATTTTCGAAATATAAAACGAAGGATCGTTGATTGCTTCTCCCTCCGCTATTTTAGCCTGATCCAGCAACAGTTTTGCAACTTCCTCAACCTTCGCCCGGTTAGCTTCGTCCGCAGTCATATCCGCCAGTTTGATAATCAACGGATGATACGGATTAAGCTCCAAAATACGGGTGCTGGCAAAAACCGTCTGCTGCTGATGGTTGCGCATTAACCTTTCCAAATGCAGGCTCATCTGCCCGTTTTCAACCGTCAGACTGGCCGGAGAAGTCGTCAGCTTTTCTGTTGTCGTAACCTTTCCGACTTCTTCCTTAAACATTTCGGTCATCAAATCAGTCAGTTTTTTAAGGCTGCCCTCGTCCGCTTTCTTATCATTGCGCTCAAGGTTCAAATCGACTTCCGCCTGAGAAATGTGTTTAATTGCATAACCTTTATAGTTGGGCAAAACCTGCGGCCAAAACTCATCAATCGGATCCGTCAGCAGCAACACTTCGATTCCCTTGGCCTTAAATGCCTCCAGCTGAGGATTGTTGGACAGTACCTTCACGTCATCGCCGGTAATATAATAAATGGTCTTGCCGTCTCCCTCGATTCGAGAAATATACTCGTCCAGAGTCGTCAGTTTTTCGCTGTCTTTGGTCGAATGGAAATAAGAAAGCGAAGCGATTTCCTCCCGGTTGCCAAAATCTTCATAAATGCCCTCTTTAAAGGCAATGCCGAAATTTTTCCAGAATTTCATATAGTCATCATAGTCTTTGCTGCGTTTTTTCAGCTCTTTTAAAAGACGAGAAACCGTGCCGTGTTTTATTTTCTCAATCAATGCGCTGTGCTGCAGCATCTCGCGGGAAATATTGAGCTGCAGGTCGGCGGAATCGATAACCCCTTTCACAAAACGCAGATAATTGGGTATCAGCGCCTCGACCTTATCGGAGATAAATACCTTGTTTACATACAGCTTCAACCCGTTCTTTTTGTCCGGTTGAAACAGATCATACGGCGTTTCTGACGGAATAAACAACAAACCGGTATATTCGATATTGCCCTCCGCTTTGAAGTGAAGCGTCATCCAGGGATCGTCAAAATTACGGGAAATATGATGATAAAACTCTTTGTATTGTTCTTCGGTAATCTCGCTTTTGTGACGCGTCCACAACGCCGAAGCCGTATTGACTGTTTCCTCTCCGGCATCGCCTAACTCTAAAACAATGGGATATTCGATATGATCGGAATAGGTGCGGATAATCTGCCGCAGATAAATCGTGTCGGTATAATTCTTGTCGTCTTCCTTAAGCGACAGAGTAATGTCGGTACCGTTGCTCTCACGCGTCGCCTCACTAATCTCAAACCCGTCGATTCCGTTGGATACCCATTTCCAAGCTTGATCCTCACCTGCTTTGCGGGTTATGATTTCAACCTTGTCCGCCACCATAAAGGCCGAATAAAAGCCAACGCCGAACTGTCCTATTAAATCACAGACCGAACCGTTGTCCTTGACATTGCGCACAAAGTCCGCCGTACCCGATTTGGCTATCGTTCCCAAATGATTAATCAGGTCTTCTTTGTTCATACCGATGCCGTTGTCCGAAACCGTAAGTTTGTTTTCTTTGGAATTCGGAACGATTTTAATTTTGAATTGTCCCGAAGCTTTTGCAATATCGGGATTCGTCAAAGCCAGGTACTTAAGCTTGTCACAGGCGTCGGAAGCGTTGGAAATCAGCTCCCGCAAAAAAATTTGTTTTTCCGAATACAACGAATTTACCACAATATCGAGCATTTTGCTGACGTCTGCCTGAAACGCAAGTTTGTCTGACATTTTTCATCTCCGTAATACAAGTTAACCGTTCTCCCGCCAAAGCGCGGGATTTACCCTTTATATGGGGACTTTTTTTCCCCGATGCAAGATTATGCTTGATTTATTTGAGAATATGGGTAAATTGATGTTGATTTTAATGTAACTACTTTGGAGAAATCTGATGGTATCTGTTGTTAATGATGCTTGCGTAAAATGCAAATCCTGCGCTGACGTATGCCCGGTCGACGCTTTCCATGAATGTGACACACAGCTGGTTGTCGATCCCGATACTTGCATTGATTGTGGTGTTTGCATTTCTGAATGCCCGCAGGAAGCCATTACTTCTGAAGACGAAGCTGATGAAAAATGGATTAAGTTCAACGCTGAACAGGCAAAAATCTGCCCCAACGCCAACGATTAATTCGTCTGCAAGTCAGAATTTTGAAAAACCTCCCTTTGCGGAGGTTTTTTATTGTTGCTAATTCGCCGATTTTAAGCTAATAGATAACTAAATAATCAACTCAACATCCTTGCCCAATAAGGAATTATCATGATAGCAAAACAAGAAACCACCTACTATGACGTTGTCGGCATCGGTAATGCCATCGTCGACGTCCTTGCCAAAGTCGGTGAAGGATTTTTAAAAGAACGCAATCTGCCCAAAGGCGGAATGACCCTCGTTGATGCCGTTACTGCCGGAAAAATATACGCCGATCTTGTTCCCGAACGAGAAGTTCCCGGCGGTTCTGCCGCTAATACCGTTGCCGGACTTGCCTCGCTGGGAGGCGCGCCCGCCTTTATCGGTAAAATTCATGACGACGAGCTCGGTCAGGAATTTACCCGCGACATCGGAGCTGCAGGCGTAGACTTTTTCACTCAGCCGCTGAACGAAGGACCGGTAACCGGCCGCAGCATCGTGCTGGTCACGCCGGACGCCCAGAGGTCCATGTTCACATATTTGGGCGCTTCCAAAAAGCTCTCCGTCGAAGACATCGACGAAAACATCATCAAAGCCAGCAAGATTACCTATATTGAAGCGTACTTGTGGGATGAAGACTGCGACAAGGAAGCCATCGTAAAAGCGGCGGAAATAGCGCATAATTATAACCGGGACGTCGCCTTCAGCCTGTCGGACAAATCCTGCGTCGACCGTCATCGCGAAGAATTCTTGAATTTTATCAAAAACCACGTCGACATTCTCTTTGGAAATGAAGATGAAATAAAATCTCTCTTCGCCGAAGAAGACTTTTATAAAACCCTTGACATGATAAAACCGCACATTGACATTGCCGCCGTTACGCGCGGCGCCAAAGGTTCGGTTGTCGTCAACGGCCGCACCAAAATTTACGTTGAATCGGAAAAAGTCGAAAACGTTGTCGACACTACCGGTGCCGGCGACCTGTACGCGGCAGGTTTTCTCTACGGTCTGACCCAGGGCCGAAGCCTCGGAACCTGTGCCATGATTGGGTCGATTGCCGCGGCGGAAATCATCAGCCACTACGGTGCACGCCCGGAAATAAGCCTCCGCGGACTGGTTCGCAACAAATTGCTTTCTTACGGCAAACGGGCCTAAAAGAAAAAAGCTGCTTTTTCCTAAAAGCAGCTTTTTTATTAACTCACAAAAATGCCAGTTTGACAATCAGAACAATACAGCACAAAACGTAAATAATATCGCTGATTAACTGCGCAAGAAACATCATCATCCGCATCCAGCAATACCCTGCCGCGACGGCTATCATCAGAGCCAAAACAAATCCCGGAAGCGTAAAAATATATGCCCAGGAACAAACGATGCTGCAAAGACAGGCTCCAAAAACAAACCACCAGATTTTCCGGTCAAGCGGTGAGATAAAATTGACGGAAACATAATTTCGAAGCAAGAAAAAATCATAAAGTTTTCCATCTTCTCCGACAACGTCCCGCTGCAAAAATTTCACCCGTCGAATGCCCCAGCGTATCAGAGCGCTCAAATTGACAAAGACAAATCCTCCGTAAGCAATATACTGCATCACTTCGGCAAAGTTCCAACAGTCCATACCAATAATTTTTAAATGTTTACAAAAAAAGATAAATTCTGCCGCACATTATAAAAAGTTATTTCTAAAAATCAAATCAAAAAACTTAATCTTTCTGCACTAAAATCTTGAAAATTAATTTTAAAAGTGTATGGTAAAGCGAATTTATCAAAAATGATTTAAATCTGTCAGACGGCTGTCACCGATATCCGTCCGAAAAAGAAATCTGCAAGCGACGTGCAGCAGAAAATGCACTTAAGGCCGATTTCCCGATATGATGACTATTTAGGAAAGAAACAAAAAAATGAATATGAGAAATATTGCCATCATCGCCCACGTTGACCACGGCAAAACCACAATGGTTGATGGCCTGTTAAAACAAAGCGGCACCTTCCGTGAGAATCAAAAAGTTGAAACCTGCGTCATGGACAGCAACGATCTGGAACGTGAACGCGGCATTACCATCCTCTCCAAATGCACTTCCGTCAACTGGAAAGGAACCCACATCAACATCGTGGACACCCCGGGACACGCGGATTTCGGCGGCGAAGTTGAGCGCATTCTTTCCATGGTTGACGGCGTCGTTCTCTTGGTCGATTCCTCCGAAGGCCCTATGCCCCAAACCAAATTCGTCCTAGGCAAAGCTCTCAAACTCGGTCTCTGCCCTATCGTCGTCATTAACAAAGCGGACAAACCCGATGCCCGCTGCGATGACGTGCTGAACGAAATATTCGATCTTTTCGTCAGCCTTAACGCCAATGACAAACAGCTTGACTTCCCCGTCTTATACGCTTCCGGCCGAAATGGCTGGGCCGTTAAAGAGCTTGACGAGGAAAAGAAAGACCTGACCCCGTTGTTTGAACTGATTTGCTCTTATGTTCCCGAACCTGCCTGCGAACCGAATGCTCCTTTTTCAATGCTGGCCACCACGCTGGAATCTGACAAGTTCATCGGCCGCTTGCTGACCGGAAAGGTTCAGTCGGGAACCCTGCACGTTAATGATACCGTTAAAATTCTCAATGGCGACAATCAGGAAATTGAGCGTGTCCGCATCAGCAAAATTCTCGCTTACCGCGGACTGAACCGCGAAAGTCTGGAAGAAGCTCATGCCGGAGACATTATTGCCGTTGCCGGCGTTGTCAAAGGCACCGTTGCCGATACGATTTGTGCCATGGAAGTCAGCCAGGCCATCCACGCCCAGCCGATTGATCCTCCGACTTTGGCAATGACCTTCTCCATCAACGATTCTCCGCTGGCCGGACGCGAAGGAGACAAAGTAACCTCCCGAATGATTTGGGACCGCCTGTGCAAAGAGGCCGAAGGCAACATTGCGCTCAGAATTTCACGCACCGACACCACCGATTCTTTTGAGGTTGCCGGCCGTGGCGAACTGCAGCTCGGCGTGCTGATTGAAACGATGCGCCGCGAGGGGTTTGAGCTCTCGATTTCCCGCCCGCGCGTATTGATGAAACGGGATGAAAACGGACAGCTGATTGAACCGATTGAAGAAGTTGTCGTCGACGTCGACGAAGAATTTTCCGGTACCGTTGTAGAAAAACTCGGACGCCGCCGCGCTGAACTGGTTGAGATGATTCCGTCCCAAATCGGAAACAAGGTTCGCCTCATTTTTAACGCGCCTTCTCGCGGTTTAATCGGATACCATTCGGAATTTCTGACCGACACCCGCGGCACCGGCGTAATGAACCGCCTCTTTAAGTGCTATGAACCGTATAAAGGCGAAATCGAAAGCCGCCGCAATGGTGTTCTGATTTCTTCCGAAAGCGGAACCGCCATCGCTTACTCCTTGTGGAAACTGCAAGACCGCGGTCCGATGTTTATTGATCCCGGCGTTCCCGTTTATGTCGGTATGATTATCGGCGAACACACCAAACCTAACGATTTGGAAGTCAATCCTTGTAAGGCCAAACAGTTGACCAACATCAGAGCTGCCGGCAAAGACGAGGCAATTGACCTCATTCCGCCGCGGAAACTGACGCTGGAACAGGGCTTGTCTTATATACAGGAAGACGAACTGCTGGAAGTCACCCCCAAAACCCTGCGCCTCCGCAAGCGAATTCTCGATCCGATTATGCGTAAACGCGCCAAACCCGGTGACAACGTCTAAAAAAACAAAAAAGCTGGATATTTTATCCAGCTTTTTTCTCTTAATAATTCTCAGCACCTGTATTTTGCATACATACAGGCAACGCCTTTCATAACCGCAAACATCAGCCATTCCCAAAATACCGGAAAAATTAAAAGCACCGTAACAAACAACACCAGCGATTTTCCCGACATTTCAGAATACAGGCATACCGCCAAAATGCTGCCGGCAACCCACATAAAACCGTATCCCAGCGCCCGAAACAGCAAAGTTTCCTTTCTCAGGCGCCAAAAGCGTTTGCACCTGTTTGGAATAGTTCTCCAAACCAAAAACCACGGCATTGCCTCGTCCTCATTTTGAGGCGAAGCTTCAATGGCCAGCGAAAGACCGATAAAAAAGGTACCGATTGTCATCCCCGCCGCAACAAATAAAATTAAAAGTTCCATATCGTTAAAATTTATTATTCTACAATCTCGGCATCTCCAACTTTTTCTTCGTTCTTTGCTTTTCGCTTTTCCGACGACGCAAAATGCTCTTTTTTCTTTGGAAACAAAGGAATTTTAAAAGTCAGCAGTCGGACAACCGCCACAAAACACAAAGAACAAAGCAGATTCCAGACAGCCGGCAGCAAAAAGCAGGCGCCCCAGGCGGCATAGTAAAATATCCTGCTTGCAAACCGTTCTTCATATGTACGGACCAATATCGCTCCGGCTGCAAAAATGAACATTCCGGCAACCAGAAACAGGATAACCTCCCACCAGCTTATTTGCCTCTTGCTTTGACGCTGCAACAAGCGTCTGAGACGATATTCGGCACTGGAATAATAGCTGAAATCCAGCAACACTCCCAAAATTGCCTGTACCCAAAACAAAAATGTTCCGGCAACGGCACAGATAATAACGAAATTTTCGGCTTTCATAAGACAATAGTTAAATTAATAATTTATTTGAATAAAATCGTAGTACCATTTTATGGACAAAAGGGCAATAAAAAAACTCAGAATTCCGAAAATTCTGAGTTTCAAACGGTTATCTGCACGCAGCTTAATGAGATCTGTAACGCTTTGTACTCAGAACCGGATTAGTCCCTTCGTTCTGAACACTGCGGCCGGCCGGAGCCTTAACTTCTTTCCGTGCTGCCATCTTCTCGCGCATAGCCTTAGCCTGACCGGACATCTCCTGTTGCTTGGCTTCGATAGAGTCCATAAAATTATTGATTCCGGAAAGCTCCCCGGAAAGTGCATCTTTGCTGTAACCGGATAATAACAACTTGTGCCCGGCAGCTTTGGATTCTGCACCGATGAGTTGCTCCATCCACGGAGCCATGGCTGCCTTCCCGTTCATATCCAGAGCCTTGCCGGTTTTACGGTCAACCGTAACGGCGTGTCCGCCGTCTTTTTTGACGGCGCCGTCTTCCAATCGCGGCATAACCTGAGCAGGATTTTGCATTCCTAATTCCATAAAATTTCTCCAAACATAAAAACTCAATTCTTTTGTCCATTATCGCAATTTAAATTCGTTTTGTCAATCACAAAAACATATATAATCTGGATAATTGCAATAAAAACACCGTCAAAGACGCTATCTTGCCACCCGGAGCATAAAAATCCGTTTTTTGTTGTCTTATTTTTAATAATTTATAACCTATAATCTCTTAAAATCAACTTAATAAAACATTTGAGACACAATAAAATGAGTTTATTCAAATCTATTGCCACCTTCGGAGGATTCACCTTGGTTTCCCGCATCACCGGTTTTTTGCGGGATATGGTATTGGCAAACTTCCTGGGAGCGGGAATGGTTTCCGACGCGTTTTTCGTCGCTTTTAAGCTCCCTAATCTGTTTCGCAGCCTGTTTGCCGAAGGCGCTTTCACGTCGGCATTTGTCCCCATGCTGTCTCACAAGCTGGTAACCGACGGACGCGGCAAGGCTTTGGAATTTGCTGCCCAATCCATATCGGTACTGACGTTTTTTTTGGCGATTTTTGTAATCATTTTAGAATTTGCAATGCCTTACGTTATCCCCGTTCTGGCCCCGGGATTTGCCGATGACCCCGGCAAAATCGAGTTGGCAACCTCGCTCTCCCGCATAACCTTTCCTTTTTTGTTGTTTATATCCATCGTCTCTTTTCAGTCGGGAATACTGAACTCTTTGGGAAAATTTGCCGCACCGGCGGCCGCACCGGTTATTCTGAACCTGATGATGATAGCCTCCGTTTTCATCTTTGTGCCTTTCGGCGACACTCCGGCACACGGTATCGCAATCGGTGTAACTTTTGCCGGTTTTATCGAAATTCTCTGGCTGATTTATTTCCTCCGCCGCGAAAATGTATATCTCCGTCCCCGCTTTGACATTTTTAACCTGGTCGGAGACTCCTCCATACGCACCTTGTTCAAACGCATAGCTCCCGGCGTTTTGGGAGCCGGAGTTTATCAAATAAATATGGTGGTAGATACCATTTTGGTCTCAATGGTCGGAACCGGCGCCATCTCTTGGCTTTACTATGCCAACCGGTTGCAGCAGCTGCCGCTCGGCGTCGTCGGAGCCGCCATCAGCGTGGCCGTCCTGCCGATTTTGTCCCATCACCTCAAAGCCGGAGAAACCGACGAGGCCTGCCACATCCAGAACAAAGCCATTGAATACGGCGCCCTCCTGTCCATCCCCGCCGCAGTCGCTCTGATTGTACTGGCCGGACCGATTATCAACATCCTTTTCCAACACGGCAAATTCGGAACTTTCGAAACGGCTATGACAACCAGCGCCGTTATTGCCTACGCCGTCGGGCTGCCCGTATACGTTATGGTCAAAGCCCTCGCCCCAAACTTTTTTGCCCGCGGCGATACCCGTACGCCGGTAAAATACAGCGTCGTCGTTTTGCTGACAAACCTGTCGTTTGCTCTTCTGCTGATGAAGCCGTTTGGCCATGTCGGCATCGCTGCCGCAACCACTATCGCCGCTTTTGTTTCTTTCGGCCAGTATTACCGCGGACTCCGCAAACGCGGATACTGGGAATTTCCCCGCTTTCTGATGATAAAAACCTTCAAAATCTTTATTTGCTCCCTATTTATGGGAGGAATGCTGGAATTGGGCGAGTTTCTGCTAAATTGCCGCTACGGCAACTGGCTGAACCTTTCTCTGTGGCAAAAGCTGCCGATTTTTGGACTTTTGTGCATTTTGGGTGTTGCAAGTTTTGCAATAACCGCTAAACTAACGGGAGTGCTGGATATCAACGATATTCTTAAACTGTTGTCTCGAAGAGGTAAAAAAAATGCAGAATCAAAATCTTAAGGAACTTTTTGATAAACTGTTAAAAACGCTTGCCCGCCAACGCTGGTGGGAACGCCTGAGTTCGCCTTTTCGCCGGCTCGGTTCGTTCATTACCTCCTGGTGGCAGCTGTTGATTATCGTTTTTGCCGCCATCATCTTTTTATACTATCCCATCGGCGGTTGGATGATGAACAAAATCGATACCACTACCGATTATGAAATAAATACGCCGCCTTCCCAGTCTGCAACCGTAGAAATGATGTCTTTCCTCATCAAGCGGGAAGTCAGCGACAAAATGTGGACGCCCAACCTGCCTTTCATCTTCCCGTCATACGTCCTCGACAATATGCCTAACTTCCAGCTGGGACTGATGTCTGCGGTCAGCAACGTTTCTTCCTCTTTTGCCACTAAAGTTGACCAGACAATCGCACCGGAAAAGGAGCTTCCGCTCAAAACCGCCGCAGAACTGCTCAAATATCCGGGCACAATCTGGATGTTCTCGCCGCAAAACAAACTAACTCCGGTTCCTTCCGCCAACACCCAGTACAAAAAAGCCCGAAAACAGCTGGTTGCTTACAACCGGTCTCTGCGCGAAGGCGGCAGCGTCTTCTACAAAAGCCCCGGCGACTTGGCATATTTTCTGCAAAGAATGTCAAAAGACCTTTGGCTGAGCAACGAAAAGCTTGAGGCCCATATCCGCGAACACAGTTCGGATTGGGTCGATAACCGCAGCGATGACCTCTTTTATTATCAACAGGGAAAAATTTATGGCTATTATCTCTTGATGAAAGCGTTAAGTTATGATTATAAAGATATTATCTTGGCTAATGACATTTATCAGCCCTGGACTCAAATGGTCAAAGCCCTGGAAGAAGCGGTTGTCCTTTCTCCTGCCGTAGTTCGCAACGGCGAACCGGACAGTACGCTGGCCCCCAATCATCTGAGTTCCATCGGTTATTACAGCCTGAAAGCAGCGCTCATCAGCCAAAATATGATGTGTAAACTAACCCTGTCTGCGGCACAAGGAAAACAATAATGATAATTGAAACACAGACAACTCCGGAGGCTGACGTCCTCAATTTCTTTCCGCCGGTACAAATTTTGAATGCCGGCAGTGCGGAATTTGTCGATGCCAAATCGATTCGCAAATCGCCGTTGGCGGAACAACTGTTTGATCTGGGCGGCATTGCTTCAATTTTCATTACGTCGGATATGATTTCGGTCACCAAAGAATCTTCTGCCTCGTGGGACGAACTTAAACCTCAGATACTCGCCGAGATTATGGATTACCTTGCCACCGGCGAACAGGCCGTAATCGATTCATCTCCTTCATCCCGGGACGAAACCGAAATAATCAAACAAATAGAAGGGCTGATAAACGCCCGCATCCGTCCGGCTGTTAAACAAGACGGCGGAGACATCGTGTTCCAGAGTTTTGAAAACGGCATTGTTTATGTCGAGATGAGAGGTTCCTGTGTCGGTTGTCCCTACGCTATGGTCACCTTAAAAGAAGGGGTTGAAAAAATCCTCAAAACATACATTCCCGCCGTTAAAGAGGTTCGCAACATAACCCAGAAAAACGAGGCCCGATGATTAAAAAGTTCCTGCTGTTGCTACTGATTTTTAATTTGACGCCTCAGACAAGCAGCGCTGCGGCGCCGCAGGAACTTAACCTTTCCCGCCTTAACACTTCCCAACTTGAAGATATTTACGAATATTATGACTACAAAGGCGTTCGGGGATATCTGATGCTCCCGGGGTATCACTATCCGCCGATTTACCTCTCCTCTTTTCCGACAGACTTTGATGCCGTCGCCGATGAACAGAAGCGCATTGCATTGTTCATCAAAATACTGGCGCCGCTGGCTCTGCGCTTTAACCAACAAACGCTGGAACAGCGTCAGGTTATCGAACAAATCAAACAAAACTTTGATAAAAACCATGAACTGAGCGCTGAAGAAAGCCGCATTATCGAAAAAACCGCTGCCGAGTATGACGTTTTTACCCGCCTTAAAGGCTATCAGCGCCACAAGTTTTTGCTGACCGAACTTCTAAACCGTGTAGACGCCGTTCCGCCCTCTTTTTTGATTGCCGCGGCAGCCATGGAAACCAACTGGGGAACCTCCCGCATCGTCAAAGAAGGCAACTCCCTCTACAAACAGCTGGTCTGGCATAGCGACAAAGGCCTGAAACCACGGGGAGAAACCGAAGACGACACTTACCGCATTCGGACTTTTCCCACAATATATGACTCTTTGCAGGACTTCGCCCACAAAATTAATTCGCATGTGGCTTTTGAACATCTACGCAGTTTTCGAAAAGAGCTGCGCTCCCGAAACAGTGTCCTGCGCGGAACGACTTTTGCCTTTACGCTGATGTGGAATTCTCCTCTCAAAAATTATGCCGGCATCATAGAATACACAATTGCATTCTATGAACTGAATATAATTGACAAATCTTTACTAAATAGTAAAATGATTGACAAACCTCTCCCCGAGAGATTTAAAAAGTTAATACAATCGGATACCGGCAAAAAGGAGAAAATTTAACGAAACTGTAACAAAACTGTAATTGGTATTTTGGCCAAAAGTTTATTATTATATAATATATAAGAACTAACAAAAATGTGATGTGTGCAATGGATAAGAACCAACTAACCAGCCAAGATGTTAAAAATCTTTCTAAAAACCTGCAAACGGAAAACAAATCCGTTGTAGCGCAAAAGGTCAGCGCCTATTACAACGGCCACACCGTCACCCCCAAAGGCCTCCGCCTTGCAGAAGACATCTTTCGCATTATGGTGCGCGATGTTGAAGCCAAAGTCCGCCAGGTGTTGGCTGAAAGTCTGAAAAACACGCATAACCTCCCTGAAGACATTGTCCAATCCGTTATCAAAGACACTGATGCCGTTGCCGTTCCGTTCATCAAATATTACGCCGATTTGAATGCCGAAGATTTAATCAAGATACTTGACATTCCGAGCATAAACAAGCAAAAGGCGGTAGCTCAGCGCTTAAACCTGCCCAATGAAATTTCCGAATATATCGTCGAGCGTTGTCCCGAAGAAGTTGTCGGCGTCCTGATATCCAACGAGACCGCCAACATTCACGAAAAAACATATAATACTATCGTCGAAAAATACAGACAAAGCGAAGACATCAAAAAGCGTTTGGTATATCGCACCGAATTGCCGACGTCGGTAATTGAAAAAATCGCCAATTCCTTGTCTGAAGACCTCAAACGCCGTTTGATTCTGTCTCACAATCTGCCTGCCGATTTGGCAACGGACATCATTGAAGAAGTCAAGGAAAAAACAACGCTGCGCATTTCTGAAGACTACAGCTCGGACAAACAGATTGAAGAGCTGGTTCACCAGCTTTACACCTCAAACCGCCTGACCCCCAATCTGGTCGTCCGCTCCATTTGCATGGGAGATTTGAAGTTTTTCGAATACGCTTTGGTCTACTTGTCCAACACGCCGATTATCGAGGTTCGCAAAATCCTTTTCAACACTTCTGTCGACTTTATGATACGCAACCTTCTCCGTAAGGCATTCATTCCCAAAACGATGTTTCCGGCAGTGTTCAGTGCCTTGAAAATCATTAAGGAAATTCGCTTCGACTGCCGCAAGAACAATCGCAAGTCTTTTGCCCATAAAGTAATCGAACGAATTTTGACTTACGGCCCCAACAACGAAGAAATGAGCGAAGAAGACATCAACTATCTGGTCTCAAAAATCAGCTGATTTTATAGCTTTCTTAATATTTTTGGATTAAGCTTAAACAAAAAAACAGTCTAAAGGATATCTCTGTGCCTGGTCCAAACGAAATCATCCTGCCGGATTTACTGGCGTTAAACGATTCCCTGATAAATGATGATTATCCCGTTATCATCGAAAAGGTAATGCGTGTGGCCCGCAAAGCCTGTGACGCCGACGGATGCTTTTTCTTCTCCGTCAGCGACAACAAATACATCAACCTTGAATACAGCCGCGTCAACAGCCTCAACGTAGGCATCAGCGGAACCGAAAATATGGCTTTTTTTCCGTCGGTGTTTCTGCCCGACGTCAAAAACCGCAGCCGCAAAGCCCCTTCCGAATACTGCGCGTTGAACCGCGAAATCATCAATTCGCCTAACATTTTTCAAACCACCGGTATAGACACCGATCTGATTGCCAAATTCGACGATGCCAATAACTACTCGACGATTTCCCTTTTGGCCATACCGCTGGTAGACCGCAAAGACAACCTCCTCGGTGTTGCCCAGTTCACTAATGCCAAAGACGCCAACGGTAAAATCATCAGTTTCACGACGGAAGCACAGAAAGTTGTTCTGTCCGTCTGTAAGCTGATTACCATAGCCCTGGAAAACAAAAATCAAAAAGAAGCCTATTCACAACTCCTGGAATCTTTCATTGAAGTGCTTGCGCGTGCCATCGATGCCAAGTCGCCTTATACCGGCAGCCATTGCCAGCGGGTTCCCATCATTGCCCGGCTCCTTGCTACCGCTGCCGTTCAGGAAACCACCGGTAACCTCAAAACCTTCGAAATGAGTCCCGATGACTGGTACACGCTTCACATTGCCTCCTGGCTGCATGACTGTGGTAAGGTCACCACGCCGGAATATATTGTCGACAAGGCAACCAAGCTTGAAACCATTTTCAACCGCATTCACGAAATCCGCAATCGTTTCGAAATCCTGCGCCGCGATGCCCATATCGAATATCTCCAAAAGCGCCTGAACAATATTGACACCAAACAACACCTTCAGGCCGAATTCGTAGCCAAAGTCAAACAACTTGAAGAAGACTTTGCTTTTGTCGCCAAGTGCAATACCGGCGACATCGAGCTGAACGACCGCGACATTGCCCGGCTTGAACAGATTTCCCAAATCCAGTTTGTCCGCTACTTCAACCGGATGCTGGGCTTATCCTGGGCCGAACGCGACAATGTTGAAAACAAGGACTTCTACGTGCACCCGGCTCGGGAGAACCTTCTCCAAAACCGCAAAGACCAAATCTTCGGCCCCTACAACCGTGGCGAACTTTATAACCTTGAAATCCGCCGCGGAACGATTAATAAAGAAGAACGGGATAAAATTAACGAACATATCGTTGTCACCATTGATATGCTCAAAGCTCTCCCGTTCCCCAAAGAGCTGTCCAAAGTCGTAGAATATGCCGGTGCTCACCATGAACGCATCGACGGCAAAGGTTACCCCAACGGCCTCACCGGAGACCAAATGTCCGTCCCTGCCAAAATTATGGCCATTGCCGATATTTTCGAAGCACTCACCGCCAACGACCGTCCTTATAAGGAACCCAAAAAACTTTCCGAAGTCTTGCGCATTATGCAACAAATGAAACATAACGGACATATCGACCCTGATTTGTATGACGTCTTTATTCGCAGCAAGGTTTATCAGGACTACGCAGAACAGTATATGGACAAGAACCAGATAGACGAAGTAACCCCTGAGGATTATTTATAATGTTGAAAATTTACACCGTATTATGCCGTGCCGGCACAATGGACAATTACGCCTACATTCTGGTAGACGAAGACACCCGAACGACCGCCGTCGTCGACCCTTCCGAAAACGGGCCGATTATTGCCAAACTAAACGAATTGAAACTCACCCCTGAATACATCTTCAACACCCACCATCATTTTGACCACACAGACGGAAACCTTGAGCTTAAACAGCTGTACGGAGCCAAAGTCGTCGGCAATCAGGCTGACGCGTCTCGTATTCCGGGATTTGACATTGGTGTTGTTCCCGGCGAAACTTTTTCTCTCGGGAAAACCACTGCCGAAATAATTGACGTTTCGGCTCACACCCAAAACCACATCCTGTGGTATTTTCCCGCAGACAAAGCCCTTTTCACCGGAGACACGCTGTTTAACCTATGCATCGGAGGCCTGTTTGAAGGCACTCCTCAGCAAATGTTTTCGGCTCTCTCCAAAATAAAAGAGCTTCCCGATGACGTGTTGTTTTACCCCGGCCACGAATACACCATGCCGGCAGCAATGACGGCTTATAACTTCAATCGGGGAAACCCTGAAATACGCCAATATCTTGAACGGGCAAAAGAACGAATAGAACAAGGTCTGCCGGTCGGTCCAGTACCCTTGGGCATCGAAAAAAAATGCAACCCTTATCTTCAGGCCGGCTCAGCTCAGGAACTGAGAGAAATAGACTGATTTAAACTGACAAAACATTAGACAAAACACTTTGTATATGTTATAGTTTAACATATACAATATCTCAGGGTAACATCTATGGCAGAAACAACGACATCCTTTTCTTCCGACCAACTCAATCAACAGATTGAGCTTATTTTGGATGCCTACGGAATAGCTCCGCAAAACGGAGATGCCGAACTGTACGACAAAATCACGGCTTTGATTGATACCCCTCAAAAAAAACAGCAGTTTTTTGACGAGATGGTCGCATACAAAACGGCTCAGCCCAATCTCGCCAATTATCAGGATCTTTATAACGATGCTCTGGATTTCAGCCGCAAACAGCCGGGAAATTACAATAAGGGAACCTACAGCAGCACAATTTCTCTGGTCAATCGCGAAAAAGCGGCCGGCCTGAACAGCTCTTTCTTAGACGTTTATCATATTTGCAACCAACCGGAAGCATCCCGAACCGCCGAAGTAAAAAAGGAGCTGGCAAAACAATCCCATCGCCGGCTGTTGACCGGTGCCTTGGAAATACAAACGCCGAATGACCAACAGCTGCTCAAAAAATTTATGACCGCCCTTCGCGACTCCGGACAAAAATTTGACAAGATTGTTATTCCCGTAGGTTGTGACGAACAAGGCCACATCCGCCACGCGATAAGCCTGGTAATCGAGGGAAACCGGGCAATGATTGTTGATCAATTGGGCGGCGGAGCTTATCAGGCCACTAAAACCAATATTGTAAATACCCTGAACGACTTTGGCATCACCACCACGGTCTATGCGCCGGCATTAAGCCAAAACCGCAGCGACTGCGCCATTTTCTCCTCTATGGTGAACGAAGTTGCCCTCCAAGGCGACCTAAACGATTTCCTTACCAAATTCCAATCCTTGAATCAGGATGAAAAATGGGCAGAGGTTGATGCCCAACATACAAAAGATATAAAAGCGGCCGCCCAAGCCTATTATAAAAATTATCAGAACAATCCCGTATTCAAGCTGTATCTGCAAGCCCAGGGCATCACAGACTTTAATTATATAAATGCCGCCGCCAAAGATAAGATTATTGAGTGTTTCAATCAGGTAACTGCTGCCCAGGACTTCGTCGTCGACGAATATGCCCCGACGCCGCAAGACCTGGAATGGAAAGCAGAAGTCAATGCTGTCTTTATGCCCAACTGCCAAAAGCTCACCAGAGCGTTTCAGCGTTTTGATACCAAAGACGACCGCGAACTTCGTTATCGCCTTAACAACAGCCTGATTTACTACTACGATAAAAAACATGTCCGCATCCGCAGCGAAAGCACCAAAGACTTCGTCTTAATCTGCCAAACGGCCAAAGATATGGGCAACAACACCATCACTTTCGGCGCATTTGAAAAACATCCGGAATATAAGGCCAAACTGTATCTGGCAGCCCTGCAAACCGGAATGAAGATGAAAAATCAGCCCAGTTTGGACGAACTGCGCGCATATCCCGAATTTACCCAGATTCAAAGCATCATAAAACAAAAAAAGTTTGAAGAAGAATCCCGTAAGGCCTGGAAAAATCAGCCGGAACTGCGTAAGCGGGCTAAAAAATACCACGCCGAACTGGAGCAGGCTAATGCCGCAGCAAACCAAGATCCCGACTATCGTACCTTAAAATCCGAACTTTTTAATGCTAATAAAGCGCTCAGCAATGCCAAAAAAAACGGAGCAGGCCAAGACACCCTCAAACAGCTTGGCGAAAACGTTGACGAAGCCAAACGAAAGTTTAACGAAAACCCCTCGCAGGCAGCCATAGCATCAGCGGAAACAAACTTCCGCAACACTATAAAGGAAATGGCCGACAACTATATCAAATACGGCAGCAGCGAAAAAGACAAAACCTCACCGAATGAACGAAAAGAAAAACTAAAAAAACATTTGGAAATTTACGATGCCAATACTTTCTTTACCAAAACCATCAAAGGAAGGGACAATAAAGGCTATCCTCTTTTTGAAGAAACAGAAAGCGCTATGGAATTGCAAAGAAAAATGACAGACAACGAAAAGAAAAGCTTGATTCGGGAACAAACCAAGAACTATAAAGAAGTTCAAACCGGACTGCGCGAATACGTGAGAACTGCCGGCCGTTAATTTCTTTGAACGGGGAAACCGTCAATTTGCCGCAAACACTCACCGACAACCATCACTGCCGATACGGCAACGTTAATGGAGCGCGCATTTTCATTCATTGGTATCAAAAGACGCGCATCCGCGGCTTGATGTACCGCTTCCGGAACCCCCGCGCTTTCCCGTCCCATCAGAATAATGTCGTTGGGCTGAAATTCAAATTCGGTATATGGTCGGCTGGCATGCGTCGTTAACAAAACGATTCTCCCGTATTCGTCAGGGTGCTTCGCCCGATACTGCAAAAAATCATTCCAGGAATTATGACGGCGATAATCAGCCAGATGCAAATAATCCATCCCCGAACGTTTCAATGTCCGCTCCGAAAAAACAAAACCGCATGGCTCGATAATATCCAGAGGAACGTCGAGACATGCGCCCAATCGCAGTAATGTTCCCGTATTTTGCGGAATATCAGGTTGAAATAAAGCCAATCGCATTTTCTTCTCCTCCAATGATGCTGCTTATTACTCAAATACCCTCAAAAATCACCGGAAGCAAGCAGTTTTTTAAACTAAAAAAGCCCCATTTGCCGGTAAACCTCTCCTTTCCTGCCGCCTATCCCTTTTCAAACGTTCTCCCTGCTTTTGCAAAAAATGCTCTGATATTCGGCCGTAACCAAAAATTTTGTTTTTGCATAAAAAAAACGGGTGGTCGTTTCACAACGCCCAACCCGCAAGTTGTCAAAAAACGGAAAGAGTTAAAATTGTCCTCTTCTGTAATATATTTCTGCCAGCTCCCGTATATTTTCAGCATTAGCCAAAACGGAATAAGGCGGATAATACTGAGTTTTTTGTGACAAGGCTGAAAAAACCTTGTTGGCGGCCATAAAGAATTTAACTTCTTCAGCCTGCCGGGCATTCGTTTCCGGTTCGCTTTCCCTCACGCGCAGCTCTTCAAACAAACGGTCTCCCAATCCATACTCGGTATGACCGCTGATTTTCTTTACCACGTCTAAAACCTCATTGATAAACTTTTCCTTGTATATCTGCTCTGCAAACAAAGCGTCAATAAAGTCTTCAACGGTTTTCTTTCCAAAGGAATTACGTAGTCTCAGCTCGGGAAAAAGCAGTCTCAAATGACGAACAAAATTTTCTCTCTTAATAGAAAAAATCTCCAAATTAAGATCTTCTTCGCCTTCAACTCCGGTAAATTTTACAAATTCGTTCCATACGATGCGTTCAATTTCTTCTCTAGCCATAACTTTTAAATTTTAATTGTTTAACAATAATATCTTTTTGATAAACCGGAGAGTATCACATCCGGGATTTATTGTCAACTTTTTGGCTAAAAAAAATATTTTAAGAAAAAACCGATTACACTCTTAGACGTTGAAAAGAAAATTAAGCAAATCTCCGTCTTGCACGATATAGTCTTTTCCTTCGGAACGCATTTTTCCGGCTTCTTTGCAAGCCTGCTCACCGCCGAATTTGACAAAGTCGTCATACGCAATAGTCTCGGCACGAATAAAACCGCGTTCAAAATCAGAATGAATAATGCCGGCACATTGCGGAGCCTTCGAACCTTTAATAAAGGTCCAGGCGCGCACTTCTTTGGGACCGGCGGTAAAATATGTCTGCAATCCAAGCAGGTCGTATCCGGCCCGAATGATTTTTGACAAGCCGGTCTCTTCAAGCCCCAATGCCGACAAAAATTCTTTTTTCTCATCTTCGGATTCCAATTGGGCAACCTCAGATTCTATCGCAGCAGAAATAATGACCGCGCTTGCACCTTCTGCCTTGGCCTTTTCAAAAACCTTCTCGGAAAAGGCATTGCCCGAGGCAGCGGAGTCTTCGTCCACATTGCAGACATACAGCACCGGCTTTGCCGTTAACAGCTGAAGCATTTTATATGCCTTTGCAGCGTCTTTGTTGGCTGCGTCGGGTGCCGCAACCCGTGCCGGCTTTCCGGCTTTCAGAGCGTCAATAACCGGTCCCATAACGGCAACATTGACGATTGCCTCCTTGTCCCCGCCTTTGGCTTTTTTCTGAGCCTGGTCAAAACGTTTTTCCAAGGATTCCAAATCGGCTACCATCAATTCGGTTTCAACAATCTCTGCATCCCGAATAGGATCAACGCTGCCTTCAACATGCGTAATATTGTCGTCTTCAAAACACCGCAACACATGAATAATGGCATCGACTTCACGGATATTGGCCAAAAACTGGTTGCCCAGCCCCTCACCCTTCGAAGCGCCTTTAACCAATCCCGCAATATCCACAAATTCCAGCTGGGTCGGCGTTACCATTTTGGGACTGACAATTTCTTTCAGTTTCTCCAGACGTGCATCCGGCACGGCAACCCGTCCCGTGTTCGGCTCAATGGTACAAAACGGAAAATTAGCCGCCTGAGCCGCAATTGTCTGTGTTAAAGCGTTAAACAGCGTGGACTTGCCTACATTGGGCAAACCGACGATACCGCAATTAAATCCCATAAAAAAACTCCTCAAATAATCAATCTCGCTTGAGGAGTCTTTTAGCCCATAAAACCCGATTTTTCAAGGTTTTTATTTTTTCTGTTTCAACAGGCCTATTTTGTTGGAAAAAGCACTGACGCCTTCGGTCATCAAAATCCCGATGTTCTTGACTGCGGCATCAATATTTTCGTCAATCAAAACACTGTCTGCCTTCGAAAATCGCGACAACACATGGTTAACCACGGCCTCGCCGCCGCTTTGAGGATGTCCGACCCCGATGCGGATGCGGTGATAGTTAGGGCTGATTGCCGCATCTATCGACTTCAAACCGTTGTGGCCGCCGGCACCGCCGCCTGTCTTGGCCTTCATTTTTCCGGCCGGCAAATCCATGTCGTCATGGATGACTATCACGTTTTGGGGTAGAATTTTATAAAAACAGGCCGCCTTGACCACCGAATTTCCCGAAAGGTTCATATAAGTCTGAGGCTTAAGCAAATAAACCTTTTCCCCTGCGATTTTCCCCTCGGAAATTAAACCGTCGAACTTGTCGCGATACGCACCAAACCCATACGCGTCATGCAGGGCGTCTGCCGCCGCAAAACCGACGTTATGCCTTGTTCCCGCATATTCCGCTCCGGGATTCCCCAATCCGACAATAAGAAACATTATTCAACCTGCAAAATAAAAAATTAGAGCGGCTTTACCCGTAAAAAACAAATATACTGCAAAGTATACGATTTTAAAACCGAAAAAGCCGCTCTAAATCTGAATATCCGAAAAATTACTTTCTGAGGAAGTCGACGTGTATCGGCTTGTCAGAAACCGGATGAAATTGTACATCCTGACATTTTACATTGTGTTTTTTGCCGTCGAGGACAACTTCGATATCGGCATCATAAAAACCGACGGTGTCCAAAGCCTTTTCAAGCTCAACCGGATGCAGGGAAATCATAACGGATTCCTGTTTTCCGCCATAAATAACGGCAGGAACACGTCCTTCACGACGACATGCACGAGCTGCCCCCTTACCTGCTTTCTCACGCTTTTCAGCATTAAATGTAATCTTTACCATAGTAAAAAATCCTTTATAAAAAATTGCAAAACAAAGCCTTAATCAAAGGCTTGGCCGTCCGACCTCCAGGGGTGTCCGACGGTTGAGTCGACTCATACACCTTTTTTACATATATTTCAAGGTTTTTTTAAAATGGCAGAAGCCCCGTCTTCACAGACAGGAGCTTCTTGAAACTAACTAGACAACACTCCTTTTACGGAGTTTTTTTTATTTATGTTCGCGAACGGCACAACCGACACATTCCACAACCCGAAACGGATGAAAAGAAAACACCCGAACCATCAATTCTCTGCCGGTTAAATTCAATGGATATCCGGAAACCGACCTTCCTCTGAGCTTAACCCGAAAACAGGTATTGTCGTCCAACCGGATAATACCGTAAATGCCTTCATTTTCGTCTGAGCGTATTACCTTGAAAGCATAAACTTCATTTTTAGAAAGCAAATGCATTCTCAAACTCTTGAGCAGAACAACCGAAACGCCCCAGAAAACAAACTGTGTGCCCACTAAAGACGCGGCTGCATACAAACCTGCACCGATTAAAAGCAAAAGCGTTTCGACAACCAACAGCAGAAATATCATATTGTTCATACAAACAAGCACGTCTTCCACCCGCCGCAATTCCCGTCGCCTGAACCAAACAAAGAAACGCCACGCGGCAACTGCCAGCACCGCATTGATTCCGATTGCCGCATATGCATTAAGCTTAATCTCAATACAATGAAAAACCGTCCATAACACAAAGCTGAACAACCAGCATAAAGGAACGGCCTGCGAAATCATCGTTCGCCAAAAACGATACTGTTTCAAAGAGAGTTCAAAACTTTTAAGGTTAACCACTACGATTGCAAAAACTGCAAACACAATCCCGAGCCATAATCCCATTACAACTCCGGGTTCAAAAAAAATAATCTTAGCCATAGCATTAATTTAAAAAATATAACAATAATAAAAAAATGATATTTCGTTGTACTCCACTTACCGGATAAAATCAACCACAAAAAAAAGCCCCCGTCTTCACAGACAAGAGCTTTTCCGCCTCTCGAGGGCAAAAAGAGACTAAATCATTTTTCATGGCAAATTACAAAACGCCCTCTGATATCAAAAAGTTTGTTTTCTAAAATGACATACTTAAACCTCGCATAAACGGAAAGGATGAAACGAAGTCACCGTAACCCTGATTTCCGCTTCCTTGCCATAAAGTCCATAACAGCGCCGTGCAAGCTTCTTAACCCTTGCATCAAGCTGTGAACATTCATTTATGATGAGTTTTCCGTAGACATAGTCGTCCGTACCTATCCGCAGCGGTGCAAAGACATAAACGTCGCCTTTAACCAGTTGCCGCAGCCTCAAATTACGAACCAACAAAATCGACGTCCCCACCAACAGCAACTGGCTGCCGGCTATTTCAACAGTCGCTAACAAACCGTCCCAAAACAGCAACACCATACATTGAGCCAAAAAGTAAAGCGCAAACGCATCGCTCACACAAACAAGGGCATTATCAACCGCTTCCATCCGCCGTTTCATAAATACGAAAAAATATCGCAGACAAATGATAACCAGCAGAACCGAGGCTATTATGCAAAAAACCGGGTCTGCATTGCGTTCACGGCCATAAAAAAAAAGCCCATGCTCCAAATGACACAAAACAATAAACCGTCACAATCCGGGGAATTCGGTCTCGCCACCAACAATATGTGCTGAAAGGAATAAAAAATTTTGACCAATACACCCACAAAGCGGCAATCGCCAACACAATAACGCCAAACAGCAAACCTGTCATAACCACGGAATAATTCAGAATTGTATCCATAAATATAATATCTAATAATTTAAAATGAATAAAGCCTTATACCTCATGCCAATCCGAAAATCAACCATAAAAAAGAGTTCCGACCGATAGAGGCCGAAACTCTTTTTTTTGAAACAATGGACAATAATTCAACCAACCGGAAAACCATATGATTATCAGACAAAACAAGCAAAGAAACGCATAAAAACGTTACATTTTCACCGGTCAAATCTGCTCGGTTTCCCGTTAAGCAAAATTATTTTTCCAGGTCCTCGCCGGTTTCCTGGTTAACCCGTTTAGCCGACAGCTTAACTTTGCCGCGGTTATCGGTACCCAGACATTTAACCCAGATTGAATCGCCTTCCTTGTAAAATTCGGAAACGGTTGCGATTCGTTCAGGCTTAACCTCCGAAATGTGAACCAAGCCTTCCGTCGTACCCAGGAAGCGGACAAATGCGCCGAAATCCATAATTTTTGTAACGACGCCATGGTAAATCTTACCTTCCTCAGGTTCGGCAACAATACCCATAACCCATTCCAAAGCGGCATCTCCGTCTTCTTTTTTCATAGAAGCGATTTTAACGACTCCGTCATCGGAAATATCAATCTTGGTATGAGTTTTTTCAATAATTTCACGAATAACCTTGCCGCCGGTTCCAATAACCTCGCGGATTTTATCAACCGGAATCTTAATTGCGACAATACGCGGCGCTTTGTCAGAAACATGCGGACGCGGCTCGGCAATCGCCTTGGCCATTTCGCCCAGAATGTGGATACGGCCTTCATGAGCCTGAGCCAGAGCCTTTTCCATAATTTCTTTGGTAATGGAAGTAATTTTAATATCCATCTGCAAAGCGGTTACGCCGTCTTTGGTACCGGCAACTTTAAAGTCCATATCGCCGAGGTGGTCTTCATCACCCAAAATATCCGTCAGAACCGCAACCCGGCCATCGTCTTCTTTAATCAATCCCATGGCAATACCGGCAACCGGTTTAGCCATCGGAACGCCCGCTGCCATCAGAGACATTGTCGTACCGCAGACTGTTGCCATTGAAGAAGAGCCGTTGGACTCCATAATTTCAGAAACGACGCGAATGGTGTAAGGGAATGAATCCTTGTCTTTGGGCATCATCGGATGAATAGCGCGCCAAGCCAGTTTACCGTGGCCGATTTCGCGACGTCCCGGACTTCCGATACGGCCGCACTCGCCGACAGAAAACGGCGGGAAGTTATAGTTCAACATAAAGTCTTCTTTATATTCTTCCATCAAACCGTCGACAATTTGAGCGTCTTCGCCGGTACCCAGCGTGGTAACCACCAAAGCCTGGGTTTCGCCGCGCGTAAACAATGCGGAACCGTGAGCCATCGGCAGCACGTCAACCTGACACTCAATCGGACGAACCGTTTTGGTATCGCGGCCGTCAATACGATGTCCGGTTGTCAAAACGCTCTCCCGCATCACCTTATGCATCAGCTTTTCAATGGCATCTTGTGCGTAGCGCTGTTCAAACTCGTTTTCCGGATCAAGGGTTGCTTTGAATTTTTCAGAAGCAACGCCGATCATTTCACCGCGTTTCAATTTGTCCGTTTCTTTAAAAGCGGCTTCAAACGCTGCGGTAAATTCTTTGGCCAGCTTATTGTACAGATCATCAAATTCAGGCGGAAATACCGGAGCTTCCCAAGGTTCTTTTCCGGCATCGGCCTTAAGTTCGTTAATCAGTTTAATAACCGGCTGAAAGCTCTCAAAACCAAACATAACCGCACCCAGCATCGTCTCTTCCGAAAGCTCCTGAGCCTCGGATTCAACCATCAGCACACCCTCTGAGGTACCGGCAACCGCCAGTTCCAGTTCGGTTTCTTTCATCTGCTCGATAGTCGGGTTCAAAATATACTGGCCGTCTTTATAACCGACTTTGCAAGCGGCAATCGGCCCTAAAAACGGAATGCCGGAAATTGTCAAAGCGGCGGAAGCGGCAATCATGGCCGGAATGTCGGAATCGCTGTTCTGATCGTGAGACAAAACGGTACAAATAACCTGAACTTCGTTTTTGAAAGCATCCGGAAACAACGGACGGATCGGACGGTCAATCAAACGGGAAATCAAAACTTCGCGCTCGCTCGGTTTACCCTCGCGCTTCATAAATCCGCCGGGAACCTTGCCGGTTGCATAGTACTTTTCCTGGTAATTGACTGTCAAAGGAAAGAAATCCTGATCTGCCTTCGCCTCTTTTGCCGCACATACCGTAGCAAGTACCTCTGTTTCACCATACTTGACAACTACGGCACCTGTAGCCTGTCTAGCTATTTTACCTGTTTCCAAAACTAATTTGCGTCCGCCCCATTCCATTTCCTTGCGGCACACTTTAAAATCGATCATATTTCTTTACCTTTCTTCTTCATACAATCATCTACCTGCCCCATGCAGGATTTTTATTAAAAGAACTGCGGAGCTCCACTGCCCCGCAGTCCCAAAATTTATAAATACGTCCCTCTTGAAAGGGAGCCGTGCCTCAGACTGATAATCAACATCCAAAACACATTTACGAAAACTCTTTTTATGAAAGCAGACAATATAATCTCCGGCAAACTCAAAGCAGTGTGCAAAGAAGTACAAGACCCTTTTGAGACTGCGTAAAATTGCGTTATCTGCCCCATAAAAACAATTTTCCTTTTATTTTCTGAGGTCTAACTTTTTAATCAGATCCTGATAACGGCTTTCGCTTTTACCCTTCAAATAATCCAGAAGGTGGCGGCGGCGGCTGACTTTTTTCATCAAACCCAAACGAGAGTGAGTATCTTTGGCATGTGTTTTAAAATGCTCAATCAGGTTGTTGATTTCTGCGGTCCAGATAGCAATCTGAACTTCCGGAGAACCGGTATCATTTGGATTCAAACCATAAGCCTTGGCAATATCTTTTTTTGAAATCGACATCTATATTTTCCTTTTCATATTAAAAATTGAAAACACGAACCGGAAGGATTCTTCTTTCCTCGATTCGAACTAACGCAACCAACTCCCCGTCACAAGTGGCAGCCCCCGTCTGTCCGTACAGCTTTTCCACCGGATAAGACTTCGGCGACAGGCTCTGCCCCATACGGAGCTTGGCGGCATCCGCTTCCGTTACAGCTATATCCGCGATGTCGCGCAGACAAGTTATTACCGGAAGCAAAACTTCTTTTCGGTTCTCACCATACCCTATATTTTTTATATTTTCCAGTAAAATTTTCTGACTCAGGTCAAAATTCCCGCATTTGGTGCGCCTGAGCTCCTTCAAATGGCCGACTGTTCCTAACGATTTGGCAATGTCCTGACCCAAAGTCCGAACATACGTGCCCTTTGAACAGGCCACCCTGAACCGAGCCTGCTCCTCCGGCAGCTCTTCCAGCAATTCCAGCGCGTAAATTTCGACGATTCGCTCCGGAATCTCCACGTCTTCGCCGCGGCGCGCCAGATTATAGGCTCGCTCTCCGTTTATCTTAATCGCCGAATAAGCCGGAGGTACCTGAGATATTTTTCCGATAAAACGCGGCAACACGGAAAGTATGTCCTCTTTAGAAGGAATAATTGCACTGCGCTGACAAACCTCGCTCTCGGTATCTCCGCTGGCCGTAGCCTCTCCCCACTTGATTACAAACTCGTATTCTTTTGGCCCGTCGGTTACCAGCGGAATTAACTTTGTCGCCTCGCCGAAAGCGACCGGCAGCACCCCTGTGGCAAAAGGATCAAGCGTGCCGCAGTGGCCGTTCTTTTTGGCGTTCAGCCATTTGCGGGTCAGATTCACCACTTGTGTCGAACCGATGTCGCGCGGCTTGTCAATAACCAGCCAGCCATTGACGTCATCGCCTTTTTTATGTCGAGCCATTCGTTTTTCCTCAATCGTTATTTTACTTTCATAAAAGAAAGACGACGCCTTGTCAATTGTTATCGCCACCCACGAAAAAAGACGGGATTCCTCAGAATTAAGAACGTTTCGCACCGTGGTGCCTACGGTCTCCCCATTTTGTTCCAAACCGCAGTACCGTACCATGTGTGGCAACAATCGCTAACGTTCGTCATAGGTATTAATCTGAAGCATTTAAAACGCTGAACAGGCCAACCCAAAGTTGACCTGTTCATAAAAAAACAAAAGAAATCATTTATCCCAATTCTGCGGAGCTTCGCGCCATTTAGCCAAAAAGTCCAGTTTGTCTGCCGGAATGTAATTGGTTTTAACCGCCTGGGCCACCAGTGTTTCATAATCGGACAACGTGTTGAGCTGACATCCGGCCTCCTCAAACGCATCGCGCGACTTCTGAAAACCATAGGTAAACAACGCCGCCATTCCGAGAACCTCAAATCCGGCTTCGCGAACAGCCTGAACGGCAGAGAGCGAAGAGCCTCCGGTCGAAATCAGGTCTTCGACAATCACCACTTTAATTCCCGGTTTCAAAGCGCCTTCGATACGATTTTGCAACCCGTGGTCTTTTTTATCGCTACGAATATAAGCGGTCGGAATATCCAACAGCCATCCGGCCAGCGTTCCCCAGGGAATAGCGCCCGTCGCAACGGAAATAATGGCCTCCGCTTCGGGATATTCCTGCTCAATCAGACTACACAGACTGTCGGCAATAAGCTCGCGCTCCTCCAGATAAGACTGCAGCTTGCGATTATCACAGTAAATCGGAGAATGCCACCCCGAAGCCCAAACGAAATACGGAGCTTCCGATTTTAACTGAACAGCCTGAGCACCCAATAAAGCTCCTGCAATCTGAGCAGCAACTTCTTCGTTGAAAATTTCTTTTTTCATACCAATAATTTTTAATTAATTTGTCTTTTATATGAATTACCGAGCCGAATATAGACTTAAAAAGACAAAAGTCAAGAATTAAAAAAACGAAAATATCTGTGGTCAAATACTCGCTTCTCTTGACTATCCGCCGTCCCGATTTTATCTTTTTGATATCTAAACAAATTAAAAACAAACTATTATGGCAACACTTAAATCTAACTATCTGGCAATTATTCTGGCCGTTACGGCATCGTGTTCAATGTCTGCGTTCAGCAGTTGCGTTTCGTCTTTCAGCCTCGGAAAAAACATTTCCAATCGTTGCATTTATCGCAATTCTCAACAAGTTGTCGAATATATGCGCCAAAAAGGGATTGAAATATGTAACCTTCGTCTGATGCACATTGAAGAACGAAACTACAGGGTATATTGGTACGGCGAGGACAGAAAGTCCCCCAACCGGTATGCTCTCGGTTTAGGCGGAGATTTCATGAAATTGACGCCCGACTGCGGTTACACCGTTTTTTCAGCCGGCGATTCCTTCCATCGCGGGATGAAAGAATATTCTGTCACAACTCAAGACAGCATTATGGTAATTGAACGGGTTAAAAATCATGACTGACACCTAAAAAAAGGTCCCTATGCTCAACCATAGCGGACCTTTTTGTTTGCCAAAAGACATCTTTAAAAAAATCTGCGGACGTTTCCCGACTATCCTCCGCAAACGGCAAGCCTTCTCTGATACGCCGGCTGCCCTCTCGGAACAAATAAAACCGCTTTCGGAAAAAACAAAAACATTCCCAAAAAAACGAAAGACCCGGGGTTATACAACCGCAGGCCTTCGCAAAACAAAAGCTGAACAATTTTTATCCCAGCGCAGTAAACAGCCGGGCAAAATTATTCTTAACAACCGTCCATATTCCCGGCGATACGTTCAGATTAAAGCCCTCTCGCAAAAGCATATAACCCGGAACGCCGTTCTTCATCGTCCGCTTGTAAACCTTATAAAAACAATCGTCTTCTTTGACCAGAACCTGAGTGTTTGTGAGTTCCCGCAACAGCTTGTCTTCAGCCTGCAGCATATCGTACAACCCGTCATCCCGTTTTATGGCAATAATTTTTCCGCAAAAGACATGATAATGGCTCAAATACCTTTTAGTGACCCATTTTCCCGTCTTGTCCAAAAAACAAACGTCCATAAATTTACCGTGGGGTTCCAGGCGGGCATAAAAATAACCGAGAAACTCGCCCAGATTAAGAATTTTTCCCTGATATGTCAGCAAAAACCAATCATATCCTCTGCGGTAAAGAAAACCTTTTGCAACCATACTTCCTTCTTCAGCGTTTTCCACGACAGAAACCAAAGCATGGTTGTCGACAATTTTCATCAAAGAGACATTATTGTCTTCCGTTGTAATTTTATAATAATCCTTAAATTTGACAATCTGCCGTCCGTAGGCTAATTCGCCCAGCACCCGGAAAGTGCTGCACAACTCAACGACCGAAATGTCAGCATAACGTTTAATCCGTAAATGTGTTCCCATAATATATAAGTTATTTAAATCCATACTAATTGTTTTATGGCTAATACGATACGCTTCTCAAAGCTCCCGTCAATTATTTTCGAAAATAACCCACATTTTTACGACAAAAAGGCCCCCTTTTCAGGGGGCCGGCAGAACTTTCTATCCTTTTGCCTATTTTAAATCCTTGGCAACCTTGGGATCTCTCAGCAGTTTTTCAATCTTGTCAACCTGTTCAAAACTCTTGTCGACCTTAAATACCAGTTCGGGCGTATAACGAAGCTGCATTTTTGCGGCAATCTGTTTGCGCAGATAATTGGCCGCCAGCTGTAATCCCCCGATAACTTCCTGCAAATGGGAATTGTTCAGGGTCATCAGATAAACCGATGCATATTTCAAATCCGGAGACACCGTAACCTCTGTAATCGTAACGATGGTGTCAATTCCCTCCAGATTTCGGATTTCGCCTTTTTGGATAAAGGCAGCCAGTATCCGTTTGATTTCCTGCCCGACCCGCAGCTGACGCTGTGAAGGCTCTTTATTTTCAGCCATAATTTTTCTCCTTAAATAACCTGCAAGTATATATAGAGGCAAAAACCGCCATAATCAAGAAAATTCCGTACTATACATCTGTTTCTGTATGTGATATATTACTCATATGGGAGCAACCGCCATGATCAACCCCGAAAAACCGCGCATAACCTACGCACCGCCGCTCGATATCCGAACCTATGTTAACAGTGTCGAACAATTTGCGTATGAATGGCAGCGGCGCAATCAGGACCTCTCAGACCGTTTTCCAACGCCGGCGACATCAAAAATTCAAACCCTGCTCGAAGAATCCTCACGTTATCTTGCCCTTCAAAAAAGCGGTCGTTTTCTGCCTCCTTTTCATTCTGCCGTTAAAGACGAGACCTTAAACAAAGCCGCGGAAATTTTAGCGGCCCGCAACAAAAACCTGGCGGAAGAAATTGAAGCCTTCAAACAATCTTATTTAAAAACCTCCCGGGAAAAGACTTTGGAAAACCACATCGGCGACTGTCTGCAAAAAATTGTCATTCGGCATGCCCTGATGCAAAGGGCCGAACAGGAAATCCTAAAGCCGTTTAATCCCCGATACGATCCCCAACGCTTCCGGGGATACTGCACCACCGCGTTAATGAAAGTTCTACGGGACGACACCGCAAAGCTTTCTCAGTTTGATGCTTTTTTCGCCGATGACAATCTTGAAGACCTCACCCATCCGGAGTCTTTAGTGGAAACCTTAACTAAAATAAACAAGAAATACGTTTCAGAAGGAAGAACAGACGACAGCCGCCTTGGCATCGGAGACATCGTTGTCATCCCGGCCGAAGCGGATGAAAACGGCATACCCCGTTTTCATGCCCTGATGGTCCACAAAATAATGGCCGACGGCAGCAAACGCTACATCAGCTTTGACAACGACCGCATCAACCATATGCTTTCATCCCAAAGAGACTGCCGCATAATACGCACCGGCGACTTTCTCCGTGACCTCCAAAACGACAGTGAGCAAAATCTGAAACCACTGGAAGAAATCCGCCGAAAACAACTCTCCGACAAAGAAAAAATAGAGCAAAACTTCACCAACCGCCGCAATCGAAAAAAAGCCGCGCAGATTGCCCGCAAAATGTCACGGCCGCTGACCGATAAAGACATAAAAAAGCTAAAGCTCAAAGCCCTCAACGGTAAAGGATTGTAACATTTTGTTTTTGTGTTATAATACTATTGATTAAGGAGAAAACATAATGAACAACGGCTCGGGACTGGATAATATTAACCGCGGCATTGACGCCCTGATTCGGCAATACAGTCCGGAACGGCTCCGTCGTTTTGACACCAATTCCTGGCTTGAACTTTACGGGAAAATTGACAACCTTATTTTTTCCGACGAAATCTGCGCCGCTTGTGCCAAACAGAAAGGCAAAAGAGTCGTACGCCGATTGTTTGTCAGCGAAAACGCCCCTGCTTTTCGCTACCTTTATGAGCATGCGGCTTTCCCTGCGCAAATCGCTGCCCAAATCACCGAACTCGCCCGTCAAACCGCCCGAGACATTAAACAAAAAAAGCCCAAGCTTTTCAATGCGCTGACTCTTCAGCAAAACAACAATCCGCAGTTTAAAAAGAATTGCTTAAAAAAATTGCGTAAATTCCTGAGCGCAAATTTTTACACTCTCAGCTGGATAAAGAAACCGAAACTCAAAATGGATGTTTCAGCCATGCACCGGGGAGGTTATGATCCTTTTTCCAAAACGATTTACCATGAAAAAAGCAGCCTGCCTGCCGACGTTCTCCCCCATGAGTTTTTCCATCACCTCAATAATGTTGCTCCGTCAAAAAATGCTGAATTTATGCGTCGGGACCAACCTGCCGGACAATTGCTTTCTTACAGTTCACACTATTATTTTCCCTCAAAAATGCAGGAAAAGACAAAAGCATACAAACACCAGCCAACCGAATACGGCGCATATCTCTTTGCCTTTCAGTTTTCCCGCGAACTGAACCGTCTTGTCAACCGCAGCCAACAGCTGGCAAACAACATTGCCAACAACACCCTCGGCCTGATGGATGAATTTAACATTGACGTAAACGAAAGCCGTATGAACGAGCGCGGAGAACTTGTTTTTACAATAAAAAACCTTAAAAATGCCCATCATCGCAAGCTTGAAGAAATCTGCGAAAAAATGCTGCAAACGCAATATGAAACCCTTTCCAAAGACAGCGGCTGCTTTGCCCTGCCGATAAGCGAGAAACAAAATGCCCTTGTTTCTCAATCCTTTCATAAGGTTCATGCCAAACAGCAGGCTGCTCTTCCCGGATGCAATGAACGCGAATTTCTGCCCGAACTGAAAAAATGGCAGAAAGACCATCCCAAAGAATATCCCGATGCTTGCAATCGCAACAATCCGCCTAAGACACAAAACCTGAAACAAAAAGTTCTGGGTTTGTTCAAAGGCCGGCAGCGCTAAAAGCCGTTTCCCCTCTTTAATTCTCAAGCAAAAATCTACAAGACTTCTCTGCGTCCCACATGGTCTGCCGCGGAGATGATACCCTCCTGTTCCATCCGGTCAATAAGGGATGCCGCGCGATTGTAACCGATTCTCAAACGACGCTGAATATAACTGGTCGAGGCTTTCTTGTCGTTTTGAACAATTGCAACCGCTTGGGCATAAAGCTCTTCATCACTGTTTCCGCCGCCAAACTCACCACTGTCAAACACAGCTTTGTCTCCGCTTTTTTCGTTCAGCTCGCCTTCGGTCACTTCCTGAACATATTCCGGTTCACGCTGCTCTTTCAAAAACTCGACAATGGATTCGACCTCTTGATCCTTAACATACGGGGCATGAATACGATTCGGGCGCTGCCCGGCAGGCATATAAAGCATATCGCCCATTCCCAGCAGCTGCTCGGCTCCCTGCTCTCCCAAAATCGTCCGGCTGTCGATTTTGGAAGTAACCTGAAAACTGATTCGAGTCGGGAAATTAGCTTTGATTGTACCGGTAATAACGTCGACTGACGGCCTTTGGGTTGACATAATCAGGTGAATGCCGGCGGCACGCGCCATCTGAGCCAGACGTTGAATCGCCGCTTCCACTTCCTTGCCTGCAACCAACATCAAATCCGCCATTTCATCAACCACAATCACAATATAAGGCAGCGGCGTCAAGTCCAATTCTTGCTCTTCGTAAATCGGTTTTCCGGTTTCCATGTCAAAACCGGTCTGAACCGTACGGGTAACCTTTTCTCCGCTGGCACGCAGTTCTTCCAGACGTTTGTTGTAGCCGGTGATGTTGCGGACGTTCAACTTTGCCATCGCGCGATAACGGTCTTCCATCTCCTTAACCGCCCATTTCAGACCGATAACCGCTTTGGCCGGATCGGTAATCACCGGAGTCAGCAGATGCGGAATGCCGTTGTACATCGTAAACTCCAGCATTTTGGGGTCAATCATGATAAGTTTGCATTCTTCCGGCCGCATTCTGTAAAGCAAGGAGATTATCATCGAATTTACGCCCACGGATTTACCGGAACCGGTAGTACCGGCAACCAGCAAATGGGGCATTTTGGCCAGATCGGCATAAACGTTCTTTCCGCCGATGTCTTTACCCAGAGTAATGGTCAGAGCCGCTTTGGCTTCTCTGAATTCTCCGCTTTCCAAAAGTTCGCGCAGATATACGATTTCCCGGGTCGGATTCGGCAGCTCAATGCCGATGGTGTTACTGCCCGGAACAACAGCTATACGAACAGAAACCGCACTCATCGAACGCGCTATGTCGTCGGCCAGACCGATAACCCGGGCGCTTTTGGTTCCCGGCGCCGGCTCCAGCTCATACAAAGTCACTACCGGGCCCGGACGAACTTTCACAATCTTGCCGTTTACGCCAAATTCCTGCAAAACGTTTTCAAGTTCTCCCGCGATTCGCTCTAGTTCTTTCTGGTTAACATGATTGGCATTTTTGTCTTTATTAACCGAAAGCAGATTGATGTCCGGATAACGATAGCCGTCATCAACCGCTTTGGCTCGGTTGATTTTGATTTCTTTGGGTTTCGCCGGCTTGGCCGGTTCTTCCTTGACCTTGGGTTCTTTGCGCACCCGCGGTTCACGCGCCTTGGAAACTCTCGGTTCGCTGTTGCCTCCGGTGTGAGACATCACCCATTGCCACAGGGATTTAAAGCCGCTGCCTACAAAAACCATCGCCGCGACAAAGGCCAAAACTATCTTTTTGCCGCAATTGTACCAGCCCTTAAGCGTCAATCCGCAGGCAAGGTTAAAGGACAACAACGACAACACAAAAAAAACGGCTGCCAGAATATGCCTGCCGTAGGCAAATACATACATTCGGTTAAACAGGCTCATAAACTGCCGCGACAAAAACAGACCAATATTGCCTCCGGTCTTGAATTCGCCAACAAACGGCTTACACAAACTCAGCATAACCGCAAAACATACGGTTCCGAAAACGAATGCGAAAAAACGCCAATAAGGATGAATCAGCTCCCGCAGCCGCATAAAATTATATGCCCAAATCAACGGAGCGATTAAAAAGACCGGAAGCGCCAATCCCAGCCAGGTCAGCATCATATCGGCACTGTTGGCCCCGTACAGACCAAGCAGATTCTTCACCGGTTGCGAAGATGCCGTATTGTAAGCTGCGTCGTGCATATCATAAAACATCACCGCAGCCAACAGACTCAGCAGCCAGCAAAACAGCGCCAAACCAAACAGTCTCCAGCTGGTCTTGACCAATAATGATTTTTCCTTTTTACGTTTAGCCATTTGTCTTTTACCCGTTGATAATCCTTCTGATGAACGGATTATAGCCGCCAATTCTCAAAATTCTCTTAATAAAAAACCTTAATCCCGATTCCGGCGTTTTATAAATCGGTTTTAAAACTTGACTTTTCGGCTGTAATCTATAAAGCTTTACAAGATATTAATAACGAGGAAATCTACTTATGACTAGAGCTTTCGTATTTCCCGGACAAGGTTCTCAATTTGTCGGAATGGGAAAAGAACTGGCTGATAATTTCGCTTCGGCCAAAGAAGTTTTTCAAGAAGTCAATGATGCTCTCTCTCAGGATTTGTTCAAAATTATGGTCGAAGGACCCGAGAGCGAACTTACCCTCACCACCAATGCACAGCCGGCTCTGATGGCTCACTCCATTGCCGTGGTCAGAATTCTTGAAAAAGATTTCGGAATCAAATTAAAAGATTATGCAAGTTTTGTAGCCGGTCACTCTCTCGGCGAATACTCTGCGGCCTGCGCTGCCGGAGTCTTCTCATTGACTGATACGGCTAAATTGCTCCGCACCCGCGGCGACGCCATGCAAAAGGCTGTTCCCGTGGGCGTTGGAGGAATGGCGGCCGTTATCGGCGTTTCTTATCAGGATGTCGTCGCCTTGGCGGAAGCCTGTGCCGACAAAGACAATATCTGCGTTGCCGCCAATGACAATGCCGATGGTCAGGTTGTTTTGTCCGGCCATATTCAGGCAATCGAAAAAGCCGTTGAAATTGCCGGCGAATTCGGTGCCAAACGTTGTATCAAACTCCCGGTCAGCGCACCGTTTCACAGTCCTTTGATGCAGCCTGCCGCCGACGTTATGGCCAAGGCTCTGGCGGAAGTTACCGCCCACAAGCCTGAAATTCCCCTGATTTCAAACGTACTGGCCTCTGCCGTCGTCGATGAAAAAGAAATCGTCAAACGTTTGGTCGAACAAGTCACCGGCTCTGTCCGTTGGCGCGAAACCGTCGGTTATATGACTGACCAGGGCGTTACTGACGTTGCCGAGCTCGGTGCCGGAAAAGTTCTCTCTGGCATCATAAACCGCAGCAAAAAAGGAATTAACGCAATCTCTGTCGGCTCGGCCGCAGACATTGAAGAATTTGCAAAAAGTTTGCAATAACAATTTTTATAACAATCTAAGACAGGTTGGATTTTTTTGAAATAAACGGCGTCGTACCTTTCGCAACCGGAAATATAACGCCGAATATCCGAAAGATTTAACCGGAAAGGAAAATAATATGTTTGAATTACATGACAAAGTAGCTCTCATCACCGGCGCTGCCGGCGGTTTAGGCGACAAAATCGCCCGCACTCTGCACAAACAGGGCGCAACTCTGGCTTTAACCGATATGCGTGCTGAACC
>HF995284.1:36888-66791 GCA_000432275.1 Proteobacteria bacterium CAG:495
TGAACCGATGGAAAAACTGAAAGCAGAACTCGGTGATCGGGTAGAAGTTTTCACCGCCAATCTGACAAACCCGGAAGATGTTAAAAACCTGGTAGCTCAAGTTGAAGAAAAGCTCGGCCGTATTGACATTTTGGTCAACAATGCCGGACTGACCCGTGACAATCTCTTTATCCGCATGAGCGATGAAGACTGGCAGTTAGTCCTCGACGTTAACCTTTCTGCCGGTTTCAAATTGGCAAAAGCTGCCGTTCGCGGTATGATGAAACGCCGTTTCGGCCGTATCATCGGTATTGCTTCCGTCGTAGGCGTAACCGGAAATGCCGGCCAGGCCAACTACTCCGCTTCCAAAGCCGGTATGATTGCCATGAACAAATGTTTGGCTCAGGAAGTAGGTTCCCGCGGCATTACCGTCAACTCTATTGCTCCGGGCTTTATCCGCACACCGATGACGGATGTTCTGCCTGACGATGTTAAAGCCGCACTGCTGGCTAAGATTCCCGAAGGCAAACTCGGCGAAGCACAGGATATCGCCAACGTTGTTGCTTTCCTGGCATCTGATGAAGCCCAATACATTACCGGCCAGACGATTAACATCAACGGCGGTATGGCTATGATTTAAGCTGTCAAACACAGCTTGACGACAAAAAAAGACACTCTGAAAACAGAGTGTCTTTTTTTTATCGCTGACATTACATCTTAAAAAATTTTTTAACTTTATGTTTCAGCGTCAACCGCGGATGCTCAAAATCAACTCGGAACGTATTTCGGTTAATCGAAAAAATCAATTCCCCAATCTGAAATGAATCTCCGTTCAAGGAACGTTTAAAACTGCCGCGGGCAGCTTCTTTTAATTCAACGCCGCAAACTTCATACAAAATGTGGCAGCTTTCATTTCTTCCCAAATTGGCACAACGGACTTTCAAAGCGTTTTTAGCTAAAACGCACCCGCTGTCATCAGCCAATATTTTCCACGAAGACTTGGCTTCATCCCAAAAATAAACCCGCTTGATATCGTCATAAATATACGAAAATCCGCTTTCCGGTTTATCTTCGTCGTAAAAACAAAAGGTTCCCGCTTTAATAATGTCATAATTTCCGTCTTCTCTCCGGGCAAATAGATAATCTTTCGCTTTAGCCCTGAGCTCACCGGCATATTTTCCCTGCACCAACACTGAATTGATAATCAGGGTTAATACAAAGTCCTTCGTATCCTCGCCGAGGACAAAGTAGTGAAACGCTTTTTCGCTTAAGCGGCACACTTCTCCCGTTGAAAGCGGCAAGCTGCGCTTTTCGCCCAACAACACTTCTTTGGTTCCGACAAAACAATACCACAGTCCGTTGCGTTCATAGACACAGATACCGTTGATAATCTCTGCATTTTCAACATGCACGGGAAACACTCGCACGTCATTGTCAAACAAATGATAAACTGCCAAATCGGTGCTGTCGTTGCCCATCAGAAACCAATTGCCTTCACTCAGTTTCCTGGCAATGCGCCCGGAGGCGATTTGGGTAAAAGCCTTCTTCGAAGAATCCCATACAAACAAACAGAAAGTTTTATCGTCTGCCTGCTTCAAATTTAGAGTTTTCATAAACTTACAGAATTAATTGTACAACATAAAAATTATTTTAAACTTGTCGCTGTTTGGGGCAAAACCTCTGTCTGAAATACCGGCACATTTTGGCAACCGCCTAAAAAATAAAAATTTGCAGGACAATCTGATGAAGCTGTGAAAGACTCACATACTTTTTTGTATGCTGAATTTTCATACTTTTCAAATCGTCCTGCAAAACAACAGTCCGGACTATTTAAAGCTTAGCCGCTATTTCCTCTATCTCGTAACATTCAATAAAGTCGCCTTTCTGAATGTCATTGTAATTTTCAAAGGAAATACCGCACTCATAACCTTCTTTGACTTCCTTAACGTCTTCCTTAAAGCGTTTCAGCTGTCCGATAGAACCGTCATGAATAACCACATTGTCGCGCAACAGACGGATTTTGGCACCGCGCTTGACCATACCTTCAGTAATCATACAGCCCGCAACTTTGCCGACGCCGGTAATATTGTAAACTTCGCGAATTTCGGCATAACCGAGAATTTTTTCGCGCAGCTCGGGCGACAACATGCCTTCCAAACCTTTCTTGATGTCGTCAAGAACGTCATAAATAATCGAATAGTATTTGATTTCGACGCCGTCCCGGCGGGCCATATCTCTGGCCAGCGGATTGGCGCGGACGTTAAAGCCGATAACCAAAGCGTGCGAAGCTTTTGCCAACGTAACATCGGACTCTGAAATCGGACCGACGGCAGAGTGTAAAACCTGAACGCTTACTTCTTCATTGGAAAGTTTGTTTATCGTACCCTCAATTGCCTCAATCGACCCCTGAACGTCAGCTTTGATAATAACCGGAAGATGTTTGACCTCGCCCGATTTAATCTTATCCAGCATCTGTTCCATTGCCGACTTGGCGGATTTGACCAATTTGGCCTCGCGCTCTTTGCGAATACGGTAACCGGTAATTTCCTTGGCCTGATTTTCGTCAGCCACAACCACAAAATCGTCACCGGCAGAGGGCGTTCCCTGAAGTCCGAGAACCTCAACCGGCATTGCCGGCCCGGCTTCTTGAATTTTCTGCCCGCGCTCGTTAAACATTGCCCGAACACGGCCCCATTCCTTGCCTGCAATACAAATGTCACCGATTTGCAGCGTACCTTTTTGAACCAAAGCAGTCACTACGGTACCGCGGCCTTTTTCCATCTTGGCCTCGATTACGGCGCCTTCCGCCTTACGGTTCGGATTGGCTTTCAAATCCAAAATTTCCGCTTGCAGTAAGATGGCCTCGACCAGCTTGTCAATATTGATGCGTTTCTTTGCAGAAACTTCGGCACACAAACAATCGCCGCCCATTTCCTCAACCGCAATGCCATGCTGCAACAATGCCGTTTTTACCTTCATCGGGTCAGCCCCCGGCAAATCGATTTTGTTAATGGCAACCACAATGGGAACCTCAGCAGCCTGAGCATGACGGATAGCTTCAATTGTCTGCGGCATAATGCCGTCATTGGCAGCAACCACCAAAACAACGATGTCGGTAACCTTGGCACCACGGGCTCGCATTTCCGAAAAGGCCTCATGCCCCGGCGTATCAATAAAGGTTATCTTGTCTCCGGTCGGCACCGTAATCTGATACGCACCGATATGCTGGGTAATGCCGCCCGCCTCTTTGGCCGCAACGTTGGTTTCGCGCAAAGCATCCAACAAGGATGTCTTACCATGGTCAACGTGTCCCATAACCGTAACCACCGGCGCACGCGGCAGCAAATCATCCGGTTTGTCTTCGGCTCCCAGTCCCTGTTCGACATCGCTCTCGGCAATGCGCTTGAACTTGTGCCCGAAATCCTCAACAATCAACTGGGCCGTATCGGCGTCAATCGGCTGATTAATCGTTGCCATAACCCCGAGACCCATCAGTTTTTTAATAACGTCGGCACTCTTTTCTGCCATACGGTTAGCCAATTCCTGAACCGTAATAATCTCGGGAATGACCACTTCGCGGATGACTTTTTCCTGAGGCTGCTGAATCTGAACCGGTTTGGGTTGTTTTTTCTTATAACGCCGGCGGCCGCCGAAACCGTAATCGTCATCGTCGTCATCGGCGCTGATATTGTGAACGTTCAGCTTGCCGCTGCGGCGCTGCGGTTCAAAACTGCGCTTGGTTACTTTCTTGCGCTCTTGTTCAAAAACGTCTTCGCGGGAAGACACTTTTTTAGACTTCTTGTCTCCGAAATCTTCATCATCGTCTTCGTCGTCAAAATCCTTGCTCTTTTTGTCTTTAATTTTGCTGAGCGGTTTGACTTCCGGCTCTTCTTCGACTGCGGCCACGGTTTCCTTGGCCTTTTCCGCCTGTTGGGCACGGCTTTGTTCTTCAAGCTCGCGCTGACGGCGTTCAGCTTCTTCCTGTTCTTTCATTTTCTGACGCTGCAGAGCGCGTTCTTCCTCTTCCTGACGGCGTTTGTTCTCATACTCTTTCGCTTCGGCGATTAAGCGGAGTTTTGCCGCGGTTTCTTCGTCAATTTCGACTTTGTTTTCGGTTTTGACGGCACCGGGATTGATAACTCTCTTTTTGCGAACCTCAACCTGTACGACTTTTTTGCCGTCGCGGTTATGAGTCTTGTCCAGACTGCCGACCCCTTTGAGCGTTAGGGTGGATTTACCTGATAATGTTAGTTTATTTTTTGCATTATCTTCTGTCATTATAAAATATTCTCCATACTTTCTGTCTTAAATCTCAAGAATTCAAAAAATCGGCTAATTTATTAAATTCGTTATGTACCATTTTTGCCATTTCGCCTTTGAGAAAGGCTGCATGAACCGTATTCACTTTATTTAATGCCGTATCTAACTCCTCAATATCAAACAATCTGAAAATTTCAAGCTCTCTGGCAGCCAGAACAATCCGCTGATGCCCGTCGTCTCCAGCATCTTTTGCTTCCGACACGAATGCGACCTTATCCTTTTTTATCGCCTCCAAAACCTTTTCCAGGCCGGTAACCAGCACACCCGCTTTCCGGGCCAGCGAAACGGCGTCCAACGCATGCCTGCGCAACAGCTGTTCCACCATCAAATCCAACTCCGGCGCAACCTTGGCCTTTTGTTTTGCCGCTTTGGCAAACAAGTTTTTTTCTATTGCCTTTTGCAACAACCTGCGGGAGTTGGTGACATAAATACCCTTCCCCGGCAGTTTCTTTTTAAAATCCGGCACCACCAGCCTGTCCGGCGTAACCGTAAAACGCAACAATCCCGACTTGTCAATTACGTTTCCGGTAACAATACATTTGCGGTTAGTGTCCTTCATTCCTGTTTCCTTCTTTCAGAAATTGTTTCGCAATGGCGGACAAAGAGGTTTTGCCGATGAAAAATCTAAAAGTTTTCTCATAACCGGACAAAACCGCTCCTGCCCTCCTCGCAAACTATTCCTCGGCGAACCAATGCTCACGGGCCGCCATAATAACCTTATTGGCCTCCTGAACCGACAAGGTGTTTTCACCCAACATCTCAATCAGTTCGTCGGTAGCCAAATCAGCCAGGTCATCAATTGTTTTTACGCCGCTTGAAGCCAGCGTCAACAGCATATCCTGGTCAAGACCCGGCAACTGCTGCAGCTTCTCGTCAATTCCGAGAGATTTGCTCTTTTCTTCAAACTCTTTATTGCGCTTTGCAATAAATTCCTGAGCACGGCTCTGCAATTCTTTGGCAACGTCCTCATCAAAACCTTCGATTTCTGCCAGTTCGCTCAAATCAACCAGCGCAATCTCGTCAACCGTAGAGAAACCTTCGGCAATCAAGAGATGTGCAATCATTTCGTCAACATCCAAAGCTTCCATAAATCTCTGGGAGCGAACCTTATTCTCATTAGAGCGGCGTTCTTGTTCTTGCTCTTCCGTCAGAACGTCAATGTCACAACCCAGCAGCTGAGAGGCCAGTTTGACGTTTTGACCGCGGCGGCCGATGGCGATTGAGAACTGTTCCTGCGGGACAACTACCTCGATACGGTTATTGTCTTCATCCAAAACAACCTTGGTAACTTCTGCCGGAGCCAAAGCGCTGACAATAAACTGAGCCTTGTCTTCAGAATAGGGAACAATGTCAATTTTTTCACCCTGCAGTTCGGTAACCACGGCCTGAACGCGAATACCGCGCAAACCCACACAGGCGCCGACGGCATCAACCGTCATATCATCCGTTCTAACGGCAATTTTGGCCTTAGAACCCGGATCGCGGGCAACACCGACGATTTTAACAATGCCGTCATAAATTTCCGGAACCTCTGACGCAAACAATTTGGCCAAAAACTCGGGACAAGTCCGGGATAAAAAGATTTGCGGACCTTTGTTTTCGCGGCGGACTTCCAAAACATAGGCGCGAACACGGTCGCCGTTCTTGAATTTTTCTCTCGGGATAATTTCGTCACGGCGTAAAATGGCTTCCGTTTTGCCGATATCCAGAATAACGTTGCCGAATTCGATTCTTTTGACCGTGCCGTTAATAATTGAACCGACTTTTTCCTTGTATTCCTCAAACTGCTTGTTGCGTTCGGCATCGCGAACTTTCTGAACGATAACCTGCTTTGCTGTCTGAGCGGCAATACGGCCGAAATCAATCGGCGGCAGCGGATCAATGATAAATTCGCCGACCTTGATGTTGCTGTCATAAGCTTTGGCTTCGGCCAAAGTCAACTGGGTAACTTCGTTTTCAATCTGGTCTGCCGATTCGACAACTTCACGGTAACGGGCCAGAGAAATGGCACCGCTCTTGCGGTCGATGGTAGCTCTGATATCGTGTTCAAAGCCGTATTTGGAACGGCCGGCTTTTTGAATGGCGATTTCCATTGCTTCCAGAACGTCGTCGCGGTCAATATTCTTCTCACGGGCGACGGTGTCGGCAACCAAGATAATTTCAGGTCTGGGCATACTTTCAAAATTTTGCATTGTAATCCTCTGCTTTTAGTTAATTATAGTTCGACTTCCGGATGCTCTGCGGCATATTTGTCCAACAGTTCATCCGTTAAAATTAATTTAGCTTTGCTGACGTCTTCAAACGGAATGACATATTCCGTTCCATCCATCTCAAAGTGAACGTTGTTTTGGCCGTCAATGCTGACGACTCTGCCTTTAAAGCGCTTGCGCCCGTCAACTTCCCTGACGGTTTCGAGTTTCGCTTCATAACCGGCAAAACGCTGAAAATGCTCTGCTTTCGTAAGCGGACGGTCTAATCCCGGAGAGCTGACCTCCAAGGAATATTCGCCTTCAATGGGATCGTTCTCATCCAAAACCTCGGAAATGGCACGGCTGACCGTTGCACAATCGTCAACAATCAGGTCTTTCCTGTCTTTTCGCTCTATCATAATCTGTAATGTCGGATTTTTGGTACCGATTGTCATAATCCGGACGACTTCAAAGCCAAGCCCGTCAATAATCGGTTCCACCAGATCCTGCACCGGATGTTTATTAAGCATTTTCGTTTCCTTTAACAAAAAAGCGGGGCTTTTGACCCCACTTCCAAAAATATTATATGAAAGAATATCAATATATATATCACAAAAAATTTTAAAATCCAGTATTTTTTTAAGCTATTCATACTCTTCAGGGTACAAACTGCGATGCATCCACAGGATAATGCCGCAGGTAATAAACGCGGCAAACAAAACGTCGGAAAGAAAGTGCATTCCCTGAGCGATTCTGCCGATTCCCAACAATGCTCCCAACGTCAGCGCCGCGGCAACCGCCTGCCGGCGGAACCGTCTCGGAGCCAAAAGGGCCAGGCTCAGAGCCCAAAACCCCATTGCCGTATGACCGGATGCAAAAGAACAGTCCAAACTGCATTGATTGGATATTATCCCTGCCGGAGAAAAGGTTTTAAACCCGCCGAATTCAAAAATTTCCATCGGCCGGGCCCGACCCCAAAAACTTTTCAATATGCCGTTTATCGCCAGCAGCGGCCCCAACACCAAAGTTCCGAAAGTCAGGAGCATTACCCGCCGGTTTACCCCCGCAATGACGCGGCAGTTGAGCCGGCCGCCCAGCCACAAGCCGAAAATGACCAAACCGCAAAAGCCCAAGGCTATCGGAACCGACAATTCAAACAGCTCAACCGGACGATTGTTTTGCAAAACAAAACCGCCGCCGTCGTAAAACAATGCCGAAAACGCGATATCCACCGCAGGAATGGTGGAAACAAGCAAAAAAACAAAAAAAACGACATATCCTGATTTCATTGCTGCCCGTAATTCCCCAAACGTTGACTAACCATCTTCCAAATGAAGCAAAATCGAAACCGATATCATCGTCGCAATCAGCGTCGGCGTCCATACTGCAAGCGATTCCGGAATATAGCCGTTAAGCCCGAAGGCATAAACCAGCTGAGATAAAAAGTAGACGATGAACCCGGTTGAAATGCCGCCGACAATCAAAAACATAACGCCGCCGCGGCGATTATTGGGGCGAAGAGCAAAAACCGCCGCCACCAACACCATGGAACAGAGCAAAAACGGAGAAACCAGCAGCGACAGATACCGCAGCCGGTGCCGTTGCGCCGAAAACCCCGACATTTCATAAAAACGGATGGTATCCGGCAAATTCCAAAAAGAAATCGATTCCGGAGCAACAAAATTTTCTTTAATCCGTTCCGGCGTCAATGTAGTCTTATACTGCAAACTGCTCTTTTCCTGAAAAGGCTCGCCTGCAATAAAAACGCGTACGTCCTTAAGTTCAAAAAAACCGTCTTTCAAGGTGCCCGCAAAAGCCTCCAAACGACGGGACGGCTGAGACCTGCGGTCCATTTCCAGAATAGTGATATCCCTCAGAAACAAATCGGCTTTCTCCTGTCGGACAGACTTGGCCTGCAAAACCATAACATTGTCTTTGTCAATTGCTTCGCGTATCCACAATCCCTGATCAGAAAACAGCACCGCTTTGGGATTTTTGGTTTTCAGCCGATATTCCAGCGTCTCGTAAAGATCATACATATTGGCGGATATGGGATTGACAACGGTAACATTAATGACCCCGATGGCAAAAGTTGCAAACAAAACCGGCGCCAAAAATCCCCAAATGGAAACCCCTGCTGCGCGCACGATTACAAACTCGTTGCTCTTGCTCAGTTTCCAGAAAGTCACCATCGCGGCAATCATAACCACAAACGGAAAAACCATCTCTACCGTTTTCGGCAGTTTGGTCACCGCCATCTCCATGACAAAAGCAAAATCCACGTCGTCCCGTCCGGAAGTGCGCCGCAACAGCTCCACGACCTCAAACAGCAAAACGACGCCCAGCACCATCATCAAAACGGTGATGAAATTAACGATGATTTGTTTTATCAGATAACGGCCTAGTATTGACTTCGGATTCATAGTTCTTCTTCAATTGTTGTTTTCTTACAGACTATTCACAAAAGCGGATTAACGCAATCAATTTTTATCTTTATTAAGCTCGCTTAAGATTCTCTTTTCGTGTTCCGGCTGATCCTGTTTGGCATCGATGACTTCCTTGCGGATTTTCTGAGTGCGGGAAAACAATTCAAAAAGCCTGTCCCCCTCGTCCCAGCGGATATTGCGTTCCAAGGCAATCAAGTCTTCCACAAAGCGCTGAATAAGCTCCAAAATTGTCCCCTTGTTGTTCAACAGGATATCCCGCCACATTGTCGGGTCAGACCCAGCAATGCGGGTAAAGTCCCGAAAGCCCGAAGCCGAATATTTGATTATTTCCTTTTTCTCGTATCCCTCCAAATCGGCAACCGTACCGACGATGGAATAAGCAATAAGATGCGGCAGGTGCGAAACCGCAGCCATAACCTTGTCATGATGCTCCGGCGTCATTGTATCGATTCGCATCTCTGCCGACCGCCACATCATAGCGACTTTCTCAACCGCATCGTCCGTAGATTTGTCCGAAGGGGTCAAAATACACCAACGGTCTTTAAACAGTTCCTCAAACCCTGCGCAGGGACCGGATTTTTCCGTACCGGCCACCGGATGGCCCCCGACCACGACGATACCGCTGTCCTCAGGGATGTGTTTTTCAATTTCCTGCAAGGCAAATTTTTTCACCGAACCGACGTCTGTCAAAATCGCTCCCCTTTTCATAAAGGGAACCATCTCAGCCGTTAATGCGCCAAAAGCGCCCACCGGCGTTGCCAAAACGATTAAATCCGCATCTGCCGCCGCAGTCCCGGGCTCGTCAAACACTTCGTCGACGATGCCGAGCTCCGACGCCTCCGCCAAATAGGCCGGATTTTTATCAAATGCCGCCACTTTTCGGGCAAGACGGTGTTTTTTCAGATTGCGTGCCAGAGACGATCCGATAAGACCGATTCCGACGATAACGACTTTATCAAATAACATAAGTTCAGTTTCCAAACGAATTAAATGACGGACAAATAACGCTCAATCGCATCCGGCAGAATGACCACAATGTTTTTGCCCTTCATTTCCGGACGCTGCCCGATTTTCAAAGCGGCGCACAAAGCCGCACCGGCGGAAATGCCGACCGGAAGCCCTTCCGATTTTGCAGTTTCCCTCGCAGTGTCCAAAGCTTCTTCATCGGTAATGTCCATCACTTCGTTAACCAGATTGTCGTTATAAAACGGAGGAACAAAACCCGCGCCGATTCCGGGAATTTTATGCGCTCCGGCAGGCCTTCCGTTCAAAACCGCGCTTGATTTCGGCTCCACGGCCACAACATACAAGTCAGGGTTGTTCGTTCTTAAGGTTGACGCTATGCCCGTCAGCGTACCGGAAGTTCCTACCGCACTGACCAAAACGTCAACTTCGCCGCCGGTATCTTCCAAAATCTCAATACTGGTTCCAAAACGGTGAGCGTCCGGATTGGCTTCGTTGTAAAACTGTTTCATCATAATCGCATCCGGATTCCGCTCAACCAGCAGCTCAGCTTTTGCCAAAGCACCTTTCATTCCGTCATCCTTGGGGGTCAAAATCACTTCGGCACCAAAATGGCGCATCAGCATAATCCGTTCTTGAGACATATTTTCCGGCATCGTAATCACCAGTTTATAACCCTTGGCCGCACACATTGCCGCCAGACCGATACCCGTGTTGCCGCTGGTCGCTTCCACAAAAACGGTATTTTCATTAATTTCGCCGCCGGCTTCGGCCGCTTCAATCATTTTTAGGGCCACTCTGTCTTTAACCGAAAACAGCGGATTGTAAAACTCGCATTTTCCCAAAACCCTCGCTTTTGATTTGCATTGTTTGGCTAATTTGTTCAAACTCAGCAGCGGCGTTCTTCCAACCATTTCCGTAATCGAATTATAGACGTTCTTCATATTTATCCTCTAAATCATGTTCATAAGCGGTAAAATCTTCTAGACCTATATAGCAACTCTTTGGTATTATTACAATAATTTAAAAAAGTACAATACCGAAATGAAAAAATATAACCGGATTATCCTCAGTTTTTGCATGTTTTTGCTTTGTCCCGGTCTGGCCTCCGCAACCAGCCTTGATGAACTGTACCGCGATATCGTCCGCTCCGACAATCAGGGATATCTTCCCATGTTTGTCAAAAACCGCAGCATCCCCGACGTGCTGATTGAAGAGGAAATTCTCCGGCAAATTCCCGAAAATCAAGAAAGCCAGCCGAAAAAAAACATTCCTCATCCGATTTACATTTCCAATGACCGGGACGCTCAGAAAGCTGCCCGTTTGGCTGCAATTCAGCGTTGGGAAAATGCTCTTAAAGCTGTCGAAGAAAACCGCGTTACGCCTCTCGAGCTGGAAATTATCAACGATTACGCTGCAAAAAACGACCCCAAAGCGGTCGAAGTACTGGCATGGATGAATGCTCGCGGCATCGGAATCAAACCCAATCTGGTGGAAGCCTTTAACTTATATCAGAAAGCCGCAGCCCTGAAAGTCCCCCGGGCTGCCGAAAATGCCCTGCTGGTATACAAATCCATGAACGCCGAACAGCGACGGCTTGTCACCGGTTTTAAGAAATAGTTTCCAAATATTTCTCAAAGGCCAGCCGATGACAATAATTGATTTCGGTTTTGCCTTCTTTCAAATCTTCCAGCTTCACCCACTTTGCACGGCCGTTTTCCGGCGTTTTCCACTCGCCTTCGCGCAGCTCCAGGCCATAACTGTCGGCATCATAAACGATATAGGTCTGATCATAAATCCAACATTCGCCGCGCGGCCGGATGTCATCGGCAAAAAAGTCTACCACCTGACGAATTTCCGTTTTGCCGTGGCTGAGACAGAAATCATATCCGGTTTCTTCATACAATTCACGTTGCAGACATTCTCTGAAGTCCTCTCCGCGTTCCTGCCCGCCGCCGGGAAATTCAAACAAATCAAACCGTGGCAAAGCCGTCAGCAAGACCTTTTTGTCCTTAATGATAATGGCATAATAGGCCGTCCGGAAAGTGGCCGTTTCCTCGTCGGCATAATGGACTTTTCCGTAACGGTCCATAAAAGCTCTACTTGCCATCTTCGGCTTCCTTGATTAACTCGCGGACAAACCCCTTCAAACCGACCTGTCGAACCCGTTTCATCCGCTCTCCGGAAATGATTTTCTGAATTTTGGTAACGGTTTCTTCCAGATTGACGTTTACGATAACATAATCAAATTCGTCCCAATGGCTGATTTTATCAAGGATGATTCCCATTCTTTTTTCTATCACTTCCTTTGAATCCGTTCCCCGGTTGACCAGACGCTCGCGCAATTCCTTAATTGACGGCGGCAGCAAATAAATCGTCACCACGTCGTCGCCGGCCTTTTTGCGCATCTGACGGGCACCGGCCCAGTCCATGTCAAACAACACGTCCTGTCCCACGTTGATGAAACTGTCCACTTCCGAACGCAGCGTACCGTAACGCGGACCGTATTGAGAATCAACATGCTCGTAAAAAGCGTCCTGAGCCAGAAACTCGTCATACTGTTCATTGGTAACAAAATAGTAATCGACGCCTTCAACCTCGCCTTCGCGCGGCTCGCGGGTCGTTACCGAAACCGAGAACTTAATGTTCGGATCGCGCCGCAGCAGTTCTTTGGCAACGGTTCCTTTGCCTGTTCCCGACGGCGCTTCTATAATAAACATAGCGCCTTTGCGAACTTTTTTCAGTCTGTCGATAATTTCATCCATAGTTTACCTCACTCAATATTTTGAACTTGCTCTCTTAATTGTTCGATTAACGTTTTCAATTCAACCGCAGCATTCGTCAATGCAATGTCAGCCGACTTGGAACTCGTCGTATTGGCTTCCCGCCCCAGCTCCTGACATAAAAAATCCAGACGGCGGCCAATCGCGTCATCCGAATTCAGCAGTTCATATGCCGTTTTGATATGAGCCTGCAGCCGGTTGATTTCTTCCCGAACGTCGGCCCGGTTAACGTAAAAAACAATCTCCTGCGCCAGACGGTCTTCGCTTATTTCATTGCCCGGTTCCAGCCACTGACGGAGCTGTTCTTCCAGTTTTTCCTTAATCTTCGGCGGCAGCTTATCTGCAATGGCGTCAATTCTGCCGACCACTTCTTCTATATTGGCAATAATCGCTTCCAGCGCTTTCTTTATCTTTCGGCCTTCTTCGCCCCGGTCTGCCTTTAAAGCGGCGCAAACTTCGCCGAAGCTTTCAACCAGTGCCTTGTCCAACTGTTTTTGAGCCTCTTCGCCCAGTGTATTGTCCCGACATTCCACCACCCCGCGGACATTTAACAAATCCGCAAGCGCCGCCGATTCTTTTTTTCCGGAAATCCGCTCGCTGACGGCGTTGAGCTGCGTCATCAAATCCTCCAGAAGCTTTTCGTTGATTCTGACCTGAACATCGCTGTCATTGTTTTCCATCATCAGCGTCGCCGTAACATTGCCACGCGAAAAACAGGAAGCGGCTGCCGTTTTAAGTTGTTGCTGCAAATGCTCAAAAATTGCCGGAAGTTTGATTTTGACATCCAGAAAACGACCGTTAACGCTGCGTATCTCCCATATCCAGCCGATATCGGTTCCCTCAAGAGAAAGCGATTTTTTCAGCCTGGCAAATCCCGTCATGCTGGATATATTCATTTTAAACTCCTTATTAATTTTTTTCGTATTATATAAATAAAATACTTAAGAAGTTTTTACTTTAGGGAAAATAAATGATTAAAAACAAAAACGTTCTCATAACCGGCGCCACCAGCGGCATTGGCGAGGCCTTGGCTTTATACTATGCCAAAAACGGCGCCAAAAACCTTTTTATCTGCGGCCGCAACGAAAGCCGCCTGACCGTCGTCGCGCAAAAATGCCGACAACTCGGCACTGTCGTCTACCCCGAGATAATCGACGTCACCAACCGCGAACAGGTGAAAAGCTGGATTGAAGGATGTGAAAAAATCGCGCCGCTGAATCTGGTGTTTGCCAATGCCGGCGTCGCTACCCTGCAGGAAACCGACGAAAATATCTACAACACTTTTAACACCAACGTCAACGGCGTGCTCAACACCGTTTTGCCTGCAATCGGCATATACAAAAACCGGCTGGCGCAGGAACAGAAAAAAGACCCGGCCAGTTCGCTGGACCAATTCATTAATAAAATGAAAAAACAAAAACGGGCCTTCTCCTTAAATCCCTTTCGCAAAAGATATCTCGGCAACATCGGCTGCGAACTGTTCCACACCTCGGACAAAGCCATCGTCATCACCGCTTCAATCGCCGGCTACCACGGAATGCCCACCTGTCCGTCTTACAGCGCAAGCAAAGCCTGCGTAAAAGCCTGGGGCGAAGCGTTGAGAATGTCACTTAAACCTTACAACATTAACGTCAATGTCATCTGTCCGGGATTTATCCGTTCTCGTATCACCGACCAAAACACCTGCCCCATGCCTTTTTTTATGGAAGCGGACAAAGCTGCGGAAATCATTGCCTCCCGCGTAGAAAAAAATGTCGGATTAATTGCTTTTCCCTGGCCGATGCGTTTTGTTGCGTGGCTGGGTTCCGTTCTGCCCAACCGCGTCAGCGAATTTATATATTCACGCTTACCTTACAAGGTTTGAACAAAAAAGGCTTAACCGCAGGGTTAAGCCTTTTCATTTGTCTCCGTCCCGCCGATGCTGCCCTCCTTGCTAATGATATAAAGCAAAAGCAGCAGTCCCGGAAGCGCCATAACCGAAGTAATCGTAAAAAACATCGGCCAGCTCACTGCCGCAGCCATAAATCCTGACGTTGCCGCAAAAACGTCGCGCGCCAACGTCATCAAGGAAGACAGCAGGGCATACTGGGTCGCGGTATAAGCGACATTGCACAAAGACGACAAATAAGCCACAAACGCCGCCGTCCCCAGGCCGCTGGTAATGTTTTCGACCGAAATTGTCAACATCAGCATCGGCACGCTGTGCCCGGCATACGCCTGAGCCACAAACACCAGATTAGACAACCCTTGTAAAATTCCGCAAAAAAGCAGCGACTTCAATATCCCCAGCCGGCTGACCACCGCACCGCCGATAAGAGCGCCGACAATTGTTGCCACAACACCGAAAACTTTGCTGATGGAAGCAATTTCCACTTTGCTGAACCCCATATCGTCATAAAAAGGATACATCATCGGCGCAATATAAGAATCACTCATCCGATAAAGAAAAACAAACAACAAAATCAAAACCCAGTTCGGTCGCGACATAAAATCGGCAAACGGACAATAAACGGCTTTTTTGATAAAACAGGCAAACCGCTGATGCCAGTTCCCCTCGCAACGGACTTCCACATAATTTTCTTCTTTTTTAGGCTCTTTGGAACACAAAATTGCAGCCATGCCGACCACCGCTCCCGCCGCCATAATTTTATAAACGTCTTCCCAGCTCATAACCGCCGCCAGATACAAGGCTATCGCTCCCGAAAAAATTGAACCGACGCGATATCCTAAAACAAAAACGGCCACGCCGGCGCCTTGCTCCCGGTTCGAAAAACTTTCAATCCGGTATGCGTCAAGCACAATATCCTGCGAAGCTGATGCCAGCGTAACCACAAAAGCCCAGCCGGCCATCAGCATCGGGGTCTGAGCGGGATTCGTCACTGCCATTCCCCAAATGGCCAGCATCAGCCAGAGTTGCGTAAACAAAGCCCAGCCGCGCCGCCGCCCCAAACGGCTGAACAACGGCAGCTTAACCCGGTCTATCACCGGCGACCATACCCATTTCAGGCTGTAAGGCGCCTTTACCAGAGAAAACAAACCTATCATCGCCAGCGGAACGCCGGAATCTTTCAGCCAAAGATTCAAAGTCCCGAAAACCAGCAGCAACGGAAAGCCGCTGGAAAAACCCAGCAGCACCATAACCAGCATGCGCCTGTCAAAATAAACCGAAAGTGCTTTCCGCCAATTGCCGAACATAAATTTGCCTTCTGCATAAAAAACTTATTCTTTTTATTAACACAAGAGGCTTAATAAATGCTAACCAAAATCAATACTTTATAAAATATCTTTTCATAACTTATTTTTAACCTTTGCAGGTCATTATTCCACAAGATATAGTGTTTTAGAAAAATCACAAATACAGTATGTTGTATATCTAGCTGAAGGACAATTTTATGCAAAAACAAAAAGTTATCAAAAAAAACGGACAGTCGCAGGATTTTGCTCCGGCCAAAGTCAAAAAAATAATTGATGTCGCCGGCAGCGGCTTTTCTTTGGATTCGTCCAAAGTTGTTGAAAAACTGCCTGACTTTTTCAAAGACGGAATGACAACTTCCGAACTCTTCAGCGCTTTGATTATGAATACGTTGGCACTCACTTCCGTGGACGAGCCGGACTGGAAAAATGTCGCCGGACGCCTTAAGTTGTTTGAACTTTACCGTAAAATACGCTCCTTGCGCGGCACGCCTAAAAACGCGTCACCCTACAATTATCCCGAATTTCTTGACTATGCCGTTGCCAACGGCATTTATACGCCCGAGCTAAAAAGCAAATATACGGCCGAAGAAATAAACATTGCCGCCTCTTTTATCAAGCCCGAATTCGATTTGGTTTACGATTATGCCGGAATCAACCTTCTCATTAAACGTTACCTCTGCGAATACAACGATTCGATTGTCGAACTCCCGCAGGAAATGTTCCTCACCATCGCACTGCTTATTGAACAGAACGAAGATAAAAACAAACGTATGGCACAGGTTGAAGACACTTATCGCAAACTTGCCGACCGTAAAATTTCTCTGGCAACGCCGCTGTTGATGAACCTGCGCCGGCCGCATGGAAATCTCAGCTCCTGCTTTATTACGATGATGGACGACAGCCGCGATTCTATTTTTTATGTGATTGACCAGATTTCCGCCATCTCAAAATTCGGAGGCGGTGTCGGCGTCAACATTTCCCGCGTTCGCTGCAAAGGCGCCCGCATCAAAGGCATAAAAAACTCATCCGGCGGCGTCATTCCTTGGATTCGCATCATTAACGACACTGCCGTGGCTGTAAACCAGCAGGGAAAACGCAAGGGAGCCGTCACCGTCTCCTTGGATATGTGGCATCTGGATATTGAAGACTTTTTGGAACTCCGTACCGAAAACGGCGACCAGCGAATGAAAGCCTACGACATTTTCCCGCAGGTAGTGGTTCCTGACCTGTTTATGCAAAAAGTCGAAGCCAATCAAGACTGGCTGATGGTTGATCCCCACGAAATCCGTACCAAATACAATGTTGAGTTAGGTAACCTTTGGGGGGATGAGTTCAGCCGGTTTTATACCGGGCTTTATGAAGACGCTGCGGCCGGCAAAATTGAAATGTTCAAATTTTATCCGGCCAAAGAGCTACTCAAAAAAGTTATGCGTTCGCAGATTGAGACGGGAATGCCCTATATCGCCTTTAAGGACACCCTTAACAAATACAACCCCAACAAACATGACGGCGTTATTGTCGGCACCAATCTTTGTACGGAATCTCACAGCAACGTACGTCCTTCCGAGTTTGGAGATCCCCGCAGCGAAAACGGTAAAATTATCCGCGAAAGCAGCGAAGGATTGGTACACGTCTGCAATCTGGTGTCCATTAACCTTGCCAACGTGGATTCTGACGAAGAATTGGAAAGCATCTGCCAAACCTCGGTTCGCATCTTGGATAATGCAATTGACTTTACCGAAGTTCCGGTGCTGGAAGGCCGGGAACACAACCTCCGCTACCGCACCATCGGTGTCGGCGCAATGGGACTGGCCGATTTTCTTGCCAAACGCAACATTCCTTATATATCTTCGGCCGAATATGTAGATGAATTATTCGAGAAAATGGCTCTTTACAATATTCGTGCCAGCATCCAAACCGCTAAGGAAAAAGGAACTTTCAAAGCCTACAAGGGCTCTGACTGGAGCAAAGGCATCATCCTCGGCCACGACCAGATTTGGTTTAACAAAAACAGCCGCCAGACCAAAGCCTGGAACCAGGTGTTCAAAGACCTGGCCCGGTACGGAATCCGCAACAGCCAGATTTCCGCCATCGCGCCCAATACCAGCTCTTCGCTGATTCAGGGATGTTCGGCTTCGGTGCTGCCGATTTACAGTAAATTTTTTGTTGAAACCCATGGCAAGGGCAGCATTCCCAATTGTCCGCCGTTCATTCGCGACAAGTTTTGGTTTTATCAGGAAAACCGCAACATAAACCAAAAAGTCGTTATCGACATTATGTCGCGCATAAACAAATGGATTGACACCGGCATTTCGATTGAACTGATGTATAATCTCAATCGCAATATCAAAGCCGTTGACATTTACGAAACCATTATGGATGCCTGGAAAAAAGACATCAAAACCCTTTACTACACCCGCACCATTCAAAAAGACGGTTCTTCTCTGGAAAAAGAAGAATGCGTCAGCTGCGCAGGATAACCCCGACAATACCACTCCGGAAAGGATAAATTTTATGCAAAGAAAACGATTATTTAACATTGAAGGCAACGACGAACTCATCAACCGCCGAATGATAAAGGGAAACGTCACGAACCTGTTTAACCTCAACAATGTCAAATACCAGTGGGCCAACAAACTCTATCGCCTGATGATGGAAAACTTCTGGATACCCGAAAAGGTTTCGCTGTTTGACGACAAAAGGGCCTATGCCGAACTTTCTCCTTCGGAGCAAAAAGCCTACGACGGAATCTTGTCGTTTTTGGTTTTTCTTGACAGTATCCAAACCAATAACCTGCCCAACATCAGCGATTATATCACAGCCCCCGAAGCCAATTTGATTTTAGCCATTCAGACTTATCAGGAAGCCGTTCACTCCCAAAGTTACGCTTATATCATCGAAAGTATCATCCCGGTTGAAAAACGTGCCGAAATCTATGAGAAATGGCGGGAAGACAAAGTTCTTCTGGAACGCAACAAATACATCGCCGAAATTTACCAGCGTTTCATTGACGACCGCAATGACGTCAACTTTGCCCGCGTGCTGATTGCCAATTACCTCCTGGAAGGCGTTTATTTCTACAACGGTTTTAACTTTTTTTACAACCTCGCATCCCGCTCCCTGATGATAGGCACTGCCGACGAAATCAAATATATTAACCGCGACGAATTAACCCATTGCGTCATCTTCGCCAACATCATCAAAGAAATCCGGCGTGAAAACGACACTTTTTTCAACGATGATGAAATCTATGCCATGACCGCCAAAGCCGTTGAACAGGAAATCGCCTGGAGCAACCATATCATCGGCGACCAAATAATCGGCATTACCCCCGCCACCATTGAACAATACACCAAATTTATTGCCAATAAACGCCTCAAAGACTTGGGACTGAACCCGCTCTATGACGGCTATGACGAAAATCCTTACAAACAACTCGAAAAAGTTGCCGACACAAACGGAGAAGGCAATGTAAAAGGTAATTTCTTTGAAGCCAACGTCTCTTCCTACAACCAATCAACCGCCGTCGAAGGCTGGGACGAGATTTAACCCTTCCGAGGCGCATTTATCCAAACAAAATCGATAAATCCGTAACAAAAAAAAGAGGCCGTTTCACAACGACCTCTTTTATATTTCGGCAGCGGAACAATCCTTTGCAAAAATAGTGCGGATTATTCTGCTGAGAAAGCCTTAGCCTGCTTTTTGGCATCTTCTTCCGTTCTGGCTACGTTAACCAAAATGGTTTGAGACACTTCAGGATGCAGGTTCAATTTAACCTGATAAACGCCCAAATCTTTAATGGCGTTTTCCAGGAAAACCTGACGGCGTTCTACGCCAAAGCCGGCGTCTTTAATGGCAGCGGCAATGTCGCGAATGGTAACGGAACCATACAATTGACCGGTTTCGGCAGCCTGACGAACCAAAACGGCAGAAAAGCCTTTCAAAGATTCAGCCAGTTTGTTTGCTTCTTCCAGCAGTTTGGCATTGCGGGCGGCCAGTTCAGCCTTTTGAGCTTCATATGCAGCCAAATTGGCTTCAGTTGCGCGCAAAGCTTTTTTGTACGGCAGCAGGTAGTTGCGGGCATAACCGTTTTTAACGTTTACTTTTTCACCCATTTTACCCAGTTTGTCTACATGTTCAAGAAGAATAACTTCCATATCTATCCCTCCCTTACATAGCTACATACGGCAATAAACCGAGGTAACGGGCGCGTTTGATGGCGCGGGCCAGTTCTCTCTGTTTTTTTGCAGAAACTGAAGTGATACGGCTGGGGATAATTTTGCCTTTCTCGGAAATGTAACGAGAAAGCATTTTAACATCCTTGTAGTCGATTTTCAATCCGTCTTCGCCGGAAAACGGACAGCTCTTTTTTCTTCTAAAGAATACTTGTTTAGCCATTTATGTTCTCCTATTCTTCAACGGCGTTTTCGGCACTGCTGTCAGAATTGGCGGCTTCGGAAGAGAAGTCTTCAACCTTGACAGTCATATAACGGATAACGTCTTCGTTAACTCTCAACAGTCTCTCATATTCAGCAATAGCGGTAGCCGGAGCAGAGATGTTCAAGAGAACATAGTAGCCTTTACGGTTTTTCTTAATGCGATAAGCCAGGTTTTTCAAACCCCAGTTATCAACGCGGACAACTTCACCGCCCTGATTGGCAATAACATTGCTCATTTCAGAAACCAGGTTGTTAACCTGTGAAGCGCCTAAATCCTGACGTGCAATCAACACGCTCTCATATTTAGTCATAAAAAAATCTCCTTATGGATTCTCAACAAATGACCCAAATTACGGGTCGGTTCTTGTATAGCCGGCTAAACAACCGGCAAGGGACGGCTGTTTAAATACCACAATTGCCGTAATTTGCAAGCAATTTCTCCATTCCGCCGCAAAATTATTGCGACTCGGCAGTTTTTATTTATCTTATATTAATATTTTCGCGCTAGATTAACATTGGAATTTAAAAGGATTCATGAGGCTTTTTGATGAAATTTGTAAAGACATTGCTGCTGTTGTTCTGCCTGGGCGCCTGGTTTTTGCCGGCTCCGGCTCGCGCCGAATGCGACATTTGCAACTGGCGGGCATTGTTCGAAAGCTCTCCCAAACCTAAAGTCAAAAAAATCGTCAAACAAGGGCCCCCGCAGATTGTTTACTACAAAGACGCCTTTGAAAACTTTCCCAACGACGCCAATCCCATTGGCCTGCAAAACCTGAACAACCGGGCCGTAGCCTATTGCTTTGACAACTCGGAAAACACGGCCGAAAGCTGCGCCCAATATCTGGAAAGCAAAGGTTACGTCCGTTTTCGCGATATCCCTTACAAAACTGCCAATTATGACTTTTTGAAAGTCGACACTTATCCGACCCGGCGCTGGCGCGATGCCGAGCTCACTTCCCGCTGGTAGAACGCCGATGCTGTCCCGTATCAACACCATTACTTTTAACGGCCTGGAAATCTCCGACGTCGACCTTCAGGCGCAGATTAGCTCCGGACTTCCCAACTTCATCATCGTCGGCCTGCCGGACAAAGCTATTGCCGAAAGCCGTGAGCGCGTTCGTTCGGCCCTGCAGTCCTTGGGGTTAAGTTTGCCGGCCAAACGTATTGTCATCAATATGGCGCCCGCCGACCTCTTTAAAGAAGGCTCTCATTTTGACCTTCCGATAGCTCTCAGCCTATTGGCTGTCATGGGCATCGTTCCCCAAGAAGAACTTTCCGATTACCTGGTACTGGGAGAACTCGGCCTCGACGGCTCAATCCTGCCGGTCAACGGCGTTCTGCCGGTTGCCATCAAAGCCAACCGCAAAAACCTCGGATTAATCTGCCCTGCGGCTTGCGGCAGCGAAGCGGTCTGGTCCGGATTGTCAAACATTGTCGCCGCCGATAACCTTCTCTCTTTGATAAATCATCTTAAAGGCATTCAAACGCTGCCCTGTCCGACGGCTCAAAAAGCGCCGGTATCCGGAACTTTATTGGATATGTCGGAAGTCAAAGGGCAGGAAAGTGCAAAAAAAGCGTTGGAAGTCGCTGCCGCCGGTGGACACAATCTTTTGATGATAGGTCCTCCCGGCTCGGGAAAATCGATGCTTGCAGCCCGGCTGCCCGGCATCCTGCCGCCGCTCACCCCCGAAGAAGCATTGGAAACCAGTATGATTCACTCCATTGCCGGTGAACTAAAAGACGGCCGTATTTCCTTTGAAAGGCCCTATCGCGCCCCGCATCACAATGCGTCGACGCCTGCTTTGGTCGGCGGTGGACGCAAAGCCCAGCCGGGGGAAATTTCGCTGGCCCACCACGGTGTTTTGTTTTTGGATGAACTGCCCGAATTTAACCGGACAACCCTTGAAGCCCTGCGCCAGCCGCTCGAAAACGGATGCGTCAGCATTTCCAGAGTAAACGCTCACACGACTTACCCTGCGGATTTTCAACTGATTGCGGCCATGAACCCCTGTCGCTGCGGTCATCTCGGCGACCCTTCCCGCGAATGTCCCCGGGCGCCGCGCTGTGCCGAAGAATACCAGGCCAAAATCTCCGGACCGTTGCTTGACCGCATTGACATTCACATTGAAGTTCCCGCCGTCAGCCCTTGGGATCTGGCCGGCGTCAAAAAAAGTGAAACTTCCGCCGCCATCCGCCAAAGGGTGATTAAAGCCCGAGAAATCCAAACGGCCCGTTTTCGACAACTGGGAGAAAAGAAACTGTGCACCAATGCCCAGCTCAAGGGTAAATTGCTGGAAGAAGTCACCGCTCTTGACAACGACGCCAAAGAGCTCTTGGTTACTTTTGCCGACCGTAACAAGCTGTCAGCCCGCGCTTATCATCGCACTTTGCGGTTAGCAAGGACAATTGCAGACTTGCAAAATGAATCAAAAATCCTTAAACTGCACATAGCTGAAGCTTTGTCTTACCGGCCGAAGCTGTCATCTCATCGTCAATAGGAGAAGTCAACAATGAAAAACAAAACGATACTCAACCTCTTAATTGCAGCCTTTGCGCTGACTTCCTGTTCTAAAGAAAGCCCGGAACTCCTGCCCTGCATGTGTGACGGCACGGAATCTACGCTCGGCATTTTTGACTGTATGTGCGAACCGATGAAGAAAAAACCGGTCCGTCGCATCTCCTATATTAAAGACGAACGCCCGATGCAGACGCTGATTATTGACGATGAGCAGCGTGATGCTTACCTTTACCTGCATCAGCGCCGTGACAGTTTTGCCCCGGTTAAACTCGAATTTGTTGACTTCCGCATTAAAAAAGGCCGTAAATACGATGAGTTTGACACCAAACTCGGAAATTACCGGTTCCGCATTTTCGGCTGTCGCCGCGAAAGCAAAAACGTTTTCCTTAACAAAGGACGCGCAATGCAGAAGGATATGCACTTCTTCGACATCTTCTTTGAGCAGATGAACGACTATTATCCGGTAGTTGTTGACAAGAGCAATCCTTATTACCTGGAATCAGACCGTATTGAAACACCGGAATATATCGTAACTGCCGAAATTACCGACTATTTTATGAACATCTGCGACGAGTTTGACTGGAACAACGTCAAACAAAACAAACTCCGCAGCGGAACCTCTGAAATGACCGTCACCTGGAGAGTTATGAATCTTACCCGGGACGAAGTCTATTGCAAAGGCGTAACCACCGGTTACGGCCAAATTTCCGAAGGCGAGCCCAATGGCGAAACCCTTTTGGTTGAACGCGCTTTTGAAGACGCCTTAAACAAACTGCCCGAAGTCGGCTGCTTCAACAGCACGGTTTCTCAGCGCGTCCGCCCGGATGAGCTTGCCCGCCAGCTGACCGTTCTTAAAGATATCGAACGCCGCAACCAAACCTTTAAAGACCAGTATGAAACTGAGCTGAAAGGCGTATCCTTGCTGCAAAACTGCGCTTCCGGCGTGGCAACCGATGCCGGCTTACGCGATAAGAGCATCTTTGAACATATGGGCATCAACGGAAACGGCCGCTTTGTCCGCGGACGCATCGAAAGCGGACGCTTTGTTGAAGATGCCGCCGGTACCGTCGTCGGATATTTTGACGAAAAAGGCAATTTCGTTGAAACCTCGGGATCCAAAATCACCGGCCGTTACGAAAACGGCAAGTTCATTGAGGATTCTCACGGAACCATCGTCGGACACTACGAAAACGGCAAATTCATCGAAGACGGTTATATTGCCATAGAAGAAAGCTCCGGCATATACAGTGACGGCCGCAGCCCGATTGAACGGGAAACTCTGGTTATTGCCGACGGCATTGACGAACGTCACGGCATCAAAGGCTCAGGTTACTTCATTAAAGGCCATTATGATGAAAAAGGCAACTTTGTCGAAGATTCCAAGGGAACCGTCATCGGACATTACGAAAACGGCAAGTTTGTCGAAGATTCTTCCGGCTTCTCGGTTCGCGGACGTTATGTCGACGGACGTTTTGTGGAAGACCCCAACGGCACCGTCGTCGGACACTTTGACAGCCGTGGACGCTTTGTTGAAGATTCCTCCGGAGTCAAAGTGGTCGGACGCTATGTTGACGGACGCTTCATCGAAGATTCCTCAGGAAACGTTATCGGACACTTTGATGAAAAAGGATACTTTATAGAAGACCGCTATATTCAGGAAAGCGCCGGATACAGCGTTCGTGAAAGCGCCATCGACAGCACCGGCGGCGTTAACGGAACCGGCAATGTTACCGAACGTTCGATAAGCTATCGCGAACGTCTCGCACACAACGGACGGACAGCCGGCTTGGTATTGGATCAGGAATGCAGAGCCATCGAAATCAATGATGCCAACTGCACTGTTGTCAAAAACGTTGAAGAAAACGTCACTATTGCCGACGATTATTGGATTGACGTTCCGTTGAACACAACCGACGTCCTGACGATTGAAAACCGCAATATGGCTGAACAGGCCTTTGCCAACGCCAACAACCGTTTCTGCATTAAAAACCAGGCGCCGTATGAAAGCCTTAATCCATACAACTTGTATAAGATTCGCGCTTCTGTCGTCGCCGTGGAAAATGCACGCGGCAAAAAAGGCGCCGGATTGATTATCGCCGATAATCTGATTCTGACCTCGGCAGACCTGATGGTAAAGGATAACAACAACTTCAATATCCAAACCATCAACGGCAAACATCTCAAGGCGACGGCACTCAGAGTCAACCCCAACAAGAATATTGCGATTCTCCTGCTTGACCAGCCTACGCAGTTCACGCCGCTGCCGTTATCGCTGCAACTGCCGGAAGTCAACCGCGACATTCTGCTGACGCTGGGTATGCTTGACCTTGACAAAGAAGGTGAAGGCTACATTGACAATGAAGGCAAAGTCATCGGTTACCGTTGGTCTGAGGAGCGTGGTGCGGAAATCATCGTTGACACCTTCGTTCAGAGCGTAGCCCTTGGCGGAGCCCTGATTGACAAGAACGGCAACATCGTGGGTATTGCACACGAGAGCAAAAAGCTGGAAGATTCGCCCGACCTCTTCATCCCGATTGAAACGGCTCTAAAATCAGTCGGAATGGAAATTTGCGGCCGCGAATTCAGCCAGAAAAAACCGGCAGCAATCAAAACCTATGAAACGCCGCTGGCTGATGCTATCGACAATTCGGGCAACAAAGCGCCGAAGGTTATGAAAGGCTCTGAGCGGAAATAACCGTCTCACCCTAAAGAAAACCCTTATTCTGCGGAATAAGGGTTTTCTTTTATAAACACTCTTGCAAAGCTGTCTTTTTTTAACTAAATAACACTTATCAAATAAACAGTGGGGAACTTTAATCAATGACAACTATTTTATGCATCCGCCGCGGCGACGAAGTCGTAATGGCCGGAGACGGCCAGGCGACGCTTGGCGAAGCAATTATATTCAAATCAAAATCCGTCAAAGTACGTCGTATCGGCAACGGAAACATCATTGCCGGATTTGCCGGCGCCGCTGCCGACGGCATAACCTTAATCGAACGCCTGGAAGCCAAACTGGAAAAACATGCCAGCCAGCTTAAACGGGCTGCCGTAGAGCTGGCCAAAGACTGGCGAATGGACAAATACCTGCGCCAATTGCAGGCTTTTATGATTGTGGCTGACAAAGAAACCTCTCTGGTCATCTCCGGAACCGGAGAAGTAATGGAACCGGATGACGGCATTATCGGTATCGGCAGCGGCGGAAATTATGCCATGGCTGCCGCAAAAGCATTATATGACATCCCCGGCCTCAGCCTTGAGGAGGTCGCGCAAAAAGCCATGCAGATTGCCGGAGACATCGATGTTTATACCAATCATAACGTAATTTTAGAAAGTATAAAAAAATGAGCACATCCTCAACGTTCAGCCCTCGAGAAACAGTTTCCGAACTCGATAAATACATTATCGGCCAGGATGAAGCGAAAAAAGCCGTCGCCATTGCATTGCGCAACCGCTGGCGCCGTATGCAGCTTCCTGACCGCCTGAAGGAAGAAATCGTCCCCAAAAACATTTTAATGGTTGGTCCCACCGGCGTCGGCAAAACCGAAATATCCCGCCGCCTGGCCAAATTGGCCAAAGCGCCGTTTATCAAGGTTGAGGCAACCAAATTTACCGAAATCGGATACGTGGGTCGCGATGTTGAAAGCATCATTCGCGATTTGCTCGAAATTGCGCTTAACGAAACCCGAAAAACACTGCGCCAAAAAGTATGCGTCCAGGCTGAAGAGGGAGCAGAAGAACGCATTATTGAAGCTTTGGTCGGCTCCTCTGCCAGCGAAGAAACCAAACAAAAATTCCGCAAACTGTTCCGGGAAGGACTCATCAATGATCGGGAAATCGAAATTTCTCTGCTCGACAACAGCAACGCCTCAATGCCGACGATAGATATTCCGGGTATGCCGGGCGCATCTATGGGTATGATAAGCCTCGGTGACCTGTTGGGCGGTACAACACCTAAATATAAAACCAAAAAGCTTAAAGTCGAACAGGCCTACAAACAACTAATCGACGAAGAATGCGACAAACTGCTGGACAATGACACCATCACCAAAGAAGCAATCGCCGCGGTGGAAAACGACGGTATTGTTTTCATCGACGAGATAGATAAAATTACCGGAAAATCAGATTCCGGCAGAGCTGACGTCTCACGAGAGGGCGTACAGCGCGATCTTCTCCCTCTCATAGAAGGGACTACGGTCAATACCAAATACGGACCGGTTAAAACCGATCATATTTTATTTATCTGTTCCGGAGCGTTTCATCTCGCCAAACCGTCCGATTTATTGCCGGAGCTGCAGGGGCGGCTGCCGATTCGTGTAGAATTGAAAGCCCTGACCCACGAAGATTTCGTTCGTATTTTGACCGAACCGGAAGCAAACCTCATTGAACAATATACCGCTTTGCTCAAAACCGAAAACTTCAATTTGGAGTTTGAAAAAGATGCAATTGACAAGATTGCCGACATCGCCGTTGTCATCAACGAAAACGTTGAAAACATCGGTGCACGCAGACTCCACACCGTTTTGGAAATTCTGCTTGAAGACATCAGCTTCACGGCATCTGACCGCAGCGGAGAAAAAGCAGTCATTACCGCAAATATGGTCGAAGAAAAACTAAACAAATATACTACGGCCAGCGACCTGTCCAAATTTATTCTCTAGAACAATGCAGAAAAAATACGGCAGCTGTCAAAAACGGCAAAAAACAATTGATGAAACGATGAAACGAAATGTTGCGTCCTCATATATGCTTAACGTACGTGAGGACGCAAATACTGGATTGCTGCTTCAGGATTCCCTCCGGCCTTGTTCACGAAAATGTTTGGAGGAGAATAACGAAGTGACCACACGGAGCGCAACCCCGCAGCGTACATCAAACGTACGTGAGGACGCGAGCACCGGATTGTTGCTTCAGGATTCCCTCCAAACGTTTTCTCCCTTTGGAATATATATTCATTGGCCCTTCTGCCTCTCCAAATGCCCTTATTGTGACTTTTTCAGCAAAGTCAAAAAAGAGGACGAGCAGGATAAACTTATCGATGAATATTGCAAAGATTTGGAATTCTATGCCGAAATAACGGGAAACAGAACCGTTACCTCGGTATTCTTCGGCGGCGGAACACCTTCTCTGATAAGGCCTGAAAATATAGAAAAACTGCTTGATAAAATAAGCGGATGCTGGAAGTTGTCCGCTGACGTTGAAATCTCTTTGGAAGCCAACCCCAACACACATACTCCGACGTTGTTTTCTGATTTGAAACAAGCCGGAATCAATCGTCTGTCATTAGGCGTCCAGGCCCTTAACGACCGTGATTTGAAATTCCTCGGACGTACGCACAACGCGGTTCAGGCCGTACAATCCGTTAAAGATATAATTCAGACTTTTGACAACCATTCAATAGATTTAATATATGCCCTGCCGGATCAAAACATCCAAGCCTGGCAAAATACCCTCAAGCAAGCAGTGTCTTTCGGCCTGAAACATATATCGCTCTACCAGTTGACAATTGAAGACGATACCGTTTTTGCCAAAAAAGGCATCAAAGCCTTAGATGACGAACAGGCAATCAAACTCTATGAATACACAAACGCCTTTTTAGCCGAAGCCGGCTATCCCCGTTATGAAGTATCCAACTACGCATCGCAAAAATACCAATCGCGTCATAACCTCATTTATTGGCAGGGAGACGATTATCTGGGCATCGGTCCGGCAGCACACGGACGCCTTAACGTCAACGGCAGCTGCTTTGCGACAACTTACCGACGTCAGCAAGAACAATTGACCGCAGGTGAAAGGGCTCAGGAACTGATAATTATGGGACTGCGCCTGACGGAAGGAATAAACAAAATAAAATTCAAACGCTGCTGTGGCATCGCTTTGGATGATTTCATAAACAAAAAAGCGGCGGCGGCATTGATTGAAGACAAGCTTTTAGAAGAAACCGCAACTTGTCTTCGCGCTTCTGAAAAAGGCTTTGCTGTTCTAAATAAAATCATAGAAGAATTGTGTTCCTAATCGTCTACGCCGAAATTGCCGCTGACGATTATCATAATCGCGGCAACAAACATCAACATCATAAACCCCGCCCGTATCGAAACGTTATCCGGCACTTTTTTATATTTGTTCATAGCATAAACAAAAACCGGAGCCGTCAGCAACAGCGTTACAACATACCCGGGATTGGGTGCAATCCGCATCGCCATGGTTTTTGCCGCAATCAATGCTGCCGAAAAACTGACAATATAAATTCCGGTATCCACCACTTTGCGGTCAAAAACCGCGGCAAAAAATTCTCGGAAGCCGGGCTTTTCGTGCTTAATGTAAAAAATCGTATTATAAACGCCGCTGACAAACGTAGCCACCACCAGATAATAGGCGATATTCGCCCACACATTCTGCCCCATCATCGCAATTTCCTTAGTTGCAATGCTCATTCCTGCCAAAGCCAGAATTGCCGGTATCATATATATGGTCACCGCCTTACTTACCGGGCTTTTAATCATATACCAGTAACTGACCGTAAAACCAAACAATACCAATAGCAAAGTGATAAATACCGTTCCGTTGTTAACCAAAGAAAGAAACAAATGCGGCGTTAAAATCCACCATAAAAACGTCGTCACCAACGCTGTGACGGCCATAACCCGGGATGTCGGTCCGGCTCCGAAATCAGCCGACGCAAAAAACAAATGCGAGTCATAAATACCGATAAGCCACCCCTGAAAAATCAACAAAAACCAATTATAGGCACTGGTTTGTACCGGCAAAAAGAATAAAAAAGGAAGAAAAACCAAAGCAATGCCATAGCCTCGCCATATTCCCAAAATATAACCGTTAAACTTCCTGTCCTGATTCACCATAGTATAAAGCGCAGAAAAAAAGCCATATACAAGCCCGTTGATAATCCAAAGCATTTTCATAACCCTTTGATAATTTTCCACTAATATAATCAACCTCCTCTCAAATTAAAGTTGTCATCACAATTTTTCCGTCCACGCCGCACAAATAACTATTTACTCTTTTGCAAATATTTGATAGAATAAACCCAGGAACAACAGGTTCCGGATTTT
>HF995285.1:0-2692 GCA_000432275.1 Proteobacteria bacterium CAG:495
TAATCCGGTATAGCCGCTTTATAAACGTGTTGATTTATGATAAAAATGTCTATAATCCGCCAGTTTCAGCCTATTAAGGCAAAAATATAAAAAATAAATAAAGCTTCCCGATATCAAACGCTTTCTGTCATATTTATCGAATACAACAAGCTAACGTTTCCTGCTCTGCAAGAAACGGCGCAAAAAGATTTGTTTAATTCAACACGTTATAAACGCACGATAAAGAAAACCTTTGGGAAAAACCAAGTTATTTCAATTTATTCACCTGTATTTTCATTGATATTTGGTGTTTTTCTCCCGGATTCAGATGAACAAAAGAAGCCCCTTGGTTTGACGGCTCTACGCAAACAAACTTTTTATACTGCCCCTCGCTCATTTCTTTAAGATCCTTAGCCGGATTCCACACAACCGTCGTATTGGAACCGCTCTTTTCCACCGATATCACACGATTAAACACAGGATCTGCTATCTCTACGCCTCCGGTATGATTCACGAAAGCAGAATCAAATTCGCCTTTTATTTTCAAGTCTCCGGCCAACTTATAAAGTTCTCCGTCAAGCGAATTTTTATAACAATGCCCCGCAAGCCCTTTTATCACAACATTATCAACGGAGCTTACGTTAAAATATGCATGCAAAGCTTCGCTAAAATCAAAAGCCTTGCTGCCGTTGTTTACCGTTTCGAGACGATATTCCAGTTTGTCCGTAACTTTAATAAAAAGAGTGGCGGCCGCCTCGACGCCATATTTTGCATCCGGAAGCAGAGAAAGCGCCGCTTCCATCTTTGTTTCATCAACCGCAGCGTTCTTCAAATTCCAATTTGAAAGTCTGGCAAAACCGTGACGGGGAAGATTGCCGTTTAACGTCTCTTCGGCAAACCGCGGCCAACAAACCGGAACACCGCCGCGAATGGCCTGAACATTGTCAAACTTGTTAAGCTCTCCGAGCCAAAAGACGTCATGTTCCTCGCCTTTCGGACGATATGACACCACATTGCCGCCCCAAAGGGCAATTTTACATTCCGCCAGCTTATTGCTTAATCTGATAAATCCGTTGTCGCTAATATCCATTATACACCTCTCGTATTGCGGTTAATTTACAAAAAAATATCACGTCAACCGCAAAACATCAATATTGAAAATGTCGTAATGAAACGCGAAATCCCGGTATTTTAAAGAAGGTCTTTCCATAAAAAATTATGCATATGCCTGGCTCTATACAGCCACAGCCTAAAAACGATACTGGATTCCCAAGTTAACCTCCCAAGGAAGCTTTATTCTGCTGCCCAGTTGGGTAGACGCTTCAAAATACGCCGTTCCGTCATCGCTCCATGACGTGCTCACCCCCGCTCCCAGTTCATACCGAAGCGAAGATAGGTCTTCGTTGAAAGTATAGTCGGCAATCTGAACCTTGCTCTTGCCGTCAATGTCATGAATCAGCGCAAAGCGTCCGTAAGTGTCCAAAAAGTTGTTTTTTCCCCAGTTGAAGCTCTTGCCGACGACCAGATCCGCATGGGCGCTGAAATAACCGCTGTCGGATGCCTCGACCAATGTATTGAAGTTAGTTCTGTAGCGAATTGAGTCAAGATGCATATAGTTGACGCCGACCAACGGCTCGATAAACCATTTTCCTTCAAAATTTATTCTTTTTCCCGCATTGGCCGAAACCTGCCAGCTGTTGGTATGATACTTGCCCGTGACGCCGCTGCCCGAAGGCGTATAGCTTGTCAGCTTCTGCTTATGCCAGAAATAAGTTCCGACCAAATCCAAAAACCAGTTGCTTTCCGTATTAAAAAGGGAATATATGCCGAGAGACTGCGTATCGGCATCCCCGTGCCCGCTGCGATCGAATTTTTGGCGGGAAGACGTATATCCGCCATACACGCCGAAACTTATATAATGTCCGGCGTTTCGCCAAACTTCCCGGTCATACCCGATTTCGGTTCCGTAAATGTCTATTTTGCTGTGTGTACCGTCCTTATATCCGAATTTAAGTTCCTGTCCCAATCCCTTAACCCATAAGCCGTTATCGTGCCCGGAGGCATTTCTGCGGCTGCGGATATGGTTGTAAACGGGCGTCAGGTGCGTATAAAACAAAGAAGCCAAAGACGAATAAGTATTCTTGGCAATGACGGCGCTGTCGCTCACATCTTGTGAACGAACCAGAACCCAGTCGTCGCCTTCCTGCCTGAGCCCATAGCGAAAAGCTCCGACGTCAACCGCATCCCCGACCAGATAAAAACTGTCGGCGGCACCGCTGTCTTCATCAATGATTTTAAACTTTGCGGGAATATTGCCGTCCGGACTGTAATCGTGGATAATCAGGCCAAAATTACCGGTTCCCGAATGAACCAGAATTTTATCCGACAACCCTTCTGACAAACTGCTGTTAATCCCAAACAAACCGTTTCCGTTCAAACTGTCAAACTGCAACGTTGAAAAATCATGGCTGAAAGGAATGTTCACCGCGGCATTCTGAAGCCGCATATCCGAAATGTTATTGCTTCCCACAACCGTAACCACGCCTTCCGTCACTTTAGTCGTCCCTGTCAGCGATCCGCCGGAAAAAAGAAACAGCCACCCGCCTTTGTCTATTGTGGTATTTTCAGCTTTGCCGCCGGAGAAAACGCTTTGCACCCCGCCGCTCCGAACCTGGGAATTCAGCGCGATACCGCCGCTTTCCACCTGCTGAAC
>HF995285.1:2709-23394 GCA_000432275.1 Proteobacteria bacterium CAG:495
TCCCCCGGCTGAACGCCGCCGCTGATAATGCTGTCCGTATCCGTTCCGAACACGCTCAAAGTGCCTGAACTCATCTGGGTGTTATATGAAAACGCATCGGGATTGACAACCAGTTCTCCGCCGCTGACTGCTGTTTCCCTTACCGAGCCGCCTTCCATAACGTCGACAATTCCGCCTTTTTGAACAGAGGTCTGCTCTGCTGTTCCCCACACCTTTTGCCGGCCTCGTCCGGAAACGACAGTCCCTATGCTTGAACCGCCGGCTTCAACCTGTTGCAAACCACCGCTGACAAATGCATATTTGGACACCCCGCCGTTCAAAATTTGCTGTAGCCCGCTTTTGACGCTTGCGGCTTCATCCGTTCCCGAAACATTTTCCCGTCCGCCGTTCAAAACCGTTCCTTTAACCTCGGCTCCCGAAGAAACCACGAGCATTCCGCCGTTCACTACGGTGTCCTGCGCATAACCTCCGGCATTGACGTCCACTATCCCCTGGCTCGCCACGGTTGAAGAATAAGCCTCCCCGTTAACGTTTTGAACCGCGTAATATTGCACATTCGTATTATGGGAAACGCCGCCTTTTTCAACATTTTGCTGCCCGTAAGGAAAAATATTGCTGTTATATGCCTCTCCGCCGGACATCACCTGCTGGTTTCCCGAAACCGTAAAATTTTTCGTCGTGCCGTAAACCCGCTGGGTAACGACGATATGCACGTCGCCGCCGTCCAGAACCTCCCCGGCATTGACAATCTGGGTAATCGCAGCTGCCTGCTGAGGGAAAAACATTCCCAAAAAGAAAAAGATAAATTTTCTCATCCGTCGCTTCCTCACCTTTTAATTTCGTCCTGTTTATATATATTTGAAAACCGAAAATAAAAGTGCCGCCGAAGCACAAGACCGCAGCTCCGTCCTCAACGTCCCAACAATCAGATTGACAAAGGCCGCCTTTGTCGTTAATATGTGCGTGTTTACAATAATTTGAGGTAATATCTAAAAATATTATGAGTCCCATATACGTGTATGTTTTCAACCTGGTGTTGGTTTTTCTCCTGGTATTCGCTAACGCCTTTTTCGTTGTTTCCGAATTTTCCATTGTCAAAATCCGCCGTACCAAATTGGAAGAACTTGCCCATAACGGCAGCAAGCGCGCCAAAATCGGATTAAAAATCAATGACCATCTCAACACCTACCTAAGCGCCATTCAGCTGGGAATCACGTTAGCTTCTCTGGGCCTCGGATGGATCGGCGAACCGGCCGTATCCAAACTGCTTGAAGCTTGCTTTGACAATTGGTTGTCCGACAATCCTGTCTTGCTCCATTCTTTGAGCTTTGGTATTGCTTTCGGCTTCATTACCTTGCTGCACGTTGTTCTCGGAGAGTTGGTACCCAAATCTCTTGCCATTCAGGAAACCGAACGCTGTGCCCTGATTATCGCGCCTGCCCTGTACACTTTTAACCGCATTTTTGCACCTTTTATCTGGGTTTTTGACCATGTAACCATCGGCATTTTAAAACTGATGGGCATCAAACCCGGAGATGAAAACGACGACGCTCATTCGGAAGAGGAAATCAAACTGATTATCGATGCTTCGCAAAAAGGCGGCATTATTGACGATACCGAAGGCGAAATCATCCAAAACGCAATTTGCTTTTCCGAAACCAGTGCTCATGAGATTATGATACCGCGTCAGGACATCAAATGTATTTATAAAAATTACAGTTATAATGAAACAATGGACTTTATCCGCCAACACAACCACACGCGGTTTCCGCTCTGCGACAAAGATAAAGACCATATCATCGGTATGGTTCACATCCGTGACATTTTGGAACACCCCGAGGATAAAAACGCCAAAGACTTCCTCAATATGGTTTCCAGAGAAATCCTTTTCGTTCCTGAAAACAAATCCATTTCCGACATTCTGCATCAAATGATGCATAAGCACATCCACCTAGCCATCGTTGTTGACGAATACGGCGGAACCGCCGGTATGATTTCTATGGAAGACATCCTGGAAGAACTTGTCGGAGACATTCTCGACGAACATGATGACATTTCTGACGAACCGATAAAGAAAATCGACGATACCAGCTGTGAATTTGACGGTCTCTATCTGGTAGAAGACGCTTTCGACTGCATGGGTCTTCCTGAATTTGAAACCGAGGAAAGCACCATCGGCGGTTATGTGTTCGGACTTATCGGACGCGAACCCAAAATCGGAGATTTAGCCGAAGACGACTATTGCCGCTATGAAGTATTAGCGGTTGACAATATGCGTATTACCCGCGTCAAAATCCGCATCAAAGAAAAGAGCACAGCCGAAGAATAATGTGTTTTTTCAACTATTCCGGCCAAAAGCATTAAACAAATATTAAAACTGTTGATTTTTTGTCAAAATTTTATATAATATGATAAGACAAGTAATGTGGAGGCCGGTATGGAAAATAATCAGGAAAGAATTAACAGGCTCAGAAAAAGAATTAAACAAATAGCCGACATCGCCGTTGACTATATTCCTGAAATCTCTGGTGCTGCGGCGGGTGCCGCATTTGGCAGCCCGGTTGTCGGCGCCGTTATCGGAACCGCGGCCAAAAGACTGTTAAAACGTTTTATGATAGCTCGAACCAAAAAGTTAAACTTTGAGGAGGCCATTCAATATAACATAGAACGTTTCGGCAATGCCACCATTGCGGCATCCGGGAACCTGAAAAAACAGAAAGAATCCGATGACTTCCGCGCCAATACAACAATTACATATTCCTCCAACACTATGTGTACCGATTTACCGAAATACTTTTCTGCAGCCAAAGTCACTTACAACCGATAAGTTTCGGCAGCTCAACTCAATCAACCGGTACGGTTTCTATTGAAACCGCCGCCGAACGTCCCATTTCATCCACCGCCTTAATCTTAGCCTTCCCAACCGGCGTTGTAATTTCCAAAACCTGCCCGGCTTTCGACTGTCCGACCAAATGGTCGTTAACATACCAATAAACCAATTCCGCATCGGCATCCAATGCAGCCTTCAAAGCAAGCTTTTCTTCTGGCAGTTTGTGTGAGCGAACTAAAAAACGGCTGTTGTCGGCAGGAAGAACAATTTGCGGTGCCCTCCCCTGGTTAAACGTCTCTATTTGAGAACAGCTTTCCTTAAAGGCCGGAGGACGCCGGATATTTATTCCGGCCTCGGCATAAGCCTGCAAAACGTCAGAAGGCCAAAAATTATAATTTCGCATTTCCGTCTGCGGCGGCTTATGACGGCAAGCACGCAAACCGGTTTTGACGTCAATGGGAATCAAACGCGAAACATTTGACATCCGAATTCCCGAAACGCCCGGAATAAAATACGACATAACGCTCCGCGGACAATAGGCATTGGCGAGATCGCCCGTATCTTTGCAAATTTTTACTTTCGCCAAATTCAGCTGCGGCGACGGCTCCAGTTTTGTCGCAATCTCCTGCTGCCCGGCAATCTTTCTGACCAACCGAAAAAATAAAGGCGCTGCCATATCCCGTCCCACAAAAGCATTATTCGGCGTACCGTCAAAATTTCCGATCCAAACCACAACCACATAGGGGCCGACGACGCCTGCGCTCCAGGCATCCTTAAATCCGTATGAAGTTCCGGTTTTCCAAGAAACCGGATAAGCTGTCTTTCGCTTGGAAAATCTGGTCGCAGTATCATCCGCCGCGGCGTTTTGGGACAACATATTCAATGTCAAAAACGCCGCCTCCGGTGACAACAACTGTTTAAGCGGCCTCTCTTCACCCTGCAAAACCCGCAGCGTGCCGAAACGCCCCTCATTATAAAGCATCGCATACATTGCCGCCAGGTTGTGCATCGACACCTCAGTTCCGCCCAGAGCCATTGCCAAACCGTAAAAACCAACCGGACGCAGCTTTTGTACGCCGCATGCCTTCAGCAAATTATAAAAATTTTCTTCTCCGACCTGCAACAGCAAATCAACCGCAGGAATATTCCGGCTGTAGACCAAAGCTTGCGTCGCGTTAAGCAGCCCGTAAAATGAACGGTCAAAATTTTCCGGAGTATAAACACCGTAATTTTTCGGAACGTCTTTCAACATCGTCATCGGATGAATTATTCCCCGCTCAAGAGCCTGGGCATAAATAAAGGGTTTCAGCACCGACCCCGGAGAACGCAAAGCCCGCGTTCCGTCCACCTGCCCTTCTATCGAATTGTCAAAAAAATCCTGAGAGCCGACATATGCCAGAATATCCGTCGTCCTGGCGTCAACGACCATGGCTGCCGCATTATAAACGCCCTGATGCCGATGCTCGCGCACATAATCGTGCAAAATATTCTCCGCCGCCTCCTGATAGTTCAAATCCAAAACCGTCTTCACCTCACCGGAAGCCTTTTCCAAAGCCAGCCGGACAAAATGGGGAGCCCGATTCGGCAAAAAAACGCCGGCATCCAAAGGCAACTCAAGATATGAATTCTCCTTATGCCGATATACCTCAAGCCAGGCCTGTTTCAGCCTTTTGGATGCTTCCCCTGCATTATGGCGGCCGTGAGCCGACATCAGCGTTCTTTTTGCCGGGTTTTGGGGAATAACCGTCAGAGCCATAATTTGCGGCAGACTCAGCTGTTCCGCATTTTTGTTAAAATAAATCAGAGACGCCGCACCTATACCTTCAACATTTCCACCGTATGGCGCAAGATTAAAATAAGCCTCGAGTATTTCCCTCTTGTCATAAAACATCTCAATCTGCAACGCCCTGAGAATTTGAAGCGCTTTGCCGCCTATTTTGGAGGAATCGATGTTATAAACGATACGGGCCAGCTGCATCGTAATTGTTGAGGCTCCTCTTTTGCGTCCGCCTCCCGCCATATCCCACAATGCCCGTCCGATACTCAGGGGATTCACTCCCGGATGATAGTAAAAACCGCGGTCTTCATAAAGCAACAGCGCTTGCTTTGCCGTTTCCGGAATCTTTTCAAAGGGAACAAACAGCCGATATTTGTCATCCATACTCAGCGAAAGTTTTAGAAGCTTTCCGTTACGGTCATACACCGCCGACGAAAAACTGTATTTCTGATAAAGATCCGGCCTCGGCACTGTCGCAAAAAACAGGACACAGAGCACAACTATCCCCGCAGCATACGCAATCAACCGCCGCGGCCGCAAAAACCTCACTATGTAACCCGGGCTACTCACTGACTTTTATCATACCGGAGGCAGAGTTTGCGCGAACCAGAGGCAAATACAGCGCCGAACCATAAACCGGAGGAACGATGAAATCACCCTCGGCAATAACCCTGACCTTATAAGTAAATTCGTGAGCCTCGCGGTCGGCCGTCACATAAGCGACGACCCTGTCTTCCCGAATTTCAGATGCGGCAACATTCCAATCTGTCTGCAGCGAATTGCTCACTGCCTCAAAACACCCCGGCAGCATATCGACAATCGCCACGTCGCCGAACGGCTCCTTGCGCAAACCGCGGTAAATTACTTTTACCGTTAGTTCATCGCCCAACTTAGCCGTAGAAACCTGTTTTCCGTCCCGGTCGTAAAAAGCCTTGGAAACCTCCAGCCCTTCTGCCGCAGCAGTCTTTTTGTCTCCAACCGCAAACCCTTGTTGCGCCGCAACGTAATAAAACGGCCGCTTGGAGCTTACCGTCAAATTCTTGGTTTGCGGAACAAAGTCAACTGTCGGAAAAGGCGTATAGGCAGGCTTCATTCCGGAAAAGCTGAGATCCTTATCGCTTTCTTCGCTGCTCAAAGCATTCAAAGCCAACGTGGCAAAAGCGGCAGAATCAGTTGTAAAATCTCCGCTGCTCAACGGCTTCAACAAAACCTCGACCGTCTTTTTGCCGAGATTTTCCGACATATCCGGAAAATACGTCGCCATCAGATAAACATTTGCCGCATCTGCCGCCAGATTACCACTCGGCTGATACTGCCCGGCCAATCCCCGCGCCTTGTTTTCATCCTGAAGCAGCTTATAGCTTGCCGCCATAAAACTTGCTCCCAGACTTTTCCTCCAGCTTTTTTCATAATTAGCCTTATAATATTCCTCAAGATTCAACAAATAATTGGTCGTCACCTTGCCGCCGAGCGTCAAAACATATGCCGCATAGGCAGGAACCATATCCTCCGGCCCCTCGGGAGAACGCCCCGCCTGTTCCTCACAATACGACAAGGCTTTTTTCAGCATATTTTCGGGAACGTTAAAGTCATGTTCGCGGGCTTTAACCAAAAAATGCGCCGCATATACGGAATCATAAGCATCCGGCTTTGCCCCCGGAACACTCCAGGTCGTAAATCCGCCGTCCAGCGTCTGCCGCTCACGCAATTTGACCATCACGTCGTCAAACAAAGCGTAAACGTCCATATTGACCGCCAAAGCCGGAGACTTGAACAAAACCTCCATCGCGGGAAAAACCTTGCTGACCAGCTGCTCGGTACAACCATGCGGAAACTTGTCCAGATATTTCAGCAAACCTGACGCCAGAACCAAGGGAGAACCCGACGCGGACAGCTGCTGAACCCGAAATTCCGGATACAAGTCTTCCACCCCTTGCAGCCTGTATTGCGAAGTCTCGTACCCCATGGCAAATTTACTGCCATAAGGGGTAGACGGCCGCAAACTCATCGTATACGGCATCCGTGCTTTTCGAGAGGAATCTCTGACGCTTTCCGCCGTAAACATCAGCTCCTGTGCTCCCAATTTTGGCAAAGCCTTCAGTCGGAACTTTACCATAGCCTCGCCTTTTTCCGGCAATTTCACGCTTTGTACCCGCTCGCCGATAACCTCAAATCCGCTTCCCGCATTCAGAGCGACCCGAACCTCATAATCATCGCCCGAATTGTCAACCAAATTTCCCACGCTGAGTCCGACGACAAATTCGTCTCCCGGAGACACATTAAGGGGACCGGAAGGTATCAGGGCAAAATCGCCACGCGACAACACGGATACCGCAGCATGTCCGAAACGGCTTTCCGAAACGGCAACCGCCATAACCTTAATCTCGCCGTTAAAGGTTTCCGGCACCTGATACGTATAGGTTCCGCCGGCTTCGCTGCTGTCCGCGATACCGCTCCAGAAAGCAACCGGTTTGTCGGTTCTGCGCGCAAACGGATTAAGGTTCTTGTCAAGCGCCGCTTCGGCATAACTGCCGTCACCGCCGCTTGCTGTCAGCATTCTCAGTATTTTGATATCCGGCATAATCAAATCCATAATCTGGGAAGTCACCACCCGCAACGCTTTCTTCTTCAGAAATTCGTTCAACGGATCCGGCGTCTTATAACCGGCAACCTGCAATATGCCCTCATTAACGCCATAGACGATTATCTTAGAAGCGGCAGAGGTTTTATAGCCCACCTTCAACACATCGCCGGGCTTCACCGTCTCCGGAACCTCCAGCCGAACATCCAGCCTGCGTTTCTGCTTGTTGATTGAAAACGGAGCCACAGCATAACTCAATGCCGGCATATAAATTTCTTTTGACATCTCATCGCGGAAAAAGGCAACATTGACGTACGCATTGCCTTCCACAGTATTCGGAAGCTCAATTTCCTCGACCACCGAATTGGTACCGGCCTTAAACCACTTGAAGGCATAAACGCTGTCCCGTTCAATCGTAATCAGCCCATACCCCTCATAAGGCGCCGTAATCTGCATTTCGATTTTTTCACCCTGATTATACTCGTTCCGGTTCAATTTTAATCCCAAACTGGCGTCCCGGTCTATGGCATGACTCAGATTGGCCGCACCGACAACACTGTACTCGGCTTTGGCCAAAAGACGCCCGTCTTCGCCTTCAACCGTCAATATATATTCACCGGGCTCGTCCGTTTTCAAAAGCTCGCTGGCACCGTTATCCGAAACCGTCCACGCCCGTTTGGAAATCACCTGCTCTTTGGGAACCATCTGGTAACGGTAAGTCCCGTTGGGCATCTCAACCAAACTGGAAATGTATCTGCGCCGGGCCAACGTAAGATATAACCCGTCTTTTGCAATCTGCTGAAGCTTGTTGTCAACGGCAATGAACTGAATATGACGAACCGCGTTCTTGTCAATGTAGGCCAAATTGCCGTCCGCTTTCCAACCGATTAAATATTTATTGGGAGAAACCAAAGCTCCCAGCGATATGCTGACACCGCGGCCGCTTCCCTGCTCCAATCCGTCAATCGACAAACGCAGGTTATACGTCCCTTGTTCAAATTCAGACAGTTTCAAAACAAACGCCCCGGCGCCTGCATTGTCCGTTCTCTGTTCCGGCAACGCATCACTGTATGAGCGCAGCGCCTTGTCTTCATTGCGCAAAGGATCACGGAACAAATACCCCTTGTATTTCTTAAACACAAAGTCTGCCGGCGTTATCTTGTAAGAAGCCTTAAGCTCATGCCCCGAAGCGGGATTTCCGTAAAGATTATACAACGAAACCTCTGCTTTCATCATCGGTTCCGTAGACCACCCTTCACCGTCGTACCCCTCCCAGTCAGCCTTAATCCGCAAATTGTCAGGTTGAAATTCCTCAACTTTAAAGTCGCTTCCGGCAACGTAACGGCGAATATCACGGTTATCCAGCACATACAGGGAAATATTGTAACGCCCGGTAGGCGCTGCCCGGTCCGGCGTAAACGAATAGGCCATAAAACCTACGCTGTCCGCCCAAAGGTTCTGGGAAGAAACAACGTCGCCGCGGGAATTTCGTATCTCTGCCACAAACGGCATTTTTTTAGGTACGTTCAAATCCTTTTGTCTGACGATAAAACCAAAATGCGCCTCTTCTCCCGGTCTGTAAATGCCTCGGTCGCTAAAAACGTATCCTTTTAAGGCATAAACGTCTTCCTCCTCATAAACATATTCTCCGCCCACGTCAAAACGCGACATATTCAAACGACGGTCATTTCTGTTAATCGGCAGAAAAGAAACGTCGCTTCCGTCTGTAACTTTATAGACAACCGCCGTCCGGTCTTTTTTAAAACCGGAAAAATCGGGAACAACGGCTTCTCCCTCCCGATTGGTCTTGACCGTCAACACCGGCAGGCCGTTTTTGCCCAACACCTCGACAACCGCACCGGAAACCGGCCTTCCTTCTGAAATGTTTGAAACGAAAACATTGTGGGTCTTGTCCAGATTGTCTTTCACCACAATGCCGAGGTCGGTAATCATAACCAGTCGGCTGTCCTCCCGGCTGTATCTGTTTTCTCCGTCATAACCGCGAACTTTTACCAGAAATACGCCTTTCTTGTCCCTGAAATATTCGTTCAGATCCAAAGCGGAATAATTCGGCTTTCCGGGATGTTCCATATTGATTTTCAACGATTTTTCAAAAATCTCCGAAATATTGTCTTCGTTAAAATTATAATTGATAAAATACGGATGGGAAAAATCGCCGGAAGTCTGCGTCGTCAAATGATTCAAGTCAGAAGCGTCTATTCTGGCAACCGAGGCTCTGAGTTCGCTGACACCCCGTGACAGAAAAGCCACTTCCCGGCTTCCCCGCAAAGACAAAATTGAACCGTCGAAAGCGATTTTAACCTCCTGAGGATAAGGAGAAATCGAAACCGGCTCGACCACGTCTTTGCCCAGATTAAAACCTTCCGCGGAATTTAACGTCTTGTCGATTCTCATCAGCAGACACCCGTCCGCCTCTCTCAGGTCGTACTTGAGCATATGCTTTTTCAAATTCTCTTCGCCAACCGAAACCTCAACCGTTTCAAGCTTCTTCAAACCTTTTGCCGCCGTCTCTTTATATCCTTTTTCGGCCAGCTTGTTTTTAATCTGATAACATCCTTCTTCTGAGTAATACAAAGCAAAATGCTTTTTCAAATCAAACGGCTTTACCGCAGTGGTAAAATCAACCGACAAAATTTGTTCGGGATTGTCGTCATCCTGCTCATTGCGGACGATTGAAGATTTTACGGATTTAACCTTGAAAAAGCTCGAACTGCTGGGAATTTTGACCGTTGCGGTCAATTCCTTTTTCAGCGGCTTTTTGTTATAGGCGTTCTCCGCTCCGGCAACGCTAATTTTGACGAAATCCTCTGCCGAACTTATCTTCACGGGCGACGAAACGACATGCAGTATCTTGTCAAAATCGCTCACCTTGTACGTAAAATCGTATTTCTCGCCGCTGACAGCTTTGACCGAAATCTTATCTTTAAGGTTTTGCACATTCAACGGATAGTTAAAGCTGAAACTTGCCGTTGCCGCTTTGTCCTTAATGTTTTTCGGATTTTCATAAAAAGCTTCGCTTGTCACCTTTCCTTCAAATGCCGGAGACGAGAAGCTAAACTCCCGGTCCCGCACCTTAATCTGGGGGTTAAATATTTCATTGCCAAGCCTGACTTCATAAGTCGTCCCCGGAATCCAGTCCTCCTCCGGCATAAAACACAACACTCTGTCGCTGTTCCAACTCCAGCTGCCGCGCACCGCCGGATGCATAGTGATGCCGCTTTCCAATTTCACGTAAAGCTTGTCAAGCCGCGCTGCCGGCTGACTGAAAGAAACGCAGGCCGGGCTTATCACAAGCTTATCCCCAGCCGTGTAGGAATTTGCCGGCTCTTCGATTCGTTCCGGTCGGGAAGCCAGCGTTTCGCTGCCGCTCAGCTGAAAACCGCTAAAGAAAAAATACCAGACTAAGCCTGCACACGCCAAAAGAGCTCCCCCGGCCAAACCTGCAATTACAGCGGTTTTCTTCGAAAAAAATTTTACGGACATCATCCCCTCCACCTCAGATTTTGATAAAAAAATAATAACAGTCAGAAGTTAAATGGCAAGACAATTACGGTTTATGCAACGCTGGCAATCAACATATATTATATTGTAAATCAAAGTACTGATTGAAATACCCGGCACCGTGATTATTTTTTTTGCGTTAGGCTCATTAAGGAGAATGTTTATGAACACAATATTAAAATACGTATTCTACGCCGTTATCATCGTCATCATCTACCTGGTCGGCAGAGGAATTTACGAAAGTAACGTCAGCAAACAAAATTCTGACGCCCAAACCATCGACAGAATAAACCCCAATGTTCAAAGCCGTGCTTCTGACAATCAGAAAACAGGGCAAAATGACCAACAAGGAGAATTAAAAATGTCACAAAATGATTTAAACAATGACGTTTGGGAAAAGACCAAAGAAACGTCAAACGATGCTTGGGAGGCCACTAAAGAGGGATCTGCCAAAGCTTGGGACAAAACCAAAGAAGTCAGCAGCGATGCCTGGGAAGCCACCAAAGAAGGTGCATCCAAAGCCGGAAATGCGGTTTCCGACACCACAAACAATGCCTGGGAGGCCACTAAAGAGGGATCTGCCAAAGCCTGGGACAAAACCAAAGAAGTCAGCAGCGATGCCTGGGAAGCTACCAAAGAAGGAGCCGCTAAAGTCGGCGATGCTGTTTCCGATACCGCAGACAAAGCCGTTGCACCGACAGACGCCCCGGCCTACAATCCCCAAACCGGAAACCGTCCCGCCCAACCGGAAAACCGCACATACTAAACGCGGCGGCGGATTTTCACTCACGCTCAAAATTAAAAAGGCTGTTGAAGAATCTCAACAGCCTTTTAATAGTATTAGTTTAAGAAACGAAACTAAACAATGATATGCGGAACAAAATTGCTGGCATCAACCGTAATTCGCCCCGATTGTTCGCGAATACCCAGACCACAGGCTTCTCCGCCGATAACCCAGCCGCCCAAAATCGGATACTTTCCGCCATAATCTTGCAAATCCGCCAGTTCCTGATAAACATACCCTTCTTCGCCGTATTCGCCGGATGTACGTTCCAGACAAAAACCGTTTCGGATAAGTTCCACATTGCATCCTTCCCGAGAAAAAATCGGCTTTTTGCAATAGGATTTCAGCTTGTCAGCCTCAAAATAAGCCGGCAAAACATAAGGACTGTCAGGATACATCTCATACAAAAACGGCAACAGTGCCTTGTTGGACATCAGGCATTTCCACAACGGCTCAATCCAACACATATCGGTAACGCAGCCGCCCATGTTTTCCTTAAACATCGTTTCCCATGGATAAAGCTTGAACAGACAGTTAATCGGTTCACCGTCGGGCGTCATCAGACATTCTCCGATGGCAATATCTCTCAAATCCAGCTCGGCTGTCCTAAGCCCGGCATCATAAGCCGTCGACATAATATATGCCATCGTGCTGTAGTCCTCCGGACAATCCGTCAGAGATGCAAAGTGATAAATGTCGCACTTGTAAACGTCATGAATGTCTTTCCATGACTGTATCAGCGCCTCGTGAAGGGAGTTAAACTGATCTGCTTCGGGAAAAACCGCTTCTTTCCACTGCCATTGCACCAACGCAGACTCAATCAGCGTTGTCGGCGTATCAGCGTTAAATTCCAACAACTTGGGCACACCGTCAACATAAGCGAAGTCAAACCGTCCGTATAAGGACAAATCATCATCTTCCCAGCTTTGTCTGATAAAAGGGCGCATTTCTTTGGGAATACACAGCTTATCCAGCTTTTCTTCATCATAAAGGCAGGCCTCAGCCACGTTGCAATACATTTGATAACAGTTGTTTATGGCCTGTTCGAGCTCTTCAACTTCTTTGGCGGAAAATCGATAATATGCGTTTTCCAACCAATATTCTTTGTGAAACACAAATCCGATTTTCTCAAGTTCTCCCATATATCCGGGACGCGGAGCTATTTTAATTCTTTCCATATTCTGTTGATTTTATGCACCAAATGACGAACCTTTTGAACTGCTGCCAAACGACTTTCCGGTAGAAGCCGGTTTGCTGGAACTCTTATAGCCGCTTCCGGTACTTGGCTTAACTGATGACGACCGCTGATATACGTTTGGACTGGCCGTTGCAGGAGGATTTACCCTGATACCCGAAGAGTTTGTCCAGTTTCCCGTCCCCGGATAATAATAATGAGACTGACCGCCGCCCGAGGGCATAAACAGCCAGCGCATCAACATCGCGTCATAAATCCACGAATTTCCGTGAGAGTCTTTATGCTCCTGTTTATCCTTCGGATTTTCCGGCAGCTGATCTTTATGAACGCAGGATACAAACAACGACAACGATAATCCCGCAGCCATTGCCAAAAAACTTTTTCTTTTCATACGACATAAAATTTTAATAGTTAATAAATTAATTGACAAAATAAGTCTTATTATCGGGCAACATACTATGGTGTCAGCGCTAAAAGTCAAGCACAAAAAAACACCCGGCACCATTCGGTACAGGGCGTTTAAGACTGTAAAACCGTCATTTTGAGCCGAACAGGCGCTTCCTCTCCGCGGCAAAGACCGCATTGTCGGACACCGCGTCCAGCTTTCCCTTCCGCACGGCTTCCGTATAGAGGGAAATCTTGTAGTCAATTTTTTCCATATGCTGCTTGAGCTGAGCCATTTGTTCTTCCAAACGAACCTTTTGCCGCTTAAACATTTCCAAACGCTTTTCTAAAGTAGCATCACCTTCAATATACCAATCAATGTATTGTTTTATGCCTTTCAGCGGCATTCCGGTTCCCTTCAGACATTCAATCATCTGCAGCCAGCCGATGTCTTCATCTGAAAAAATTCTCAGTCCCGAACCGGTCTTCTTCACAAAAGGAAGCAGCCCTTCCTTTTCATAATAACGCAGAGTGTGAGCGGTTAACCCCATCTTTTCTGCAACTTGTCCGATTGAATATCCCATTATTGTTTCCTCCTTGTCTTCAGGTAATGAAATTTTACAACAAAAGTCAACACAATACTTGACTTAGAGTAACCTCCAAGCCCTTTTTTTGCCACAAAATTAAGCTGTTTTGAGGCTTAATTAAAAAAAAAATACATCTTTAGAATAAAAACTATTGACTTAGAGTTAACTCTAAAATGTATGCTTAACCTATATCGATTCGCAAATATTTTTAAGAGGAGACCTTGTATGATATCCTGTGCTGTGACAACGTCGTTCTTAGGCTGTCTGGTAACTATGTTTCTGTTTATCCGCTACGTCTGGTTTTTGGGACTGAGTCCTTTGGCCAACGCCGCAGCGCTTGTTGCCCTTCTGTTGATAGGCTGTTTCCCGCTGCTTGTCAGCTACCGGTTTGAAAACGCTCTGGGCAGCCTTTATCCCTGCTACAGATACGGACTATACTATGTCTTTATCAGTGCCATTATCTTGTTGACGCTCACTTTGGTTACTGATGCCGTCTGGTTCGCCGGATACAAATTCAGCTGGTTCGACAGCCTGCCCTACTCCCGTGAATTTTGCATAAAATATAACCTGTGGCTTGTCGGCGCGGCAGCTTTGTTCGGAGCATATGCCCTCTATGCCGGCACTAAAATTCCCGATTTCAAGGAAATCACGCTTTCTTCTCCGCAAATAAACCGCAAAAGAACCATCGTCGTTCTCAGCGATCTCCACATTCACCGGGTCATCAATCCTGAAAAAATAAAAGGCATCGTCGCTAAGACCAATGCTCAAAATCCGGATATAATTCTGCTGGCCGGAGACGTCATTGACGACAATGTCAAGTCCGTATCCTCAACGATTTCTCTGTTGAAAGGGCTAAAAGCCAAAGAAGGCATTTACTTCGTAACGGGAAACCACGAATTTTATGCCGGTTACAAACCGACTGTCGAAACGCTGAAAAAGCTTGGCTTTACCTTTTTGGAAAACGGCGGCGTATCTCTTGAAGACATTTATATTGCCGGCATTCCCGATACTTTCAGCGGTCATTTCTACGGCAAAAATGCCGATTTGGAAAAAACCTTTGCCGAAAGCGGTGACAACCGGTATCGGATACTGCTTTCGCACACGCCGACCGACTTTGGCAGACAAAACAACTTTAACCTGGAAATCTCCGGCCATACCCACGGCGGACAGATATTCCCGTTCCATATTCTCACTTTGCTGCACAACAAATATCTGGCCGGCCTGTACAAAATGGAAAACAACGCCCATATTTACGTAACCCGCGGCGCCGGACAATGGGGACCGCAAATGCGGTTTCTCGCCCCGTCCGAAATCACCGTTATCAAACTCACCCCGTCGAAAGGAAACAACTGATGAAAACACCTTTGCTGCTTGCCTGCGCAAGTGCTGCCGTCTTAACTTTCTCAACTTTATGTAAGGCTCAGGAAATGAAAAAAGCACCTATAGATACCATCTTTGAACAAGGAGAAATCAATCCCTACGGAAAATTCTTCACCGGTCAGACCTACCTCACCATGCTCAACACTAACGATGAGCTCTTCAACGCCCCGATAGGCAACGTTACGTTTGAACCCGGAGCCCGAACCAACTGGCATAAGCACAGCGGCGGACAGATTCTGCTGGTTCTTGCCGGAGAAGGACGATATCAGGAACGCGGCCAAAACATTCGCACTCTGAAAAAAGGCGATGTCGTCCGTATAGCCCCTGATATTGAGCATTGGCACGGCGCGGCTCCCGACAGCTGGTTCACCCACATATCCCTGGAAACCAACCTGCCTGACAACAAGGCAACCTGGCTTGAACCGGTGACCGACGAGGAATACAAATAATGAATAAAATGCTGTTGCCGGCGCTTGCCGTAATAGCCCTCATATGCGGCTCAACCTGGCTTTTTATAAACAAGGACAAACCCATGAATGATTTAACCCAAACCGACCCCGAACTTGCGGAATTATGGAACAACTTTATCAGCAAAGAAGTTCAACCGCACAGCAACCTCAATGCCAAAACACGATATTTGCTCCTCTTGGCGGCTCATGTCGCAACACAGTCACCCGAAGAATTCCGGCTGATATTAAACCGGGCATTGGATGACGGCGTTTCTCCGATTGAAATAAAAGAAGCCGTCTACCAGACCATTCCCTATGCCGGAATGGCCAAAGCCTATGACTTTCTGCTCCTGACCAACCGTATTCTTTCCGAACGCGGCGTTAAACTGCCGTTGGCCGCCCAATCGACGACCACCACAAACACTCGTCTTGAACAAGGAATCCGTACACAACAGGAAATTTTCGGAACCGAACATATTGATACTATGCGCGCAAATGCCCCGGAAGAATTAAAACACATTCAGGATTACCTGTCAGCCAACTGTTTCGGTGACTACTACACACGCACCGGACTTGATATAAAAACCCGCGAGCTGCTGACCTTTGCAACTTTGGCTTCCCTTGGTGGAACCGAAGCGCAAATGCGGGCACATGTCCAAGGCAATCTGAACGTCGGCAACAATCGGCAGCTGCTTCTTGATGCCGTCACCCAACTGCTTCCGTTCATCGGCTATCCGCGTTCGCTCAACGCCATTGCCGCAATTAATGACATAACCTCCAAACAATAAGGATAATCAAATGAAAACAAAATTAGCATTCTTGACTTTTTTATCTTTCCTGATGGGAACTGCCGTAACACAGGCGCAAACCATCACTCCTGATAATAAGGTCTTGGTCGCCTACTATTCCCGCAGCGGAAACACGGCCGCCATAGCCGGATACATTCATCAAGCTGCCGGCGGCGACATATTTGAAATCACTCCGGTAACCCCTTACCCGGACGATTACAGACAAACAACCGAACAGGCAAAAAAAGAAATCACCGCAGGTATCCGTCCTGCCTTGAAAAATAAAATTTCCAACCTCAAGGATTATGACGTTATTTTCATAGGTTCGCCCTGTTGGTGGGGAACCATAGCCTCGCCGGTTGCGACTTTCCTTGCCGAAAACGATTTTTCCGGCAAAAAAATCATTCCGTTTATGACCCATGGCGGCAGCGGTTTCGGACACAGTCTTGCCGACATCAGAACGTTGGCTCCCCAAGCTGAAATAATCGAAGGCGAAGCTTTTTACGGAAGCCGCGCTTCAAATTCCCAAAACGATGTAAACAAATGGATTAAAGGACTCCAAAATGACTAAAAAAGTACTTATTCTCTCTTCCAGCTACCGCAAAGGCGGCAATTCCGACACGCTCTGCGACCAGTTTGCCAAAGGAGCCGCCGAAGCGGGAAACGAAGTTGAAAAAATATTCGTTAATGATAAAAACATAGCCTATTGCAAAGGCTGCGGCGTTTGCAACACCACCCACAAATGCGTCATCAAAGACGACATGGCCGAAATTCTCGACAAGATGGTAAGTGCCGACGTCATTGTCATGGCAACGCCTGTTTATTTTTACAGTATGAACGGACAAATGAAAACCCTGATTGACCGCACGGTACCCCGTTACGAAGAAATCAGCGGCAAAGACTTTTATTTCATTGTTGCCGCCGCCGACACCAGCCACGCCAATATGGAAAAAACGCTGGACGGTTTTCGCGGTTTCACGGAGGACTGTCTCCCCGATGCCAGGGAAAAAGGCGTCATCTACGGTACCGGTGCCTGGCAGATTGGCGACATCAAACGCTCTCCGGCCATGCAACAAGCTTATGAAATGGGCAAAAACGTTTGAACAAAGAAGCCTGCAAAAAGCAGGCTTCTTATTTTCTCTCATTGCAATATTCGCCAAAAGCTGCGCTTGCGGCAAATTCTGACCTTATTCAATGACAAAATCTTCTTCATATTCAACAAAATGGCGAATGCCCCGATAATGGTTCAAGCCCATAATCCTGGAGGTATAGTCAATCTTTTCCAATTGTGAAACATACATATTTATTGCCTGACACTTGGCCTCGACCACTTCGGAAATGTCCAGATAATGCGTCGGTTCCGGCAACGGCGCCCAAACTTCATAATAAACGGCTTTGGCTCTGATGTTCTTTTTCTCTTTTCTCAGCCGCCTGAAAAACGCCTGCGGAACCACATGGTCCTTATGGGCATCATGCCCGTGCGGCATCACCACATAATCATAATCGCTGAAATCGATTTTTTCAAACGACTTGTAAGCGTCAATCAACATACCGTCCTGTGCCCGCATAAATTCATAATGCCGTACATTAAAAAATTTCATCACCGCGGCAAATTCCGCTTCGCGGATTTTAACTGTTTCTTCCGGAGTGTTTCCGTTGCCGTTCAACCGCCCGTCCGTCAGCAAAATCACGTCGCATTGGGAACCATACTTGGCAAGCAGGCCGCCGCACCCGATAGATTCGTCATCGGCATGCGGTGCCAGAATGCATATCTTGTCGCTCGTCATAATTGACCACGGTTTCGATTTTTTCAACTGCGGCAAATCATAACCGTGAATCAGACTTTTAAACCAGCGGTTGATTTTCTTCATTCCCATTTTAGGCCACCTGCTTTTTTATCAGCATAAACTGCGACTGCTTTGACGTTCTGAAAGAAAAAACAATTTTCTCTCCGTCTTTCAACGGCATCGGCTCGTCGGCGCCGTGTTTAACCTTAAATTTATACTTGCGAAAAGAAAACAGGTTGTTTCCCAAGCGGAATGAAAACTTTTCACGAACGCGCCAAGCCGGACGCCAGCATCCGGAGTAATGATGAATGGCATATGCGTCTTTATTGCTGGTGCAAAAATACGTGTAGGGATAGATGAAAGCATTTTCGCAAATCTGAACCCGTCCTTTTTTGACATAGGTATTTTTTATGCCGTATTTCTCCAGCAGCACCTTGCGAAAATATTTCGGGTTCGGCGTCATGTTATAACTGCCGTCCGAATTGACAAATTCGGTATAATCATAAACTTCCAGCATATTTTTGATGATTTCGCTGTGCGGCACCGCGCCGATTAATGCCGGAGAAATCTCCTTGGCCGTTCCGCACCGTTGGGAACCGATAAAAAAGTCGTGTTCCATAAACTCGTCCAGCCGGCGGACGACTTCTTCATCCGTGTCAAAGTAAAGACCGCCTTCTTCCAACAAAGCATACAAGCGCACATAATCGGAAACAAAAGCCCACTTTTTAGCCTCAACCGCCTGCCGCAGATATTTGTTGTCAAATCGGTCCAAACAATCGTTTCCCCAAAATCTGAGTTCATAATCGGGAAGAATTTTTTTCCATGATTCAATGCATTTCTGCTCCAGCTCTCCGGGTTCTTTTTCGCCAAACCAGCAATAGTGAATTTTCTTGGGTATCATTTCTAATCCTGATGTTACTAAAAGTTGATATAATATTTAAGATTAATACACCCTCGCAGAAAAGCCAGCAAAAAATTGCCTATACACATAATAAAAACTTGATTTTTACAAAACCGCTTCCATATCAAAGGAAATTGATAAGGAAAAACAAATGAAAAAAATACTTTTTCTCCTCTTGGCTCTGATGCTTTCCGCTGTCTCTGCCGCGGCCCAGCCGACCGCCAACGGTACCGACCTCAAGCTCCCAGACATCAGTTACGCAGCTCTTAACAAAGAATTGGACAAAACCGTTGCCGCCTTGAACGACGGAAAAACATCCGTTGAACAAAGCGGTGCCATTCTTGACCGGTTGGAGGAGATTCAGGGACAAATCAACCAAACTCTCCCCGCTTTTCTAACGGCTCAGGACAATCTTCAGAAAAAAATAGCCGCTCTCGGAGACATTCCCGCCGATGGCAAAGAGCCCGCAGCCATCGCCGCCCAACGCCGCAGCTTTGCCTCTCTGGCCGATACTTACAAAACCCAAATCGCTCAGGCAAACCTCGCCAAAACTAAAATTGACGATATCAACGGCCTCATCCTTAAACTGCGCAATCGCAGCCTTTTTAACAACATTTTTGCCAAGCAAAGCTCCATTTTTCATCCCCAGGAGTTTTGGGAGTCGCTGGTCAGCTTTGCAAAATTCTCTTACAACCTGCTCCGTTCTCCGCTTGACTGGTACCGCCAGCTCCCTGACAACACTCGCAAAGCCGCCGACGACAACATCACTTTTGCGGTCTTTTACCTCGTTGTCGCGTTCATCGCAGCCGTTTATGCCCGCCGTTATATAAAAACCTGGTTTGGCTATCGCGCCTCCATCCCTCACCCCGATTACAGCCAGAAAGTCCGCGCCGCCTTATGGATGCTTTTGGCCCGCGGATTAATTCCCGCCGCCATTATCGGAACCTTTATGTTTTGGCTCCACAACAACGAAATCATCAACAAAACCTCTTTCGGCTCGCTTCTCAACACCGCCGCCTTATACCTGCTTTACTTCTTCCTTTCGCAGGCTTTGGTTAAAATCGCTTTCACCCCGTTCAACAGCAAATGGCGCATCATTGAGGTCAACGACGCCCGGGCTCAGTCGATTAGTTCGGCGCTGATATTCTCTGCTGCCGCGGTTTGCATCGTCAGTTTTTTCCAAAGCCTTTCGGGGCAAATGAACAACACCGAAACCATATACGCGTTAAAAATTTTTGCAAATGCGGTCAAAGCTTTTTGCGTCATTCTGGTAGCCAACAAATTCCTCTATGACAACGACCTCCAAAACAAAAATGCCGATGCCGCACTTGAAGAAATCCCCGCCTCTGCTCAAAATAACGCCGACGAAGATCCCGGCGAGCTTTCCGTCGGCGCCAAAATCAGCCTGGCCATTACCTTCTTCATGAGCATTGCCTTTGCCGCATCCTTGTTCGGCTACATCCGGTTGTCCGAATTTGCCATCAACCGTTTCATCGTCTCTGCGCTCATCATCGCCCTGTTTTACATACTCTACAAATTGTTCCGGGTGTTTTTCCGCAAATTGCTGAGTTTCCGCTTCTGGGTCAAAACCTTCAGAATAAATCCGCGCACCCTGGTCAAAGCCAACTTCTGGTTCGCGCTTATCCTAAAACCGGTTCTGTCTCTGATAGCCCTGTTCTTCTTGCTGGCTGCCTGGGGCGTTTCGGTCGATATCCTGCTG
>HF995285.1:23414-66587 GCA_000432275.1 Proteobacteria bacterium CAG:495
TATCCTGCTGAACAAAATCAAAAACTTCCTTATCGGCTTCAATATCGGCAGCGTCCACATTTCAATCACCTCTATCCTGCTCGGACTGCTCACCTTCTTCGTCTCGCTGTTTTTGTTCCGCTCGCTTAAAAACAGCTTTATCAACGGCAGCCTCAGCCAGATAGATATGGAAGACGGCGTCAAAAGTTCGCTTATCTCGGCAATCGGCTTTTTCGGGTTTATATTTTCGCTCATCTTCGGTATTGCCGTAATGGGCGGAAGCTTCAGCAGCATCGCCATTATGGCCGGAGCTTTGTCCTTTGGTGCCGGTCTCGGTCTCCAAAACATCGTCAGCAACCTGGTCGCCGGTATGACCATCCTGTTCGAACGCCCGATAAAAATCGGCGACTGGGTCATCATCAACGGGCAGGAAGGCATTGTTAAACGTATCAATATGCGCGCCACCGAGCTGGAAACCTGGAACAAGGCCAACGTTATCATTCCCAATTCCGATATCCTTTCCAAAAGCGTCGTCAACAAAACTTACGCCAATCGTATGGGCCGCGTTGAAATAAAAATCGGTGTTGACTACGACAGCGATTTAAACCTGGTAAAAAAACTGCTGCTGGAAATAGCCAACAACGATGCCGAGGTTCTCAAAGACCCGGCGCCTTCGCTGCTGTTTACCGATTTCGGAGACAACAGTCTGAACTTTCAGCTTAATTGCTATACCTCCAACGTGTATAACAGCTCCGGAATTGCCAACCGCATCCGCGAAAAAATTGTCGAACAGTTCAGGAGCAACCAAATAAACATCCCTTTTCAGCAAAGAGTCGTGCATCTGATTGAAACCTCTGTCCAATAAAAAAAGCCGCTTTCAAAAAGCGGCCTTTTCTTTTGCTGTTCCCTTAGGATTATTTTAATCTGATTTGGGTAGAAGTACACCCTTCGTTAGAAACCGTTCCCATAAAAGCATTCATATGAACCTGACATTTCTCGATTACCAGGCCGTTGTTGCCGTCAGAAGAAATATTGGTTACAAAGGGGCCGGCATTGGTGCAGGCGGTAACGGCAAACAAAGCCAAAATCAACAGTTTTTTCATTATAGTCTCCATTGCTCATAGTCCTCTTCCGTTCCCGGAATTGGCATTAGACTAATATGTAAAAGCCGCCCCTGTCAACAAAAAAGCCTTCCCGAAGGAAGGCTTTGCCGATTTTCTAACGTTTTATGCAGATAATGCGATATTTTCCGTCTTCTGCCTCTACGCCGTGAATGTCATGGGTAAAGCCGGGAAATTCGCGGTCAAAAGCCTCCAATGCCTTTAAATATCCGAGCAGAGGCCCATCTGCCGGCCCGGCGTTTTCACCGGGCATCAACAACGGAATTCCCGGCGGATAAGGAACCACGCCGGTCGCTAATGTTCTGCCGGCCATTTCGTCAAGTGTCAGCGTCTCTACCATATCTTTGACCAGATGTTCATAGGCCTCCACCGGACTCATATCCGGGTGCGGCAAAACCGCAAACGCTTCTGACAAGGCCTTGGTCGTCCCCAGTTTGGACATTGCCCGGAACATTTCGTCAGACAGGTCCCGCAGCCCCATCCCCTGATAACGCTGCGGATTATCGGCCAACACTTTCGGCAAAACTCTTTCCAACGGAGCATTGTTGTCGTAGTCTTCCTTAAAGGCAAACAACGCATTCAGCAAAGTTCCCCACTTGCCTTTCGTTACGCCGATAGAAAACAAAAACAAAATTGTAAAATCCGTCGTTTTCTCCACCACAATTCCGCGGTTGTCCAGATAAGAGGTAAGAATCGCGGCCGGAATACCCCAGTTTTCGAGGCTGCCGTCATCTTTCACACCCGGCGTTACCACCGAAACCTTAATCGGATCAAGCATGCAAAAACCGTCTTCAATATCGCCGAAACCGTGCCAGGCATCGTTCGGATGCAAAACCCAGCTTTCCGGATCGGTTGCCAGCTGCTCTTCCGACGCTGCGCAAAACGGTACTTTTTCCTTACTGTCTTTATCAATAACATAATCCGGCTGCCAAACATTAAAAAACCACTCGTTTTTACATTCAAATTCGGCGTGCAGGCGTGCGACCGTCTTACGGAAGGAAACCGCCTCGCGAATGGAATCTTCCGTAAGGGCTTTGCCTTCCGGCCCGTCCATCATCGCCGCGCTGACATCGTTGGCCGCAATGATGGGATAAAACGGCGATGTCGAAGCATGCATCATAAAAGCTTCGTTAAAACGCCGCGGATCAATCGGCTTACGGCCTTCCCGGATATGAATCATAGACGCCTGAGAAAACGCCGCCAGCAGCTTATGAGTAGACTGCGTCGCAAAAACGGTGGGATCGCTTTTGCTGTAGTCTTTGGGATTTCCATACATTGCAAACCGATTTTCATATATCGGATTAAACCGGGCATAACCATACCAGGCTTCGTCAAAATGCAGACGGTCGACACTTTCTCCCAGCAAATCTTTCACCCGGGCCACATTATAACACAAACCGTCGTATGTGGAGTTGGTGATAATCGCATGCACCGGCTGCGCGTCAATACCGTCTTTAATCAGCGGATTTTCACTAACGGCTTTCGCAACTGCGGCCTTAGTCAGACGATCCGGATGTATCGGGCCGATAATGCCGTATTGGTTGCGCGAAGGAACCAAATATGTAGGAATGGCGCCCGACATCGTAATCGCGTGTTCTACCGACTTATGACAGTTGCGGTCGCACAAGGCAACCTGATTGCGGGTTACGCTGGCCATCAAAATCACCCTGTTTGAAGTTGAAGAACCGTTGGTAACCGTATAACTGCGGTCTGCTCCGAAAACCCGCGCAATATATTTTTCGCTTTCCCCTATCGGTCCCGAATGGTCCAGCAGCGAACCAAGTTCGCCCACCGAAATGGAAATGTCGGAACGAAAAACCTCTTCACCGAAAAAATTAAAAAACGCGCGGCCGACCGGAGACTTCAAAAAAGCCGTTCCGCCGGTATGGCCGGGTGTATGCCACGAATACTCGTGCACCGCGGCAAACTGGGCCAGAGCCTTAAACATCGGCGGCAGGATAAACTCGCGGTAACGTTTGGTTGCGGCCAAAATTCTGCCGGTGATAAAATCAGCGGTGTCTTCCAAAATCCAGATAAAATCGTTAACCTTGTCAAGAATGTCTGCCGGGACCTCCGATGCCATCGTACGGCTAGAAAGCAAAAACACCGGCATATCCTTATTCCGCTGCCGCAGAACCTCCAAAACCTCTCCGGCATGCTGACAGCAGGTCTGGCTTTTCTCGTCCAGCTTAAGCAACAGGCACTGAATTGTCGGATCTGCGCTGATAAGCGCCTCCGCATCGGCCAGACTTTCCGAAACGACGACCTTAACGTCTTGGTTTTCCAGCTCTTCCTTGAGCGTTCTGACCGCCCGGGACGTCGCGTTGTTCCCGTTTATTCCCTCATATACCATCAACACTTTTATCTTGAAAGGATGTTCCTTATCTATCATTTTTTATCTCCCTCTACTCATTGTGAATAATATTTTCCAGGCTTTGCAGATTAAGACGCGGATGTACCGTTTTGCCGTCATAACGACCGACGGAAACCCAGAACATCGCCGCCAGAGCCGCCACCGTCATAACCAGCGTAAAATATCGAACCCAGGCCGGCACGCAGCAGCCGCCCGGTTTTATTTTTTGTTCTTTTATCTCCAGCTGGCGGTTAACCGACAGTTCGTAAAAGATTATGGTCGAAATGACGAACATCAGCGCCCAGCGCGTCTGCTCGGCATTGGAACCTATCATCGCCGTCATGCAGTAAATTGCTGCAATCAAACCGACAATCGTATAAAACACGTTTTGATTTTTGGTCATTTTGGTTCGGCCCAAAATTTTGATGGCAACCGAAGAATAGATGTACGGCAGCAGCGTCATAATAACGGCAATCGACGCAATTTTTCCAAACTGCTGTGCCGCCGTCGGCGACATTGTTGCCAGCACTTGCAATGTCATAATTCCCGCTACGATGGCCAAACCGGCAGACGGTACGCCGCGGCGGTTGACCCTGGCAAAAACGTTTCCGAACAATCCGTCGTCGGCAGCGGCTTTGGCTGTTTGTCCCACCAACAGCGTCCAACCGCCCAAAGACCCCAAACAACCTGCGGCAGCACACAAGGCCACAACATTGCCTGCCGTACTGCCCAGCGCGATTCTTACCGCTTCGGAAAAAGGAGCAGAAGAAGCAATAAGCTCCTGGTTCGGAATAATTCCCATAATCGCCGATGAGCTCAAAATATAACAGACCGCCGCCAGCAACACGCCGGCCACCGTCGCAATCGGCACGTTACGCGTCGGATCTTTGACCACAGCGGTCGAAACCGAAGCGCTCTCGACGCCGATAAACGCCCACAGGGTAAAATTCAATGTCATTCCCAAAGCCGTCATATTGCTTTGCCCGGAAACATTCCATCCGTCCATAAAGGTTGCCGGATGAAACCAGAACCATCCCAGCAAAGCCACACCGATAATCGGAAACAAGGCCAGCGTCGTCGTAAAGCTTTGGATTCTGGCCACAACGTTAGGCCCCAGAATATTGGCATAAGTCAGCATCCAGATGATGCCTATCTGCCCCAGCGCCATTACCAGCGGATCCTTCAGCGAGGGAAAAAACGGCGTCAGATATCCGAGACCGGCCACAACCAAACCAACGTTGCCGACCACGTTTGCCAGCCAGTAAACCAAATTGGTCTGATACCCCATATAGTTTCCAAAGGCCTTTTTGGTGTAGGCATACGGACCGCCGGCGGCAGGATCTATCTGCGTTAGTTTGGAAAAAACCAAAGCCAGCGCAATTGCCCCCACAATCGTTACCAGCCAGCCGATAACCGCAATGCTTCCGATTGCAGCAAGATTCGCCGGCAGCATAAATACGCCCGACCCCATCATATTTCCGGCAACCATCAACGTCGCCGGAACCAACCCGATTTTATTGTCTTCACTGGCCATTTCCCTTCTCCCGCTGCTTAACGATACTCAGGCAGTAACCGCTGATTGGTCGAATACTCGACGATTTCAATAATCCCGTACATCAGGATATAAGCGCCCATCAAAGCCGTCAGGGTAATTGTACCGATGGCCGGATACGCCAGAATCAAAAAGGCAAACAGCACGCCCAGAATTCCCGCCGTAAGCGTCCACCCCCAGGAAACGCCGCTGTTGCGCAGCTGAAAGGCCGAAACAATTTGCACCGCCCCGACGGCCAGACACCACAGGGCAAAAATAATCGGCAGCGATGCAGCCGTCACCCCGAGATTCGCCACAAAAATAACGCCGACCAGCATATCCAGAAAGCCCACCAGCAGATACCAGCCCGAACGATAGGCAAACGAAGCCATAAAATACCCGGCGCCCACGACAATAAAGACAATTCCCAAATACAAAGCCATTGCAACCAGGCTCGCCATCGGATTAAACCACACAAAAATTCCCAGCGCGGCCATAATAATGCCGGCAATCAGATGCCATACGCTGAGCTTTTGGACTTTTTCGGTTGTAACCATAATTTTTCTCCTTAATTTTCTTAATAAAAATTCGTTTGTTCTTTTATGTAATCACTGTCCGGCATATTTCAAACGCCGCTAACACATTAATTTTCTTTAATAAAATAAATTTCTAATATTTTTTTTGCTCCTTAAGCGTTCCTTAAGTTCGCAATGGTGTAGTCATAATGTAACCAGCCGTTAACGGCTTAACTCAAAACCGACAATTAAAATTTAAGGAGAACTCATATGAAAAAAATTATCGCTGTATCTGCTCTGGCTTTGACCCTGGGATTTTCTGCCTCTGCTTTCGCTAACGGCGGCTTCGCCCCGCAGGGAGGATTCAACGGTCCCGGTCTGAGCCCCGTAACCGCTGCCCAGGCTGCCAAACAAAGTGACGACACGGCGGTTGTCCTGGTCGGCAAAATAGAAAAGAACCTCGGCAACGAAAAATACCTTTTCCGCGATGCCAGCGGCACCATTATATTAGATATTGACAACGACGATTGGAGAGGTGTTAATATAACTCCTGCAGACACTGTTGAAATCCACGGTGAAGTCGACAAGGAAATGCTTAAGGACACCGAAGTCGACGTAGATTACTTAATCAAAAAATAACCATTCTTGCTAAAGGTAAAATCGATGCGCATTCTCCTGATTGAAGACGACCAACTTATCGGTGACGGCCTGAATGTCGGCCTAGGCAAACTCGGTTTTACCGTCGACTGGTTCACAGACGGCCTGGACGGCCGTGAAGCCCTCTATCAGGCTCCTTATGAGGCCGTGGTTTTAGACCTCGGCCTTCCGGGAGTCGATGGCCTTTCGATTCTTAAAGAATGGCGGGCCAAAGGGCGCAAAGAACCGGTTTTGATACTCACTGCCCGCGGAGATGTCGACCAGCGTGTCATCGGGCTTGACAGCGGCGCCGACGACTATCTGGCCAAGCCTTTCGCTCTGGCTGAAGTTGCCGCCCGCATCAAAGCGCTGATTCGACGCCGCAGCGACCGTTTGGAGCCGGTTATCACGCATGGCGGCATTACGTTCAACCAACAGACCAAAGCCGTCACACTCAACGGAAGGGCAGTCACTTTAGCTCCCAAAGAACTGTTGTTGTTGGAACTCTTGTTCAACAACCCCAAACAGGTGCTTTCCAAAGAACTTATAGAAAGCAAAATTTATTCCTGGGATGAAGAAGTCAGCAGCAACGCCGTCGAAGTCCATGTACATCATCTGCGCCGCAAGCTTGGCAAAAACTTCATCCGTACCATTAATAAAATCGGCTATATATTGGGGGAAGCATGAAAAAAATGAGTTTACGCCTGCGCCTCATCATCTCTTTTCTAATCGTATCAACCTGCGTTTGGACAGCCGCGGCAATCATATCCTGGCAAGAAAGCCGCGACCAGATGGACGAGTTTTTCGACACCTATCAGCTTCTTTTGGCTCGCCAGCTCTCCACCGCCGACTGGACAAACCTGACCGCCGATATGCAAAAAAAATCAAACCGCCTGATTGAAAATGTCGATGATGATGGTGAAGAAGAAGACGAAGCCCTGGGATTTGCCGTATTCAACCGCCGCGGCGAAATGATTTTTAATGACGACGAAAACGGCCGTGACTTTATTTATACCCCCGAAGCCTCCGGATTTATTAACCAGAAAATCGGACGCAAAAAAGATATGTGGCGCATCTTCTGGCTGACGTCTGCCGACAAAAATTTCACCATTGCCGTCGGACAGGAGCTCGAATTCAGAGATGATGCAGCACTTGAACTGGTGGAAGAAACCCTGCTTCCCTGGCTTGTCGGCCTCTCTGTCCTGCTGCTTGCCGTCATTTGGATGGTCAGCCGCGAACTTCGCCCGCTGCGCCGGATTGCCGACGAGCTCTCCGAACGGGATTCGGACAACCTGCATCCGCTCTCCCTAAGCGGACAGGCCTCGGAAATTCTGCCGCTTATCAAAGCCATAAACGCGCAGTTTTCCCGCATTGAACAAATGTTGCAGCGCGAACGCGGTTTTATCTCTGATTCCGCCCACGAATTGCGCAGTCCTCTGACGGCCTTAAAAGTCCAGCTTGAAGTTGCCCAGCTGGCTGACGACGACGCTGCCGCCCGGCATCAGGCCTTGCAAAAACTAAACCAGGGCATTGACCGTTCAACCCGTCTGGTTGAACAGTTGCTGGCACTTTCCCGGCTTGATTCTGCTGCCGCAGCGGCAAATGACGAACCTTTGGACTGGCCCGCACTTGTAAACGCGGCCGTAAACGAGCAGCTGCCCGCCGCTGAAGAAAAAAAGATAAATATCAAAACTTCAACCGACGGCAGTGCACCGACAACTTGCGGACAACCTCTGCTCTGGGCTCTGCTGCTCCGTAACTTGTTGGATAATGCCGTTCGTTACAGTCCTGAAGAAGCACAAATCAGCATCGAACTCAAAGACGAAACTCTTTCCGTAACCAACAGCAATACTGTCGTTGCTGCAGAATACCTGCCCCGTCTGAAAGAACGCTTTTTCCGCCCGGCCGGACAAAAAAGCACCGGAAGCGGTCTGGGACTGTCCATTGTGGAACGCATTGCCGAACTGCACCGGTGCCGGGTCGCCTTGACTAACGATGACGGAAATTTCCGGGTCACGATTTCTCACTGCTGAAAGTTATTTACTTTTAGGCACAAAAGTTCTATTCATTAAGTATATCCAACTTTCAGCCGGAGATTACGTATGAAAAAACTTATCAATTATGTCCTGAACGGAGAAGGCCTTGGCGCTAAATATTTGTTGTTGCTGGCTCTTGTCGTCTCGATTATCGTCTCAATTATGCTCCGTATCGGCGGCAGTGAAGCTATCCCCTATGCTCAGTCAATCGCAGACCAGATGCTTCCCGTTAAGGTGCAGAACGGTCGTGTGGTCACCCCGGCTGACACCCTCAAAATCGCCTCGTTGCAAATCGACGGCGCATCCGACCCCATTGCTCTGCCGGTAGTCATTGATACGCGTACCGACACCCTGGACACCACACAATTGAAAGACGGTATCTACCTCACTCGGACAACGCTTTATACCGTTAACCGCAATCAGGTAAAACTGGTCCGACTAGAAGGCAGTTTCGAACTGCCCCGTGCAGACTACCGCGAAACATTCAAATCTCTTCTGAACTGGTTTGCCGTAATTTTTGCCGTCGCGGCCATAGCCTTCTTGTTTGTATTCTACTTTTTGCTGACGCTTTTTTACGCCCTCTTTGCCAAATTTATCGGCTCATTGGCGTCACGCCCCTTAAACTTTGACCAGCGGATGCGCCTGAGTTCGCTCGCTCTGATTGCCGCTTACATCATCTTCTATCCGCTCGGCTGGTTTAACATTCTCAATAACACTTTAATATTCTTTATCGTTGTTATCGGCTTGCAGGCTTGGGGAATAAGCAAATTCCCAATCTTGGTTCAACCTGAAAACAAAGAAGAAAATTCTGACAACATCTAACCTCAAGCCCCCTGAAAAAGGGGGCTTTTTTATTCTAATACTTACTTAAAATTGCAGTTCTGATATCTTTTGCTGCATCATTAATTGCCGTTATTATTTTCAGAGAATCTCCACCAGAACCAGAACTTGAACCTTTACACCCTGCCAAAGCTACAGATGTCTTGTCGGATGTAGAAACAGAGTCACTAACAAATACAAGAATAGGTATCGTCTCTCGACAAACTTTATCCCCACTGTAACTCTCGCTGGAACAATAGACCTTATATTGTCGTCCGGCAGATGTATTGCTGTATGAGCCCACTGCATTTTGCGAACTTGAAGTCCCTTGAGGACAGGGCTTCTCCGAGCAGGAAAATTTCTTGGGATCGGTCGGGCATGCCGTACAAAACCATCCGTCCCCCTTGGGAGCCGACAGATTATACCCCATCTCCGCACAAGTTGGTATTTTCTGACAACACTCCGTGTTTTGCGCTCTAACAGCAAAAACAGACATCATTGCCGCAGCGCAAACACTCCAAAATATTTTCTTTTTCATCTTCCTCTCCTTACAATAAATAAAACAAATACAAATAATTATACGGCGTAACATAACCAACCTCACACCCTATGCCGCAGAACTTTCCTGAACAGGCCTCTTGCCTGCATACCGTACCTGCAGGACAGCTGCTTAAGGTACACTCGTTCCGGCACACGCAGCTTCCGTTGATGCACACCGCTCCGTCCGAACAACCGCCGCAACATTCGCCTATCGCAATACAAACACCGTTGCAGGTTTTTAACCCTTTGTCTTCGCAAGTCTTGTCAACACACACGCCGTTAACGCATTTCTGTTCTGCGCCACAGTTACAACATTCCGTCAGAGCAATGCACGCCCCGTTGCATTCTTTCATTCCTTTGTCCTCACAGGTTTTAGGGACACAGGCTCCGTCAAAACACTTTTGCTCGTCACTGCAGTTACAGCACTCCGTTAAAGCAATGCAAGCTCCCTCACAGTCCTTCATTCCCCGTTCTTCGCAGGTTTTCTCTTCGCAGCGGTAACAAATTGCTCCGCCGCTTAGACTGCCGCTGTCTACTGCTTTATGCTCCTCGTCACAACTGTCGCTAAGGCTGGTTCCCTGCGGACAGGGAATTATCTTTTCACACTTGCCCTCTTCCTCATAATAACCTTCCTTGCAACCAAGCTTGCTATATTTGTCGCCGCACTGCTCACACTCGGCATTTGCGGGACAAGAAGTTAAACTAAAACGTTCGTCACAATTGCAACGAAAACATCCCAGCCCTCCGACGCTGCCCGATTGCTCTTTATCCTGATTGCTTCCGCAAGAACGCACTTCCGTACTGAAACCTTCCGGACAAACGCAACTCTCGTATTTGCCTCCGCAGCTTTCTCCTGACATTTTCGCCGGAACGACACAATTGCCGCTGTCAAAAGCAAACTCCGTTTTACAACGGCATTCGGTACAGAAATCGCCGCAGCAAGCTCCCGAAACTTCATAATTGCCGTTGCAATTTGAAACATTGTATTGGTATGCCGGCGGACAGGAACAACCTTTAAAACACTTTAACCCCGACACCGGATAAACGACGCCTCCGGCCTGGCGCGGCGGTTCACAATTGTCAAACAGGCCATATGTCCCGCAACCGGTATCAATATCGCCGCCGCCCGGATCTTCAGAACCGCGGCTGATATTTCCTTTAAGATAATCCGGCAGCCAATAAACCCCGGCTACCTCATAAGATAAATTCACCGAGGCAGGTTCCGGAGACAATGACATTGGTGTGAAATGCGGGTTTGTAACGGAGGCTGCCAAGGCTACATTGGCGCTCAATAAAACACTTGTAATAAAAGCGATTGTCGTCAAAATAGTCATCTTTGCCGCCTCCGATATGTTACTCCAGAACCTGATATGCTCATATATTTAGCATATCATCTTCAAAATAATAGTCAATATATTATTACACCTGATAGACAAACAAAAATGCCGCCTCCACACGAGACGGCATTAACTAATCACCAAATACGAAAATCTCAGTTCTGTTTTCGGCTTTTTTCAACAATCTGCAGAGCTATCTGCCGGGACAACTTCGCAATCAGATTACTTTGCACCATAGCCAGGTCGTCATATGTTTTCCCTAACTGTTCAGAAAGCTCTGTCCGTTTCCGCACAACCGTGTTCCCTTGGGCATCGCGTATATACCACCAGGCTTCAAGCACTGCTTCGCCGCCGAATTGTCCGTCAAATTTATTTACCTCGACAGACACGGTATAATCAAACTTTTCTCTGACCGACATCTGTCCTTTTACGGCAGCACGCGGCAAAACCAGAGCCATATCCTCGGCAATCGTCCGCTGCAGCATTGTTCCCAACGGCTCGCTCCAGCGATTGAGTTCTGAAACGCTCAGCTCCACAGCCGTCTTGTTTTGCGTAACCATTTGCGGTTTGTCAACATATGAGGGAACCTTAACTTCTTTAACGCCTACGCTCAACCCGTTCTTATACGGTGCGGTAATCACTCCGGCATTCTCCACCGCAAGACTGTAAAATTTCGACTGCCGGCTGGTGCCGACGCAAGCCCCGAGCACCAAAACAAGAATCAAAACCGAAACTTTTTTCATCTAATTACCTCTCTTTCCTTTCAACAGCGCTTCTGGATGCCGCTCCACATAGTCGGCAAAATTGCGGAAAGCTTTGGATGCTTCTCCGAAGTTGGCTATTGCCTGATTCAGATTGTCGAACGTGTCGGCAGAAACTTCCGCATTGTCTTTCACTGCCTTGTTCAGATTTTTGAAAGTATCGCTGATTTGCGGCATAACTATCGGAATCTGCTTGTTCATCTCGTCAAAAAACCGGTTAAACTTCTCCACGCTCTCCCTAATCGGAATATTCTGGATGCCTTTGGAGATTTCCCCCATCGGAGATAATACCGTCGGAATTTCCAATACGTCTTTATCGTGTCCCCGATAACGCAGTTCAATCGGAGTATCCGGCAGCATCTCCAACTCAATCACCAATTGCCCGGTCAGATAATTTTGCGCCGTCAACCGGGCGCGCAGTCCTTTTTTAATCAAAGCGTCCAAAATTTCCCGTTTGTCGTCTTCCGGTCTTTCCCGCGTATGAATTCCCTGATAATCTTCCATTTTGGCATAAACCGGTATGCTGAAGTCCAGATTGTTGGCGTCGGCAATCAGGTCAATCTTTGCCACTTTTCCGATTTCCACACCTTTAAATACCACTGATGAACCCACATTCAAGCCTTTAATCGATTCATCAAAATACATTACCAGCATATTGCCGCTGCCGCCAAAAAATTTCTGGCGGATAAACATCGTCATCACTACGGCAAATACCAGTATTCCCGTTACCAAAAAAATTCCGATAAGTCTGCGATTAGGCTCTCTGTGCATTTTTCCCGGCCCCTCTTGTTAAAAATTCATAAACAGTATCGTTCGGCGGATTGGTCAATAAGTCTTTAGGATTGCCCCGCCCCAAGATGCTCTTGGTGTCCGCGTCCAAAAAAATCGAATTGGTTCCGATGGTAAAAATCGAATTCAACTCGTGAGTAACGACGACAATGGTGGTTTTCAGGCTTTGGTTTATATCGATAATCAAATCGTCCAGCAGCTTAGAACTGATGGGATCAAGCCCTGCTGACGGTTCGTCAAAATATAAAATCTCCGGATCCAGCGCCAAAGCCCGCGCCAAACCCGCGCGCTTTTTCATGCCGCCGCTGATTTCCGAAGGATAAAAGCCTCCAAAACCCGCCAAACCGACCAAAGCCAGTTTCAGTTCAACCAGTTCGTCAATCAGTTTCTGGGAATATCCGCTGTATTGCTGCAACGGCAACGCCACATTTTCGGCCAGCGTCATCGAACTGAACAATGCGCCGCTTTGATACAAAATGCCGCATCGCCGCATAAACTTGTTTTTTTCGGCCGTATTCAGAGCGGTAAAATCAACGCCGTCAATAACTATCTTGCCTTTCGTCGGCGGCATCAGTCCCGTCAGCAGCCTCAGCAAACTGCTCTTACCGCCGCCGCTGGCTCCCATAATAATGAAAATATCCTGTTTTCTGACTTCAAAACTGGCATCCTTAAGCAGAACGAAATCTCCGTATGCCATTGTCAGGTCGCTTACTTTAATCTGTACGTCATTACCGCTCATATGCCCATCACCTCAAAAATTAAAGTAAGCACGCCGGTAACGACAATCATCCATACAATTGCCGAAACCACCGCCCGCGTTGTCGCGACACCGACGCTGTCCGCGTTGCGCCCGCTGTTAATGCCGTAATAACAACCGCACCAGGCAATAACAAAGCCATAAACGAACCCGTGAAAAATACCGACCAGAAAATTCGTCATATTCAAAGCGTCGTGCGAATATTTCCAATATTCGGCCCAGGGAATGTCAAGCATCAAAACCCCGACGGCCGCACCGCCCAATATCCCCGTAAAATCAGCCAAAATCACCAAAAACGGCATAGTCAGAATCAAACTGCCGATTCGCGGCACAATCAAAAAATCCGTTACCGGAATACCCATCGTCTTCAAAGCGTCAATTTCTTCATTGACCTGCATCGTCCCTATTGTCGCGGCATAAGACGCACCGGTTCGGCCCGCCATGATAATGCCGACCATGATAGCCCCCATAATCCGCGTCATGCCGATGGCAACCAGACTGGCAACATAAATCTGCGCCCCGAAATTTTTGAGCTGAATGGCGCCGACAAACGCCAAAATCAATCCCACCATAAAACTGACCAGCGAAACGATGGCAACGGCCTTATAACTGCTGTCCTCCACCGAAAATTCAAAATCCACCCGGCGATAAACAGCTTTGCCCCGAAACATTCGTCCCATAGCGGCAAGCGTTTGCAAAATAAAGTCCAATCCCTTGCTGAAACTCTTATACAGCCGATAAGCCCAATCTCCCATCCGCTCAAGCAATGAAAACTTTTTCTCGACGGGGCGTTCCGGCTTGCGGTCAACGGTCAGGGCCAAATCCAGCAGTCGGCGCAAGTTATCGGGCAAAAGCTTTTGTTCGGAAACAATGTTTTGCCCCTGCAAGGCCTTTAACACATCAAACAAAAAAACCGCCAGCGTTGAATCCCATTGCCCCAGCCTCGTTCCGTCAAAAACAACGGCAGATACTTTTCCCGGAATTATGTGCGCCATAATTTCCTTTTTACGACCGGCGTCGTCATAATTGTGAAAATCGCCTTCCATAACGATAATCAGCCTGCCGCCGTCAATTTTATACCCGAGTTTCATCACATCAAGACCCTGCCGTATTAAATATCGGTTGTATTATATTTTCTAATTTAACCGTCTGCAAGCGGATTATCCCGCCGAAGATAATCAGGTATGTATATGGTGCCGCAAAAACCTCAGGCTCCGAGATTCAAACCTGATTAGGGTATTTATGTAAACATCAAAAGCTAAAAATCACCCCTGACGAACTTGAGTATTTTTGGCTGGCTCGTCTCTGCCCACAATCTGCTTCAAAAAATCAAGAACGACTTTGATTCTGGGAATATCCTTCGTGTCTTTGTATGCCATCAGATACAGCTTCAAATCAAAGTCAAAACTGTCCGGACAAACCCTAATCAAATTAGGAATGCTGTCAGCATACCACAACGGGCTCATACCGATGCCGAAACCGCCCTGTAATGCGTCTCTCAACGAAAAAACCGAATTTGTCTTATATACGATATGGCGGGACTTGTTGATAATGGCATTCAATCGGGGAACATGAAGACTGTGAACGTTTTTCATAACCAGACGATGGTTTTTCACCAAGTCGTCCAAATCTTTGGGCATCCCGTATTTGTCAATGTAATCCTGTGCCGCAAAAAGCCCGCAGCGGATTTTCTTGGCGGCCACCACTTCGACGTCAGAATTTTCCAAAGGTTCGTAGTGAATGCAAATGTCTGCCTCCAGAGTGCTCATGTCCGGCATTGTATTGCCGATAATGGTTTCCAGATGCAAATCGGGATAGCTTTCCAAAAAGGAGCATATCTCGTGCTTTGCCGTAGAACCTAAATAATCGGCCAGCGCATCCATCATTCCGAGACGCACAATCCCTTTGCAGGACGAAGCTTCTTCACCGAAATTGTCCAGTTCATGCAGCGAACGGACAATGTTCTCCGCAACCTTCAACACTCTTTTGCCTTCCGGCGTAATAAAGGTTCCCCGCCCGTTGCTCTTCAAAAAATAAGTCTTGGTTTCCGCCTGTAAATCAGAAATATATTTATTCACCGTATCAACCGACGCTCCGAGTTTTTCGGCAACGGCGCGCTTGCTGCCGTGTTTCGAAAAAGCATACAGATACAGCAGGCTTTCCAGTTTTGAAATGTCTTTTTTATTTATCATAATTATGAGTTCTTTCTGTTAGTTCCTAACCATAATAAAAACTTTTCCCTTTTTAATCAAGTTGCACAAGTAAAATAAATAAAACTTTTGATTTAATCGTTGTAATACCTACACTTAAGTGGACTTCTCACTCGGGATAAACAAGACTATTATGATTTTTATGAAAATACGTGATGCTCATAAATTCAGTGACCGGGTTGTTGATATTCTCCGTGAAGAAAGAATAAAACAAGGCGTTAGTCAGTACCAAATAGCGCTCCACTGCGACATTAGCAAGAGCGCATTGAGCTATATCGAAAAACACGAACGCCGCCCCACCCTCTATACTTTAGCCATCATCGCCAGCTACCTGAACATCAAACTTTCAGACCTCATCCGCCTTGCGGAAAACACCAAATGAGCAATATATAAGCTTATGCTTAAATAAAATCCCCAAATACCCATATAGACTTTAGTTCTATATTTTCGCCTGACTGCAAAAGTTTTGATTGCCAAACCGGATGGAATGGACTAAATCTTTTTTCAGAGTAATCATGCTTCCGAAAAAGGAGAGGCCTTGAAATATTTTTTGTTTTTCGTTTTATTCCTGGCCGGCTGCCGGGGGATAACGCCGCCGCCCGAATTTACTTTCCAAACGGTGCAAACGCACACCTTTTCGCTGGCGGCATGGAGCAAACTCCAGGCTCCCGGCGAACCCGTAAAAATATACATTGAAGGCGACGGCCGCGCTTTTGACATTGACGGACAACCGACGTCAGACCCCACGCCTCGCGGAACCATGCTGCGGGAAATCGCTTTTGGCGACACCCACCCCAACGTTGTTTATTTGGGCCGCCCCTGTCAGTTTGTTACAAATTCCGCCTGTCGCCAAAAATATTGGACCACGGCGCGCTTCGCCCCCGAAGTCATTGATGCGGAAACCGAAGCCGTCAAATTCTTTGCACAAAACCGTCCGGTAACGCTGGTCGGGTTTTCGGGAGGAGCTATGGTGGCAGCCCTGATTGCGGCAACCCGCCCCGAAATAAACGTTGCAAAAGTCGTCACTGTTTCCGGCAACCTTGATCATCAGGCCTGGACGGCCTACCACAGGCTTCCTCCTTTAAGTGATTCCCTAAATCTGCCCGATTATATGGCATCTTTTTCCCTCATTCCGCAATATCATTATGTCGGCAGCGACGACGACAATATCCCTCCTGCCCTGACCCGCCAAATTATTGGCAATCCGCGTCTCGTCAGGGAGGTAAAGGGAGCCGGCCACGGCAGCGGTTATCAGAATGTCTACGGGGAAATCCGCGCCCAATAAAAAAAAACAGCCTTTGCAAAGGCTGTTTTTTTTTAAGCGGCAAACATTCGTCAACTGTCGAAATTAAAACCGCAGTAAATCGTTTTGCCCAAATCGTTTTCTTCCAATATTCTGGTCAAGTTTCTGCGGTCCAAATCCCGGTCGCGATAAACGTAAATCTCGCGAACGTTTTTGTTCTGCATCGCCTTTTGCAGTTCTTTGACGTTGGATACCTTTGCCACATGACGCATGCCTTCAAAACAGCCGCGCTCAAATTTTCCGCTGGGAAAATAAACCTGATTGCCGGCAATCTCTTTTTTCTCGCCTTCAACAACGGCTTTTTTTATCACTTTTTCCAACAAGTATCTGGGAACACACCTCATCATAAACCTCCTTTTTTCGCAAAAGAAAAAACGGTTAACACGATTGTCGCTATTCCTACAATAATCGCTCAAATATACTGATAAATCCGGAAGATAATATGCTTTTGGCAAGCATTTTTTTATTGATGCCTTACCATAACATATTCTGCCCCGAACGGCAAGTTTTTTCGAAAAAAAAACCGCTGAAAAAATACAGCGGTTTCAGGAAGCTTAATTGTGTTTTTTTGAATCCGTTAAACAGAAACGGTTGCACGAGAAAACGGAGGTTTTAGGCGGTCATGCCCGTTGCAGAACTTAAAGTACGTAAACATAAGGAATTTACCACACATGAATGGTCATATAGCATACCCGCAACAAAACCTGCCGCACGCCCCCGATTTCTCATACATTGATTTGTGATAAATCTCTTACAAACTAGCTTAAGATATCTTCCGGCGCAAGTGCCGATTCATCATATGACACAAATATCATTTTCATATCATCCTGCTGCCGAAAGCCAAAGACTATAACAGTTAAATAAGTTGACGCAACCCATTGTTTTGTGCTAGCATAACTCAAATTTTTGAGAGGATAAGATGAAACTGCTTCTGGTCGAAGACGAGATAAAAACTGTGGATTATCTCAAACGCGGATTAAGCGAACAAGGTTACAACGTTGATATTGCCATGAACGGCCTGGACGGTCTGCATCTCGCCGGAACGGGGCAATATGAGGCCATCATTCTGGACATCATGCTCCCTGACCTCGACGGCATCAGCCTGCTCAAATCCATCCGCCCCACCAACCATACGCCGGTAATTATGCTGACTGCAAAAGACGCTCTCAGCAGTCGTTTGGAGGCGTTCAACGCCGGGGCCGACGACTATCTTATCAAACCTTTTTCGTTTTTGGAACTGCTGGCACGCTTGCAGGTTATCACCAGCCGGGCGCATACCAAAGAACAGACCCACATCCACATCGGCGATCTGCACATCGACCTGATGGCGCATCGGGCAACTCGCGGAAACCGCCGGCTCGACCTCACCGCCAAAGAATTTTCCCTGCTGGAGGTCTTGGCCCGCAGACAATCGCAAATCGTTTCCAAAACCGTCATCACCGAACTGGTTTGGGACATTTGTTTTGATACCAACACCAACGTGGTGGAAGCAACCATCAAACGCCTGCGTTCCAAACTCGACACCGAAGGGGAACCCAAACTGCTCCATACTATCCGCGGCATGGGCTATATGCTGGAGCTTAAAGATGAAAAAACTGACTAGCTGCTTTGACAATCTCTCCATCGCCAACCGCCTGGCTGTCATGTATGCTCTGGTTGCCACGGTTGTCCTGTCGGTTATCGTTGTCGTGCTTTACATTCTGGAAACGACCGAAATCAACCGTTACCAAACCGCCGAAATGAAAAGCCGGTTCAAAATCATCGAAGAGCATGTTGCTGAAACGACAACCGCCAAAGACTGGAAACATCTGGTAAAAAACCTGCAGGAAATAATGATTCCCGACGGCGGCCTCTATATTTTGATTCAAAGTGACGACCCCGCTTTTTCTTTTGCCGCCCCTTACCGCGTAGACCGCAGTCAGATTTCCAAAAACAACGGTTTCGGCAAAATATCCGTCAAAGGCAATATGCACCGAACCCTCTCTAAAATTCTCCCTCCGGCGGGCGAACGGCCGGAAGTCATCCTGTCCATTGCCATCGACACCTATTTCTATGAAGAAGAAAACCTTTGGCTGGACATCGCTTTCGGAAGTTTGCTGATTATCGGCATTACAACCATCGTCTGGCTCGGCTGGCTGATAGCGCGTTTCAGTCTGGCTCCGGTTGACACGCTTTCGCGCCATGCCGAAAGCCTCAGTCCTCAAAACCTTTCTGCCCGGCTGCCCAACACCCGGCTTCCGACGGAGCTTTCCGGTTTGGTGCTCAGTTTCAACGGAGCGTTGGAGCGGCTTGAACAGTCCTACCTGCGCCTTTCCACGTTTAACGCCGACGTCGCCCATGAGCTGCGCACGCCGCTTGGAAACCTCATCGGCGCAACCGAGGTGGCGCTTTCCCGCCCGCGCAGCAATGAAGAACTGCAAGACGTTATGGCCTCCAACCTGGAAGAACTCGAACGCCTGCGTACCATTATCAACGATATGCTTTTTCTGGCCAGAGCCGAACAAGGAGAGCTCGCCATCAATCAGGTGCCGACGTCACTGGCCTCAGAAATCAACAAAACCGCAGAATTTCTGGACGTTATTTTTGAAGAGCATCGCAACCGCCTGGAGGTTGACGGCGACGCCTTGGTGCTTGCCGAACAGTCGCTGCTGAAACGCGCCCTCACAAACCTGCTTAACAACGCAGTTACGCACGGCCGTCCGGACAGCACCGTTAAAGTTGAAATAACCTCTGACGAAAAACGCGTAACCCTGACCGTGATCAACCGCGGGCCGGACATTCCCGCAGAAGACCTGCCCAACCTCTTCAACCGCTTTTACCGCACCAGCAAAGAACGCAAAAATTCCGATAACAACCACGGCCTCGGCCTGGCTATCGTCAAAGCAATCATCGAAATGCACAACGGAGAAGTTTTCGCCTGCAGCGACAACGGAATTATCAAAATCGGATTTCGCCTTCCGGCTTATTCTGTTGACAACCCGCAGACAATTGACTAACTTAACTCTAAAGCGGATTAACTCCGGAGGAAATCACTATGGATAACAAAGAAAACACCCAGTGCCTGCACGACCACGGACAAAATCTTGAAGCCTTTTTAAAAAGCAAACCGTCTGAGGCAGAGTTCCTGAAAGCGTCGGATATTTTTCAGCAATTGTGCGATCCTACCCGGCTGCATATTTTATGGCTGCTTTCTCACAGCGAACAATGTGTCAACAACATTTCGCTGGCCATCGGAATGAGTACCTCCGCCGTATCGCATCACCTCCGCGGACTGAGACAAACCGGTCTGCTGACCAACCGCAGAGCCGGCAAGGAAGTTTATTACAAACTGGCGGAAACCAAAACGGCAAGCCTGATTCATCGTGTTATTGACGACATTTTTGAAATAAACTGCCCGCACTAATCACTTAATCCGAAGCGTTCTGAGCGAGTTCAGAATTGCCAGAACCGAAACGCCGACATCCGCGAATACCGCCTCCCACATTGTTGCCATTCCGACAACGCCCAAAGCCAACACCCCAAACTTAATTCCCAAAGCAAAAACAATATTTTGCTTCACAATTTTTTGGGTTTGCTTGGAGATTTTGACCGCCTGCGGAATTTTCGACGGTTCGTCGGTCATAATAACAATGTCGGCAGCCTCCACCGCAGCGTCGGAACCGACGCCCCCCATGGCGATGCCGATGTCGGCCCGGGCCAAAACCGGGGCGTCGTTAATGCCGTCCCCCGTATAAATAAGTTTTTCATTTCCGGGCTTTTGAGCCAGCAAACATTCAACCGCTTCTACTTTTTGTGCCGGCAGCAGCTCGGCAAACACTTCGTCAATACCGATTTTTTCTGCCGTCTCTTCCGCTGATGCTTTTCTGTCGCCGCTCAACATTACCGTCTTTTTAATTCCGAGTTGTTTCAATTCGGCTATTGCTGCGGCGGAATCCGCCTTAAGCTCGTCGGCAATCCGTATCCATCCGGCACAGCGGCCGCCGCGAGCCACAAAAACAACCGTACCGCCGCCGGAAACTTCGGGAACCGCTGTTTTTTCTTCTGCCATCAGCCGTTTGTTGCCGACCGCAACCGTAATCCCCTCGACTTTAGCCCGCACGCCGCGCCCGCTCAGCTCCTCAAAATCCGATACCTTGTCCGCCTCAAGTCGACGACTCCAGGCTCTGCGAATGGAAACCGAAACCGGATGGTTGGAAAAACTCCCGGCCGAAGCAGCCCAAAACAGCAGCTCGTCATCAGAACATTCCTGAGCACAAATTTCGGCAACCTCAAACACGCCTCTGGTCAATGTGCCGGTCTTGTCAAAAACCGCAATTCCGGCTTCGGCAAGCGCTTGCAAATAGTTGCTTCCCTTAACCAAAATACCGTTGCGCGACGCTGCCCCGATACCCCCGAAAAAGCTCAGTGGTACTGAAATGACCAACGCACACGGACACGAAATGACCAAAAATGTCAAAGCCCGATATATCCAGCCGCCGAAGCCGATTGAACTTCCCAGCAAAGGAGGAACCGCTGCAATCAAAACCGCGCTGATCACCACCGCCGGCGTGTAATAGCGTGCAAATTTGGTAATAAATTTTTCTACCGGCGCTTTTTTACTGCTGGCATTCTCCACCAAGTCCAGAATTTTCGCAACAGTAGATTGCCCGAACTCCCGACTGACCTTAATGTACAACACCCCGCTCAAATTAACGCATCCACTGACGACATCATCACCGACCGAAACCTCGCGCGGCACCGCTTCGCCGGTAATGGCTGACGTGTCTACCAAAGAATTGCCGCGAACCACTTCGCCGTCCAGCGGAATTTTCTCTCCGGAAGTCACCATAATGACGTCGCCGGGCTTTACCTCTTCAGGTGCCACTCTTTCAACTTTTTTTCCTTTTGTCAGATTGGCGTAATCCGGACGGATATCCATCAGGCCGCTAATGGATTTTCGAGATTTATTAACGGCGTAATTTTGAAAAAACTCCCCAATCTGGTAGAAAAGCATAACTGCGACGCCTTCGGAATATTCGCCCAAGGCAAAAGCCCCAACCGTCGCTATCGCCATCAAAAAATTTTCATCAAAAACCTGTCCGTAAAACAAGTTTTTGACTGCCTTTTGCAAAATCGGCCAGCCTACTAAAAAATAACTCAGCAAAAATAAAGCTGCCTGGACGATTTTTAAATCGTCGCAAAAAATCGCCGCAACAAACAACAGCAAAGCGGCAATAATTTTAACCAACAACTTTTTCTGCTTAGCCATCTCGTCCGCCCCTAAAAATTAACCTCTATATCGGAATCTACTTTACGAATAAGGGCTCTGATTTCAGGAAGCGCCTTGTCAAAAGCGTCATCTGCGATTTCCAATGTCAGTTTCTGCGTCATAAAAGAAACCGAAGCGCTGATAACGTCGTCTCTGGCATTAAGGGCGTTTTCAATTTTTGCAGCACAGTTGGCACAATCAAGGCCGTCCAGATTATAAACTCTTTTCATTTCATCCCTCCGAATATTACTAAAACAATTGAACAATTGTTTGATTGTTAATTTAAAAGTAACATCACAATACGAAATTGTCAATATGCAAATAAAGCGTTTCGGAAAAAACTCTGAACCGTTCAAACCAATGACGTTTTTTTAATGTGCCAACGTCTGCAAAATACTGTGTACGGCAAAATGGCCGATATGCCCAACGGCACCCCACATCTGAGTATCCAGATAATCGCCCGGATGATTGTCCAGCATATAGATGTCGTTGACGCTCAGCCCGCGCAGCCGCAACGGCGAATTGTAATAGCTGTAGCCGGTATAAGTGCTGGTCGCATAGCTTTGTTCATAGTCGTCATAATAAGACACACAGGAACATAGCGCCAAAACCATCGTTATTGTCATCAAAATTCTCATATCGACAGTGTATCAGGTTCTGTTTAAATTTCCAACCGGCATCTGAATTTTTTTTATTTTTTATAAAAAAATGTTTGCATTTTATTTTCCATTGGTATATATACTTTCCTTGTTAAATAAATTGCCTCATCGTCTAATGGTAGGACAGCAGACTCTGACTCTGTTAATCGTGGTTCGAATCCATGTGAGGCAGCCAAATTGTACGAGTAGAGAGTTTTGAGAGCCAATAAAATGGCTCTCTCATTGTAAATACTAGATTTTTTCCCTCTAATTCCAAGTTCGAGAAAATGAAATTGATAATTTGACGCTTTTCATCCGTTCCCGAACTTTCAAACAACTCACCAGCTCTAGAACTAAGCTCTATCAAGTGTTCCATCGTAATTGTGAAGCGATCATCGGCAACGGCTAAATTCTCCATTCGGCTTTTAACCTCGGCACGTTCTTGCATTAACATCATTTTCGTTTTGTCGTGTTCGTCCTTAGTAATACTCTCATCAAGTAAAAGCATCGTAAGCCTATCAAGGCGCGACTGTACTCTGTCGTGTTGCCCTCGTAAGCTCTTTAAGGTCTGCTCTGAGTAGTCTACTTTATCATTGTGTACCTTTTTAAGCTCGGCTAGCAATCCCTCCTTAAAATCATCATCCAGAGCCATATCTTTAAGTTTAGCTTTTATTTTATCCAGCACATAATCCTCGCTTATGTTTTTGTATTTATCACAATCATCAAGCGGATTGGGTCGCAAGTAGACGTATTTGCCTTTCTTGGTTTCGGGTGTAAACATTCTGCCGCAACATTTACAAACTATGAGTTGTCGTAAAATATACTTGTGTTTCTTGGGTTTCGCGTGTTTTTCTTTCCTGCCTTTCATTACATCTTGGCATAACATAAACAAATCCCTCTCAATAAGTGGTTTGTATATGTGCGGATGCAACTCTCCCTTAACTAACATCATCCCGTAGTAAAAAGGATTTCTGAGCATATTATGCACTTGGCTTAAGCTTAAATATCCACCTTTCTTCGTCTTGGAACGCAACCCCAGCGCCTTAGCTCTTTTTGTCATATCCTTAAGCGAATATAAGCCCGTTGCATATTCCTCAAAAAGTTTCTTAATGATATGGGCACGGTCGGGGTCAAAGATGACATCCTTATTCTTTTCATCGCCAACATTTAAATAACCTACTGGTGCATTGCCCAATATAGTGCCATCTCGCAATTTTTGCTCTATTGAGCGTTTGACGTTATCAGATATATTGTTGGTGTAAGCTTTTGCCATCATAACAAACATTTGATACGCCATAATTTGCGAGCTGTTTGCGTTTGCATCTAAAACCTGCCCCTCGACATTAAAGTGAAGAACAATCTTACCCGACTTGCGCAGTTCCTCTAAGATGGGTACATCCTTAAAGCTTCTTTGCAGGCGGTCAACCTTATCGCAAACTAAAGCTATAGGCTCTTTCTGCTCGCGAATAAAGTCGAGCATTTTATGAAACTCTGGGCGACCTCCTCTCGTAGAGCTTTCTATAATTGTAAAGGTTTCTAGAATCTCTAAATCCTTGCGCTGGCAATACTTTGTTAGACGGTCTATCTGCGCTGGCAGAGAAAAACCATCCTCCTGTTGTTCTCTAGTTGACACTCTTGTAAAAATGACTGCTTTCATAGCCTTTATCCTTTCTAAATGTATTTTTAAAATCAGCTAGTCATTACTTCTTTCATTACATCCTTAAACCTATAGGGTAACCTACCGATAACCTAGTGGTTTGCATTAGGTTTTTGTTTCAGCTAAAAGCGCTTTAGAAACTTGCAAAATTAGCCTATTTACATCTTCTTTCAAAAGTTCTGCCCCTCGCCATCCTTGGCAAAATCCTCGTATCCCTGTTATATAAAAACCTATATAACTCCTTACTCACGCTCTGCTCGTTTCTTTGTTTTCCAATCCTCCATCGCCTCGTGCAAAAGTATATTTACAAGTTCTTTAAGGTTACGTTCTAACTCCTCCAACTCTTGCTCGCTCATCTCTTTTAGCAATTCATCTTTTATCTTTTCTAGTTCACTCATTCTTTCCGCCTCTCAAACCATTCATCCGACTTGGCTTTTGTGTTTACCTCCCATAGGTATTCAAACCGCTCTACATACTCTGCTATTGCCTTTTTATTGCGTAAAATAAACAAACAGTTTTCGCTGTTTTTGTGCGTAGCGGCATCCGTCCAGTTATAAGAACCTGTAACCACTTTCGCACTGTCAAAAATCGCCACCTTATTATGCTCAATCTTATGCTTACTGTTCACGCGGATATTAAGCCCATATGCGTACAAATCGCTCACGGTAGAGTATTTGCCTACCGCCTGTAGCTTATCCGTTAGAATGCGTATTTTAAGCCCTCTGTCGTGCGCACGTTTTAAAGCCGCCGTAATTTCCTTATTGCTTATAGAATAAACAGCGGCATCTACGCTTTCTTCGGCGTTGTCTATTAGCTCTATAATCCTTCGCTCACAATCCAGCGAGGGCGTGAAGTAGGGCTTTACCTCCGCCAGCGCTGGTATAGCAAAACATAAAAACAGCAGGGCTAAACTAAGTTTTCTCATTATTTTTCACAATCACTTGCAGGCAGCTTAGCCACTCGTTTGCTTTGCCCGTATTCACGCTATCGACCAAACTGCCTGTTTTTGCGTAGCCATCGCTTATAGCTATGGCAAGGTGGGGGTTGTATACATCGTTAAATGTCAACAGTATGCTTATGCGCTTAGTAAAGTTATGGTGCTTTTGTTTGCCCGATAAACCGCCAGCCAGTGCCCCGATACCACCCAGCGCTAAACCTCCTACAACACCTCTGCTTAACTGGCTAGTGGCGCTGGTAGTCGTTACCGCTTCGCCAGTTCGCGAAAGCTCTACCGCCAGCAAATCCTTATATGGCACGATATGGCTAACGGGTTGCTCAAGCCCTTTCGTAAAATAGCAAATCCGCTTAGCTTTATCATCCAACGCCAGCGCCGTTTTACCGTCATCGCCAACCAATTTATGACTAACGGTAAAATCTTCTAACTTACCGATTCGGCTATGAAGTCGCCATTTGCAGAACTCTCGATAGGCGAACCAAAGTAACCCAATGGCAACGCAGGCTATGATGATTTCAATAATGTTGCTAAAAAACCAAAAGATAAAATCCCACATAGCCTACATCCACTTCCAGCTTATTTGGTCGCTCTGCCAGTCATAGCTAGACATACCGATAACCCTAAAAAGCTCTTTACCCGTAGCACCAAGCTTTTTATGTTCTGCAGTTACAAACACATCTACTTTTTCATCGGCGGGTTGTCTGCCTTGCTTTACAAGGTCATCAACAATCGCTTTAACCGTATGCATTGCAATTTTACGGGCGGAATCGTTTGTTACACCCTCATTGATGTATACGCTCAACTGATACCAGTTATTGCTTACGGTATCTATTTTAAACCCTGAAACGTGCGCCAAGATATAAGCATCCATTTTATCTAGCACTTCCGTTTGCAGTTTTTCTTTTACCTCGGCATTTTTGCGTTCTTCGGCTGCTTTGGCTTCTGCGTTGGCTTTTGTCTTAGCTTCTTGCGCTATAATCTCGCGCTGGGCTTGCGCGACTTCTTCCTTTTGCCGTTCTTCTAAACGCTCTGGCATACTTATACCGCTACTAATAGCGGCAATAATCACGAGTATTGGTAGCGTAACCCTAAGCGTTTGTAGTCTGCCTTTTGCTTGAGGTACGAGCTTTGGGAATATCAGTCCGATTGGGATATAAAGTAAGGCGATAACGCCTAAAGTTTGTAATATGTTTTCCATAGTCTTTTTTCCTTTCTAGTTGCACAACAGCCGCTTGATGAAGGCGGCTGGGAGTTGGTAACTATACTAGGATAGTGCGACTTATTGACTCGGAAGCTTATTAGGTCGCCTCCCAGCCATAAGACTAGAAAGGCAAACCAAAGTTTCGTTTTGATTAAGAACGCCTAGTAAAGGGTTACCACACCCCGCGCGGTCATCATCCGCGACAGGGTAATTATACTTATGTTTTTCATAAAGGTAAAGTTTTTTGACCTATTTTATCCTCCTATATTCAAATACTTTCATTTCTAAAACCCCTACAGGGGTTTCCTAGGGGTTTAGCTAGGGGTTTTTCTTGCTCTACTAAATCCTTTCGTATGCAAACAAAACTGCGGTATATCAGTCCGCCGCGTAGCTCTATTTTATCTATGTCTTTTTTGAGGCGGGCATAGTAATTGCTGTTTTTTGATAATTGCTCCTTGAAGCTCCGTACGCTACTTGCCTCAACTATCATTGCAAACGCGGCAATCTGCATTGCTCTTGCATCTTTAAACCCAGCGCTTTTAATGCTATGAAGCAACAGGCTTGGCTCTTCCTCCATCAAAGCTATAATGTTTTGTGAGGGCGCTATGTAAACATCCCAAGAGCGCAGTAACAGCCGCCGCGCTATATTCATATCAAACAGCCCCCTAAGGCACGTAGATTTTAGGTCAAACTCTACCTCTGCTGAACGCTTGTTAATCTCGCCCTTGGTATTTAGTCGCAGTTCTATACGCAATATATCTTGTCCGCGCGGCACACCCGTAAACTTGTCTTTTTGAAGCTCTTTTGCCTTATCATAAAAGGTCAAGCCAAAGTTTTTCGTTTGGTAGGTTACCTGTTCGCCCTCGTTAGCATAATTTACCTTTGTACTACGGATTCGCTTAGAAACATCAAGCTTTGCCAGCTTTTCTATGATAAACCGCGCTGGTATATCCAGCAGTATATTTTTGCCGTAATGGATTTTGATAACCTCGGCATTACTAAGGTAGGCTTTTTCTACCTTAATACCCATATCCGCCAGTCTGCAATAAAGGCACCCTACAAAGTGGTCGTAGTCGCCGTTGCTCAGTTCCTCATAGTTATTGCCAAAGCATAGCTTAGGTGCGGAAAACTCGACCTTTAAGCCAACATCATAGCCGCTTACCATATTGTAATATCCTAAAGTCAAGCGGGGAAAATAGCCCTTTGCGCCGTTAATCGGCTTATTAAGGACGCATTTAGCCCCGTTCCTTGCAGTACCCGCGTGCGGTGTAAAAGCCTCTGGGTGCATAATCTCAAAGCTCCGCTCTGGCATTATTAAGGCTATCGTATCTATCATCGTTCAACTTCTTCATTACATCTTTTAACTTTTCAAAAATGGCATTCTCTATATCCCTCCCAAGCTCGTTGCTTATGGGGTGGTATAAATGCCGCTCTGATTTCGTAGGATAGGTTATACGATAACCGCCTGTTAGCTTTTTATGGATGCCTATACACCCTAGAAACAATTTGTTATCAAAAGTAATGCTGGCAAAACCAATTAACCCATCGCGCGGCTTGATAAAATCGATATTTACCTCGGTTATCGCGCTCATTTTTCTACCCCTCTCATAAACTTACCGCAAACAGGGCAACGGTGTGTTTGGGTTACACGCCCGTTTTTGTTATCTTTCGGAGGTAGGGTGTTATCGTTTGCCGCTGGCTTTTGCTTTGGCGGGTTGTTTTTTACGATTATTCGTACAAGTATTTCTTTTATCATCGTCATTGCCTTTCATCACGTATTTGTTACTTCGTTTGATGCGCAAGTCGATTTGTAAAAGCAAGCTGTATAAGCCAACAAGATTATCAACTGCTCTATCTACCTTTTCATCGGTAAGCTGGTTATTATACTTGTTCGCAATCGCGGTATGTAAATCTGACTTTTGCATACCTTGATAAAAGACATACATTTGAAAATTAAGGGAAAAAGATTGTGTTCAAGGTAAATTTAAGGCATTTTTAAGGTAAATTAGCCCTCTTTTTTACTTTTTACGAACATTTTACGTAGGTCAAAAGGCGGTAATTTTTCTTCATCTATGTCTTTTTTGTACACAGGGTTCCTTAAATATAAACCTGCATTAGAGTTTAATTGTTTAGGAAAAAATAGCCTGCCAAAACCATTGTTAAGCTTCAAATTGCTTATAAAGGTATAGGTATCATTATGAGTAATAATTTTTGCATTTTTAAACTCTTCTCGTAGTACACGGCGATTAGGATGCTCTATAAGGTAACGTAGGATTTGCCCTACGGACTTATCTTCTTGTACCTTAGCGAAAAGTAGAAAGCCGTTGATAAGCAGTTCACCCTCGGAATTGCACTCAAGCCAGAATATAGGCACTTCTGTTTGTGCTTTTTCAATGCTATATTTCGATTTTAACTCATTGTAATAAGTATCAAAACCATATCCTACTAGATAACCGTAGCTTGCATCAATATCTCGTTCAATAACTCTCTTTTCCATCAATCCACGCAAGATAGAAGAAATGTCCAATGACGTTAAACCCTCGATAAACACCTCTTCTTCTTTTAAAGCAAAACAAGGATGATTGGCAAGGGCGTGTATGCGATTCTGGAATGCAACCTTTTCCTTTATAACCTCCATAACTGCTAAAATCTTACTTTCTACACTCATTATTTCATCACATCCTTTTAAAAACTTTTATTTTTTCTTATCGCATTTCGGACATCCAGAAATAAGCTTCTCCTTGACCGTATAGTAATATGGTATCCAAATAACCATACCTCCGCATTCAATTGAATCATACGCGAGGGATTTCACAGACTTTCCTTGAAAAGTACTATCCATCAGCAAAATATCTTTGAGTTCGTGTTTTTCAGGATTATATATCCTTACATCCATAGGTTGCTTAGCATATGATTCCAAGTTTTCTGGCTTTTCGTAAGCTATATCTATGGCTTTTATCCAGTTTATGGGCTGTGTATTTTTGCAAAATTCAACAATTTTTTCCAAAGCTTCTTTTGAAATTTTTCTCAGGAATGTCCCGTGTTTCTCACATTCTCCTGTTTCTCTAAAATGTCCGAACGAGAATTTATAGGATAAATCTTCAGCCGTTACGGGCAGATTAAAATAAGACCCTATATTTACTTCTTGAGATTTTGTAGTGCTTAACAATGTAGTTAATACGCTATAAAACTGATATAAGCACAAAGATTCTCTATCTGGAAATCCGTGTATCTTAACTTCACTTATCTGCGCAAGATAGTAGTTGAGAGCGGAAGAAAGCCTTTCATTTCCATAAAGGAACATTCCTTGATTCAAAACAATAACACAGTTACACCACTCAGTATTGGTGTGTTTTTTTGCATAATCTTCCAATTCATTGACTACATCAAGCCATTCCATATCACTATCGTAAGCAAATAGAATTCCAAAGCCTCTATTGGTTTCCAATTCGTTACCTATATTTATAAATGGTTTTCTATTTTGTTCTTTATTTAGTCGTTTAAAAGCAGCTATATTTTCCAATCCATTTTGAATCGTTTCCTTTGTTAATTTTGATTTTACTTGAACGACACCAAGTACACTTTCTATGGGAAAAACTTCATATACCCCCTCTCTGTTCATAAGGCTTATATTATTAGCTCTATCAAATAGCACTATATCCATCTCAGGGCTTAAGTGCCCTGAACTTGATGCTATCCTGACTCTACTTTCAGAAATACCATATTTATGGGGAATATAACCTGTTTTTGTAAGAAACTTCCAAAGTAAAGTTTCTCTTATATCCCCAACATCTCGCGGATGTTTAATGTCCTTAGACTCTTCATATGCTTTAAGCATATTTTCTTGATGATAGATAAATTCTCTTTCTAATCCGTGAAACTCAGCCTCTTTGTTTCTTACTTTGATAGCATCTTTTGCTTGCTTGGTTAAATACTCTCTTGTTCGAGCCTCTCTATCTTTATCTTCCTTAGACATTTTTACTTTTTTCTGTGCCATTTTTATATTCTCCACCGCAGATTTAAAATGATTTATTTTTAAAACTTTTATATTTATATATCTTATTGTAAAATACACCATAATTTAGAAATATTGCAAGTTATTAACGCAGAAAGAGTATAGAAATGAACAAAAACCTTTTAGATGATAAACCAATACTTGACCCAAAGGATGACCTTTTAGGGCACGATAAGTTTGCGGAAGATATTGCAAAACTTCTTGCTTCACAACCAAAAGCCGCCAACTTCGTTTTATCTATAAATGGAGAGTGGGGCGCTGGTAAATCAAGCTGTGTAAATATGATTAAGTATTTTCTTAATAAAGACCATAAGAAGAAAGTTATATTTTCCGATTTTTCACCTTGGTTTTTTAATGGAGAGCAAGAGGCTCTGTTAAAAGAGTTTTTATCTGTTCTATTTAGAGCAACTGATAATCTGCTCAGTTTATCAGCAACCGCTGCAAAAACTGTATATGAAGAGTTTAATTCCTTATTAAGATGCTTAAAGTTTGGAGTTTCTATTCCCTCTATTCCTGTTATAGGGATTCCTGAGGCTAGTATGGAAGTAGATTTTAGCCAATTACCTAAAGCAGAAGACCCTACCATTTTTGAATTAAAAGATAAAATCAGTAAAAGGCTTGCTTCTAACTCAAGGAAAATCATCATTTTTATTGACGACCTTGATAGGCTTAACAAAACGGAAGTATTGCAAATTTTTGGGCTCATAAAAGTCGTGGCTGATTTTCCTAATGTTATTTATGTTCTTTCCTGCGATAAAGGGGTTTTATGTGATATTTTACAAGTAGAACAAGGGATAGAGGGAGAAAAATATCTTGAAAAGATAATACAGCTCCCACTAGACTTGCCATTGCCAGAAACTAAGCATTTACGCGCGCTCCTATTTGATGGCATTGACTTTGGTAAAAAAGATGATGAGCTGTCAGCAATACGAAGCTACTATCAGCACGGCATTAAACAAACCTTGAATACTCCCAGAAAAGTTAAACGATTCCGCCAAAACTTTGATACCCTTTATAACTTAACCAAAGATGAAGTGTTCGCAGCTGACTTCTATGCCTTGACTTTCCTTAGGTTGTTTGCGCCTAAATCATATCAAATTATAAAAGATAACATCGGGTGGTTAGCAATGCCTGATACGCCTGATAGAAACCATTACGGGATGTTTGAGGTAAAGAATTCTGGTTTGTATGACAGGGCTCATAACTTACTTGATATGTTGCACAAAGAGAACTCAGATATTCAAAAGGACGACTGGAAGCATTTTATCGGTACAATGTTTCCTAATATGATTTATGTCCTTTCAGAGCAAAAGCCTCAAGTAAAATACAAAGATGAAGACTTTAAAAACAGCCGTATTTTTTGTACAGATGCGTGCTGGGCTTACTTTAAGTTTAATTACTATAATCCTAGTATTACACGGCAGGAATTCAACAAGATGCTCGCCTCAATCAAAAAGAAAGGAGATTTTACAAAATATATTAAAGCCAACTTACCTTTGAAAAAATTTGATGAGCATAGTTTGTCTTTCAGAATGTTAGAGGCTATGCGTTATAACTATAGGAAAGACATACCTGTCAATAAGATGAAGCTTATTATTCCAGACATACTCAAATCAGGCTTTACTTATGACACTGAGTATGATGTTACATATGATTTTTTTAGGACAACAAATTCTTCTACTGCAGAAATACTTGTGTCTATTTACTTTAGGGCTCTTAATACCCCAAAGGAACGTACAGAATTGCTTTTAAAACTGATGCCTGAAGCTGACTTGGCTTTCTTATGTTATTATGTAAGATATGATGAAAGTTTTTGGGATACGAAACTTCTTGAAACCGTAAAAAGTCAAATTGCGGCAAGGATTGAAAAAGATAAAGCATCCATACTAATTAAAACAGGCTTAAAACATATATTAGGAACATACTTGTATCTCTGTCCAGATAAATTTGATGCTTTTATCAAAGGAATAGCCAACACAAATTCTAAGAAAATGCTTGTAATAAGGGCTCTGTGCCCCGAAATTGTTGGCGGTACTTGGTATACTAATTCAACGTATAAACATCAATCCATTAAAGAACTAGCTGAATCGGTAGATAAAGCTTCGTTAAGCGATGATGACAAAGAGTTTTTGGAAGAATTCGTTAGAATTCAAAATGACGGTAGTATGGATTAAAAGTGAGGAAATAATATGACGAAAGCGTATATATACAGAGGCTTTCCTTTCGGAGAAAAGCAAGAATTGGTTTGCGCCACCTTTGATAATGGTTCAGAACTAATAACAATACCTCACGAGCCAGCGGGGATATTTTTGCAAGACCTTAATGGTGCTTTGGTTGCCGGTGCAAGTGGAATAGATGTTAAAAGCTTAGTAGGAGCAAACACAGCTGTGGAAACAATTCTAGAGGTTGGACAAGCTATAAAAGGGGTATGGCGACCAGGGTTACGCTTTAATATAGATACTGCCTTAGAAGTAAGAAAAGATGAGCTTGCTCGCTCGAAAATAGATTTAAAGGTCTTGGCTCAAAAATTGGATGATATATTATTGTACGTAGAGCCCAGCCCAAATAGCCTAGCTACTTACGGGCACAAACTAAGAGAGTTTTTGATATTAGCTTGTACAGAAGTTGAAAATTTTTGGTCTTATTATATAGCATTATCGGGAAAAGCAACCTCAAGATTGACAACGAATGATTATGTAGCCTTATGCGCCCCACTTTATTTGAAAGAGTTTGAAGTTATATTTACACGTCATCCATTCAAGCAATCATTTAAACCGTTTGAGTACTGGAATGTTACCAATCCTACCACTTCTTTAAGCTGGTACGATGCATACAATCAAGCTAAGCACAACAAAAACGCAAGCTTTGATAAAGCTACATTGGAAAATTGTCTTAATGCTATAGCGGCTAATATCATCCTTTTTTGCATTAGATTTAGCCCATACGAGTTGACAGGGGGACACGATAATTTTGCAAATTTAATAAATGAGCATTTTGAGATAAAATTGAATAACCCAGACTTTCGGTCATTCTATGTTCCATTTATGAAAAACTTTTCTATAGGAACAGGCGTTTATTCCGGGAATTATAGAGTAGGCTTTCAAAATGGTTGGGATTGGACAGTCTTGCCATTTTCAATATAATTATGCCACTTTTAGTAATGGCTTTATGGTGTTAATCATTGGGTAGAGGGAAATAACTTGCTCGTAACAGTTATTCCGTATATCTTCTAACAAAGGCAGCCAATTTTATAAGCCGCTTTTAAGCGGCTTTTTTGTAATCGACTTGGGAGAATAACCTTCACTGACAATAATTTTCTGGATAATCTCATAAACGACATAAAAGAAAATAAAATAAAAACCACCTATTCCCACGACAACTGCATTGAAATCATAAACGGAAAAACCTGTCTTAATTTTGATTGCTCGGGTTTTGTCTACTATTATTTTCAAAAACAACACAAGCTGAAGGCACTGCAGGAAGTAAGAAATTTTGTTGCCCGGTATAAAAACATTTCGGAAAAAGAAATAAAAAGAATATACAGCAAAGAATATATGCTGTTTTTTAAAACCGTTGAGCCGAAAGAACTAAATTATTGGCAGATAATCTCCTCCCCCGGGGAGTTGATTCACGGCGACCTAATCGTATACATCTCCCCAAATGCCAGAGAAAATCATTGTATGCTCGTAGACCACACCATCAATGTCAAAGACGATGCCGTCGTATTGCAAGTTGTCGACAGCACCCAATTTCCCCATAAAAACGATACCCGCACAAAAGGACAGAAAGGCATCGGAAAAGGAGAAATTACCATTTTCAAAACCAATGGCAAATGGAATTGTATCAAACATAACATTTATAACCATAACGGTGACGTCTGGATGGCGCGTGCCGCGCAAAACGACCGTAAATGACAACCGTCCCTGCCCCGCGCATATGCAAAAAAAAAGGGAGAAAAGCGTCTGCTAAAAGCACTTTCCTCCCTCTAAATTTCCAAAGGCTAAATCCGTCCGTAATAAGCGTCCGTATAAATAGCCTTCATCTCGCTGATAAGCGGATAACGCGGATTGGCTCCCGTACACTGATCATCAAACGCAAGCTCTGACAACTTGTCGAGATTATCCATAAAAGTTTTCTCGTCAACGCCGGCTTCTTTGATTGACATCGGAATACCGATTTCTTTTTTGAGCTTTTGTATCGCCCCAATCAGATTAGCCACTTTTTCGTCATCGTCTTTTCCGCCCAGTCCTAAACACTCGGCAATTTCGGCATAGCGCCGTTTTGCTTCGGGATAGTGATATTGGGAGAAAATTCCCTGTTTGGTAGGCTTGTCGGTGGAGTTAAACTTGATAACCTGATTAATCAGCATGGCATTGGCCACACCGTGGGCTATCCCGTACTCGCTGCCGAGCTTATGTGCCAGCGAGTGGCAGATTCCCAGAAACGCCTGAGCAAAACACATACCCGCCATCGTTGCCGCATAATGCATATTTTCACGCGCAATCGGATTGTTTTTGCCATCGTTAACCGACTTGGCAAGATTGGCAAAAATCATCTTGCAGGCTTCCTGGGCAATTCCCTGCGTAAACGGCGTTGCCAAAACAGACGCATAAGCCTCCAGCGCATGCGTCAGAGAATCAATACCGGACGCAGCAGCCAAACCGCGCGGCATCGACTGGACCAAATCCGGATCGACAATGGCCATGTTCGGTGTCAACGCATAATCGGCAATCGGATATTTAATATGAGTATCAGAATCGGTAATAACCGCAAACGGAGTTACTTCCGAACCGGTACCGGAGGTCGTCGGAATGGCAACCATCATCGCTTTTGCCCCCAGGTCAGGAAACGTGCAGATACGTTTGCGGATGTCCATAAAACGCATAGCCAGGTCGTGGAACGAAACCTCGGGATGTTCATACATCAGCCATACGATTTTGGCCGCATCCATCGGAGAGCCGCCGCCAAGTGCGATAATAACGTCAGGCTCCAGATTACGGACAATTTTCAATGCGCTTTCGATTGTTGCCGTATCCGGATCCGGATTTACGTTGGAAAAGATTTGGTACGCAATGCCCAATTCTTCCAAAACGCTGGTGATTTTATCGGTATAACCCAACCCGAACAACGGCTTGTCCGTAATGATAAAGGCTTTTTTCTTGCCTTTCAGCTCCCGCAGTGCAAAACCGGTTGCTCCTTGTTTGAAATAAATTTTTGGCGGAACCCGAAACCACAGCATATTGTCTCGGCGCTCTGCCACACTCTTAATATTAATCAAATGTTTTACTCCCACATTTTCACTGGCCGCATTACCGCCCCACGAACCGCATCCCAGGGTCAGGGACGGATCCAGACGGAAATTGTACAAATCGCCGATACCACCTTGAGACGCCGGCGTATTAATCAGAATACGGCCGGTATCCAGCTGATCGCTGAAATGTTTAATACGGTCTTCGTTATGCTGCGCGGTATAAAGTACGGACGTATGTCCGCGGCCAGCGAAATGAATCAGTTCGGCGGCATGAGACACGGCCTCCTCAAAACTTTTTACCTTATACATGGCCAAAACCGGCGACAGCTTTTCATAAGAAAACGGTTCTGCCGTTCCGATTTCGGAAACTTCACCGACCAAAACCTTTGTTGCCTCCGGAACCTTAACCCCGGCCAATTCGGCAATTTTATAAGCGGGCTGTCCCACAATGGCAGAATTGAGTTTGCCGTCGACGATAATCGTCTGTGCAACTTTTTCCTTCTCCTTCTTGCTGAGAATATGGGCACCCCGGTATTCCAGCTCTTTTTTAACTTCGTCGTAAACGTCCTTATGAACCACAATCGACTGCTCAGAAGCGCAAATCATACCGTTGTCAAAGGTCTTACTCATCAAAACCGAACTGACAGCCGTTTTAATATCAGCCGTTTCGTCGATAATTGCCGGCGTATTGCCCGCACCGACGCCCAAAGCCGGTTTGCCGGAACTGTATGCCGCTTTAACCATCCCCGGACCGCCGGTTGCCAGAATCATCGCAATTCCTTCATGCCCCATCAGATGCTGCGTCAATTCAATCGACGGATTGTCAATCCAGCCGATGATGTTATCAGGAGCCCCGGCCTGAACCGCGGCCTGTAACATCAGCTTTGCCGTTTCAATGGTACATTTTTTAGCACGCGGATGCGGTGAAAAAATAATGCCGTTTCGGGTTTTCAAAGCTATCAGGCTTTTAAAAATCGTCGTTGAAGTCGGATTCGTCGTCGGAATAACGCCGGCAATAACGCCGACCGGCTCCGCCAGCTTTGTAAATCCGTTCGTTTCGTCGCGCTCAATCACGCCGCAGGTTTTGACATCGCGGTATTTGTTATAAATTTCTTCCGCGGCAAAGTGGTTCTTTATAACCTTGTCTTCAACAACGCCCATACCGGTCTCTTCTACGGCCATCTTGGCCAGGGGAATACGTGCATTGTTGGCCGCCAAAGCCATCGCTGTAAATATTTTGTCAACTTGCTCCTGCGTATATGTTGCCAGAACTTCCTGCGCGGTTTTAACCCGGTCAATCACCACATTAAGGTCATCAATGGTATTAACGCCGCCGAAAGCAACGGTACCGCAATCGCAACTGTTTTTAGTTTTCATGTTGCTTCACTCTCCTCAAAAAACAAAAAAATCCCAAAACTGATTAACTATAGCAGTTAATCACCAAAGATTCGTTAATTTCTCCTCCCCGACATAAAAAAAGATTGGAAAAACATCCAATCTTTTTCTTACCCGAGAACTCAATCTCATTTCCTGTTTCTTCTAGCCAAACGCTCTTGCCTTTTGGCCTCCCGCATAGCGGCGCGTTTTTTGGCCAACGCGGAAAAACGGGATTCTTTGTTCTGCTGTTCCTCATAGCGTTCCCGCGCTTCTTGTTCGCGTTCTTCGGCCCGCTCCAGCGCCTTTTTGCGAAAACCCTTGTTCTCGTCGTTTTGACGGTCATATTTCTCCTGAGCAATTCGCTCTCTCTCTGCCGCCCGCTCCATCGCTTTTTTCTTAAAACGGCTGCTCGGATTGGCCCGTTCCTCTTCAATGGCGGCCGCCTTTTGTTGACGCTCGTATTCTTTACGCGTCAAAGGCTCCTTTTCCTCGGGAGTTTCTGTTGTCGATTCTGCCTGAGGCTCCGCTCCCTCAGCCTGTTCGGCAGGCGTCTTCCCGGCATCGGTGCCGGCTTCTGTCCCAACCGCCGTTTTTTCTCCCTGTTGCTCAGCAGCCCCGGAAACCTTTTCATTTTCTGAATTTTTCCTGTTCATCTCTGTCGACGCGTCTCCTTCCTCTGAGTTGTCGCCGGGTACCGCACCCGAAACAGCGTTTTCAGACGAATTGCCTGCAGATTGCTCGGCAGAAACCGTCTTTCCCTCCACATCGTCAGAAACCGGTGCCGCAGTTTTTTCCTGTTCCTGAGAAACGGCGGCCGTCACCGGAGAAACCTGGCCGTCACCTGCGACAGAGACCGCATTCTCCGTTTGTGCTTCGCCCCCTATGACAATCAGTTTTGCCTCCTGAGCCTGTGCGGCAGCCGCCGTCAGACATACCGGCAGCACCAAACGCCACAATGTTTTTTTCATCTTGGCCTCCTTTTCAAAATCATATGGTTCAATCATAAAAAATTTCTCTGAAAAGTAAAGCAAAACACCGAGTTATCAAACCCGGTGTTTATAAAAAGGAATAAATAATTTACTGCTTTGAGTTCATCAGTTTGGCGTGGTCGTCCATAATCTTGCCGTGTTCAGATTTTATCCCGTTCACCTGATTTTGCAAATCCCCGATTTGCTTTTTCATATCCTGATGTTCCTGCATAATTTTTTCGTGATCCTGCACAATGACTTTATGGTCATTCATAATCTGCCCGTGTTCGGCTTTAACGGCATTAACCTCGCCTTGCAGCTGCTGAACCGGAGCAGGATTTTGAGCTTCGTCCGCGGCATTGGCATTACGGGAATCACAACCGCACAAGGCAAATGCAGACAGGAGAGCGGCTCCTAATACTCTTTTCATTTTATTCTCCTTTGTTCTTAACACCAAAGTTCTCTGCCTATATATGCATTGACATCCTGCTGTCAATAAGCTAGAACCAAAGATAGTTTGCAAAATGCGGAGATAATTTAATGAACAAAAAAATCGTAGCCGGAGCCATAATCGTAGAAAACGGCCGTATCTTCATCGCCTGTCGCCCTGAAGGAAAAACCCTGGCCCATCATTGGGAATTCCCGGGAGGAAAACAGGAACCGGGAGAAACGCTGCCCGACTGTCTCCGCAGAGAACTTAAAGAAGAACTTAACATCAACGCCGTTATCGGCGAACCGTTTATGGTTTCAACCTTTGAATACGACTTCGCCGTCATCGAACTGCATACCTTTTTCGTTACCGTGGAAGTCCCGGAAGACATCAAATCCAACGAACATGAGAAAACCGCCTGGGTTCTCCCTTGCGAATTAAAAAATTACACGTTTGCCCCAGCAGACGTTCCAGTCATTGAAAAGCTCGCCGCTCTGAAACTCTGAATTACGCCGCCAGACGCAAAGCCAGATGCGCTTTTTTAAGAATTTCCGGACTATACAACAGAGCCGTCTCTTCTTCTTTGCTCAAATCCGGCTCCAGACCGTGATTTATATAATTTTCAAGCTTAATCTGCGCACTGTCCAAAACTTTCTTGGCAAACTCCGGCGCCGGACCGTTTACCGGCAGCATCATCAAATGCAGCGCATTCATAATACTGTCGCGAACAACCAGCGTAACGCCGTAAACCTCTTCTTTCTTCTGTGCCAGCTTGGCATAATACTTGCGAGCCGAGACGATAATCGCCGGTTCGTCGACCTCTTCCGGAATAACGAAAAAATTATGGCTGCGGCACCAGCGGCCGGCACTCTCAAGCGATGTTAACATGGAAATCGGAACAGAAAGCGTCAGCCCGATAGTAATCGGTAGCATCCACCAGAACAGTTCCGGAGCATAAAAATAAACGACCACCATAGTCAAAATACCAAGCGTCATATGCCAAAAATGCCGCTCTAAAGCCAAACGAAACGATGTCGCGCAGTCATCGCGGTTTTGGGTTTTCCAGCCGGCATCCCGCCCAGCAAAAATGTCGAACACGAACTTGCTCTGAAACATCATCATAATCGGTGCCATTAATGCGGAAAACACAATCTCAGTCAAAACCGACTTCAATGCCCCACAGCGTCCGCCGATTTTTTTCTTGTCGCGGTTTTGCAGCAAATAAACCATCAGCCCCAAAAACTTGGGAAAAATCAGCATAAACATTGAAATGACAAACAAACTGATTGTACCGATTTTATCAAAAATCGGCCAGGTCGGAAACAATGTCCTGACTTCGGGAAAATACACCGGAGGAAAAAACTCGCGTCCCAAAGCTATCATCAGTCCCACCAATAAAAAGGTCAGCCATATGGGCGAAGACAAATAAGACATAATGCCGATTGTAAAATGAACCCGGGAAACCGGATGCAGCCCTTTGGAAACCAAAATCTTCATATGCTGCATATTCCCTTGACACCAACGCCGGTCGCGAATGGCAAAGTCAATCATCGTCGGCGGACATTCTTCATAACTCCCTTTCAGTTCCGGCAGCAGCCATGCCGCCCAACCGCCGCGGCGAATGAGCGCCGCCTCAACAAAGTCGTGGCTCAGAATATGTCCCCCGAACGGAGCTCTTCCCTTCAAAACGGGCAACCCGCAACATTGCATAAACGCCTTTACCCTGATGATGGCGTTATGCCCCCAGTAATTGCTGTCTCCCACCTGCCAATAGGCTAACCCTGCGGCAACGATTGGGCCGTATACTTTTCCAGCAAATTGCTGCATCCGCGCAAACAGGGAATGTTTGTTAACGCACATGGGCGGTGCCTGAATTATGCCGGTATGTTCGTTGGCTTCCATCAACTGCGCCATCTTAACCATGGTGCTGCCGTTAACCAGACTGTCGGCGTCCAATACGACCATAAAATCATATTCGGAACCCCACTTGTTGCAAAAATCCTCGATATTACCGCTCTTGCGTGCCGTATTCTGAGCCCGGCGCCGATAATACAGGTTAATTTCTTCCGGCATCAGCTTTTTTGCCTCCAGCCAGGTCTTTTCTTCCTCGACCCATACTTTCGGATTGGTCGTATCGCTTAGGACAAAAAAGTCAAATGCCTTTCCCTGTCCGGTTTTCACCAAATCGTTGCCCATTGCCAGCAAATTTGCAAATACGCCCTGCGAAGATTCATTATACACCGGCATCAGCACCGCAACTTTCGAACTCAGGCGCGTTTCCTCGGGAACCCAGCGAATACCGGGAACCTTGCTCCCTTTGAGCAGTTCGATAAAACCAAACACACTGGACCAGAAAAACAAAGCAATCCAGGCAAAAGTCAGAATGAACAATGCCACCATCAAAAACTTGGTCAGCCACCAAGAGTCGGTCGGAATAACCGTCATCCATTTCAGCGTGGCTAAAAAAGTAGAAACAGCCATCAATCCGAAAACTTTAACACGACGGTTTTTGACACGTTGAGGATTAAGATTTATCAGATTTTCTTCGCTCATCAACTTCAATCTTTCTTATGATGCAAAATTTTACCCAACAGCTGCTCCGGCGTTTCAATCACCTGCGGCAGCATTTTCGACATCTGGTAAGGCGGCACGATTTCAATAGCCTTACTGCGCATTTCTTTGATTATCTCGACCGGAACCGTCCGGGCTCCGAACATCTCGGCGCCCCACTTGTCTGCACCGCCGCATTCCATAAAACAGAACTTGAACAAGGCAATCTTTTGCTCTTTGTCAATATTTTTGCCTTTGAAAATCTTTCTGGCAAAACCATAAATCAGATTGTCAAGAGAGCTGGATACATCGTCAGGGTTAAACTCAGGCCCGAGCATTGCACTGATTTGCCCGGTATTGTCTTCCAAGCGCCTGCCCCGAAACCCCAGATTTTCAAGATATGCCCGAACAATATCGTCGAGGCTTTGAATTTTTATGGCAACCATTGGTAACTCCACACTTCGGAAACGGCCCGGCCTTCGTGGCGCAATACAACCCTCATTTCGGAAGTCTTGCCGTTGGGACGAAAGTCCATATAAAGCGTCGGCCCTTTGGTCACGGGATTATACATCAAATGAACCCCCAACAGCTTGCCTTCCGAAATTGAAACATCAGGAACAATTTCTCCGTTTTCAATCAGTTCTTTGATATCGCTCAAATTCTTCTTCGGAGCCGAGAAATCAATGACAAACTTGCGCTTGTCAGTTTCCAGCATTCCCGAAACGCCGCCAATACCGCTGTAAGTGGCGGTAACTTTTGCCAAATCCCGGGGAATGGGAACATCACCCGTCCAGTGCAGGCGATACCGGAAACGATATTCCTTTCCTGCCTCCACCGGCTGTTTGGGTATCCAAAAAGCAACCACGTTGTCATGAATTTCCTGCAAAGAAGGTATCTCAATCAGTTGAACGGTTCCCTCGCCCCACTGATCCAAAGGCTCAACCCAAACGCTCGGACGCTGCTCATAATAAGCCTCAAAATCCAGATAATGCTCAGGGTTACGATCTCTCTGCATCAAACCGAACCCTTTGGGATTATTGTCTTCAAAAGAGCTGATGCGCAGATATTTCGAATTGTCCAACGGCCGCCACAACCATTCGTCATTGCCGTTCCATTGCAACAAACCGTCGCTGTCGTGAACCTCGGGACGATGATCGTCAAATTGATGCTTGTTGTTTTCGCCGAACAAAAACATTGAAGTCAGCGGTGCAACCCCGAGTTTATTAATAGGTTTCCGCGGAAACAAAACGGCCTCGACGTCAATCGTTGTCGACAATCCCGGCTGAATGACAAAACTGTAGGCACCGCTGATGCTGGGGCTGTCTAAAAGCGCATAAACTTTAATTTCTGCGGCGCGACGCTGAGGACGCTCAATCCAAAACTCCTTGAAAACCGGAAACTCCTCTCCTGTCTGCACCGCCGTGTCAATAGCCAGTCCCCGGGCAGACAAACCATACTTCTGCCCCTTGCCCAAAGCTCTGAAGTAACTGGCCCCCAAAAAGGAAATCAGCTCGTCATAATAGCGCGACGTATTCAACGGATAATGCAAACGAAATCCGGCATAATTTAAATCCGTAAATTTGCTGCCGTCCAGATTGTTTTTGCCGTAATTAAAGAAAGCCGGAGAATACTTAATCTCTTGAACCTTGCCGTCCACAATCTCATTCACGGCTACCGACGTATTAAAAATCGCTCCCAAATGAAAAAACTGAATCTCAAACGGCAGCCTTTTATTATACCAAGGGCCGTTTTCCCGCACAAAACGAATGTCGCGGTGCTGGTCATAATTGAGGTTTTTCAGTTCTGCCGGCAAAACTTCAAGCGGCGCCTTGTAAGCCTCTTTGGAAAGTTCGCGAGCTTTTTGAATGATAATGTCCTGAGAAAAAACCTCTCCGTCGTTAATCGTTTGCTGCTGAGTTTCCTTTTGCAGATAAAACCTGATTTCCGGCCAATAATAAACCGAAACGCCGCCAGCTGTAACAATCAAAACAATCAATAACCGGGATAAAAATCTCTTCATACTGTTTTCCTTTAAGTCCGAACTAACAAGCTATAACAAAACAGTTTTAGCGATTTGTCAATCATAATCGCCATTCCCTCCACCTCGCTGAAAAAAGAAGTATGTAAATTTCCGTCTATCCTATGCAATTAATTATTTACTTTATTTGAAATCTTTGTTAAAATAGAAATTAAAGC
>HF995286.1:0-724 GCA_000432275.1 Proteobacteria bacterium CAG:495
TTAAGATGTTGGGAGGATCGCCGATTAAGGTTGCCGTACCGCCGATGTTAGAGGCAAAAATCTCAATCAAAAGATACGGATACGGGTTAATGCCGAGCTTTTTGGTAATCTGGAACGTTACCGGCACAATCAGCAAAACGGTGGTAACATTGTCCAGAAAACCGGAAAACACAGCCGTAACCGCAGCCAAAACCATCAACAATCCGCGCGGACTGGCCTTAACTTTTTTAACGCCCCAAATCGCCACAAACTGAAACAATCCGGATTTTTCGGTAATCGCGACAATAATCATCATTCCGATTAACAGAGCCAGGGTGTTGAAATCAACTCCCGCCAAAGCCTGTTTTTGAGTAAGAAGACCCGAAATAATCATTACCGCCGCACCCAGCAATGCCACGATGGCGCGATTGACCTTTTCGGTAAAAATAATCAGATAGGCAATAGATACGATGATGATTGCCAACAATTTGGCATCCAGTCCCCATATCAGGTTTGCCGTCTCTAAAGCATGTGTTGCATCCATTGTAAAAAATCCTTTTTTAAACTAAAAAGTTATCCCCCTTTCAGGTTATGCAGAGTGTAATGCAACAATAGTTAAAGTTTGGTTATGTATACTTATTAATTTAGGGGCGGCCTCTTCATATCTTGATAATAAGACTTGAACCCGAAATGCTTTTCAACTATAAAAGGCATATCAGTCAAACCTAGTCACTTTCGGGAAATA
>HF995286.1:739-7367 GCA_000432275.1 Proteobacteria bacterium CAG:495
CACTTTCGGGAAATATTATGAAAATCATCAATACCTCTATTCAGGATGTTTACATTATCGAACCCGACGTTTTCAAAGACGCCCGCGGTTATTTTTTTGAAAGCTGGAATCAGGCCAGATTTGCCGAAGCCGGCCTGAACTACAATTTTATCCAGGATAATCAGTCGCAATCCGTTTACGGAACAACCCGCGGCCTCCATTTTCAAAAAGGAGAATATTCCCAGGCAAAACTGGTGCGGGTTTTGGAAGGAACAGTTCTGGACGTTGCCGTAGACCTCCGTCCGGAGTCGCCCACTTTCGGCAAACATATTGCCGTTGAGCTCTCTGCCGAAAACAATCGCCAGCTTATGATTCCGAGGCGGTTTGCCCATGGTTTTTCCGTACTGAGCCCCCGGGCGACTTTCGCCTATAAATGCGACAACGTTTATAACAAGGCCTCGGAAGGCGGTATCAGGTTTAATGACCCTGACCTCAATATCGATTGGAAAATAAAACCCGAAGATGCGATTCTCTCGGACAAAGATAAACTTCTGCCCTTTTTGAAAGACCTAAAATGTATTTGGTAACCGGAGCCAACGGCCAGCTGGGCAATGAGCTGCGCCTGTTGTTGAAAGATAATGCCCTTTATGTCGACAAAGAACAGCTTGACATCACCGACGCCGAGGCCGTTAAAGGCTTTGTCTCGGCAAACCGGTTTGACGCAATCATCAACTGCGCCGCTTATACCGCTGTTGACAAGGCGGAAGCGGACGAAAAACTTGCCGGCGACATCAATGCCCGGGGCCCGGAAAATCTGGCCAAAACCGGCATTCCGTTGATTCACATCTCCACCGACTACGTCTTTGACGGTACAAACTGCCGTCCCTACATCGAAACTGACGCAGCCAATCCGCAATCCGTTTACGGCCGCACCAAACTGGCCGGCGAACAGGCAGTATTGGAAAACGCCTCTGCGGCGGTTATCATCCGCACCGCTTGGCTGTATTCGGAATTTGGCAATAACTTTGTAAAAACCATGCGCCGTCTGGGAGCCGAGAAAGCGCAGCTGAACGTTGTCTTCGATCAGGTCGGAACCCCGACATACGCGGCGGATTTGGCAGCGGCCGTTGTACACATCCTGCCCCGGCTTCGCCCCGGAATGAAAGAAATCTTCCACTTTTCAAACGAAGGCGTCTGCTCCTGGTATGATTTTGCCGTCGAGATTATGAAACTCTCAGGGCTCGACTGCCGGATTAACCCTATCGAAAGCAAAGACTACCCGACGCCGGCCCGGCGCCCGTTCTACTCGGTCCTGAACAAAACCAAAATCAAACAAACTTTTAACATTGAAATCAACCACTGGAAAGAAAGTCTCCAATCATGTCTGAAACATCTGTCTTAGTTACCGGTGGTGCCGGCTTCATCGGCGCCAATTTCGTCCCTTACTTTGCCGCCAAATACCCGAATTGCCGCGTCATTAATCTTGACAAACTGACCTATGCCGGCAATCCGGAAAATTTGAGCGAATGCGCCTCGATGCCGAACTACACTTTCGTTCAGGGCGATATCTGCGACCGCGCATTGGTAGAAAAACTGTTCTGTGAATATGACATCAAAGGCGTAATTCACTTTGCCGCCGAAAGCCATGTTGACAATTCCATCAGCGGCCCGCAGGCCTTTATCGAAACCAACATTTTGGGAACATTCACTCTGTTGGACGTTGCCCGCAATCATTGGATGTCCGCGCCGCATCAGGTTAAACCGGGATACGAAAACGCCCGTTTCCACCATATTTCAACCGACGAGGTTTACGGCACTTTGGGGGAAACCGGTTTCTTTACCGAAACCACCGCTTATGCGCCAAACTCTCCTTATTCCGCCTCCAAAGCCAGCTCGGACATGATTGTCCGTTCCTACTTTCACACCTTTGGAATGAACGTCACCGTCTCCAATTGTTCCAACAATTACGGCCCCAAACAGCATCCTGAAAAACTCATTCCCAAAATCATCTCCAATGCTCTGGAAGGCAAAAACATTCCCATTTACGGCGACGGCAAAAACGTCCGCGACTGGTTGTATGTTCTTGACCATTGCAAAGCGGTTGACCTTATCTTCCACCGCGGCAAAGCGGGTGAAACATATAACATCGGCGGCCATAACGAAAAAAACAATCTCGAAATTGTCGATGCCATCTGTTCTATTTTGGACCGGGAAGTTCCCGCGGCCGACGGCAAATCCTACAAAGAGCTCATCGTCTTTGTCAAAGACCGCCCCGGCCACGACAAACGCTATGCCATCGATGCCGCCAAGCTCACGACGGAACTTGGATGGAAAGCCGACGAAAACTTTGCCTCAGGCATTGTCAAAACCGTTGAGTGGTACCTTGGCAAGCTTAATAAAAAAGCGGCCTGACGCTATGCCCGATGCCGGTTTCCCCAAGGAGCCGGCATTTTTATTTTTCCGAGCCACCCCGCCCTTTTATCTAATTTAAAATCCCCCGCTCAGGCTTATATTTTAGATATCATCACAAATTATTTCTCAGGAGATTAAAAATGTTGTCACAAGCTATCTTTGCAGGAGGCTGTTTCTGGGGTATTCAGTCTGCGTTTGAAACGCTCCCCGGCGTCATGTCGACCATAGTCGGCTACATCGGCGGCGTCGTTCCCAATCCGACCTATATGGAAGTCTCGTCCGGCCGCACCGGACATGCGGAAGCTGTTGAAGTGACCTACGACCCCGAATTGATTTCCTATCAGCAGCTTTTAGACATTTTTTTTGAATCGCACAACCCCACCACGCTTAACCGTCAGGGTCCCGATGTCGGACACCAATACCGCTCGGCCATATTTTATACCAATAACGATCAGAAAAAATTTGCCGTAAACAAAATTGCCGAAATAAATAAATCCGGCAAATACCAAAAACCGGTAGTTACCGAAATCGTCGCCGCCGGAACCTTTTATCCGGCAGAGGAATACCACCAGCACTACCTGCAAAAACGCGGTTCAACCAGTTGCAACATAAGGCATTGAAAATGACAGTAACCAAAAGCGAACAGCAGTGGAAACAGGAACTCTCGCCGTCCCGGTATCGGGTTCTGCGCGAAAAAGGAACCGAAACGCCTTTCTCGGGCGAATACACCGAATTTTTTGCCCCCGGATGCTATCGCTGCGGCGCCTGCGGACAGCAGCTGTTCGATTCGTCCGCCAAATTTGAATCCGGCTGCGGCTGGCCCAGCTTTGACACCGCCCTCAAGGGAGCGGTTAATTACATTGAAGACTACAGTCACGGAATGCATCGGCTGGAAGTCGTATGCTCAAACTGCGGCTCGCATCTCGGACACGTTTTTCCCGGCGGCCCCACGGCAACCGGTCAGCGCTACTGCATCAACTCCCTCGCACTCGATTTTACGCCGCAGCAGAAATAACTTTACCATAATTTTACCTTTCTCGCCGATAATACCTCCATCAGCAAATCTTAACGAGGTTGGATAATTATGGATACAGCAATCTGCCTGCACAACGCCAATGTCCTGACCGGATTTTCGGTTATGCAGAATTGTGCGGTTTACATTAAAAACGACAAAATCGCCGACGTTTACAGCGAACAACGGTTTCAGCAAAAAAAATTTTCGCCCAAGGTAAAAATAATCAATGTCAACGGAGCCTACATCGCTCCCGGCTTTATTGACACCCACATCCACGGCATCGGCGGTTTCAGCGCAGACGACGCCGACAGCAAGTCAATCCTCAAAATGTCCGACATTCTGGCCTCTTACGGCGTAACCTCTTTCATTCCGACAATCGGCGCCACGCCGGAAAAACAACTGATGCCAAAAATTAAGGCTATCTTAAAAGCCATGGGACGGGAAAAAGGCGCCCATATCTTGGGCATACACCTCGAAGGCCCGTTCCTGTCGCCCGAGCGCATCGGCGGACAGGAGCAAGAAGGCATCAGCCCGGTTGACCTCGCCTACATGGAACGCATTTACAAAACCGCCAAAGGAAAAATCATCAATATGACGGTCGCCCCCGAGCTTAAGGGAATGCGCGACTTGGCCCTGTACTGCATTGAAAAGGGAATCATCCTCCAGGCCGGCCATACCAATGCCACGTATGACCAGATGATAGAAGGTATGCAGGCCAACATTATGCACGTCACCCATATGTTCAACGCCATGCGGCCGCTGCACCACCGCGAACCGGGAACCGTCGGCGCCGCGCTGACTCATCCCGAAATTTCCTGCGAAATCATCGGCGACGGCGTCCATGTCAACCCTAACCTCATTCAGCTATTGATGAAGAGCAAGCCGCTGAGCCAGCTGGTCCTGATTACCGACAGCCTCAAATATGCCAAAGCGGAAATCCCCGCAGACGCGGACTTTTACTTCGACCAATGCTTCAAACGCAAAGCGGATAACGTTATCATCGGTTCCGGCATTACCATGCTGGACGGTTTCAAAAATCTGGTGTCCTACGGCATACCGCCCGAAAAAGCCATCCGTATGGCCTCGGTCAACCCGGCCAAAATTATGCAGCAGCCTCATAAGGGGCTCATTATTCCGGGATATGATGCCGATTTAGTTGTATTTAATCAGGATTTTGATATAATTCATACCATCATCGACGGTCAATTTCTGAAGGAGAAGTAAAATGAGACTGATAATCAAAGACAACTACGACGACTGCTCTCTCTGGGCTGCCAATTACATTGCGTACAAAATACAAACCTTTCGCCCCACTCCGAAAAAACCGTTCGTTTTGGGCCTGCCCACCGGATCAACCCCGCTCGGCACATACCGTGAACTGATTAAAATGCACAAGGAAGGCAAGCTCTCCTTTGCCAATGTCGTCACCTTCAATATGGACGAATATATCGGCCTCGACGGCAGACACCCGCAAAGCTATCGTCATTTTATGCACGAAAATTTCTTTAAGCATATTGATATTCCCCAAGCTAACGTCCATATGCTTAACGGAATGACCAAAGACTACGTCAAAGAATGCAATGCCTATGAAGAGACCATTAAAAGATACGGAAAGATACACCTCTTCCTCGGCGGCGTCGGAGAAGACGGCCACATCGCATTTAACGAACCCGGCTCCTCTCTCAGCTCCCGCACCCGGGTTAAGACGCTGACCAAAGATACCATTCAGGTCAATTCCCGCTTTTTTGACAACGACATCAGCAAAGTGCCCACAACCGTCTTGACCGTAGGTATCGGAACCATTATGGACGCGGAAGAAGTTATGATTTTGGTTACCGGCAACAAAAAAGCCCGTGCGTTGCACCATGCCATTGAGGGCAGCATCAATCATATGTGGCCCATCAGCGTCCTCCAGATGCACCAGCATGGCATTATCGTCTGTGACGACGAGGCCACCAACGAGCTTAAAGCCGATACCGTCAAATACTTTAAAGATATTGAACAACAAACCCTTAGCGCAATTAAGAAATAAAATATTTTTGACAATTAAGGTGAATAAAGGTATCATTAAATGTAATTTTTCAAAATTGCGAAACCTTCGAAAAGGAATAATATCATGTTGCAAACGATACTTTCTTCCTACAAAACATACCTGAAGAACTTTCCGGTCATTTTGCTTTTTGCGGTTCCGCTGTTGGTTCTCTCCGGTATTGAAATTTATTTTGAAGGGCTGACTTCAGCTAACCGCGGCGTTAAATATTTCATATCTTTGGCATTGTTTATCCTGCCGTTGATAAGCGCGGCTACCGACATCGCCGTTTATCAGCGCTTGTTCAAGTCTCCCCGGGTCAATCCTTTCGGTTCCCTTAAAACTCTCTTTGTCTACCTCTTTGTTCAACTGGGTTTGGGGCTGATTGCCATATTGCCGATTATCATTTTCCGGGCGCTGTTCCTAACCTTTATGAGTGCCGGATACGCCATGACTGCGGCACTGTTCGTCAATATGTTTGTCGGCATCTACTTTCTTGCCCGCTTTAACATTATTCTGCCGCTGATAGTCAGAGGACAGACGCCGAATTTAAAGGAGTTTTTGGCCTACACCGATGACTCCTACCGCAAATGGCTGGCCGTATCATTCCTGGTATATCTGCCCTACATCGTCTTAAACTACGTTATTCCCTGCCCGTACCTGCATATGGCGGTCACCAACCTGTTTATGCTGGTATTCGTTTCCTTTAACGCCGTTTACGTCATGGAACGCAAAACACCGGCAATGAAACCTGTTTTGGTAAAGGAAACTGAAACGGCAAAGGCTAAAACCGCAGCGGCTCCCCAAGAAGCTCCGAAAGTCAAAAAACCGGCTGTAAAAAAACCGGCCAAACCAGCTCCGAAGGCTCCTAAACCGGAAACCAAAAAAGAACCGAAAAAGAAAATTGAAAAACCTAAAAAACCGGTTCTGAAGCCAGTTGAAGCTTAATAATGAAATCCCCGTTCTGCGGGGATTTTTTTTATTGTAATTTCACAAATAGCTTTTATAATCATTTCTGCAGTTCAGAGATGAGCTGCGGTGTCTGAAAAACATCTTGTAGGAAATCCACCTTGTGGTGGAGTCTGCGGAATAAGCTACCTTTGTAGTCGAAGAAGCAGGACTGATTTCTACACAGTTTTTCAGCTCCACCTCCTTGTTTTTTTCAAGGAGGTTTTTGTTTTTAATCAACAAAA
>HF995287.1 GCA_000432275.1 Proteobacteria bacterium CAG:495
AACGCCTATTGTTCCGGTGGCTCTTGTTACTGTAACTCCGGCTACCACAAATGCGGCAACAGCTGTATTCCTACCAGCCAGTGCTGTACAGGATGGGATTGTGACAGCGGTTGTTGCAGCGGAGGAAGATGTGTAAGCTGCCCCACTTGTTACGTCATATCAAGCGACTGTACGAGAGGATACGGGAGCTCCTACTACTATGTAGTCGACACCTGTGTAGACTTTGATACCGGCTCCAGCTGCGGCGGTTCTTGGGGAAATACAATAGAAAACACGTTCAGTACCCTCTATGAGTGCCAAAGCAGCATCAGCTCATACAAATCAAATGGATGTAAAAACTAACTCAGACAAATCCCCGGAGACCTCTTCCGGGGATTTTTCCGCCTGCAACTTTATGTTGACAAAATTTTAAACAAAATATATAAACGCCTTATCTTACAAATATAATTATGAACTAAAACTTTAATTAATATGGAACAATTTTATTATTTATCAGACGAATTTCTAAAGGCACATTTTAATATTCCCGAACTCGGAAATTATGTGCTGGTACAGTACCGGGACGGAGATCAGTTTTTCGTATCTCTGGGGCGTAAAATCAAAGCGCTGCGCAAGCAATACAGATTGTTTGTCGATTTGCGCCGAGGAAAAATATGCAACCCTTATGCGGATGAAACGCACGGACTCAGTTGTCAAATTTTGGGACGGGCAGTTGTTAAACCCAATAAGAAAAAAAGAGAAATCTTGGTTTTTAACAAAAACGGCGAACTATGTATCACCATTGCCTACGAGCATATTGAAAAGCTGTACAAAGACTGTTGGTGCGGCCAAGACATTTGCAGCGATCTTTCTTTGGATGATTCGGCATATATCATCAGCCGGAATTTCTATGCCCGGCATTTTAACATTGACGCCAAATTACTGGAACCAAGAATACTGCATTATACAGGTTATCGTTTTTCTATCGGATATTTGATTTGCGATTCAATGCAAAACCGTTTTATTGACATCATTACCCATAAAATCATAACCTTATCAAGTGGTGCGCACGCTCTCTATAGTGTAAAGGACAATATGCTGTTTGCACCTAAAGTAGCAAAGCGGCAAATTGTGTACTCCGCTATATCGGCAAAGGTTGACGAAGCCAACAATCCCCTGCTCAGCATCAGTGTTCCGGTCGCAAAACTAGACAACATCTATCGCTGCTACTGGTATACTTCGGACATTACCCGCAGAGGCTGGACCGAATATCGAAAATGGAAATTCAACACGAAACAGTAATCTGTTGCAAAAAAAGAGCCGAGATTTTAACGATCCCGGCTCTTTATTCATTTAAAACCTAAGAGGCTTGCTTGTCTTCCTGTTTGCGCAAGATAAACTTCGGCTCTGCTTTGTCATTAATGACTTTTTCATCAATGACTATTTCTGCAACCTCTTTTTTATCCGGAATTTCATACATTAATTCCAACAGGTTGTCTTCCATAATTGCCCGCAAGCCGCGTGCACCGGTCTTCCGTTCGATGGCTTTTCTGGCAATTGCCCGCAAAGCGTCGTCGGTAAACGTTAACTTGACATTTTCCATCTCAAACATGGTGACATACTGTTTAACCAAGGCATTTTTGGGCTCGGTCAATACTTTAACCAAAGCCTCTTCATCCAAATCGCCCAAAGTGGCAATAATCGGCAGACGGCCTACAAATTCGGGAATTAAACCGTATTTCAGCAAATCTTCCGGCTGGACATCCTTGATAATCTCGCCGATGCCGCGTTCCTCTTCTGCCGCAACCTTGGCTCCGAAACCAATAGAAGTGTCTTTGCCGCGGCGGCTGACGATTTTTTCCAGCCCGGCAAAAGCGCCACCGCAGATAAACAGAATGTTGGTGGTGTCAACATGGAGGAACTCCTGCTGCGGATGCTTCCGGCCGCCCTGCGGGGGAACATTGGCTACCGTACCTTCAATAATTTTCAGTAAAGCCTGCTGTACGCCCTCCCCGGACACGTCGCGCGTAATGGACGGACCATCGGTTTTGCGAGTGATTTTATCAATTTCATCAATATAAACGATGCCGCGCTGGGCCTTTTCGATATCATAATTGGCGTTCTGCACCAGTTTCAAGATGATGTTTTCAACATCTTCGCCAACATAGCCGGCCTCAGTCAGCGTGGTTGCATCGGCAATAGCGAAAGGAACGTCCAGAACCTTGGCCAAAGTCTGCGCCAACAGCGTTTTACCGCTTCCGGTCGAACCAATCAAGATGACATTTGATTTGGCGATGTCGACATCTTTGTTTACCTTGTTACTGTTAAGGCGTTTATAGTGGTTGTAAACGGCGACCGACAAAACCTTTTTGGCAAACTCCTGACCAATGACATACTGATCAAGAAACTCCTTGATTTTTGAGGGTGAAGGAAGACTGCCGTCGGCGGTGGAGCCTAACGCAGATTTATTTTCTTCTGCCATTTCGTCAGCAACGATGTTGATGCAGACCTCGATGCACTCGTCACAAATATAAACACCGCGACCGGCAATCAGCTTTTTTACCTCATCCTGCGACTTGCCGCAAAAAGAGCAGTGCAAGACTTCATTATTGTTATTATCTCTGTTATCACTCATAAAGCGGCTCCTATTTTACAATGTCTTCGCGAGAAGTAACGATATGGTCAATCAGGCCGAACTTTTTAGCTTCTTCCGGCGTCATAAAGTTATCACGCTCCATCGCCTTTTCGATAACGGAAAGCTTTTGTCCGGTATTGGCGGCATAAATTTTATTCAAACGTTTTTTCAAATCCAGAATCAGACGGGTCCGGATTTCCATATCCGTCGCCTGCCCCTGAAAACCACCGGAAGGCTGATGAATCATAATCTGGGAATTAGGCAGGGAGAACCTTTTGCCCCGAGCTCCGCCGGCAAGCAAAAAAGACCCCATGGAACAGGCCTGACCGATACACATGGTGTTAACATCACAACTGATGTATTGCATGGTATCATACATCGCCATCCCGGAGGTGACGGAACCGCCGGGAGAATTTATGTAAAAGAAAATGTCTTTTTTGGGATTTTCAGATTCCAAAAACAACAGCTGGGCACAAACCAGAGAAGACACCTCATCATTAACCTCTCCGGTCAGAAAGATAATCCGCTCCTTGAGCAGACGAGAATAGATGTCAAACGAGCGCTCTCCTTTGGAGGTTTGCTCAATCACCATAGGCACCAAAGTGTTGTCATAAATTTCCAGCGAACTTTTGCTATACATTGCCTTTTCCTTACAATTGCTATTTTTTAAGTATTTATTAGCACAATATATTCAATAAATTGTTAAAAAATGCTGTTATGAATAAAATTTATTCCGTATCAAAAACAAAGTCAAAATATCTGTCACTTTTTTTATATAACTCTTCATCCAAGCGTTTCTTCCCCAACACCTCTATTAATGTCTGCTGAGAATTGTCATATAAAGAAACGCCTAGCCCTAATCGTCGGTTTGGAATATCAGCACCAATACCCTCTAATACTGTCGGAAAAATATCTACTCCCGAAAAGTGCCGATTTGTATTAATATTTTCCGTATAATTGCTATTAATGAAAAGATTAAAAATCCGTCGTTTTTTTTGATGCGGCTGAAGATACTTATCATACAAAGCATTATTAATTACCAAATGATCGCCAAGAACAACCAATGAAATATTCTTAAAAAAGGGCTGTTTTTTCAACCATTCGATAAAATCAGCAGCCATATAATCAGCACATTTAACAATATCCATAAAATTATCTTTATTTCCCGAACACTGATTATCTAAAATTCCTTTAGGTTGATGAGTATTAATAGTCATAATCAACAAAGAAAATGGCTGATGACTTTTCGAAAGCTCTGTAATCTTTTGCTGAGCTGCTTTATATAAGAAAGAATCCTTTACACCCCAATAGTTATCTTTACGATTAAAAAACTCATTATCAATAATTTCGGCATGAGGTTCTGCTCGATTGTTAAAGAAAGAATCAAAGCACGAAAAATACTTTGAGCCGCCAATCATAAATATTTGTCTATAACCGTGAACAGCTAAAATGTCTTGAAGACAAACGGCTCCTGGAAGAAATTTTTTCTGTATTCCGTACATATTAGGCGCTAAAGGCGTAATAAGAGGTATTCCGCAGTTAGTTGTAACAAGCCCAGCTATTGTCCAGCCTGCCCCATAAATTTCATAATAATCTGAAAAAGAGACATATTCTTTTTTTATCAAACTCAGTTTGGGCAGCAAATTATCATTAAAAATTTCTTTTGCTTGATATGTCTGTTCTATTGATTCGAGATATAAAACCACCAAATTTTTTTTTGTTGATGGAAATTTGATAGCGTTTACATCTGGTTGTACATAGTATTTTTCATAAAATGTACTTTTCACAAAGCTGTTTTTTATATAATCAATCAATTGATACTTGGCTATTAAGACAAAAATACTACTGACTAATAGCAGGCGACATAACGCCTTACCATATTTGGGATAATATATATTAATGATGACGCCGGTCAACAAACTTATTATTAAAAAGGGAATTAAATACACTTGACATATGTAAACAACATAATTTTCAAACAACAATGTTTGCCCACTTTTGAGATGAAAAATAATTGCGTTAATGTCTGTTTCGGGAAAAGTTTTATATAAAAGAATAACAAAAAAGAAAAAAGCAAATGATAAGCATAAACTGAGAAAAGAAAAGAACTTCCGATACATTTTTGCCACATTGAATAAATTAATATTTGTCAATTTATTCTAATGTGGTTAATTTATTGTTAACTATTTAAAGAAGATTAACATAAAAATTCCACAACAAATAACCAAAACAGCTGCTATTTGCCCCCATCCCAAACTTTCATTAAGAAGATAAAATCCAACCAATTGAGACAAAACAATACTTAAAGAAGTGGCTATAGGAAAAGCAATCGACAAAGCATACATTCTGATAATATATACCCATAACAAAAAGCTAATTCCATAAAAGGCAAAACCAATCATAAATTCTGTACTGACTATTTCTGAAGAGGTTTTTATTTTATATAAACCACCCAAGCTCAATAAGACTTGTGCAACTATGAGCAGCAGCATTCTTAGCATAAAGTTTAATCCTTTACAGCTGTTAAGATTAAATTCTTTCCGCAACAGCTTCCCCGAGTAACCTTATCCAGCAGGCGACTTAGAGGAATGACAAGTTTATCATATGATACAAGAAGTTTAGGATTTAACGAGCCATCTGTCGACGGTAAATACTTATAGACAACAGAGGCAAAAAATCCGCAAAAATCCATGTAACGACATTTTGTTACTCTGAAACCAGCCGATCTACATTTGGCGATAAGTTCTTTTCGAGAATAGCGGCGATAATGCCCGACTTTTTTATCCATAGCAGAATATAAAAACTGAAAAGCAGGAACATGTAAAAACAACTTTCCTTCCGGCAGCATTGTTTCATACATTTGTTTTAGAACAGATGTATCATCTTCAATGTGTTCCAAAACATCCAAAGAATAAATGAAACCAGCTTTTTCAGTCAGTTCTCCAATATTTTTTCGGGTTTGAAACCCTTTAAGATAAGGCATCATATTATCCGCAGGTTCTATACATACGATACTTGTCCCCAAAATATCTTGTAACTTTCCGGCATACAATCCGTTTCCGGCTCCAAAGTCTACAATTTTTCCTTTTGCTTCCGTAATGCCTGCATTTATTATTTCATCGGTAATATACTGTATATGATTGTGCGCCAGATTCATTACATCCAAATTATCTTCACCGCTGTATTCCATATGAATTATCCTTTTTTAGGCCGACTATATTGCAAATATGATAATCTTCGGTTTTCCTTGCGGGTTTTGCTAAGACTGTCCAATATAAAACCAACAAATAAACTAACCACGGCGCAAATCATCATACCCATTGACAGGATGGCCGTGGGGAAATGAGGTACCAACCCGGTATTCCAATATTCCTGCAGCACGGGAATACCAAGAAACAAAGACAGTAAAAAAAGTATGGCAAAAATCACACTAAAGAAATATAGCGGACGTTCTTCCTTAATTAAGGTAACAATCATCATTAAAATCCGGAAGCCATCTTTGAAGGTAGAAAGTTTACTAACGGAACCAATCGGCCGAGCAAAATAATCTGTTTCAACTTCTTTCATCGGTATACGCGATGAAAAGGCGTGCACCGTTAATTCCGTTTCAATCTCAAAACCGGCTGATTGAGCCGGAAAAGTTTTTACAAAACGACGCGAAAAGACCCGATATCCTGACAACATATCCGTCAAATGATGATTGAAAAAATACTGCACCAATTTGGTCAACAAGACATTTCCCCAACGGTGCCCTACCCTATATGCAGCCAAATCAACTTCTTTACGGGACCCTATGACCATATCGAGATTATTATCCAACAACTCTTTAACAAGTATCGGCGCTTTTGCAATATCATAGGTTTCGTCACCATCACTCATGACATAAATATCTGCGTCAATGTCAGCAAACATCCGACGAACAACGTTTCCTTTTCCCTGCAAAGGCTCTTGTCTCACGATAGCTCCTGCTTTACAAGCGATTTGAGCCGTTTTGTCTGTTGAATTATTGTCATAAACATATATTTCGGCTTCTGGTAAAACTTTATGAAAGTCTTTTATAACTTTTTCTATTGCCTGTTCTTCATTATAACACGGAATAATTACTGCAATTTTATTTTCATTCATTTATCATTACTCCCTTGAGGAAAAAACTGCTCCTTTAATTCATTAGGAACACAAATGCTCAAATTGTACATATTATTAAACAACTTGCGGCAATACATATTTTTAAATTCATTTAATCTTTCAGTATGCAGATTATATTTAAATATTTCGGTTTCAGCTATAACGGCTATTTCAGGACCATTATGAGAGGCCAGTGCATTTTGAATCAGGTTCTGCCAAGACGGCATTGAGAATAAATCCTGGTCTTTATTCCATGTATAAGCCTGCTGCTTGACCAAAACGCCACGAATGTTTTTGTTTTGACCCCAAAAAGGCAGCACGAAAGAACTCGGAAGGTTATATAACTTTATTAAAGTATTATCAGGAATATTGATATCTTCAATATCAACAAAGCGCTTATAACTTGATAAACTCTTATATTCGCCCTGTGTTGGCTTTTTCTTTGTTAAATCATACAAAAGAGTCTGCTTTAGCTGATAATCATCCTTTCGTTGTTCCCAAGTGTCACTGAAAAACGGCGTCATAACCAACGAGTAAAATACAACTATGCCTATTGAAATAAACAGTATTTTGGCAATCCGAGCCTGAGGAAGAAACTCCACAAAAAACTTTACAATAAACATTGCCACAAAAAGTTCTAAAATGATGTAGTAGCGGGTTATCGTAAACATTGTCAACCAGAGCACATAGCTGATAAACAGCCATAATGCCGTAAATAAAAAAATACGATTGTATGTTCTTATTTTTTCTCTTTTCCAAAACAAAGATATACAATATACAACAAACATTACGTATATAAACAACAAACGATAATCTAAAATTAAAGCATTACCTTCTGTCCGTCTTTGAAAAAAGGCAACATAAAAAGGATAAAAGATATACTCCCAAATGCTCTTGGGCAAAAAGGTATCATCTCTAAAATTTTCAGCAGGGAAATATTCGGATTGGAAAATACCATTTAAGAACGGGAAAAACGGATTTTGAAATT
>HF995288.1 GCA_000432275.1 Proteobacteria bacterium CAG:495
GCAGCCCGGTTGGCGAAAGAAGTTGCGCCTGTAGCCGCTCCGGTAGCACAGTCTCAGGTAACCGAAACCACCAATCAGGTGTTTGGCGCGGTTGCTACCCGCCTTTCCGGCGGTTCCGTATCTTCGGCAGCCGAAGGCAAATCATCTGGCGACAGCGTCTTCGAACGTGCCGCCATGTGGGTACAGGGCTTGTTTAACAAGAGCAAGTATGACGGCAGCAACGACTTCAAGACGGATTCTACCGGACTTGCCCTCGGTGCAGAAAAATACCTCAACAGCGACGTAAAAGTCGGTGCCGGTTATGCCTATACCAACAGCGATGTCAAACAGGGCGATAGAAAGATAGACGTAGACACCCATACGGCGTTTGTTTACGGCGAATACAAACCCTCAGACTGGTATGTGAACGGTATAGCGTCGTACAACTGGGGCGACTATGATGAGAAGAAATACGGGGGTCTTTCAGGCAAATACGATGTAAACAGCATCGCCTTGCAGGCTATGACCGGATATGACTTCCATATGAACGGCGCGGTTGTTACGCCGGAAGCCGGTTTGCGATACATCAACATCCACCAGGATTCGTATACGGATACGGCGGGTCAGCGAGTATCAGAAAACAGCTCGGATTACCTGACCGGTATCGTAGGAGCCAAAATCAAGAAAGATTATACGCTCTCTAACGGAATGAGCATCCGTCCGGAAGCCCGTTTGGCAATGACCTATGACCTGGTAAACGACAACTCGAACGCGTCGGTTATGCTGGCTAACGGCTCAGCCTATCAGGTACGAGGCGAGGCCTTGGATCGCTTTGGCGTAGAAGCCGGAGTAGGTCTGACAGCCGAGGTTGATGACAATGTAGAGGTTTCGTTGGGTTACGAAGGTAAATTCCGTGACCACTACAAAGATCACACCGGATTGCTGAACGCCAAGTATAAGTTCTAAAACGCAGCGTCAGTCAAAAAAATTATTATTAAGTTTTTTCATGTAAGTCAAAAGTTCCGGGGGTTTAGGCTCCCGGTTCTTTTTTTGTTGCAAAACGTCTGATTTGCTTTAATATGTTTTCTGCGGTTCAGAGGTGAACCGTGGTGTCTCAAAAACATC
>HF995289.1:0-10087 GCA_000432275.1 Proteobacteria bacterium CAG:495
GCCGGATTAACCTGTTATACTAACTGCAAAGCAAGTTGTTCTTTGCCGGACTGCAAAGACCGGATTACCACTAAACCGGCAAACAGCAGCTTTACAACATCATCTTGCACCGACTGTTCCGGAACCCATACCATAAACACCGGATGGCGCTGCAACTCCGGCTATACGGAGCAAAATGGAAACTCATGCGTTCTGCCGGCGCCGTCCTGTTCTGACGACGGATACTACGGAGGAACTTCATGCAGCAACTGGAGCGGATACTCTTACCAACAATGTGCCCAAGAATATGGACATATGGGCTCTAGCTGTAACTCATCCGGCGCTTTGGATCGATGCAGCCAGCAGTGCGTAGGAACTTCAAATGCCGCTGCTTGTTATGGCAGCTGTGCAGGCTCCTGTGACGTAGACTCCTGGAGACGGTGCTGTCACCAATGCAGTGGAGACCTGACATAAAACAAAAAAGCAACCCGGAACAAAATCCGGGTTGCTTCAGAAACACATATTGACAAAAAGTACAAAATAAGATAATCCTGTCTCATCGAAAAAAATATTATTAACCCTATAAAATAAAAATTATATGAACAAGATTGTCTTTGCAATGTATGATGCCGGAATAGCCAATGCTGTAGCATCCGCTTTGCCTTTGCTGGCTGCAAAATTTGATGTGACTGTTATCGCACAACAAGGTCTGGCTTATCCCTGCTTGCTGAAAAAGCTCGAATTCCGGGAAAGAACACATTTCAAACTGATTGAAATCGAAAGCTTTCCTATGGAAACCGCACGGGAATTTTTGCTTGAAGAAAAACCCTGTGCAGTTGTTACGGCAATTTCAAATTTCCGTAAAGTTCCGAACAAGGTCGATTTCACGCTCCCTGAAGCGGCCGCTGCTCAAAAAATTCCGGTTATCGGTATTTTTGAACCGGCCTATCTTTCACCGGCGATGATAGAACCGAGACTGAATTTTGAGCGCAGCTTGCCTCAGAAAATAATCGTGTCGTCGAGTGTTATGAAAGGAATGCTGACCCGCTTAAAACTGTTCGCGGCTCAGGACATCGTCATCTCGCCGATGCCGAAATACTCTGATTACCTGGTTGTAAGAAAGTCCCCGGACTTGCCGGAATTAAACCACGTTTTTCGTCGGCAGAACCAAATTGACGACAACGACTTTGCTTTAGTCTTCATCTCCTCGGCTCATCCCTTTGACATCAAAGTTGTCAATTTGATTGCCGAAGCGGCCGCCCAGATGAAGTTTAAAACATTGCTGACTTTTCATCCTAAAGACATGCCGGAGTTTCAACAATATTGTTTGCAAACAATTCCCAATTCCGCATTAATCAATTACGGAACCCTGCCTGAACTAAAAGCGCTTACGGCACTAAGTCTGGGCGCACACGGAGCTGTTTGTTCTCTCAAATGTTCTCTGATGTTTGATGTTGCCGCCTGCGGGGGAAATACAATCAGTATTAATCCCAACCATCCCGCAATCAGCGAAGATGCAGGAACCATTCTCGGCATCACCAGAGGTGTTGACAGCGCAGACACGTTGCTGACGGCATTGGATGACGTTAGAACCGGAGGGCTGGCGGTATCGGTAGTTTTTCCCGAATACAACCGGGCTCCCGCCGACTTTGCCAACCTGTTGGAACAACTTCTGAAAGAGGTAAGATAAAGAAATCTATTTTATCCGCAAAAAAAGCCGCCCTTTATCGGACGGCTTTTTTAATGGGGCGAATCCTTGATCGGAAGGCTGTTTTAATGGGGCGAATGAAGAGATTCGAACTCTCGACATCTGGTACCACAAACCAGCGCTCTAACCAACTGAGCTACATTCGCCATCGGCAACAACCGACTTTTACATATAATACGTTTCAAAGTCAAGCTAAAAATCACAACTTGCTCCGAAAAAAATAATTTTCCGCTGCCGTAAAATTAACAATTTATTTTCTTTTTTTGCTTAGACTTAAATAAATTGAGTGTTTTCAGCAAAAGAAGAACGTTATGAATAGAAAATTTAACATCTGTACCGGGTTAAAATATATCTTTGCAGCTTGTTTGCTGAGCTGCGCGCTGGTTTCCGGCGCCCACGCTTCGGTTTCATCCATCATCATTGATGCCGAAACCGGAGACGTTTTGTCGTCGTCAAACGCCGACTCGCTGCGTTATCCGGCATCGCTCACCAAGCTGATGACGTTGTACATCACCTTTAACGCTCTTGATAAAGGTCTGATAAAATTCGAAGACAAACTTCCGGTTTCCCGCAACGCGGCTAACCGTTCTCCTTCCAAACTGGGACTCAAGAAAGGCGAAACCATAACCGTTCGCGACGCCGTTCTGGCTTTGATTGTCAAATCCGCTAACGACTGCGCCACCGTTTTGGCCGAAGGCCTTGGCTATTCCGAGGAAAATTTTGCCAAGACCATGACTGAGGTTGCCCAAGAACTCGGCATGAAAAACACCACTTTTAAAAATGCCTCCGGTCTGCCAAACCGTGCCCAAAAGACCACTGCCCGCGATATGGCTCTGCTCGGCGCCGCCATGTATCATCACTTTCCCGAATATTACAAACTTTTTGCCACTAAAAAATTCACCTATAACGGCAGAACCTACTATACTCATAACCACTTGCTGAAATCCTTTGAAGGTGCCGACGGGATGAAAACCGGCTTTACCAATGCGGCTGGCTATAATATCGTAACCTCCGCCGAACGCGACGGACACCGCGTCATTGCCGTAACCATGGGACACAACACAATCCGCCAGCGCGACACCAAAGTCGCCTCGTTAATGAAAAAAGGACTGCAAAAGCTGGCTATGTCTGATCATATCGAGGCGCCGAACCTGTACGCCAACGCCGACACTCATACATACGGCGAACCCAGCCTCATTGAAGCCGCTACAGTCGCGGACGAAGCCCCGGCCTCTGACGTATGGGCGGTTCAAATCGGTGCATTCTCAAACTACGCCAAAGCCCGAAATTATGCAATTTCGGTAAAAAAACAGCTTAAAATGGCCGGCGCGGAAATAGACATTGAGCCGGCACAAAAAGGCTCTGCGGTCATTTACCGCTCCAAGCTGGTCGGCTTTGAAAAAAATGAAGCGGATAAAACGTGTAATAGTTTGAAAAAATCAAATAAGTCCTGTATAGTCATTGCATCAAGTGAAAATCAACAATTGGTAATGGCTAAAAATAATTAATGACTGACACTCCCGAAAAGAAAGCGCACATTATCGTTGTCAGCAACGAAAAAGGCGGTACCGGCAAATCGACGATTGCCATGCATTTGGCGGTCAAGCTGATGCAGGAAGGCTTTAGCGTGGCAACAATCGACCTCGACGGACGTCAGGGCAGCCTTTCCAAATACATTGAAAACCGTAAATCCTTTTGTGAACAGAAAAAAATCGCGCTTCCGATTCCCTTGCACTATCGTTTTGAACCGGAAAGCAACGCTTATCTGATTCCCGGCGAAAGAGAAAAAATCGGATTCCAAATTTACGAACTCTCCCGGCAGGTTGACGCCGTTATCATTGACACCCCGGGCACCAAAAATTATCTGTTTGAAGAAGCGCACAAATACGCCGATACCGTTATCACGCCGATAACTGACAGTCTGATTGACCTAAACGTTATTGCCGACATCGACTTCGCCACCGGCAAAGTCGCCGCTCCCGGACACTATGCAAACTATATCTGGGAAGCCAAAAAGTTTCTTGCCGCTCAGGGGAAACCCTATCTCAACTGGATTGTTGCCGGCAACAAGGTCTCATCCACCCGCTCCCGCAACAAGGCACAGGTTTTCGAATATCTTGAAAAACTCTCCAAACTTTACGGCTATCGGTTTTGCGAAGGCCTGAAAGACCGCGTGATATACCGTGAACTGTTCCTGGAAGGGCTGACCGTTCTGGATATGCAGCATCCTGACTTGAGAATGCGTATGAGCCTGTCGCACCTTGCCGCAAAAATCGAAATCAAAAATCTGGCGGAATTTATCTGCCCCGAATAAATGTCCAAAGTAGCTAACAAGTTGCTCTTTCTCCTTGCCAATAAAGCCTGACGTGGTAAACTCTTGTCATTAATTCCGACAAAAATGCAAAGAAGGAGAAATCATGATTAAAACAGTTGCAACGACACCCTATGACGACCAGAAAATGGGGACCGGCGGACTGCGTAAAAAAACTAAAGTGGTTATGCAGCCCAATTATTTTGAAAACTTTATTCAAAGCATTTTCAATACCATCGGCGACCTCAGCGGAAAAGTTTTCGTTGTCGGCGGTGACGGGCGCTATTATAATGACGTTGCAATCCAAAAGTTCATAAAAATGGCTGCCGCCAACGGCGTAGCCAAATTAATCATCGGACAGAACGGTTTTCTTTCAACCCCGGCCTCGTCTAACCTTTTGCTCAAAAACAAAACCGACGGCGGCTTCGTTCTCTCCGCATCTCATAATCCCGGAGGCATCAACGCCGACTTCGGAATCAAATATGCCAACGAAACCGGCGGTCAGATTCCGACGGCGGTCAGTGATAAGATTTATCAAACCTCCAAAAACATCAGCGAATACAAAATCTGTGATGTTCCCGACGTGGATTTGTCAAAGCTGGGAAGCTTCGAAGTCTGCGGAATGAAGATAGAAATCATCGACCCTGTCAAAGACTATGTCGAAATGATGCAAAACATCTTTGATTTTGAAGCGTTAAAAAAATTATTCAAAAACGGCTTTACAATGCGTTTTGACGCAATGAACGCGGTTACCGGTCCTTATGCCATTCGTATTTTCGAAGATATCTTGGGTGCCGCCAAAGGTTCTGTCGTTCATGCCCGGCCGTTGCCCGATTTCGGCGGCCTGCATCCGGACCCCAATCTGGTTTATGCCAAAGAATTGGTTGACTTTATGGCTTCGCCTCAAGCCGCAGACTTTGCGGCTGCTAACGACGGCGACGGCGACCGCAATATGATTCTCGGCAAAAACTTCTTTGTCACGCCGAGTGACAGTCTGGCTATTTTAACCGACAATTTTGCCCTGATTCCCGCTTACAAAGACGGCATTTACGGCGTCGGCAAATCGGCCCCGACCTCAACTGCCGTTGCCCGCGTTGCCAAAGCCCGCAACATCGACTATTATGAAGTTCCCACCGGCTGGAAGTACTTTGTAAACCTGATGGATTCTAAACGGATTACATTCTGCGGCGAAGAAAGTTTCGGCACCGGTTCCTCCCACATCCGCGAAAAAGACGGCATTTGGGCTGTCTTATTCTGGCTCAGCATTATTGCCGCCACCGGGAAATCAGTAGAACAGATTACCAGAGAACATTGGGAAAAATATGGCCGCAGTTACTATATGCGTTTTGACTTTGAAGGCCTTTCTACCGACATTGCCGACCGCCTGATGGCTGATTTGGAAGCAAAACTTCCCGCCCTCCCCGGTAAACAGCTTGAAAACTTTAAGGTTGCCGACGCTTATGCTTTTGTGTATAACGATCCCGTTGATCACAGCAGTACCAAAAACGGCTTAATTGTCAGTTTCGACGACGGTTCCCGTATCGTTTACCGCCTCTCCGGCACCGGTTCCAGCGGGGCGACGCTGCGCGTTTATCTTGAAAAATACAGCAAAACCGACCTTGGCAGCGAACCTCTGAAAATGCTGGAAGAATTGTTGCGGGTTGCCATGGCAATAGCTGAAATTCCCGAAAGGACAGGAAAACACCAAGCCGATGTTGTTACTTAGAAAACATATCGTCCTAAGTACGTTTTTAGCCGCGCTGGCTTTCATCCCGAAAGCCGGTGCCGGCTTGTACGGCTATACCAACGTTAACCCCTATACCAGAGAAGAAGAACTGCTCGACATCGAAGTTCCGCCGCTGACGATTACCAATTACCGGGAAAAAATGCGCGATAACCTTCTGATGTTAATTGATTATGCGAAATCGCAAAAACCTGATTTTAAAATCATTGCGCATGAAGGACAGGAACTGCTGACAAAAAGCTTGTGGGAATATCACCTTGAAGGATACAACGCAGCGCGCCGACAGGGTATTAACGCCAGCGATCCGTCTTTTTTGACCAGATTGAAAGAGCAAAGTCCCGCTGCCGAACCGGCGGTAGGCACTCCCGGACGCCGCTACCTTAACGCGCTTGACGCCATTGTGCTTAACAACCTTTACTGCACCCCGCAACACCGCCCGGGTTCATTGCTGCTCAAGCACAAACTCCCGATTTTAAGCATCGAACAGTGCGCGGACGAATTGTCTTTTGACAAGGCCATCGTTCAATCTGTCATGGACAAACGCGTCATTTACGGTTTTGACAACCCTCAGTATGCTTTCCGTGACATAAAGCATCTGCCCGTCATCAATGAAACGGCCAAAAACGTTATGTCCGTCAATGATGCCAAAAATATGCTCATTTTGACCGACGAAAGCGAATATCAGGACAAATACGAGTTCATCGACGCTATTCGCAACACCAATTATGATATTGTAATCATCCAGCCGCTGTTCAAAAGAAATCAGACTTATACGCCGGAAGAAATTGCTTCCTTGCAGTATAAAAAGAACGGCACCAAACGTTTGTTGATTGCCCAGATGAATGTCAGCGAAGCCAACGGCCGGGACTATTTCTGGCAAAAAGACTGGCAGGTCGGTTATCCCTCCTGGCTCGTCCGGCTCTCTTTTGTCGATGAGGATTCCGTCATTGCCAAATACTGGGCCGTCGAATGGCAGCGTATCATCGCCAGACACTTTAAGAGCATTGTCGACAGCGGATTTGACGGCGTCTTTTTTACCGGCTTGGAAAATCATCTGTATTTTGAAAAACAAACTCCGTTAGAGTAACGCTTATGAATGAAATTGAAGTATTAGACATATCCCGCGATGCAATTTTCACTTTGTTGAAAGTCGTTACCCCGGTTCTGCTGGTTGCCCTTTTTATCGGTTTAATCATCGGTATTTTCCAGGCTTTGACGCAAATTCAGGAAATGACGCTGGCTTTCGTCCCCAAAATTATCGGCGTATTTGTAACCATCATCCTCCTGTTTCCCTTTATGCTTAATCAAATGAAAACTTTGACCGAAGGCCTGTTTGATAAAATCGTCAGCGGCGGATGATAAGCGATGACCGAACTCCTTAACCTGAATTTATACCACTTTCTGATGGTTTTGCTGCGTGTCGGCTCGGCATTGTCTTTGATGCCGGGTTTTATGACTTCTTATGTCAATACTCAGGTTAAACTTTCCGTTGCTCTGGCAATCTGCATCGTAATGATGCCGGTCATTGCGCCGCATCTGCCTCCCCAGCCCGGCGATGTTTTGACCATGTTCTCTTATATTCTTTCGGAAATTACCATTGGCGTCTTTCTGGGCGTCATTATGCAGATTTTATATACGTCGCTGGCTCTGGCCGGAAACCTGGCCGGTCAGGCCGTCGGCTTTTCCAACGCCCAGATATTCGACCCGACATTTCAAACCCAGACGATTGTACTGGAAACTTTCCTAAACATTGTCGCTCTTACCGTTATCTTTCTGACCGACTTGCATCATCTGATGCTCTCTGCCGTTGTCGACAGCTATCATCTGTTTCCGGTCGGCAGTACGTTGCCGTGGGGCGACTTTGCCAAAGATGTCAGTCAAACCCTCAATGACAGTTTCGTTATGGGATTCAAAATCGGCTCGCCGTTCATCGCCTTCACAATCGTATTTTACGTCGGTATGGGACTGGTCTCCCGTTTGATGCCTCAGCTAAACATCTTCTTCCTGTCATTGCCGTTGCAAATTTACCTCGGACTAGGCCTGTTGTTTCTGACCACGCCGATGATGATTGTCTGGTTTGCCAGATATTACGAAAACGGCTTACGGCAGTTTTTGCACTAGGAGCGAAATATGGTTGCACCGGAAGATGATGACGACGCCTCCAAAACGGAAGAACCGTCGGAACGAAAAATAAGCAAAGCCAAAGAAGAAGGCGAAGTGGCCATCTCGCAGGAAGCCAAAAGTTTTATTATGCTCCTCGGAATGCTCTTTGTCGTCTGGCTCTTAATCCCGCTGATGTTTAAGTGGTTTTACCTGATGTCGGTCCGCTTTGTTGAAAATGCCGGACAAATGCCGGTTGACCAGGCGGAAATAGAAGTACTGCTTCGCCAGAGCGGACTGGGGCTGCTTAAAATAATGGCTATTCCTTTCACGATTTTCATTGTGCTCGGTGTTTTTGCCAGCATTGCCCAAACCGGATTCATATACGCGCCGAAAAAACTTGAACCGAACTGGAACAAATTAAACATTTTTGCCGCATTGCCCAATTTCATCAATATGAAAAAGATTGTTGAAAGCTTGAAAGGCATCATCAAAATATCGATTATAACTTTTGTTGCCATACTGGTGGTTAAGCCTTACCTGGGCAAGGTCAACCTATTGCCTACAATGGAAACCATAGCAATTTTAAGATTTATTCATAAAATCGTGGTATTATTACTATTCACGGTGGTTATTGCCGTTTTGATTATTGCCGTCGCCGACTATGCCTATCAGAAATACTCTCACTTGAAAAAGTTGAGAATGACCAAACAGGAAGTCAAAGACGAATATAAACAAATGGAAGGTGATCCGCTGATAAAATCGCGCATCCGCCAGGTACGTATGGAACGCGCCCGCCACCGTATGATGGAAAACGTCCCCAAAGCCGACGTCGTCATCGTCAACCCGACGCATTACGCCGTTGCTTTGGAATATAAAATGGAAGAAATGGATGCTCCTAAAGTCACCGCCAAGGGTATTGACAACGTCGCCCTCCGTATAAAGGCCCTGGCTGAAGAGTATGATGTTCCGATTGTTGAAAACCCGCCGCTCGCGCGCGCTTTGTTTGCATCAACCGAACTCGACCAGACTATTCCGCAGGAACATTTTAAAGCCGTCGCTGAGGTAATCGGATATGTTATGCAACTCAAAAATCAACAATAGACCGGATAAGCTTCTGCAATCACGCCTGATTAAGCTGGCCTTTTCGCTGGTTACCCTCACCACGGCGATTATCCTGCTGTTCCTTTACCCTGAGTATCACCTGTATCTGATTGCCCTGACCGCAGTACTTGCCTCCTTATGCCTGCTCCAAACCATCAAAACGCTTGATGCCGGAGAAGAGGCCATCAGTTACGGCGGCTTTGCCAACGAAATCATCTATAACGACTTTCAACCCAAACGGATAGAAAACGCTCTGGGAGAGGCCATTATCCAAAATGACCCCGCCAAAGACCTTATCAAAACACTGCCGGTTTTGAACTTCTTAGAACAAAACCTCGCCGAAAGCAGCGCCAACAAAGCCAACTTCTACCGTTTGCAAACGGCTTGCCTTAACTTGACCAAAGAAAAAACCGTATTGTCATTGGTGTTGCACCGGGAGCAGGATAAAATTTTCAATGACCTCGAATGGTTCGAAATCACCGTCCGCCCGATTTACCTGAAAAAAACCGACATCTTTGAAGGTCCCTTCTCCATCAAAAAAATCAAAAAAGAAACCTACCTTTATTGGAGTCTTAAAAACATTACCGCAGCCAAAAATATGGAAGACGTCTTTCAGGTTGAGCGGAAGTCCCTCCATGATTTCATCGACGACCTTCCGGTGGGATTATATACCGTAGACAAGGATTCAACCATAGAATACGCCAACCGCAGTTTTGCCGACTTTCTCGGACTTCCCTGTGAGGAGCTCAGCGGCAGAGCGTTAAGCGATTTTTTAGCAACCAATGAAACCCTGCCCGGCCGTCGCGACCTCTGGCACGGACGTCTCCATTTTGCAACCGCAGACAACAATGTAAACGAAGCTTTCGTCTTCCAGCAAAGCTGCCGCGAAAACCAAAATATAAAAATGCGCGGCGTCGTAATCACCAGCCTGCCCACCTCCGACGAGCTCAAAGACGATATGGAACATGCTTATGACAAAATCAGCTGGCTGTTTAACTATGCCCCCGTGGGCATTATTTTCGTCAGTCCCGACGGTCAAATTTTAAATTGCAATCCCAAAGCATATGAACTGTTTAATCGCAAAGAGGAAGAACTTTCCCGCCAGTCCGTTTTCAGCTTCATTAAAGAAGAAGAAACCGCC
>HF995289.1:10195-25901 GCA_000432275.1 Proteobacteria bacterium CAG:495
ACGCCAAAGAGGCCGTCGTCTCGTTGTATATCAGTGCCATGCAGCGTTTTCACGCGGCCGGTACTGCCTCTGCCGAAGGATTCGTCTTATACCTGATTGACGCAACCAAGCAAAAAAATCTTGAGCTTCAGTTTGCTCAGGCTCAAAAGATGCAGGCGGTCGGACAACTGGCCGGCGGGGTCGCACATGACTTTAACAATCTTCTGACTGCCATGATCGGCTTTACCGATTTGCTGCTCCAGAGACACGGCGTCGGAGACCCCTCTTTTGCCGACTTGATACAAATAAAACAAAACGCCAATCGGGCGGCCGGCCTGGTCCGCCAGCTTTTGGCCTTCTCCCGCAAACAGCCGCTGCAGCCGAAGCTGATAGACATTACCGAAAACTTTGCCGAACTCAGTCATATGCTCAAACGGATTTTGGGCGAACAAATCACGTTAAAATTCCGTCACGGCAGCGACCTTGGCTTTATCCGCGTGGATCCGGTCCAGTTTTCTCAAGTTATCATCAACCTGGCCGTAAACGCCAAAGACGCCATGGAAGGCAACGGCACCTTAACAATTTCCACTCATACGGACGTTTTGGCGGAGCCTTATCAATTTGGCGACGATACCATCAAACCCGGCGAGTTTGTCATAATCGATGTCAGCGACACCGGATGCGGCATTCCGCCCGAAAATATGAATCGTATTTTTGACCCGTTTTTCTCCACCAAACAAAACGTCGTCGGTTCCGGAACCGGACTCGGCCTGGCTATGGTTTACGGTATCGTCCGCCAGACGGAAGGCTTTATAAAAGTCGACAGCGAAGTCGGCCGCGGAACTACTTTCTCTATCCATCTGCCCCGCTTTGAAAGCGATGCCGAAGAAGGAGAAACGCTGGACAGCAAAGAAGTGGTTACCGGCAAAGACGGCACTCCCATAATTACCGTTCAGGAAAAAATTGCGGCGCCGGTAACCATTAATCAAAAAATCTTATTGGGCCTTAATGTTTCCAATGCCATTGACCGCAGTCACACGCCGACGTCTAAGGAAGCTGAAAACACTCGGATTCTTTTTGTTGAAGACGAAGATTCGGTCAGAACTTTCGGTGTTCGGGCACTTAAGAAAAAAGGCTATGAGGTCGTCGGTTGCAATTCGGCCGAAAACGCCTTGGACTATATGGAAAAAGACCCCAATTTCAATATGTTGATAACAGATATGGTTATGCCCGGTATGACCGGCGCCCAGCTGACCAAAATCATTAAGGACAAGCTTCCGGAAATCAAGGTTATCCTGGCCTCCGGATATTCGGAAGAAATCGTGCGGCAGGAACTCGACAATTTTGATGATTTTGACTTCATCACCAAACCCTATAGCCTCGGCGACTTGACAGCAAAGGTTTTTGATGTCTTAAATAAAAACGTTAAAGGATAAGCATGAACGGCAAAACGGCACATAACACAACACAACTGGCGCTTGATTTTCCTCACCGCCCCAGTCTGGGTAAAGAAGATTTCCTGATAGCCCCCTGCAATCGGGAAGCCGTTGCCATGATTGACAAGTGGCCGGATTGGCCTTACTTTGCCGTATGCATATACGGACCTGAAGGCTGCGGCAAAACGCATCTGGCCAACGTATTCGCCAACAAAGTTGCATTGCTCACCAATTATCCCTACCGGATACCTTTTGTTAAAGCCCGCAGCATTACCATGCAAAACTTCCGCCCTCTTTTTGCGCAACACAATTGCCTGGTTATTGAAGAGCTTGATGAGAGTGTCAATCAGGAAGCCCTGTTTCACCTTTATAACCTGTATCGTGATGAAGGCGGAAACATCCTCTTTACCTCTGACCGCGCACCCGCTCGTTTAAATTTTTCCCTGCCTGACTTGCGCTCGCGAATGAACATCGTTCCCGCCGTGGAAATAAAGGAACCCGATGATGAACTGCTGTCCGCTCTGCTGGTCAAATTGTTTATGGACAGGCAGATTATGCCCTCGCCAGAGCTCATTTCTTACATCCTCAACAACATGCAGCGCTCTTTCGCCTATGCCCGCCGCCTGGTTGCCGAAATCGATAATATTTCATTGGCGCGCAAACGTGCGGTGACCATAGCTCTTGCCCGCGAGGCTGTTGCCGTCCTCAACGACAATCATCAGGGCGAACTGTTCGCCTAACGGCGTTATTACATACAAAAAAAAGAGCTCCTTGCAACGAGGAGCTCTTTTTTTTGGTTAAACCTAATAATTACGACGCTGAAAGCTGAATGGCTTTCATTATTTCCGCCGCAGGAAGGACGGGATTTCCAAATTCAATCGGTCTTCCTGGCGAAATTCATCGTCAGAAAAAGAAGGAGATATCGGTTCTTGCACACGTTCCATCTCTTTTTGTTTCTTACGGTTTCTTTTGGCGATGGAGAAGCCGGTTACCCGCTCGATTAAAGTCGGCGTATACTCTTCTTCCTCATCATCGCTGACAATCAATTCTTCGACTTCTTCCTGTTTTTTGGGAACAATTACCGAAGGATTGTGGTTCGGAAATAATTCAGGCTCTTCTTCAACCGTGCGGATTGAACTTTTAGCCTTAAACACGTTTTCATTTGAAGACAGAATGTTCTCCAGCTGGGAGTTTTCATTCACGTCGTCAGGTTTATTAATAATAGCCTTGAACAAAGATGAAGCATTCGGCATCTCAGAGATTACATTAGATTTTTCCAAACTGTCAAAATCATTGAAAACCTCTTTAGGTTCCGCCTCAACCGAAACCGCAACGCTGACTTCTTCCTCTTCAGGTTCTTGCTGCAGGGAAACTACAGTGGCATTATCAATAATATTTTCAACTTCTGAAGCAACACTTCCCTTCAGAGCCGAAAACTTCTCCAAATTGGTCTCGATCACCTCATTTGGAGCCGAAGGAGCGATCACTTCCTCCGTAAAACTTTCCTCAACATACCGCGGCGCCGGTTTGGACGGCGTCGGAGCCGTTCTCTTAACGGCGTTTTTCTCATCAATGCCGGTGGCTACGATAGACACCCGGATTTTTCCGGCCAGAGATTCGTCAAAGCTTGAACCGAAAATGATGTTGGCATCTTCATCGACTTCTTCCTTAATCCGGCTTGCTGCCTCGTCAATTTCAAACAGGGTAATATCCGAACCTCCGGTAATGTTAATCAGGACGCCTTTTGCGCCATGCATGGAACAATCGTCCAAAAGCGGATTGGAAAGAGCCTGCTCGGCAGCTTTCACCGCCCGATCTTCGCCTTCGGCCTCTCCCGTTCCCATAATAGCCTTGCCTTTGTCTTCCATAATTGACTTGATGTCGGCAAAATCCAGATTAATCAGTCCCGGCATCATCATCAAATCGGTAATCGAACGGACACCGGCATATAACACATTGTCCGCCATGATAAAAGCATCAGCCAGAGTTGTTTTCTTGTCGGCAATGCGAAAAAGATTCTGGTTGGGAATAATGATGATACTGTCGACTTCTTTCGTGAAATTCTCAACTGCCGTTTCCGCAGTTTCATAACGTTTTTTTCCTTCAAACTGAAATGGCTTGGTAACCACGCCGACCGTCAAAATGCCTTTGGATTTTGCAATTTTGGCCACCACCGGAGCCGCACCGGAACCGGTACCGCCGCCCATGCCGGCCGTAATAAATACCATATTGGCGCCTTCCAGTTCCTTTTCAATCTCAGCCTGAGCCTCTTCCGCGGCAGCTTTTCCGACTTCCGGACGCGCACCTGCACCAAGTCCCTGCGTGGTTTCCAAACCCAGCTGTATTTTCCGGCTGGCTGTAGAGTTTTCCAAAGCCTGAGCATCGGTGTTGGCAACAATAAAATCAACGCCTTCCAGATTCTGAGCAATCATATTGTTAACGGCATTGCCGCCGCCCCCGCCGACGCCGATAACGGAAATCCGCGGCTTAAGGTGCATAACTGTTTTTTCTGGTACGGCTAATTTGATTGACATGGTATTTCTTACTCCCAAATCCTCATATTTCTCTATTTACGCTCAGCATAAATCACAATACATTAAGGTTTAGTTACTAAAGAAATTTTTTTGCATAATTTTTATAAATTTTTACCCGTGCATCCAAACGCGCAAATACCTCTTCGGCCGGTTGAACGGACAAAGGATGTTTACTGTGTCAAGGATAAGCTAGAAATTAGATTTCAGCCAGGAAACGACTTTCCCCAAAGCGCCGTAGTCTCCGTTGCGGCTGGGCTTATTGACAATTTTGCTGGGCTTCTTTTCCGTATAGTTAAGTGCAAACAGCAACAGCCCCACACAGGTCGAAAATGACGGATTATACAAATTGTCGGGCAGATTGAGAATATTCTTTGGCCGTCCCAAACGCACCTGCTTGTCCAAAACCATGGAAGCCACTTCCCGAACCCCCGCCAACTGCGAAGCTCCGCCGGTCAAGACTACCCGGTGGCTGGAAACATCCGCCAACCCGACCTCAGCCAGTTTGCGGTTAACCATCTCAAAAGTTTCTTCGATTCGCGGAGTAATAATGCTGATAAGCTCTGCCCGCGGAATTTGTTTGATACAGCTGTCGTCTTCCTCACCGACCGGATAAACGTTAATCGTTTCCTCACGGTCCTGTGTCGTCAGAAAAGCGCAGCCATGCAGCGTTTTCAACCTTTCCGCATGAGAAAAGGAAGTCGTCAGACCGAAAGCGATGTCATTGGTCACGTTATTACCGCCAACCGGCAAAGAACTGAAATAAACCGGATACCCGTGTTTGAAACTGGCAATGGAAGTTGTGCCGCCGCCCATATCGACAACAGTTGCCCCCAACTCGCGCTCGTCGTCCACCAAACAGGCCAGCCCCGACGCATATGATGAAAAAGCCTTTCCCGCGATTTCCAAATGTGCGTTTTCAATAACCGTCGACACGTTGCGGAACAAGATGTCGGGCACCAAACCCAACAAAATATTCACCGAAAGCGTCTCACCAAAAATATTTCGCGGATCCTTAACCTCTTCGCCGTTATCCAGACGATAATTCGTCGGCAGACAGTGAATCAGCTCACAGCCTTCAACGTTAATCTTGTGAATGCCTTTTTCAATGACCTTGGTCAAATCGCTTTCGTTAACCGGGCGGTTTTTGTTAAGCGTAATCGTTGAATCTTTAATGACGCTTTTGATTTTGTCTCCCGAAACGTTGACAATCACACGGTCAATCCGTTCATTGGCCATTTGTTCGGCAGCTTCAACCGCGTTACAAACCGACAAGGTTGCCTGATTAATGTCGGTTACAATGCCGTTTTTAATCCCCTTGGAAGCATTATACCCGTATCCCACAATGTTAATCCTCTTATCGCGGCTGATTTTGGCAATGACACAACATACCTTAGACGATCCGATGTCTAAGGCGGCTATGGTTGTCAGTCGGTTAAAAGAATGCGTCACAGTTTTACTTCCTTGCCTTGAGTTAAGTTTTGCGTTCGGTTTTATTATTAAGCTTAACCGGCGGCTCACCGCGCGTCTTGCGGAGTTTCACCACTATTTTATGCGGTAATCTTAAATCGATGATGGTTAATTTACGTTTAAGAATCCCCTTGGTCTCGTTTAATTTTAACAATTTTTTCCAGGCTTCTTCAATATCCTCCTCGGGAAGCTTGACCGTAATCCCCTCCTTGATGTCATCCAAAATCAGATTCCAGCGCCGTTGTGAGATGAAATTGGCCACTTTTATCCGTTGCAGATAAGTATCGCCGTCATCCTTAATTGCCTCCAGCAAACGCTTCAGGTTTTCAGGAGCACCGGCACCGACAATCAGCAAAATCGGTTCCTGAGTTCGGAAGTTGGCGTCAATCACCTTGCCGTCGCCGTCAATAGGATAAAACTTTTCGTTAATCTGCCAAATGGCGCGAACTTCTTTTTCTTCCAGATTAATATTGATTACGTTTGGAAAAAAGCTGCGGCGGACATTGGCCGTCTTGACCCAAGGCAGGGTTTCCAGCTTCCGTTTAATGTCGTATACATCGATTTTAAGCATATTGTCTCCCCGCTTAAAATCGACCAGCCTGTTGATTTCGTTCAAAGTCGTCCGTTTGCGGCCGGTTACCACCACATCGTCAAGCGTCAGCCCCTGTGTTCCCGCCCAATCGTAAAACTCCTCTTTTACTTCCTGAATCCGTTTGTTGACCAAATCGTTTTTCAGGGTCAGAATAATCCCTGCCAACAAAGCGATTGTTCCGAAAATAACCAAACCGCCGGCCAGACGGTAAGGCCATTCCCGTTCCAGTCTCAAAACCTTTTCCCCAGCCTGAACGACCACCGGCTGCGGTGAAATATTTTCAACCTTGTCAGCCATTTATTTATGAATACCCATTCTTTTGATTTCCCACTCCAGAGTAATTGAAGTGTCGTCTTTAACACGCTGGACAATCGTCTCGCCTAACGTCTCCAAATCATGCGCCGTCGCATTTCCCGTATTAATCAAAAAATTACAGTGCTTTTCGGAAACTTTGGCTCCGTTAACCCGCAAATCGGCACAACCAGCCTTTTTAATGAGCTCCCAGGCTTTCAGCCCCTCAGGATTTTTAAATGTCGACCCTGCCGTTTTCTCATTGTGGGGCTGAGCCTTCATCCGGTAGTTTTTCTGCTCGTTTATCAGCTTCAGCGTCTCAGAAGGATCTTTGGGTTCCGTTCTCAGCGTCAGCGACGTGATTACCCAATCGTCCGGAAACAAGCTGCTGCGGTATGACAACGTCAAATCTTTGGCGGGAACCTCACGGATATTTCCGGTTCCGTCGACAATCGTCGCCTTAACCAGCACATCCTTAATCTCCTTTCCGAAACATCCGGCATTCGTTTTGATTGAACCGCCGAGATGCCCCGGAATGGAACAAAGAAACTCCAAACCGCCCAAAGCGTTTTCCAGCATAATTTTTTTCAAATCGGCATTGCGCATTCCCGCGCCGCAGGTGAGCAGCCCATCTTTATCCAGACTGTGGCGCTTGTAATATTTACCGTCCAGTTTAATTACCACGCCCGGAATCCCCCCGTCGCGCACCAACAGGTTGGAACCGCCGCCGATAACCACAACCGGAAGATTATACGGCTTGGTCTTCATAAAAAAGCTTAAATCCTCATCGTCCGCCGGATAATACATAACCTCTGCCGGACCGCCGACCGCAAACCAGGTGTGCTTTGACAACGGAACATTACATACGTATCTGCCGCGAACTTCCGGCAGCAAATCAACCAAATCGTTTTTCTTTGACTTAAATCCGAACATAGCCCACTCCCTGTTTATATAGTTAACGTTTAGCAAGAATATTTTTTTCAATCGCATCTGCCAGCCGTTTGGCGGCATCTTTGATACCGGCCTTTTTTGCGCGGTCTGACATCTGCTTGAGTTTATCATAATTACAGAATAAATCTTCAAGAACGGCTTTAAGTTTTTCGGCCGTAAACTCATTTTGTTTAATAAGCAGCCCGGCTTTGGCATCAGCTATTTCCTGCGCATTTGACGTCTGATGGTCGTCTGCGGCAATCGGCAGCGGCACCAATATGGACGGCACCCCGGCGACCGCAATTTCCGAAACCGAAGACGCCCCTGCCCGCGAAATAATCAAATGCGTTTGACTGTATAAATCTGCCATATTGTCAAAAAAATGCTTTACTTCAACCTCAGCCCCGCAAGCGGCATAAGCTCCGGCAATCAAATCTTCGTCGCCCTTGCGGCACTGTTGGAATATTTTAAGCCGTTTGCGGATTTTCTCGTCCAGATTTTTTACCGCTTCCGGAACAACCTCTCCAAAAACCTTTGCTCCCTGACTGCCGCCCAAAATCAACAGCTGCATTTTGTCTTTTTGCCCCAGTTCGGGATAACTTCCCTCCCCGACGGTTACGATATTCGCCCTTACCGGCATTCCCGTCAAAACGCTTTTGACACCCGCCGGAGCAAACTTCGTTTTCTTAAAACTCTGCGCAATTAACGTGGCATACTTGCTCAAAAACCGATTGGTTCGGCTCATTACCGAGTTCTGCTCATGCAAGACCAAATCCACGCCTGCCAGCAAAGCCGCCATTGACGCCGGAAACGAGGCATATCCGCCAAACCCGACCACGCAGGCCGGCTTGTCTTTAATCAGGACATACCCTGCCTGCATAATGCCGATACAGGTCTTAAACAGGCTCTTTAATTTAAATAGCTTTGACTTGCCGACAATTCCTCCCGACCAAACTGCTATATTCGAAATTTCTCCCAGTTTTCCCTTATAGTTGTCCTTGCCGCGCGCATCCGTAATCAAAGCCAGCCGGTATCCCCTTGCTTCCAGTTCTTCGGCCAGCGCTTCCGCCGGATAAACATGGCCGCCGGTACCGCCTGCGGTCAGAATAATCAAAGGCTTTTGTTTGTTCTTAGTACGTTTCATCTTTATCCTCCGCATGCACGTTCTTACGCGTTATCGCCAGCAGCATTCCCATTCCCAACGCCGTCGCCAATAAGGAAGAGCCGCCGTAAGAAATAAACGGCAATGTCATTCCCTTGGTCGGCATCAAATGCATCGTTGAAGCCATATTGATGATGCCCTGCAGGCCAAAACTGGCTGACAGCCCCGCTGCCGCCAAAATAATAAATAAGTTATTGTCTTTACAAGAGATTAGCATCGCCCGCACCACAACACAAGCATATAATGCAACGATAGCCAAACACAACAGCATACCGTATTCCTCGGCAGCCACCGCAAAAATGAAATCGGTATGAGCATCGGGAATATGCATTTTAACCACGCCTTCTCCCGGCCCCATTCCGAAAAGATTACCGTTTTGAAAAGCTTCCAGCGATTTTTTGACCTGAAAACTGAGATTGTTTTCGGAGGCCATAAATTGCTGAAAACGAACCTGTACGTGCGGGAACATAAAATACGCCGTTACCAACAGCCCCACCCCGAGCAGCCCGAGCACCGTGACCAGCGCCAATGACAAGCCAGAAAGAAAAAATTGAAACAGCCAGATTGCCGACATTACCATCGACATCCCCACGTCCGGCTGCAAAAGCAGCAAAATCAGCGTAAAGCCGTATAAACAGATAGACAGCAAATCGCCGGGAAAATCCCGGTATTTTTTCTGCCCCTCAAACAACCATGCCGCCACTACCGCAAAGGTCGGCTTGATAAACTCCGACGGTTGCAGCGAAAAGCCGAAAATCCTGATCCAGCGCGAAGCCCCCTTGGTTTCTTCCCCCCAGAACAAGGTCATAATCATTAACGCTATGGTAATCAGATAACCGATTATTGCCGTTCGCCGTACGGCCTTAAGCCCCTGCATCGACAGAAAAAGCATCAGACCGTATGCCAGCGGCAGAAAAAGCAGCTGCCGCTTGATAAAATGAAAACTCCCCACGCCGATACGGTTGGCAACAGAAGGGCTTGCCGAAAAGTTTAAAAATATTCCGATAACGATGATTAAGGTAATCAAGGTCAACAGCATCTTGTCAACGGTCCACCACCAGTTGGCAATAATACTCCTGCTGTTTCGCGAAAAATTAATCACCGTCTTCTCCCTACTTCACCTGCAACGCCGTTAAACCGATAACCAGCAGAACCGCCGCAACAATCCAAAAACGAATAACCACTCTGGTTTCCGGCCATCCCAGCTGTTCAAAATGATGATGTATCGGTGCCATTCTGAAAAATCTTTTGCCGCCGCTGTAGCGGTAATATCCCACCTGAATCATAACCGACAATGCCTCAACGACAAAAATACCGCCGACAACTGCCAGCAGAATTTCCTGTTTCACCATAACCGCAACCGTTCCCAGCAAAGCGCCCAATGCCAAAGATCCGGTGTCTCCCATAAACACCTGAGCCGGAGCGGCGTTAAACCACAAAAAGCCCAGACAAGCACCGATAACCGCAGCGCAGACAACCGCTATTTCGGCAGCTTGGGGAATAGCCGTAATGTAAAAATTCTGCACTATTCCGGAGCCGCAAATATAAGCGACAATCATAAAAAAGACAAAAGCGGCAATCAAAAGCCCTGAAGCCAAACCGTCAAGACCGTCGCTTAAATTAACCGCGTTGGAGGCGCCGACAATAACAACCATTGCAAACGGAATATAGAACCAGCACAAATTGAGCGCCAGTTGTTTAAAATACGGAATGGTAAGAACATAACGGCTGTTTTCCGGCGTTTGATACGTAATCACCGCAACGGCGGCTATTGCCGTCGTAAACTGTAAAAACAACTTCATTTTGGCACTCATTGCATTAGCCGTTTGTTTGGTTACCTTAACGTAGTCATCGGCAAAACCGACAAAGCCGTATACCAGCAGCACCACAATTGCCGTCCACACCCAATGATTGCTCAAATCGGCACACATCAACATTCCCAAAACGGAACTTCCCAAAATCAGCAAGCCGCCCATGGTCGGCGTTCCTTTTTTGGTCAGCAGATGCGACTGCGGGCCGTCTTCGCGAATGGGCTGCCCTTTTGCCTGATGATGCCGTAAAAAGTCAATCAACCTTCCGCCAAAAGCCAGAGAAACGATTAATGCGATAAAAAAAGCCATAAAAGCCCGGACATAAACGGTATTAAGATATTCCGGCGCCGAACAGAGATTAAAAAGATACTGCAGCATTTTTCACATCCCGAAAAGAAAATTTAAACTTGTTTTTACTATAAAGCCGCAAATCTAAAATAAGTCTTAAAGACAATGCAAATTACATAACTTTTTCAAAATTCCGCCTGAAATTTTTACAACCGAAAAAACCGCCTTAAAAGGCGGTTTTTCCTTTAACTGAAAACGAGCTAATCCCGGTACAGGGAACTCTGCTTGTAGTTTTCGATCGCATGCCGCATAATCACGCCGATAATCGCAGCTACTGGCACGGCTATCATCAAACCGAGGAACCCCAGCAAAACGCCGCCGGCAAGCAGGGCAAACATCACCCAGACCGGATGCAGTCCCACGGAATCTCCGACCAGTTTCGGGGTCAGGAAATTTCCCTCGATAAACTGTCCCACCAAAAATACGCCGGCCACTTGCAAAATCTGCATCATATTGTCAAATTGGGCAAACGCAATTGCCATACTGACGACAAAACCGAAAATTGTACCCACATACGGAATAAACGAAATGATTCCCGCCAGAAAACCGACTAAAACGCCTAAATCCAGCCCGACGATATAAAGGCCGACGGCATAAAAAGTTCCCAGCAAAACGCAAACCGACAACTGTCCGCGAATGAACGATGCCAAAATACGGTCTATTTCCCGGGCTTGCTTTTCAATTGACTTTTTCGACTGCTTCGGCAGCAGGCTGTCAACCTTGGCGACAAAAGTGTCCCAGTCGCGCAGCATATAAAAAGCTACGATTGGCGTAATCAACACCAGCGACAAAATGTTAATCAGGGCAAATCCGTTGGTAATGACGCTGCGCATAACATTCCCCACCAACTTCAGACTGTTTGCCATATTGCTGCGAATATAGTCGCGAATTCGTTCCGGTTCCAAACTCGGTATCCGTTGCTGGAGCTCGTTTATAACCGGTTCGATTTTTCTGGCGAACGACGCCAGATAGTTCGGCACCGCACGAATAAACTGTCCCAGCTGCTCGTCAATAATGCCAAACAGCATCAAAACGGCAGGCACCGCGATAATCACAACCAAAAACATTACCAGCACCGTCGCACAGGTACGGCTCATTCCCCATTTTTCGAATTTAGAAGCCCAGGGGTCAAGCAGATACCCGATGACAATTCCGGCGACAAACGGCAGCAAAACCGAACGCAGCACATATACCGCAATGCAGAACAACACGAAAATCGTCAGCCATATCATCCAGTTATGCGTTATTTTTTTGCCGTGCATCATCAATCCAGCTCCTAAACTTTTTCAAGAATAAAAAATTTGTCGCCCTCAACCAAGTTATAAGACTTGTCCCTCAGGGCATACAGCAGCTTTTCATGCGACCCGACAAACAGCAGACGAAACTGCGCTTTGTTTGTTCCCATCGCCTGCATCTCAATGTCTTTGACATAAGGTATTGAACGCAGCATACTTTCTGCGGTCACCCATTCACGCAATGATGAAAAGTTATACATAATGACGGCGGACGATTCTTGGGCACCTTCCTTAAGATTCTGTTGGCGCACCTGGCTGTCGAGATACTTTTCGGTCTCGTCGACGGCAGCGTTGAACAATTCCATACTGCCCGGCGTACCGATAACCTTTATGGTTGTGGTGTTGCCGCTGTAAGACGTAGCCTGAACCTCCAAACCGTCTTCCGTATAAACCGCATCCAACACATAAACCTCATCGGCGCCGTTAACCCGCATCAGCTTGTCCAAAGCGGGCCCGTCGAGAGCCTGCGCCTTGTTGGCGTCGATAATCGAATAATTGGTGCCGCTGGTCGGCAAAGGTATCAGGGTGACAACCATGCCGCCCCGGGCGCTGTCCCATGCCTGACGCCACAAGTTGCTGCTTTCCCACAACATCGGCGCATCGCTGGAACTCTCCCTGAAAATAGGAATAATCAACACCCGCGTATTACTCTGAATCAACAGCGGAATATCACGTTCCTGCATATACTGACGCAGCATTCCTTCATTCAAAACCACCCGCAAATTGGCAATATAACGAACATTGGAAGTTTTTTCGCTGATAACCAAAACTTCTTTGATAAAATTGATAAGCTGATCATCCGTCATCGCGGCAAGTCTTGCGGCCCCTTCGCTGGTCGTAATCCGTTTTGCCACCTCCACGATTGCGGCTCTGTTTGCCTCGCTCATGGCCCGTTCGCGAGCCAAAGACGCATTGCTGTCCGTTACATCGACGTTAATCTCAACCGCAAAACGTTCGTCTGCTGCCTGTGCAGGAAACGCCGCCAGACACAAAAGCAGAGCTGCCGCCCAATATGCCGTCCTCAGAAACATTGCCATCCCTATTCAAAAATCTCGATTTCGCTGAAGAAAAAGCCGACTTCGCGTTTGGCACTCTCGGCAGAATCCGAACCATGAACGGTATTCTTGTCAATAGACAAGGCAAACGTTTTGCGAATTGTCCCCTCTTCCGCCACTGCCGGATTAGTCGCCCCCATAATTTTGCGATAGCGGGAAACCGCGTCTTCCGCTTCCAGCACCTGAACGACAACCGGAGCGGACGTCATAAAGTCGACCAGACTGGTAAAAAATGTCTTGTCTTTGTGCTCGGCATAAAATTCTTCCGCCTGAGCCGGAGTCAGATGGATTCTTTTCTGAGCGATAATCCGCAGGCCGGCTTCTTCAATCATTGCATTGACCTTGCCCGTAATGTTGCGGGTTACGGCATCCGGTTTAATAATCGACAGGGTTCTTTCCATCTTTACCTCCTCGGGAAAATTGTTCAGTCGCAAATTGTCTTTGCCGCCATGCTATTACACTTTACTAAAATAATCAAAAGTTTTTATTACACAATTAATACTTTTTAATAGACTTTTGCCGCCCGGAGGAGTAATAAAGAGTAAAATTCAAAAACTTAAAAGGATTAAATCATGTTAGAAAGCACTTTTATCAAAGATGTCCTGGCGCGCGCCAAACAACATTACAAAACCATAGTCCTTCCCGAAGGCGAAGACCTCCGCGTTCTCAAAGCAGCCCACATCATAAACAAAGACAAAATCTGCAAAATCATAATTCTCGGCGACGAAGCCCAGATTAAAGCCGACTTTGCAAAAAACGGCTGGGACCTGAGCGGAATTGAATTAATCAACCCAGCAACATCCCCTCGTCTGGAAGAATACGCGTCTTTATTGTTTGAGCTCCGCAAATCTAAGGGAATGACCGAAGAAGAAGCCAAAAAAACGGCATTGATACCCAACTACTTCGGAACGCTGATGATTAAGTCCGGCCATGCCGACGGTATGGTCTCCGGCGCCAATCACTCTACGGCCGACACCGTCCGTCCCGCACTGCAAATAATCAAATCGGCCCATAAAGACCGTGCCGTTTCCTCCTTTTTGGTAATGGTCTCCAACGACAAACCTTATGTCTTCTCCGACTGCGCCATCACAATCAACCCTTCGGCCAAAGAGCTGGCGGACATTGCTCTGGAAACATCGCTTTCTGCTGAAAAATTCGGAATTGAGCCTAAAGTCGCCATGCTGTCTTTCTCAACCTACGGTTCCGGCAAAGGCGAACAGGTGGACAAAGTCGTAGAAGCAACCAAGCTTGCTAAAGAAGCATTGCAAAGCGATGAATTCAAAAATATGAAAATCGAGCTTGACGGCGAGCTCCAGGCTGACGCGGCTTTGGATATGGTCGTTGCCCGGAAAAAAGCACCAGCCAGTCACGTGGCCGGCAATGCCAACGTCTTGATTTTCCCGAACCTTGAAGCCGGAAACATCGGCTATAAACTGTTGCAGCGCCTCGGCGGCTGTGAAGCTTACGGTCCTATGCTCCAAGGATTGAATGCTCCCGTCAATGACCTTTCTCGCGGCGCTTTCGCAGAAGACATTGTCGGCGTCATAGCCATCACCGCCCTTCAGGCTGTCAAATAACCACAACTAAGGAACTACGCAGAATGACCAAAATTTTAGTACTGAACTCCGGTTCTTCCACTCTCAAATACCAATTGTTTAACGTCGACGGCAGCGATTATAAAGTCGTTGCCAAAGGCAATGCCGAACGCATCGGCCGCGACGCTTCTTTCGTCAGCATCAAATACGCCGACGGAAAAAAGAAAGAGGTTTCTGTTAACCTGCCGGATCATAACACCGCTCTGAACGAAGTTCTAAAACTGCTTCTTGACGGCGTTATCGGCAATTTGAACGAAATTCATGCTATCGGACACCGTATTGTTCAAGGCGGCTCCATATTCAAGTCGTCAGCCTTGGTAAATGACGAAGTTATCAGCCAGATTGAAGAATTGGCAACTTTGGCTCCGCTCCATAACGGTCCTGCCGCTTTGGTTATCCGCGCCGTAAAAAAAGAGCTTCCCAACGTACCGCAGGTTGTTGCTTTTGATACCGCATTTCATCAGACCATGCCGGTTGAAGCTTATACTTACGCCTTGCCGGAAGAACAGCGTACCAAATACAAAATCCGTCGTTACGGCGCTCATGGAACGTCGCACAAATTTGTTGCCGAACAAGCTGCCGAAATTATCGGCAAAAACAGCAAAATCATTACTTGCCACATCGGCAGCGGCGCATCCATCACCGCAGTCAAAGACGGCATCTGCGTCGATACTTCCATGGGCCTGACGCCCTTGGCCGGTATCGTAATGGATACCCGTTGCGGCGACATCGACCCTTACGTTCCCCTATACATTATGAAAACGCAAAACCTCAGCATCGACCAGGTAAACGAAATGCTTAATAAGAAAAGCGGCAAATATGGTCTTGGCGGCTACAGCGATTCCCGCGATTTCGAAGCCGCTTATCTCAGAGGCGAACCTGCAGTCGTAGACGGAATGAAATGCTACATCTACAGCATTGTCAAATTTATCGGCGCATACATTGCCGCCATGGGCGGGGTTGACGCCCTCGTCTTTACCGCCGGCGTTGGTGAAAACTCCGGTTTGGTTCGTAAACTGATTTTGGAAAAATTGAGCTACCTCGGCATCGAAATCAATAACGAAGTCAATAACGCCACTCATGGCGATTTTGCCGAAATCACTCAGCCCGGTTCAAAGGTTCGCGCCTTTGTAATCCCCACCAACGAAGAACTGGTCATCGCCAAAGACACCGTCGCTTTGACCAAATAGCTTGTTGCTGACTATCCTCAA
>HF995290.1:0-19692 GCA_000432275.1 Proteobacteria bacterium CAG:495
GGCTTATTCCGCTCAAATTTCTCTTTTGCCATGGTTAAAACTTCCTAATGTTTGTTGTTAAGACGATTCTCGAATGGGGGGAAGAAATATGGAGCGGGTGAGGGGAATCGAACCCCCGTCATAAGCTTGGAAGGCTTCTGCTCTACCATTGAGCTACACCCGCTTATCTGCCTCTCATCAAGAGCAAGACCTCTTTGTAAAAATGGTGGAGGGGGATGGATTCGAACCATCGTAGACTAAAGTCGACGGATTTACAGTCCGTTGCATTTGACCGCTCTGCCACCCCTCCTATTTCAACAAATGAGGAATGAGGATTTGTTATCCTTTATATAAAATCACTACCCTGCAAATAATAGCATTTTGCGCCCTTTGTCAACATCTTTTTTATTTATTTCTTAATTAATTTGCAATACACTTCCTTTCAACCACGCAATTAACAGGAAAAACAATTGACTAAAATCGCTCTTACCGAACGCCGTAATCCCGATACCGTCAACATTGATTTGATGGATTCGCTGGAAATCGCCCGCACCATTAACAACGAAGATAAAAAAGTTGCCCTCGCGGTTGAAAAAACGCTGCCCCAAATCGGCCAGGCCATCGAACTCATTGCCGAGGCTTTTCTCAAGGGAGGACGGCTGGCTTATTTTGGTGCCGGAACCAGCGGCAGACTGGGCGTACTGGACGCATCGGAATGCTGGCCTACTTTCGGTGTCGAACACGGTATGGTCTGCGGATTTATCGCCGGAGGAGATAATGCTCTGCGATTCTCTGTTGAAAATTCGGAAGACAGCGCAGAACTCGGATTGGCCGACCTCAAAACTTTTAATCCGACCCCCGATGACGTTGTCGTCGGCATTTCGGCCAACGGCGGCCCCCGCTACGTATTGACGATTCTCGAACAGGCCCGGCAGGCCGGTTGCAAAACCATCGGCATCAGCTCCAATCCGGAAGCAAAGCTCCAACGTTTTTCCGACATTTTTATCAACCCCGTCGTCGGAGAAGAAGCCCTGACCGGCTCCTCCCGTATGAAATCGGGCACCGCTCAGAAAATGATTCTCAATATGCTCTCCACCGGCGCCATGATTCGCATCGGCAAAACTTATGAAAACTATATGATAGATGTTCGTTTGATGAACGAAAAACTGTTTGACCGCGGCACGCGTATCGTCGCGGAAATCGCCAACGTTCCTTATGAACAGGCCCGCGAATACATCAAACAATGCGGCAACGTCAAAACCGCATGCGTTATGGCTGCAAAAAACTGCTCGCCGGATGAGGCGCAAAAATTATTGGCCGCTGCCGGCGGAATTTTAAGAAAGGTTATCTGATGGCAAAAAAATTTATTCCTGAACGCAAAACCGCCAAGGCGCCCTTGGTCTTATACGGACGTCATGCGGTTGCCGCCGCCCTCGCCAACACCGGGCGTTCCGTCGCAAAACTGCTTTGCACCAAAGAAAATGCGGCAGAATTTCAGGATTTGGCAAACAACAGACATATTCCCCTTAATATCGTCGACCGCAAAGAAATCGACAAACTTCTGCCCCGCGAAGCAGTCCACCAGGGCGTTGCTCTGGTATGCTCCGAGCGTCCGGCCTGTAACTTGGAAGATGTCATTGCCTTAGCCGACAAATGTGAAAAATGTCACGTCTTAATTCTCGATCAGGTAACCGATCCCCAAAACATCGGAGCCATTATTCGTTCCGCCGTCGCCTTTAATACCCTGGCCCTGATTGTGCAAGACAAAAATGCCCCGGCCGAAACCGGAGCCATGGCCAAAGCATCCGCGGGAATGATTGAACACCTGCCCATCGCAAGAGTGACCAACCTCTCCCGTGCAATAGAACAATTGAAAAATGCCGGATTCTGGACAATCGGTATGGACGGCTATGCCCAAAACACCGTTGCCGAAATGAACAAGTCCGGCAAAACCGCCATCATTATGGGCTCCGAAGGCAAAGGTATGCGCCGCCTGGTTGAGGAATCATGTGACGCAACCGTCAAACTGCCTATGAATGAAAAAGTCGAAAGCCTGAACGTGGCAACTGCCGCAGCAATCGTACTTTATGAAATAAACAAAGGCTGAACTCAAACTTAATTCGAGAACTGACGGTCGTTTCCTCTGCGGATTCACCTAATCTTTAACTTTTATGATTATATTAAGCATAGTTTTTCAAAGGAGAATACGATGCCGGTAACCATTGAAGTATCCAATCTGACAAAAGATTTCGGCGAAATTGTAGCCGTCAGCGACCTCAGTTTCAAGGCCCGCAGCGGAGAAATCATCGCCCTGCTCGGCCCCAACGGCGCAGGTAAATCCACGCTGATGAATATGATAACCGGATATCTGGCTCCTACTTCCGGCAGCATTAAGGTTATGGAAAAAGACATCTCCGGTACGCCTCTGGAAGCCAAAAAGCTTATCGGTTTTTTGCCGGAAGGCTCCCCTCTTTACCCGGACATGAGCGTCCGTTCTTTTCTGGAATATATGGCCGAACTGCGCGGATTCTCAGGAAATGAGAAAAAACAGCGTCTGCAGGAAATTGCCCGGGCGGCAAACATTGCCGACATCCTCTCGCAAAAAATCGAAACGCTCTCAAAAGGATACCTCCGCCGGGTCGGCTTTGCCCAAAGCATTATTTCCAATCCGCCGATTCTTCTTTTGGACGAACCTACCGACGGCCTTGACCCTAACCAAAAAGAACACATCCGCGAGCTGATTACCCGTATGGGCCGGGACAAAACCATCATCATCTCAACCCACTTGCTCGATGAAGCAGAAACCATCGCCAATCGCATCATTTTGATGAGCAAAGGTCAAATCAAAGCAGACGGAACCCTGGATTCGATTCTTTTCCAAAACCATGCTGCCACACTTTCCGACGCATTTAAAAATCTGACGAGGTAAACAAATGAACAAACTTTGGGTTGTCACTAAAAACGAATTTTTTCGTTATTTCATTTCGCCGCTGGCATATGTCTACCTGATTTGCTTTCTGCTGCTGAACGGCTCCTTTGCTGTTTATTTCGGACATTTTCTTGAACGCGGACAAGCGGATTTGCTGCCTATGTTCAGCTTTCAACCCTGGCTGTATCTGCTGTTTATTCCGGGAATTTCAATGAGGCTTTGGGCCGAGGAATTCAGAACCAAAACCATCCTCCAGATAATCACCATGCCGGTGTCGATTCCCGCATTGGTGTGGGGAAAGTTTTTCGCTTCCTGGATGTTTTGCGCTCTCGCCCTGCTTCTGACTTTTCCTTTTTGGATTACCGTCAACCTGCTGGGCTCCCCTGACAACACCGTCATTCTCATCAGTTATGTCGGCAGCTTTCTGCTCGCCGGCTGTATGCTTGCAATTTCCCAAACCATGTCCGCCCTTACCAAAAACCAGGTAATCGCGCTGGTCTTCGCCGTTATTGCAAACCTGGTCTTTTTCCTCAGCGGCATTGAATACATACTCGGAATATTCCGCAGTTTTGCGCCGCTTTCGATTATTGATATGGTCGCATCGTTCAGTTTCCTTTCTCACTTCGAAACAATTGTCCACGGTCTTCTGGAAGCGCGTGACATCGTCTTTTTTGCATCGCTGATATTGCTGTTTAACCTGACCACCGTGTTGATTATAAGTTTCAAAACCGCAGGAACCACCCCGTGGCTGAAGTCTTCCCGGCCCGGTTATTACGTTATGATATTCCTCATTCTTCTGATTGGTTTCACCGGCCTTAACCTGACTGCCAACAATCTGCTCCGCCGGTACCAATATGACTTTACCGAAGAAAAGCTTTTCACGCTTACCGATGCCACCCGCAACATCTTGCGTAATCTTCCCGAGCCGGTAACCGCCAAGCTTTATTATTCCCGTATTCTGGGAGAACGCAGCCCCGAGTTGCGGCTGATGTTCGATAAAATCCGCCTTTTGCTCCAACGCTACGCTTCGCTTTCCGACGGCAAGTTTAGCTACCAGATTTACAATCCTCTGCCGCTGAGCGATGTTGAAGACCGGGCCCTCAATGCCGGGCTGCAACCGCTTCCTCTCGTCGACACCAACAGCAATGCCTATTTCGGAATGACGCTCACCGATGAAGTAGAACACCGCCGGGTAATCCCTTTTTTCCCGCTGGAACGTCAGGAGCTTTTGGAACAGGACCTGACCCAGGCGCTTTATCTGCTCAACCACCGCCGTTCAAAACTCGGATTAATCACCTCTCTGCCGATGTTTGAACAAATTATCGAAAACGTAGCCACGCCTAAATGGGAAATTATCAACCAGCTGCAACAGTTTTATGACATAACGCCAATTTCAGACGACAACCTGCTCGACCTGAACAACATTGATGCGCTGATGATTGCACATCCGCAGAAAATGAGCAACGATATGCAGCAGGCAATACGGAATTACAGTTACCGCGGCGGCAAAATTCTGGCTTTCTTCGACATTGCGGCAGAAGCGCCGCGCATCTTCGCCCCGGTTTCGCAAACTTTGTCTCCGTCCGATTACGGAAACCTGCCCGAATCATGGGGATTTCGTTTCTTTGACAATATGGTTGTTGCCGACTTGGGCAATTCCTCAACCATCGACGCCACAAACTTCAAAGACAATCCCACGTTCACGCAGGACTTGATTCAGTTTTACCTGAAAGAACCCAACTTTAACCACGATTTTAAAGAAACGGCGCTTCTCAAAAAAATGATGCTCACTTCCGCCGGCATATTTGCTCCCCAAAAAGATGCCCCGATTTATTTTGTTCCTCTGCTTCAGGCCGGTCCCATATCGGAGCTGCTTCCGGCGGAGGTCGTTTACAATAACCTTCATCCTGCCGAAATTCTTCGGCATTTCGAAAAAGATTCCAACCCCAAATACATTGCCGCCCGCATCATCAGCAAAAATATGGAAAAACCCTTCGAACTGATTGTCGTCGGCGACAGTGATATGCTTTACGACAGTTTTTGGACCGTACATCAAACTATTTTGGAAAACAACTATGCCATCCCGGTCTTGGACAATGCCAACTTCGTACTCAATGCCCTTGATACGCTGCTGGGACGCGACGATATGATTAACCTGCGTGGAAAATCAGGCAAAAACCGTACCTTCGAAGATATCGAAACCGCTCGTAAACTGGCACAGCAGCAGTTCAAAATCCGCGAAAAAGACATCATTGATAAAATTGAACAAACCAAATCCGGCCTTCAGGAAATTTGGGGCAAAAAAAACTTTGAAGAAAGACTGCAGTTTACCCCTGACGAACTTGCCATCATCGCCAATATCCGCAAAGACATTGACCAAAGCCGTCAGGAGCTCTTTAATATCCGGACGACGCTCAATCAGGAAACCCGTCGGCTCGAAAACCGCATCAAATTTGCAAACATCTATGCCGTGCCGCTGCTGATTCTGCTGGGAATGTTTGCCTTTATGCTCAAACGCCGCCGTTACTGCCGGTCGTTGTCTCCGCTGCAAATTAACCGGCCATTCGTTTACCTCGGAACCGGCGCCGCATTGTTGCTTGCCCTCGGAACCACATCCGTCTGGTATAACAACCGTCAGGACATTGCCGTTTACGAAAACCGGCCCTTATTTCCCAACTTGCCGAAACAAATTAACGACGTCGAATACATTACCTTGCAAAACCATAATCAAGCCCTCAGATTTTATCGCGACCAAGACGCCTGGAAACTTGAAGGCGCTCCGGAATTTATGGTTTATCAGGAACGCATACGCAGCTTTCTAAGCGCTATGCTGGAAGCCACTTTCTATGAAAAGAAAACATCTAAAATGGAATATCTGCCCGCCTTCGGCTTGGCGCCAATTGAAGTTGCCTCCTCCCCCGCAATTCGGATTGAATTGGAGGACGGCGGAAAAAAACGCCTGGTCTCCTTTGATGTCGGAAAATTTGACTTGGACCTCGGCCGTGGTTCAAAAGGAGCCTATGTCAAATTCGACAATCAATTTCAGGTCTGGCTGGCTAATTTTGACTTGATTGACTTATCCGTAAAACCGGAAGACTGGACTTTCAGCTCGGTGTGGAACCTTCGCCTCGGAAGGCTGGCGCAGGTCAACGATATTTACAAAGCAGACCGTCTGGCGGAAATTGCCAAAGTCCTTTTAAATACCTCTTTTATCGGCGTCACCGACCGCCTTGAAAACCCGCAGCCGCTGCTTACAGCCGATTTACAGGCAGAAGGCGGTAATCATGTCGTTCTGCATTTCGTCAAGGACGGCACCAAAAATTACCTGAATTATGAATTCAAACAGCCGCTCACCGAAAAAGCGTTGCAAACCTTCAGCAGCTATGCTAATGCACACTACTACGAAATTACTGCCGAAAATATGGAGAAAATAAAAAATGTCATCGCTGACCGCCGAACAAAGTAATCGCCTTAAACGTCTGGCAGCCATGGGCAGCGTCAGTCTAGCCGTAACCCTGACCGTCATAAAGACAATCGGCGTTTTTTATACCGGTTCGTTGTCGGTACTGTCTTCAATGATTGACAGTCTCGCCGACCTTTTTGCCTCATCCATCACCTACATCGCCGTGCACGTATCCTCACAACCGGCGGACCGGGCCCACCGTTACGGGCACGGCAAAGCGGAAGCCATCAGCGCCCTCGTACAATCTGCCTTTGTCGCCGGTTCGGGTATTTTCGTTATGTATGACGGAATCAACCGTTTCATCAACCCGCGTCCTCTCACCCAGGCCGGCATCGGCATCTTTGTTATGCTGCTCAGCCTGCTGTTGACGCTGGGACTGATTTTGTTTCAAAAATACGTTGCCTCCCGCACGCATTCCCGAGCCATCAGCGCCGATTCCGCCCACTACACCGTAGATGTCATCACCAATGCCTCCATCATCCTCACTCTGGCAGTTGTAAAACTGTTTGACATAAACTGGTTTGATACCGTAACCGCTTTTGCCGTCTCGGCTTACTTGTTAATTAACGCCTACAAGCTGGCCAAAGACGCCGTTGCGGTTTTAATGGATAAAGAATTGAATGACGACATTCGTGAAAACCTGCAAAAAATTGTATTGTCTTGTGCCCACACCCGCGGAATGCACGATCTCCGCACCCGCGACCTCGGCGGCATCTATATGTTTGAATTTCACCTTGAATTGGACGGCAGTCTGCCGCTCTCGGTTGCCCATGAATATACCGACGAAGTAGAAAACGCCGTACTCAAGGCCTATCCCGATGCTCAGGTTATTATTCATCAGGACCCTGCCGGCCTCAAGGAAAACCGCCTTGACCACCAAATTGACGGTTCCTGCCCGCTAAACGATTAAATATAAAAAAAAGAGCCCCGGTTAAAGTTTTTCAGCAACTTTTGAACCGGGGGTCTTGGCAATTGACTTGCTATCGAGAAAAATTTAAGCCTTCCAAAAATCATACATTATCCTGTTTCGCAACGGTATAATGTAACATTAACTTACATCTTTTTATTATGGAACATCCTTAAAAGAAGGCTTAAACATGGTTATCAAGAAAACCTCATCCGAATTTCACAACTGGGATGAGGATGGTTCGAACAATAAAGCTCTGGCTAAGAGAAATTTGAACATCTTTATTTTTACGAACCGAGAAAAACCCAATTAATTGTTTTTCTGAAATATCTTGATGCTAAAATGCAAACGCATTCAACATAATTCTTATCTAACTAATTCTAAATCGGTGTAGAATTAAACCTTTTTCTAGCATAAGTCAAGCCCTAATTTGTCAAAATAAGACAAAAAAAAGCCTAAGCAAACTGCTTAGGCTAAAAACAAATGTTTTTTTAAGAACTTTTAGTCGTCATCATCCTCATCGCCGATAGACTTGAGCTGAGGAGTAACATACTCTTCAAACTCCGTCCAACATACGGCCCGGAATTGCAAACCGCCGATTTCATAATCGAACTGAATGCCTTCTTTTTGCAAATCTTGGGCAGCCTTGTCATTCTTGATACCGTTTACGCCGTCATAGACCGGATACTGATAATCAAAAACAAACGAACCGAAAGACTTCATGTAAGTCTTGCCGCCAATCACTTCGCATAAGACGAAAGCATCTTTCCCGCGATTGTTGACACAATACTGTATCCAAACGTCAACGCCGTCAACCTTACACAAGAAAGGTTTGGTGTCATCTGCTATGAAATAGCCGCCGCCTGCTGCACATTGCATAATTTTGCGGGCAGCAACACGCTGTTGTAACACCCACAACTCAGAATTATATGCAAACTCAAAAGTTTCGCCGTCCATCAACACGGTGGAGTATACGACGTCGTTTTCAAATAACTCTTCTTCCTGCAGCTTTTTCGGCACATCGCAACGCAGAGACCAGCGGGGTTCACCGTCAACCTGAGCCAGCTTGGCACGATCAAAAGACGAAAACGCCAGCTTTGCTTCCTTTGCCACATTAGCCAGTAACTTCGTTCTTTTGCGCTGGGCATCGAACAAATCGCCGGAAATCAGCATCGGCTCCAGGACATACCACATGGTCGGAATCCAGGTATAATTGCCGATTTTCGTCTGTGAAGACAATCCGCGCTTATGTTTTTCCAGAGCCGCCAGCGGCTTCACACTGACATGCTCCAATGAAAGCACTCTCTTGTCATCATTCACCATATCCCAGCACAAAACGCTTTTTCCGTCATTGGCTTCAATGGTGTACATAAACTTGCCGCCGAACATACCATGCTCAAATTCCATATTCACACGGCTTGCCTGAGCAACGGCATTATCGGGAATTTGAATACCCTGTTGTGCTGCCAGTTCATGCAGATTTTCGGTTGCTACTCGCTGACGCAATCTTTTTTCAGCAATTCTCAACTCTCTGGTTACCTGAGGATTCAGGCTTTTTACGCTAACACGTTCCATAATAAATAATATTTAAAAAAATTTATATATAATCCGCCATAAATTCATTCGAATTCACTTTGGACCGTTAACTGTCAAAAATAAGATAGAATTTATAATATTTCCATGCCTCCACATATATAACATTTGAATTTTTTGTCAAGCACTTTACCGCAATGATGAATAACTTTATCGGCACCAGCCTTGGCTTTCGCTGTTTTTTACAAAGAAAAACAAAATCTTATCCGGGGCGTTTATACAAAAAAACGACCGGACGATCCGATCGTTTTTTTCTAACTTATAAATTCTGCCCGGCCTCTCCTTCTCGGATTCAACCGGGCAAAACTCATTTTTTAGTCAACCTTTTTAGGTTCAATCCGCATCCGGTAGAAAGACCGCCATACGAAGATTAAACCCAACAGGAAGAAGCCGATACCCAGCCCGACAGAAACGCAGCGCGGAGCGGCAACGGCCATTTCAACAGCCAGCAAACCGAACAGCGTCGTAAATTTAATAATCGGGTTGAGAGCCACCGATGACGTATCCTTGTAAGGATCGCCCACCGTATCGCCCACAACTGCGGCATCATGCAGCGGGGTGCCCTTTTCGTTCAAATCAACTTCAACGACTTTTTTGGCATTGTCCCAAGCACCGCCGGCATTAGCCATATACAAAGCCTGGAACAAGCCGAATACCGCAATTGAAATCAGGTAGCTTGCAAACAGGTTTGCATCAAAGCAGGCAAACGCTATCGTAAACGAGAAAATGACAATAAAAATGTTGAACATACCCTTTTGGGCATACAATGTACAGATTTGAACGACTTTTTTGGAATCTTCAACCGACGCGGCCTTGGCCGTATCCAGTTTGATATGTTCCTTAATGTAGTTGACTGCACGGTAAGCGCCGGTAGAAACCGCCTGCATCGAAGCGCCGGAGAACCAGAAGATAACCGCACCGCCCAGAATAATGCCGAACAGCACTTCCGGATCAAGCAGGTTCAGCTGCAGGTTCAACAACAAAATGATTGAGAAAATCATCGTCGTGGCACCGATAACCGCAGTACCGATAAGAACCGGTTTTGCCGTTGCCTTGAAAGTGTTTCCAGCAGAGTCGTTTTCTTCCAGATAATGTTTGCCGTTTTCAAAATCAGGTTTGAAACCGTAATCTTTTTCGATTTCTTTGCTGATGTTCGGCTGGCTTTCAATCTGAGAAAGCTCGAAAACGGACTGGGCATTGTCGGTAACCGGACCGTAACTGTCAACCGCAATGGTGACCGGTCCCATACCCAGCATACCGAAAGCAACCAAACCAAAGGCGAACACTGTCGGATAAACCATAAATTCATCCAACCCGCTGCGGGCGGTAAAGAAAGCGATTGCCATCAGGCCGACCATGACCAATCCCTGCCAGAAAGCAGAAAAGTTACCGGCAACGATACCTGAAATAATGTTCAGCGAAGCACCGGCCTCACGGCTTGCATTGACAATCTCCTCAACATGCTTTGATTTGGAGGAAGTGAAAATTTTGGTAAATTCCGGAATCAAGGCAGCTGCCAAAGTGCCGCAGCTGATAATGACCGAAAGTTTCCACCACAGATTCGGTCCCATCATGCCGATCATGACATAAGAAACCGCAAACGTAACCGCAATTGAAATCAGCGACGTCAACCAGATAAGGCTGGTCAGCGGCGTTTCAAAATTAAAGGATTCTTTCTTGCCAAAAATAGCGCCGGATGCCTTGGCATTCAGCCAGTAAGAAATAATCGAGGTGAGAATCATCAGAACGCGCATGGTGAAAATCCAGACAATCAGTTTGCCCTGGATATCCAAACCGCCTTTAATCAACTCCAGTTCGCCGTTAGGCATATAGCTCATACCGGCACCAAGAACGATAAAGCTGATTAAGGCAACGCCGGTAACCCCGTAAGTTTCAAAACCGTCGGCGGTCGGCCCGACTGAATCGCCGGCATTGTCACCGGTACAATCGGCAATAACCCCCGGATTACGGGCATCGTCTTCGTCAATTTTGAATATAATTTTCATCAAATCGGCACCGATGTCGGCAATCTTGGTAAAAATACCGCCGCAAATTCTCAATGCGGAAGCGCCCAGCGATTCGCCGATGGCAAAACCGATAAAACATGCACCTGCATTTTCTTTTGATACAAACAAAAGAATGGTAATCATCATAATCAGCTCGACGCAAATCAGCAAAACGCCGATTGACATACCGGAACGCAAAGGCAGACTCATCACCGGATAAGGTTTGCCCTTCAAGGACAAAAACGCCGTGCGGGAATTGGCGTAAGTATTGATTCTCATTCCGAACCAAGCCACCGCATAAGAACCCAGAATACCCAAAATAGACCACATCAAAACAGTCATAACTTTAGGCAGCGGCGTCGCGTTAAGATAAAAGAAGTAATAAAAAATGCACGCGGCAATAAACAGTTCCAAAATGACCAACAGTTTGGCCTGCTGCTTCATATAAGTTTTGCAGGTTTCGTAAATGGTGTGCGAAACTGCAAGCATTGATTTGTGTGCCGGCATTTTTTTGATTTTAATAAATTCCCAAAAACCAAAAATCATACCGAGGACGCAAATCCACATACCGTAAAACAAAATTTGTGAACCCGTAATGGCGTGACCAAAGATGTTGTAACCCACATCCAGGGACGGAATTTTCAGGTCAATCTCAGAAGCCAGGGCGTTTCCGCTCAGAAACCCCATAGTTAGCAAAAATGCCAGAGCAAGTCCGCTAAATTTTTTCAAGCTATTCATATATCGATTCCCTTAATGGTTAATCCAAATAACAGTTATAACCTACACCCCGCGGAGCGGGTTGTAAACTTATTGTTATGTCCCAAAGCTTACTCTTGAGATTCTAAAGAATCGGTTAAGCTCCCGAAAATATATTGTAGAAAACTTCATAAAAACATAGCTATAAGCTGTCGATTCCGCTATGATAAACCATAGTTGAAACCGGAAAGAAATTCCTCTTTTTTAAGGACTGAAAATATGAAAAAAACTATTGCTCTCGGCTTGCTGACCCTGGTAGCCGCCTGCGCCGGCCAGCCCAAGGAAACCTACCCTTACGGCATGAACGAAAAAGAATGGAACGAACTCTCGATAAAAGATAAGGCCAACATCCGCCGCGAGTTCTATTTTTACGAAAAAGGCTCAACCGCTTTCATCAACCCGCAAATGGAAGTTGAAGGCAAAAAACAGGAAATGCCCCTGATTATGCAACAGCCTAAAAAAGCTGTTCCGAGCGCAGAATAGCCAATGCTTCGATTCGAAACGCCCTTTCCTTGACGAGAGGGCGTTTTTTATGCCGGAAAATTTAAGTATGGTTCATTAAATTGTAAGAAAAACCAACAAGGCCAGAAAAGCATACATGACAACGCCGGTAATATACATTCCCGCCACCCGGAAATCGGCGCGCGAAGGCACCGCGTTCTCAATGATGATGGTTTGCAGCAGCACATAAAGCACATAATTGCAAAATGTCGGCGGAAGCGCCGGCAGAACGTACCGGTTTACATAAAAGCCTATCGGCAGCAAAAGCAGCGGTGCCATCGCGGCGGGAACCGCATTGTAAAAAGTCACGTTGCGAAACCCCACGCTGCCCATGACATAATTTCCGTCTTCGCCGCGACGGGGAAAAATCGTAAAGTTGCAGGGGCGCGCATTCAATATCATTCCCACGAAATAATGCATAAACTCATGTAAAATCGTTCCCGGGATATTAACCAGAGAACTCAGCCACATGCTGCTGTAAGTGGTATATTTCACATGCATCAAAATTACCACCAGCAAAATCAGATAAAACCTGTTGTCAAAAAAACCGCGCAGAAAAACCGGATCGTTAATGATAGAAAGAAATTTATAATAAACGTCATAAAGCATAACCTACTCCTTCCGCAAACTTGCCAAACCTGCCAAATAAGTATTAAGCAACAGCTGGCAGATATTGTGCTTGTTCAAAGGCTGCTTTTTATCCCAACCGGGCATTGCCAAAAAACCGCTCAATGCAAACAGCGTCGTTTCCAAAACCTCTGCGGCAAGCCGCCGCTCGGCATAGCCCAGATACCCGAACATCGCCCTTAATTGAATTTCCAGCAGTTTCTCGATTCGCCTGGCCTTGCGCAAATATACGAACGGCCGCCGGCGTTCACCGCCCTGAAGCTGCTCCCGAAAAACCAAGGTCCAGAGATTCGGATTGTTCACCACATAACCGCTGAACGCGTCGACATAACGAATAATGTTGATATACGGATTCTGGTCGGGAATGATGATTGACAACAATTGATACAGTTCGTCAAACGTCTGCATATTTTCTGCGGCGACAAAATTTTCCATCGTCGAAAACTGATTGTAAATTGTCCCCACCGAAACGTTCGAAGCCTGGGAAAGTTTCCGCGCCGTCAGATAGTCGGCGCCCTTTTCAATCACCAGTTTTCTACCGATATTCAAGAGGTTGGTTCTGACCTGCTCTTTCAAAAATGCATTTAGTTTTGCGTCTTTAGATTCCATATCCGTCATTTCAATATTATTGTCTTTTCTTTACTTAAGCATATATTATTTAATAAAATATTTGCAATTATGACTATACAATAGCCGAAAGCTGAACACTGTTCAATTTAATTTTGATTTTTCAAGGATAATTTTATGAAAAATATTTTCATCGGTACTCTTGTCTTATCTTGCTTTTTTTCCATTTTCCGCGCGGAAGCTCAGGAAAACTTTTACCGCGACATTTTGGTCAGTGAAGAAACCGTGCCCGAAAGTGTTGACGAAGAAGCTGCCGCCGACGCCGTCGAACAGGCCAAACGCCTGCTTAACACCCGTCCCCAGGCCCTGCGCAAGCAAAACTTTCCTCAACTGCGCCAAAGAATAAAAAAAGCTGAGCTTCCTTCTGAGGGAAACAACACGGCCGCCCCTTTCGGACTCATCTGGGGAGCCACCATACAGGAAACCAAAAACCAAGGGGTGCTGCTGACCCGTATTGATGAAAAAGATTATGTCAACAACTTCAGCGCCGCCCATCTCCCCAAAGCCATTTCAGACTTTGATAAAGTCGACGTCACTTTCGGCGACAATGACGAATTATGGCGGATAATCGGTTACGGCGGGCTTCTCGACGACACTCCCGACGCCTCCAAAGTAATGCGCCAGTACAAAATCTACAATGATCTTCTGAAAAAGAAATACGGCCACGCCGAAGAATTTTTCACGCCGGCACAAATCGAAGTGGAATCAAAAGATGCCAAAGGCCGTAAAATTATGGTTAAAAAAGATGCCCCCATCGGCAATCCAAACTTTCTAAAACAACTCCAAAACGGAGACGCAACCCTTTATTCCACCTACTACAACGATGATGTCGGTGCAGCTCTTGCCGTAAATGTTGACGGCGACGGAAAAAGTTATATAGTAGTGGACTACAAAAATCTGAAACTTCTGCGCAACCGGGAAAAACAAACTCTGGACGCCCTGTAAGCGCTGCCGGTCGGGAAAACCCGCCCGGATAAAATTATGAACTAGACTAAGGATAACGTTATACAATGAAAAAAATTGCTTTCTGCGCCGCCGCCGGTAACGGCATCAGCCCTCTTGAACAAATAATGATAAAAAAAGGCTACGAAGTTTATGGATCCGACAGCAGTTTTGACGAAGGACTCAACCAAGACCGTAAAGCCGCTCTGGAGAGCGTCGGTCTGAAAATCGTACCGCAGGACGGCAGTGCCGTTTTCCCCGATACCGAATGTTTGTACATTTCCTCCATCATTAATGAAGAAAACCCGGACATTAAGGCCGCTCGCAAATACAACGTCCCCGTAAAAAAAAGATCCGATTTGCTTGAAGAAATATTCAGCGGCTACGCTAAGGGCATCGCCGTCGGCGGCACCGCCGGCAAAACCACAACCACCGCGATGATCGGATACATCCTCGACCGCCTCGGGCAGAAACCCTGTATGATTAACGGCGGAATGCTTTGCAATTACGAAGACCGCCCCGGCCTCCCCAATTACCTGTATAACGAAAGCGACGTTTGTGTCATCGAAGCGGATGAAAGCGATGGTTCAATTCAAAAATATCATCCGTATATCGGTATCGTAAACAACATTTCTCACGACCATACTTCCATGGAAAAACTGGTTGAATACTTTACCAATTTTGCCTCGCACGTCCAATACGCGCTGATTGTCAATTACGACTGTCCGCTCACCCGCAGTCTCACAAGCCCCAAAAAGACGTTTTCTTTTTCAATCAAAGATTCTCACGCCGACATCTTTGCTTACAACATCAAAGCTGTTGAACACGGCGTAGAATATTCGATAGACGGCAAAAAGTTCAGCCTTGCTCTGCTGGGCAAGTTCAACGTTGCCAATGCGCTGGCTGCCATCTCCGCCTGTATGATGCTGGGGATTGACAAATTTGATGCCGCAAAAGCTCTGGAAGGGTTTACCGGCGTGAAGGTCCGCCTCGAAAAAGTCGGTTCGGCCAAAGGCATAACCTTTTATGCCGATTTTGCCCACAACCCGACTAAAATCGCAGCTTCCGCTGCTGCCATTAAAGAGCATCCCGGCCGTTTGATAATGATGTACCAGCCTCATACCCCCTTCTCGGTAATGAACACCGGTGCCGAAGTCGCTGCCGAGCTTTCAAAAGTCATTTCGGCCGAAGACATTGTCCTGATGCAGGAAATATATGAGCTGACGCCCAAAGACAGCGTTTCTTCCAACGATATCATCACCAAAATTAAAGCCGCCGGACATCAAAACGCGTTTTTTATGCCCCGCCGGGAGGAAACCAGAAAATTTATTTTAGCCAACGCAAAACCGGGAGACCGTGTTGTCATTATGGGTGCTCATGACAACAGCCTGCCGGATTTCAGCCGCCAGCTTTGCAAGGAAATTTAAATGACCAGACTTTTAAATCCCGGCGACACCTTAGCCATCGTCTCCCCTTCGGTGATGCTTTCCCGTCGTGAAAGCATCAACCTGGATGCTGCAATCGGTTATTTTGAAAGCTTGGGATTTAAAATCAAACTCATGCCGACAACCCTCACCGGCTTGCGGCATACTCCCGATTCGGACAAAGAGAAAGCGCGGGACATTATGGCGGCTTTTGCCGCCCCCGAGGTCAAGGCAATGGTAGCTGCTCACGGCGGAGCCAGTTCGCTGCGCATTCTCCCCTTCCTTGACTTTAATGTCATCCGTGCCCATCCCAAACCCCTGATCGGTTTCAGCGACACCACCTCCGTTCAGTTGGGTATCTATGCACAAACCAAACTGCCCTATGTCTCTGGCTTTTTATGCGAATACGACTTTCGCCGCGGCAATATTGACCCGACGGTAGACCGCGACTTGAGAGCGATTTTAGACGGAGAGAAGTTCTTTTCCGAAGAGGGAAGCTGTCTTCGCGGCGGCAACGCCGAAGGAACGCTTGTCGGCGGCAATTTAAGCACGTTGAGCGACCTCAACGGAACGCCCTACTATCCGGACATCCGCGATTCGATTATCCTCATCGAAGACGAAGTGGAAAAACCTTACAAAATAGCCTTGATGCTGACCCAGCTGCGGCTCAATCCCGATTTCAAATATGTCAAAGGAATTGTTTTCGGCAAATTCAGCGAATGCGAAGACCCCGCTACGACCCACGGCAGCCTGGATGATGTCATCAGCGATTTTGCCCGCCAGGTTGACGTTCCGGTTATCCGTGATTTTGCATACGGACATTTCCCCGCTCGTCATGTCCTGACTTTGGGCGTGCGTTACCGGTTGAACGCCAACGCCTGTACATTAGAACAAATTGGCTAGCAGGGCTTTAACGTAGTTCCAGTTACGAACGTTCAGATAATTGATTAAATCCAAATACAGGCTTACGCCGGCCCATCCTCTGGTATTAAAAGCCAGCATTGAACCGACAGCCCATAAATTGGCCGCCGGCAAAAACATAGCGCAAAACTTGTAGGAAACTTTGGGCAAATCCGTTTGTTTTTCATGAATCTGAGAGCCGACGGTATCCAGGTGATAGCCGATAAAAAAGCCCAAAATGCCGTTTAAAATCAGATTCGACGGCGCAAAATGAGTATAAACGGAAAAAGCAATCATATAAAAGAAACCGAACAACGGAAAGAAATACGGCGCAATGACAATCAGCCAGTTGCCTTCGCCTTCAAACGACATATTGCCGCCGGAATTGTCGCCTTCTACGCGTATGCCGGTCACTTTGTGCAACGTCAGCAAGGCAAAAAAAGCATGTGTCATCTCATGGGCAACAATTTCCATATTTGACTTGACTGACGAGTCCATCATGCTGCGGGAAATAAAAAACAGGAAAAACCCGCCGAACAAAGCCACATATTGCAAATTGGTAAACTTGAAATAATAGAGGGATTGAATATACGCCGGCAATGACAAAAGCATATACAAGGCAACCGGCCACTTCAAAAGCTCAATAAACCTGTCTACTAAAACACGCATAGATAGTTCTCCTTTGCCTTATTATTAGCACACCCGTGCAAAAATTCATCCCGTTTCTGCAATCTATTAACATTTCTTCAACACTTCCTGTTGTATGCTGACTTCAAACTTATCCAATAAGTTGGTTGGCCGCCTCTAGCTTCCCCCAGAAATGTCGGAGGCGGTCATTTAAATTTTTTTAGCGATATCTGTTGCCAAAGCACAAGAATGCATATATCATAAAAAGACATATTAGATTAAAGGATTATGGTTATGGCCGGTGAAGATTTTGAAACTTACGATTTTCTGATTAATGACGAAGACGAAGCGATGCTCCTGCTCTATGTTCGCGAAGGCGAACCCGAGAATGCGACCATAAACCTCGACATCGACAACAAAAGCGCAGTCTTAAACCGCAATGCCGGCGATAAAATCGAACTGCAAAACATTCCGGACGAAATTATTGACAGTATGGAAGATGCGGACAAGCTTCTGATTTGCGAGCTCAGTATTGAAGATGATGAAAAAGACACTCAGATTGTCTATGCTTATGAAGCTGAAATTACCGATTAAAACATTCTTCCGCTCCTCTTTCCTGCGAAACCTGCCTTTCGCTCTTTTGTTTATCATCGTTGTTTTTGGCAGATTCGCATATGCCGCACAGTTTGACACTTCTTTGTTGCCCTCCCTGAGTGCCGCCGAAATGCAATCGGCAATTGACGACGGCCTGGACATCAACAACACGCTCCCCGACGGTTCGACCCTGCTGATGCTTGCTGCCGCCCAAAGCTCTTTTCCCGTTGTTGAAACGCTTATTCAAAACGGTGCAAACGTCAATGCCTCTGATTATCTTGACAATACCGTTCTCATAAACGCGGCGCAGTTTAACCCTGACGAACAAATTATTTCCCTGCTGATTTCGCACGGCGCTGTCGTTGACGCCGCCAATAAGTCCGGCGGCACCGCTTTGCTTTATGCCGCTAATCTTAACCCCAACATCTCGGTTATCAAAAAATTACTGGACGCAGGAGCTGACGCCAATCATCAAGACGGCAGCAAAATAACTCCGTTAATCGCCGCCGTTACCACCTCGATTTCTCCGGAAAAACGCAACAATGCCGAAGTTGTCAAACTATTGCTGGATGCCGGTGCCAATCCCCATTATTATTACAAAGAAGTGCGTGCGCTCGATTATGCCCAAAACAACCCTAATTTGAAATACTCTCCGGCTTTGCAATACCTCAAAGACGCCATGTGGAATTGGAACAAATAAAAAAAGCGAACCGTTTTTGCGATTCGCTTTTTTTTCATAGCCGGGATTGCGATTAAAAAATCGCCCGCGCCCAATATGGATAATTGATAAAATTCTCCATACGGTAGCCATTTCCCATAAAAACTTTCATAAAATAATTTTCCTGTGACGGCGTACTGCTCCAATACCAGTCTTCAAACAGCAAATCAACCTCCACGCCATGAGATTGCAGTTTCGTCGCTTCAACATTAAATGTCTCGCGAAAAGCAGACAAACCTGCCACCAGCATCTTATCGCCCAACTTTCCTCCCTGCTGTTCAACAAAACGAACCGCATCGGGATAAGTCAGTTTCGACTGTTTTAATCCTACTCTGGCCTCAAAAACGACTTTTTCATCTTCAATGCCCTGAACCAGCAAATGCTTTAACTTTTTCCCGTTAAAAGACTCCGAAACAACACCGTCGCAATCAACTAACAAAATTTTCTTTTCCATAAAATTTGGTTTTAGTTAAAATAATTTATTAATACTCAAAATATACCTAAAATTATCACGATAATCTCCCCTGTCAAATAAAAACCGCACTTTTGAGCCTTTATCTAAAGAAAACTTCGATTCGGAAACACTTTCTCTGCTCTACGGAACTGGCATTGACACACCCCAAATTTAACGATGATTTAAAAGATGATGAACTTAATTCAATCGGACACGATGACGGCTGCTTCAAAAAAACAGCGTTAAAAGCTGATTTTTTCGTCACAGAACAGCAGTGAATTGCGCCTAGGGAAAAGTTCAGCATAAAAAAACATATGCTTTTCAAGCATAAAAAAAGACCGCTTCACAGCGGTCTTTCATATTCTTCATCAGCTAAAAACTATTTAGCTTCGGCATTAGCCTTTTCAGCTTCAGCAGCAGCCGCTTTTTCAGCAGCAACGCGTGCAATGTCTTTAGCGCCTTTGGCATTGACGTCACGGTCAACCAATTCGATGATAGCCATATCGGCAGCATCACCATAACGGAAACCGGCTTTCAAAACGCGGGTATAACCGCCGTTGCGGTCTTTATAGCGTTCAGCCAAAGTAGAGAAAAGTTTGGAAACGACTTCGTTGTCACGCAGCAATGCCAAAGCTTGTCTGCGGT